>NZ_CALMYP010000001.1 GCF_937873615.1 uncultured Paracoccus sp.
GTTTGAAAGGAACCGGCGTCTCCGTCAAATGTGCGAAAGAATTTGTACGTTATCCATCATCGACGGCTATCCCTTCTCCATCGAAATATACCGCGCCGAAACGGATCAGAACTGGATGCTTGAGGTCGTCGACCAGGATGGCACCAGTCATGTCTGGGACGACCAATTCTCTTCCGACAAGGATGCCAGAAATGCCGCCATTCAGGCCATCGAGGAAGAAGGCGCCATCGCCTTCATGCGCGGTGACAATGTCATCCAGTTCCCCGAACGGTGATGCGCGACGCTGATAGCGCCACAAGACGCATGAACGGCCCGAAGCGGACTCTCGGCCACCTCAGAGCCAGCGTCGGCTTCACGCCCGTCCAAGCCGTTTCGGTATCGACATGCGTCCGATACTTGCCCTACGTTCAGATGACCGATCTGGGCCGGTTCGCTGACCAGTCAGGTTGTGCCGGTGCCGATTGAGTGCTCCTTTCAATGAGGCTTCCGAAATGTGCTGACGTTGGAGTACTCCGCCAAACTACCGATCGGACGAGACGCCCAAGAACGTCGAGGGAGCATTGCTCACATCGCTTCGTGTGTTGCGACACATCAAAACATGTGCCACTCTACGTCAAACACTACGTAGGATGAAATATTGAGGTGCCGTACGCTGAATTCCTTGCCGAGCTTGAGCGCGCGGCTCTCAGTGTGCGCGGCTTTGCTGACCTCATCGGTATGAACCCCAATTCGATCACTAACTATGCCGGTCGGGGAGAGGTGCCCCAGCACATCGCACTTGTTGCCGTCCTCGTCGCTGAAATGGCAACGAGCGGAGGCGACTATCGCACCGCGATTGCAAAAGTTGCGCCAACGAAGAAGCCGCGCGGAGGGACCCGGCGCGGCCATTTCGGCGGCGACCGTCAGGCAAGTCTGGATCTGCTGCCGTGAGCTCGTCGATGCCACTAGGACCGGATCATGACTGATTGGCTGACCCGGCTCGAACCGTTCGGCGCCGATCGGCAAGCACTGCGCTTGCTTGATGCCGACTGCCCAGAACTGCTGCCCTATGCGACGCTGACAAACGCGCGGCGCGACAGCAATTCGATCCTCGGGGTCGTTGGCGCCGTCTATGAATGGCAGGATGCACCACTGATCTTTCTGGTGGATGCCGACCAAATCGAGGGCGTCACTCAAATCCACCAACTCCGTCGCCTTCTCGCGATGCGCGGCGATGCGCCCTATCTCGGCATCGCTGCACCTGGTCGACTGGACGTTTATGCTATCGCGCTTGATCACAATACACCCGCGCAGGCGCGTTTGGCCATCAATGCGTCCGGCGAGGCGCTCAAGGATCTGTTTCCGCATCTGGCCAATCGCCGTCCAAGTGCGACGCGTACTAGACAGAGCTGGATTTCCAATGTGGTCCTCAACCTTCTGACTGAGGCGATTGATCGGCTGATCGATCTCGATCTCGACCACGGAGACGCGATCTCCCTTGTAGGACGGGCACTGTTTGCGCGATTCTTGGGCGATCGCGAGCTTTTGCCGGCGGATCTGGAATCACCCGAAGTCGCCGCCGCTCTGTTCGATAATGCGGACAATGCCTGCGCGACCAGCGCTTGGCTGGACAGAACTTTCAACGGCGATCTACTGCCGTTGTCGGAAAATATTTTCGAGATCCTACCTACGGATGCCTATCAGGTGCTCGGCAACATCATGATGCGCGCACCCGGGGACCAGCTCTTTCTTGGTTGGGCAGAACGCTGGGATCGGCTCGACTTCGCTCACATCCCCGTCGGAGTGCTCAGCCAAGCCTACGAGCTTTACCTGCGCAGCCATGCTCCGGAAAAGCAGCGCAAAGAGGGCGGCTTCTACACGCCGCGGCCGATCGCCGACCTGCTTGTCCGGGCATCATTTCGCGCGCTAGAGCGGGACGGCTCGAGCGCAGCCGCACGCGTCCTCGATCCTGCGGCAGGCGCCGGCGTATTCTTACTGACGGCCTTCCGCGAACTCGTCGCGGCACGATGGCGCGCCGACGGCAAGCGACCCGACACTCAGCGCTTGCGCCAGATCCTCTATGGCCAGATCACAGGCTTCGACATCAACGAGGAGGCATTGCGCTTCGCCGCACTCGCGCTTTACCTTGTCTCGATCGAACTAGATCCGCAGCCACAGCCAGTCGACAAACTTGGCTTCGATGATCTTCGAGGCAAGGTTCTCCACCTCGTCGCCAGCGAAGAGCGAGTGCTGGGCGCTGGCCTCGGCAGTCTCGGCCCCCTCGTCGGCGAAGCGCATCGGGGGCGGTACGACATGGTTGTCGGCAACCCTCCGTGGTCTACCGGCACCAAGCTGGCTGATTGGCGATTAGTGCTGGAGACGGTCTCGCGCATCGCCAGCGAACGACATGGCGCAAAGATTGCCCCACCGCTTCCCAACGAGGTGCTCGATCTTCCTTTCGTTTGGCGTGCGATGGAATGGGCAAAGCCGGGCGGCCAGATTGCGTTCGCTCTACACGCTCGCCTGCTTTTCCAACAGGGTGACGGTATGGTCGACGCGCGCCGGATGCTCTTCCAAGCGCTCGACATTACTTCAGTCATCAACGGTGTCGAACTGCGTCAAACCAAGGTTTGGCCAGAAATCTCGGCCCCATTCTGCATGCTCATCGCAACCAACCAAGTGCCGGAGACCGGCGCGGGATTCCGACTGATCAGTCCCCGCCTCGAAACGACGCTCAATGCCTCGGGAACGATGCGTGTCGACGCCCACTCAGCCGAGATCGTCGCGACCCAGCAGATGGTTGAGACGCCCGACATCCTCAAAATTCTGTTCCGCGGAACGAAGTCCGACCTAGGCTTGGTCCAGCGGATTCGCGGTAAGGAATTTCCAACGCTAGAGACATTCTGGCGCGATGCCGTCGGCATCTCGACACGCGGCCGCATGGTTGGCTCAGGACAGGGATATCAGCAGCTCCGGCGGAGCAGCCGCACGAGAAAAAACGGAGACGGGCTCCCGGGCGCCGATGCGGCCTATCTGCACGGTCTGCCTGACGTTACGGTCAATTCCCTTGATGACCTGCTCATCGATACAGAACGCCTTCAAACGTTTCGGCATTCGCGCATTCACGACCCCCGAGATCCGCGCCTCTTCCAAGCGCCTCTCGTGATCGTTCACAAGTCTCCCCCTGCTGACCGGGGGCGTATCCGCGTCGGCGTAGCTGACTGCCAAGTCGCCTATAATGAGAATTTCTATGGCTATTCGCCAAGTGGATTTGAGCGCGCCAGCGAACTTGCACGCTATATTGCACTCGTGCTCGGCAGCAAGTTTGCGCTGTGGTTCACGCTGATCACCAGCGGCGAATTCGGGTTCGAGCGAGAGGTGATCGAAAAGACTACCATCGACCGTATTCCGCTTCCCGACTTCCGTTGCCTCCAGCCTGCCGACTGGGAGAAAATCCTCCAGCTCTTTGAAGACGTGTGCAGATCCGCTTCAGCTTGGGAAGACGTGGATCGCTGGGTCGCAAGTCTCTATGGCCTAGGCGCCGGTGACTTGCAGATCATCACCGACACGCTGTCCTACAATTTGCCCTTCGCTGAGATCAAATTGGCCGCTCAGGCACGTCCGGATCCGAAGGCCGCCGAGGATTTCTGCTTAGTCCTTCAAAATGAACTGGCGCCTTGGGCGAAGCGGTTCGGCACATCGCTCAGCGTTCGTATGATCGCCAGTCGATCGACCTCACCGTGGATGGGTTTTCTACTACAGACGGGGGCAAATACCTCTGATGCAGGGGTCCAGCAGCATTGGGAGGCATTACTCTCGGTCGCCGACGCTACGGCAGCAACCGAGTTAATGGTGGAAGACGGGAGCGGCGCGCTCCTCATTGGGCGTCTCGCCCAAAGCCGGTATTGGAGCTATACTCAAGCGCGTCTCTTAGCCCAGCACATCATCTGGTCGCGCCTCGACATCTTAAAGAGGCGAGGTTGAGGATGAGTTCGTCGGCGCTTTTGCCTCGTCCGGACCAGATCGCGGAACTAACACGCGGTTTAGATTTGCCCTTGGCGGCGATCGAAGAGGTGTATCTGCAAATCATCACCGAAGGCGTGGTCAACGCATTCCAAGACATTCGCGCCAGCGCATTCACCTCCGTCACAACCGGCGACGAGGCCGAGGTCACCGCGCTTTTGGTGACCCGACTCAATCGCATGATCGAGGAGGATACGGTCTGGCGCCAACTCGTCACTTGCGTGGTAAGGGGCGCCGAGAGCCTGAGCTACAATGGCGAGCATTTGGAAAAGCGCCCTGACCTTTCGATCTTCTTGTCCGGGCGCGCGCTGCGCTTTCCGTTGATTGCCGAAGCGAAGATCATAGACACCACGCGTGGCGAGAATCTCTATTGCAGCCAAGGTCTCAGGCGCTTTCTCAATGGTCAATATGGCTGGGGTGGCCGCGAGGCTATCATGATTGCCTATGTGCGGGACGGGACCACGATCGCAGGTCGGCTACAACCCTATCTTGCACAATCCGCTCAGACTGTGAGCTACGCCGTCAAAACCGCACCAATCGCGCTTGCGACCACCGTCTGCGACGCCGCCCGTTCAAGTCATGGCCGGTCTTTCCTTTATTCGCATACGGCTCCGCCCGCCAACGCTCCGGGTACTGTCACTCTCTGGCATCTTTGGGTCAACGCATCACCGTCGCCATAACCAAGCCAGCAAACCAAATATCTCGGGAAGGCAGCTACCAGTCGGACATCGGCCCCGAACCGGCCGTTCGTCCTTTTCGCAGCGAAAGGCAGCTCTCCGCCCAAGTTTCATCCTCTACCGCCCAGTTCCGTCCCTTCACACGCCCGTGCCTGCCGCCGCAGCACATGGTAATCCGCCATCATCCCGGCGACGGCGGAATCCTCTGGCATCGCCTCCAACTCTTCGGCCGCCCGTTTCTGCACTGCCGCCGGATAGTCCACCACCGGCGGGCAGGCGCCATGATCAGAACCTGCCGTCCCGCAGGCGCTCAGCAAGGTCATCGCGATCACGGGGCCGATCCGCCCCGGCCTCCAGCATGTGACGAAGCGCATCATTGGTCCTTTCCGTGTTTTGCAGGCGCTCGGCCGCGCGACCGGCGGTTTCGCCGGTTCGCCTTGCGCCAAGGATGAAAAGAAGAATGGCCGCAATAAGGGCCAGCCAGGGCAACGCCCGCCGCCAGAGGGCGTTGAGGACGGCGATCATCGCCGCCCCCGCTTCCAGTCGTCGAGCCGGGCGTAGACGGTGACGGCGATGCCGGCCAGTGCCAGCGCGATGAAGGCCCAGCGGAAGGTATCGAGCCAGGGCAGCAGCGCCTGCACCGCGCCCTGCGTCTCGGCGATGCCGTCCTGCAGCACCTCGATCCCCGCTGCCCCGACCGTGGCGGCACCGGCTGTGCCGCCACCCTTCATGGTGCGGCTGTCCGCCAGGGACTCGCGCGCCGGAGGCCGGTCAACCGCAAAGCGCGAGGCCCGGTCCGGAAAGGGCTCGCCCCAGACCCGGGCCGGTCCGATATCGATATGGACGAAGTTCGACCGTGGATAGGTGCCGATGCCGGTAAATCCGGCCTCGCGCGCGGCGGCAATGAAACTTTCCGGATCGTGGTTCGCCATGGAGATATCGAAGGCGGCGCCGGAGAGGTGCTGCGATTTCTTCGCGCCACCGACGCGGGCATTGTGTTCGGGGCTGCGATAGGCGGAATTGACGATCATTGGCCGGCCGAGGGCGCTGCGCAGTACCTGCAGCCGGTCGAGGGCTTCGGCGTTGACGAGCAGCTTGCCGGTGCCGCGGCAGGCGATCTCTGCCAGGGAAAAATCCGGCCAGCGCCATGCTTCGGCCGGGACATTGCGCCAGTGCTGATAGAAACTCATGTCGGTTCTCCATGTGGAAAAGCCGCCCCCGGGATTGGGGACGGCTGGTTGCATCTCAGTTGTCGAAGGCGGCGATCAGCGCGGCGGCAGGCGCTCGCGGATGACTTGTGTGTCGGTATGGATCCGAGCGAGATCACGGTCGATGCGATCGAAGCGGCGGTCGGCCTCGCTGGCGAGATCGTCCTGCCGGGCGGCGAGCTGGTGGATCTCGGCGATAAGGCTAGCTATGGGATCGGTGACCGGTGGTGACGCATCCCCTTGGTGTCGACGCAGACCCTTCATCACCGCGCCGATGGCGCCGATGATGGCCAAGGCCAACGCCGTCAGGCCGGCCCATGCGGGTTCATCGAGCCCGTTCAGAAAGTCCAGCATCGGCACCGGTCCTGTAGGCCGCGAGAAGATCGAAAATGCAGGCCACGGCACAGGTGCCGGCGCCGATGCCGAGGGCGGGTTGCTGACCGAGGCACCAGGGCAGTGCGAAGACCATCGCCAGAAAGGCGAAGATGCCGGCGCCCAGCACCGCGCCCACCATGCGCAGGAGGGGCGAGCGCCGCCAGGCCCCGTTTATGGTGAGACCCACCATGCGCAGAAGGGCGATCCATGAGAGGGGCAGGGCCAGCGCCGCCTCGTTCAGACCGGCACTGACGAAGCCCGCAAAGCCCGGGTTCCCGGCCAGCGTATCGCCGGGCAGGGCAAGGGTGAGGGCAAAGGTCAGCAGCAGGGCCGAGGTCATCCATTCCAGCGCGCGGCCCTGCTGCAGGAAAACGTCGGAAAACCTCACGAGGGCAGCCCCACGGTCAGGAGATGGATGGCAATGCGCACCGCGCCGCCGATGAAACTCCCGCCCCGCGCCGTCAGCCGGATCGGGGTGTCGGCATAGAAGGCCTGCGGGCCGATGACGCCGCGATTGGTGCTGCCGGCGGCGATGCCCAACGATCCGCCGAACTTCGATGCTTCGCTCGCGATGCCGCAGTCATAGGATGTGGCGCCGGTGATCGCTGTGACGGTGCTCGACGATACCCCCAGCACGATGGCCCGATCCGGGATGGTCACCGTGCTGTCGCGGATCGCCCCGGACAGCCCGGTCAGAGTTTCCTCGATGACCGCCATGCCGGTGGTGGCGCCATTGCCGCCCTTCGCCACGGCAACCGCTGCCGATTGCGCGATGAGCCCCATGGCATCGACCATCGGCGCCCATGCGGCGCCGGTCCAGAGAATTGCCTGCGCCTCATCCTCGACCCATGCCAGCCAGCCCGGCTGTGGCGAGAACCGCATCCACGCCCCGTCGAGCCAGCAGGCGACATTCCCGTCCCAGCCGGCCCAGAGGCCGGTCGCGCCTGCGGCGACGATGTAACGCGCACCTTCGGCCGGGCTGGCCGGCGGTGCGGCCAGCGTGCGGGTCGGTACCGAGAGCTGGACCATGGCATCCAGCATGCGCAGGGCCTCGTTATGGGTGACGTGTTTCTGGGCTTGTGCGGCCATCAGAAATGGCAGCGCCAGATGCGCCGTGGTCTCGGACATGGTTTTGCTCCTGCTGTTCAGAACCAGAGTGTGGTGATGGGGGCGGCGCCCGGCCCGAAGGCCTGGCCGATCTGGGCGATGCGGAGGCGGAGACTGTCGCCCGGCCCGAGCAGCGCGCCCCAATCGGCCAGTTGCTGCGCGGCGGTATAGGTCACGCTGCTGGTCGATGCGGTCAGGGTGCGGATCGCGACCGCGCCGTCGAGGATCTCCACCTGCCAGTCTTCCCGGGCTTCGCTCATCGGGATGGCGGCGGCGTTCCAGCTGTCGGCCGCCAGTGCCCGGTCGCGCCGGATCCAACGGATCTCCAGATCGCCCGGCGCGCGGCCATGGCGCCATGGCTGCCGGACATGCACCGGCGCGAAGGGCCGGAGGCCGATGCCCGCGGGCGTGAAGCTGGCTGCCGCGTAGCTGTCATCGCTGACCGGCTGCGATGCCGGGCCGATGCGCCAGTTGGCGGGCAGTCCGAGATCTGCCTCGGGCACGGGCAGCGGCACCAGCTGCTCGTCCAGCATGACGATGCGCGCGCCTGCTTCCACGACCGGCGCCATGTCCGGTTCCGTGCCGCGCTGCCCGCGCAGCAGTCTTGAGAGGCGATATCGCCCCGGTGCGATCAGCTCGGCCCGGGCAAACTGCAGGACCTCCCAGCGTCCGTTCGGCTGTTGGAGTGCCATGGCGTTCTCACCGGCAAAGAGGCGGATATCGGTCACGCTTTCCAGCCTGCCGTCCAGAAGATCGAGATAGACCGCATTGCCGTGATCGAAGCGCGAGACGGGGCCGACATGCAGCGGCGCCACCAGCACGCCCATCCGCGCCCGGCGCGAAAATACCCTCATCAGATCGAAGCCCGAGCTTTCAAAGCTCCGGAACACCGCCATCTGTCCGGGCCATGGTTTTGCATGCGCGGCGATCAGCGCCTGATGCGGGGCCTGATCCTCGCGCAGCTGCGGCAGATCGAGAAAGGCAATGGTTGGCGGGCTGAAACTGACCGGGCGGGCCAGTGTCGCCGGTCGCGGGCTGCCGGGTGGCAGATCGTAATTGCCCCGGTCCTGTCGGATCGCCTCGATGGCGCGGGCGTCGGCATCGGCGACGGACAGAATCCGCATCTCCACCAGCCGGCCGTCATGATCCAGATGGATGACATCGCCCGGATCGAGGGCGAGGCGCGAGGGCGGCAGGCGGAAGGCGCCGGTCTCGCGGCCGGTCCAGGCCTCCATCAGGGCGCGGCGGCAGCGTCGCTCGGCCTCTTCGGGCGGGACGGCGACGGCAAAACTGTCCGAGGCGACGCGGCTGGCCTCGACCGTGATGCGGCGCGCCTCGACGGTGAGGCCGTCATAATCCTCGTCCGAGCGGGCGACCTGCCACTTCAGAGCCTGCGGCAGTTCGGTCTCCTGTCCCCGGCTCAGTTCCATGACCTCGCCCTTGCCGGTGGCGACCATGCCCTCGGGCGACACCGTGGCGATCGGTGCCCGGCCGCGCATGATGAAGCGGATCACGCCCTCGCTCTCAACGGCGTCGAACCCGAACTGCCGCGCCAGCATGGTGATCGAGGTTCGGGGGCTTTCCAGCGCAGAAATGACAAACCCGTCGCAGGCGCCGGCGAGGCCCGTGACGTCGATCCAGGCCTCGGGCATGCCGGCGCGCAGGCAGAGATGGCGGATCAGGGCGGCCAGCGAGACCGCGCCCAGCCGCCCGGTCAGCCAGTGACCGAGGCGCCAGTTCGCTCCGTCCGACCAGATATCGGGGAGTTCCGGAAAGAACGGATACGGCCGGGCATCCCATGTCCATGCCGCGCATTCGGCCAGATCGACCATGCGGCCGGGATATTCCGAGGAGGCCGGGTTGTTCGACGGCTCGCCCCAGAAGAGATATGTGGCTTCGAGACAGGCCCGCTGAATGGCATCGTCGCGCCAGCCGCGCGAAAAATACGGCAGGAAGCTTTCCGAGGACTTCGGATCGTAGAAGACATTGGGCTGGTTGGTGCCGCGATCCACGGCGGGACAGCCGAGTTCGGTGAAGCGGATCGGCTTTGACTGCGGCAGCCATGCGGTCGGGGCGGCGGATTCCACACCACCCGGCCGGTCGTAATGCCGGTTCGACCACCAGCCCATAAGATCCTTGCTGCGGAAGACCCATGGTTTGCCATGGGCGCCATCGGTGATCGGTGTCCGGATCTGCGCGGCCCGGTCGGCGGTAGAGGCATAGAACCAGTCATATCCTTCGCCGCCCGCGATGTTGGATTGCAGATAGACGCGGTCATGGATCGCGGGCCAGCCTGCCTTTGCATCGAGATGATCCCCGCCATCGCGCCAGTCCGAGAGCGGCATGTAATTGTCGATGCCGACGAAATCGATGCTCTCATCTGCCCAGAGCGGATCGAGGTGGAAGAACACGTCGCCGCTGCCGTCCTCCGGATGATGCCCGAAATATTCCGACCAGTCGGCAGCATAGCCGATCCTTGTCGCTGGCCCGAGAATGGCCCGCACCGCGGCGGCGAGCGAGCGAAGCTGCGTCACGGCCGGATAGGCGGAGGCTGCCGATCTGATCCGGGTCAGCCCGCGCAGTTCCGAGCCGATCAGGAAGGCATCGACGCCGCCGGCCAGGGCGCAGAGATGGGCATTGTGCAGGATCATGCGGCGAAAACCCCAGTCATCTGCCGCGCCGGTCCATGTCACCGTCTCTCCGGCAATGGTGAAATCCGAGGGCTCTGCGCTGCCGAAGAACCCCGCGACCTGATCGGCGGCGGCTGTGCTTCGGTCCACCGATCCGGCAAAGCCTGCGGCCGGGGCACAGGTGATGCGCCCGCGCCAGGGCAGCACCGGCTGGCCGAGGGTTCCGGCATGATCGGAATACGGGTCGGGCAGGCTGTTGCCGACCGGAATATCCATCATCAGGAAGGGATAGAAGGTGACGCGATGACCGCGGGCGCGAAGGGCGCGGATCGCCTCGATGACCGAAAAATCCGCAGGCGTGCCGCCATAGACCGGGCGTCCCTGATCGTCGGGGCTGACCACATGTGCCGCATCGCGGATGATCCCATTCACCGACCATGCCGGCGTGGTCGCCTTCACCGGTATCTCGACCTTCGGCCGGATGTTGCAGTGACCGGCGCGCAGATCGTCGCCGAACCAGGAGACCACCAGCGAAACCGACCGGACCGCCGGGACCATGGCGTCCAGCCGGTCGAGCGAGACCTCCAGATCAGGTGTGCCCGCCATGGCATTGACATTCTCCACACCGCCCTCGGCCTTGCGGACCACCGAGGTGGCATAGGCGAACTCGCCCGAGGCCGGGATCATCGTCACCGCCGGTACCAGCCCCTCGGCCGTGTCGGGATCTGCCAGAGGCCGAAAAACCTCGAAACTGAGCTGGGGCAGGCGATTGCCGAATGGCGCCAGCGGCAGGTCTTCGAAAACGACATAGGCGGTGCCACGATAAGCTGGGGTCGCATCCGTTCCCATCTTCGCGGCGATGAAGGGATCGGGCTGCTGATTCTCATCGCCCGGATACCAGCGCCATGTGACATCCTTCAGATCGACGATATCACCATCGGCCCAGATCCGGCCGATGCCGGTAATCCCTCGCCCTGCCGGGCCTCCGCCGCCTCCATTCTCTCCACCGGAGAGAATGGTCCCTGCGGGACCGGCTTCGGAACCTTCGGCCAGTGCGACCGCGAAAGACGCATAGTACAGATATTCCGTGGTCTCGACTTTTGGCCCGCCGCCCTTGCCGCCGCCCTGTTTCCTGCGGTTCACCTCTTCGCGGAAATCCGTGGCCCAGACGATATTGCCGCCGATGCGCATGCGGCCATAGAGGCGCGGGATCACGACGCCCTCGCTGGCCGAGGTCAGGCGCAGGCTGTCGAGACGCTGCCCTTCGATCCGTTGGCCGGGCATCAGAGAGGAAACGATCCAGCTGTCGACTATGCTGCCGATGGTGGAGCCGATCATGCCGCCAATGGCCGCACCCGAGAACCCCAGCACGGCGCCGCCGAAGCCGCTGCCGATGGCGGTGCCGACCGCGCCCAGAATGATCGTGGCCATGGATCAGCTCTCCATTGCGGCTGCGGGAAAAAGAAAAGCGAAGGCGATGCGCCGCCGCCAGGCCGTGGTCAGCGCTTCTTCGATGACGCCGAGGCGTTCATAGGCGTGGATGAACCGGTCCGGCGCGGTGAGGATTCCGCAATGCTTGACGATGGCGCCGGAGCGCATCCGGAACAGGATCACCGCCCCGGTTCCGGCCTCATGCGCGCTGATCCGGATCAGAACGCGGTTTGCGGCCTCCGCCAGCACCTCTTCGCGCCCCGTCTCGCCCCAGTCGCGCGAATAGGCGGGCACGGTGAGCCTTTCCGGTCCCAGCAACTCCCGCCAGACGCCCCGGATAAGGCCGAGGCAGTCGCAGCCGGCCCCGCGCCGGCTGGCCTGATCGTGATAGGGTGTGCCAAGCCAGCTGCGGGCGATGGCGACGACGCGGGTTGGATCGGCGGGCATCACAGCACGCCTCCGTCATTCTGTCCGCCGGGCTTCGCATAGCGCGTGATGGCGTCCTGCCCGGGGATATGCGGAAAGCCCCGGAAATTGACCGCATTGCCGAATTTTGTCCTGCAGGTCTCCAGCCGCCTGTCGCAGCCGGCGCGGATGATGAAACCATCGCCCGGACTGACGCCGCGCAGCGGTGCCTCCAGCAGGGTCAGGGTGACGGCGCCGCCGCCGGCCTCATGCAGTGCGATCTCGGCCGCCCGGCCGGCATTGGCGCCGGTTGTCCATGCCAGCGATCCGAAAGTGAACCAGCCGCTCGCGAAACCCGAGAGCCCGGTGGCGATGAAGGCGCGCTCGCGCAGGAGATCGGCGACATGGCCCGTGCCGGTGAAGGCGGGACCCGCGAGATCCACGCGGCACCGCCCGTCGCCCAGTTCGGCATCGCAGCTCCCCTGGAACACCCGTCCGACGGTCTGGCCGAGCAGATGCGACAGGCTGCGGATCTCGGCGACGAAGGAATGCCGGCCCCGGCGCAGCTCGCCGATGGCGCCGCGGCGCATCAGAACCCGCTGGTCCACCGCCTGCCAGTTGACGCGCCAGAGTTCCACCAGCGCATTGTCCCAGCGACCGTCCAGAATGTCGGTCTCGGTGATCCGGTCGGAGGACAAGGCCCCTTCGGCATCCTGTGCATCGACCGAAAGGTCGGACCCGGCGCGGATCTCGGCGGCGGCAAAGCCGCTGTCCGGTTCGAATGTGGTCTCTGCAAAGGTAAGCGGGCAGTCGTGATCGGTGAATCCCATGACCACGCCATCGGCCCGAATAATCTTCCAGCACCAGGCCAGTGTGGTGGTGCCGCTGGCGAGATGCGTCTGCAGGGCCGGGGAGAGGGCTTTCATCGTCTGATCTCCAGAAGCGGTATCGAGGCGATCGAGCCGAGGCGCTCGATATCCAGCGTCACGTCCAGCGTGTCGCTGTCGAAACGCACCGGCACGTCGAATTCGAAACCGGCGGTGATGGCGATGCCCTCGCCGGGCGCGGCGGCGAAACTGACGATGCCGTTCGTATTGTCCACGCTCCAGCCGGAGGTTTGCGGGTTGCCGTTCAGGGAAATCGTCACGCTGCCTGCGACTGGTCTGGTGATGGCGCGCGTCCAGAACTGCGCGCCGGAGGCGTAGTGCTTCACCAGCTGGAAGGATTTTTTCGTGTTATCCCCGGTGCCGATCTGCTGGTCGGTCGGAGCGGGCACCTGCGAGGGCAGGCAGGAGCGGTAATCCGACCAGTCCCTGAAGCGGAAGCCGTGCAGCCGCCCGTTCCGCGCCTCGAAGAAGGCGACGACCTTGGCCAGATCGTCGGCGCGGCGGATGCCATAGCTGACATCGTATCGCCGCCGGCTGTTCGCCCAGGCCGCATTGCGTTCTTCATCGCCCGAAGCCAGTTCGACGATGGTGGTGCGCCGCTCCGGCCCGCCTCGGGCGCCGCGCGAAATATCGTCGGGAAAGCGGATCTCGTGAAACATGCTCACATGCCCCTCCGGCCCATGGCGACGGCGCGGGCGATATCGGCCGAGACCTGCGCCCGGGACTGCCGGAAACTCTCGGCGTCCCGGGTCTGGATATTGACGGTGATGCTGCCATGGCCCGCGGCCTCGCGGCGTGACAGTACCCGCTCGCCGCGCTGCAGGATCGCCGGGACCTCGTCCGAGCGCAGCCCGGCCCAGCCGCCGCCATGCATTTTTGGGGCACCCGCAAAGACGCTGGCCGGCACCATGCGGGCCGTCCCGCCCGATCCGACCATGCCGCCGGAATGCATGACATTGGCCATGACCCCGGCGCTGCCCAATGACCCGGCCCAGCCGCTCAGGGCACTGGCGAGCGGTCCGAGCAGAAATCGCCGCGCGCCGATCTTCGCGAAATCGGCGATGATCGAGCTGACCAGATCGCGGATCGAGGCCTTGCCGGTCTTCACGAAATCCCCGAGCGCATTCTCGGCGCCCTGAAAAGCCCCGGTCAGGGCCGATCCGATGCCGCTGCCCATGTCGCGGGCACTCTCGGCATAATCCGAGAGCGAGGCGGCAACGGCTTCCCAGCCCTGCTTGGCCTCTTCGGCGCCGTCCCTGGCGTCGCGCCCCGCCTGCTTGCCGGCTGCGCCCGCCCGTCGGGCCGCGCCACCGGCTTTCTCCAGTGCGGCATCGAGGCCTCCGGCAGATATCGCGGCATCGTTCAGCGCCTCCGCGCCTTCGGTTCCGCCAACGGTGATTGCATCCTGCAGCGCCTGCCAGCTCTCCAGCGGTGCCGTTGCGGCATCGCTGAGCGCGCGGGCCTGGTCGAGATAGTCGGCGGCGCGGGATGCGGCCTCGCCGGCCAGATCGCCGAAGAGGTCGGGGGGCTCGACATAGCTGCGGCTGAAGGCCTCGGCAAAAGCGTCGGCCGCAGCACTGCCGGCGTCCGACGCCGCACCTTCAAACGGGTTGTCGATGCGGCCGAGGTCAAGCGGATCGAGCCGGCCGATCTCGGCGCCGCCTTCGCCGACGGCCCAGTCGGGCAGGAGCGCCAGCGCGCCATTGATGGCGGCGATGAAGGCGTTGATGCGGGTGACGACGCCGTTCAGCATGGCCTCGATGCCGGCGATCAGCCCGTTCGCGGCCTGAAACGCGAAATCCCCGATGGTGCCGGGCAGCCGGCCCCAGATCGCGGCCACGGCATCGAAAGCTCCGGACCAGACCGCGACCGTGCGATTGACGGCGGTGACGGTGCCGGTGAGGATTCCGTCCAGCACGGTGAAGACGAGCGCCCGATAACCCTCCCAGCCCGCGCCCATGAGCGCGAATGCCCCCTGAAACGCCATGCCGATGCGCTGTCCGATCTCCAGGGCAAGACTGCCCAGCAGCCGGAAGGCATCTCCCAAACCCCCGACCTTCTCTACCAGCCGTGTGAACTGATGGATCAGCTCTCCGGCCGCGACGATCAGCGCGCCGATGCCAGTGCGGATCAGGGCCACCCGCAGGGCGGTCAGCGCGGCGGCGAGGCTGAAGGTGGCGATGCGGGCCGCGACAAAACCCGCGACCCAGCGTCCGGCCATGAAAGCGGCGAAAGCGATTCCCAATGACGCCAGCCGTTCGAGATTGTCGGCGACCGTGATCAGGACATCGGCGACGGCCGAGGAGGTGCCCATCATCCGGTCCCATGTGCCGACCAGACGCAGGGCGGCATTGCCGATCAGCGTGAAGGCATCGCCGATGGTCGCCGGCATGCTGTCGGCTTCCTCGCGCAGGCGGGTGAGGTTCCCCAGAAGCGCCGTGCGGATGACATTGCCGGTGATGCGTCCATCCGATCCGAGCTGGCGCAGGCCCGAGACGGTGCTGCCGAGTTCCTCGGCCAGCAGTTCCGCGAGCCGTCCGCCGCTCTGGATCACGGTGTTCAGATCGTCGCCGGCCAGCACGCCCAGGGCCATCGCCTTGGAGAGCGCATTCTGCACCGAGGCCGCGCGTTCGGCCCGGGCACCGGAAACCACCATGGCATTGTTCAGCGCTTCCGTGAAATCCAGACTCTCGGCGGTGGACAGACCAAGTTCCCGCAAGGCGGTGGCATTCGCGAGCCAGGATTCCGTGGTCTGGCCCAGTTCCGAATAAGTGCGCCGCGCCATGCTGGCCAGCCGCTCCATGACCAGCGCGCCCTTCGCCTGCGATCCGGTCGCCAGATCGACCCGCGAACGCAGGTCAGTCCACTGATCGGCATGAGCCTGCACCTGCCGCAGGCTGAAGGCGCCTGCAGCAATGCCGGCCAGGCGCGTCAGCATGATGCCGGCCCGATCCACCTCGGCCGACATGCGCCGGAAACTCCTGGCCCCGGCCTCGCCGACGCCCTGCAGTTCCGCACGGACCTGCCGCCCGTTCTCGGCCACAAGCCGGACGGACACCTTCTTCTCAGCCATGATCTGATCTCACTGGAGCAAAGCTGCCTTTACATGCGTCATTGACTTATGCGCCATTGGCGCATATCTGATGGGTGATGATTGTCACCGTGGTCGAAACACCCGAGTTCCAGCGCCGTGCGCGCAGCCTCATGTCCGAGGCCGAGCGTCTGGCGCTGATCGATTTTGTGGCGCGCAATCCGCTCACGGGTGTGTCGGTCGGCGGCGGGGTCAGGAAGTTCCGCTTCGCCCGTGACGGCGGCGGCAAGAGCGGCGGTTATCGGGTCATTCACTTCTTCAGCCCGGATGACGGGACGCCGATCTTTCTGATCACCGTCTTTGCCAAAAACGAGAAGGCGAACCTGACGCCTTCGGAAACGGACATGGTCAGGGAACTCGGCCGGATGCTGTCGGCAAGCTACAGGAGGACGGAATGAGCGAGGCTTTCAAGAGTATCGAACAGGGTCTGAAGGAAGCGCTGTCGCATGCAGGCGGCGAGGGTCAGGCGCGTGTGCATGAGATCGAACTGCCGGAACCGGATGTGCAGGCGATCCGCGCCCGGACCGGTCTGTCGCAGAGCGAGTTCGCGCGCAGCATCGGGGTGAAGAAGGGCACGCTCCTGAACTGGGAGCAGCGGCGGCGCAGCCCGGACGGTCCGGCGAAGGTGCTGCTGGCGCTGATCGCAAAGGATCCGCAGATCGTGCAGCGGGTCCTGGCCGGCTGACGCGATCATCCCCGGTCCCGGTCCTTCCCGATCTGCTCATTGGTGCGGCGGATCATCTCCGCCTCGATCGCCGGCAGAAGCTCGGCGATGGCGAGGGCGGGGATGCCGAGCGCGTGCCCCAGTGCCAGCGCGGCCGTCATGTCCCAGCCCAGCACGGCGCCGGGGATCGCGCGGATCTGACCCGACAGCCTGCCGGCCAGATCCCAGATGGCCCAACCTTCCTCGGTCTGGGGTGCATTCAGCCGCGCCGGGCAGTCCTGGCAGGTTTGGCTGCACGCTTCGCAGTACCTGTCGCCCCCGCCGTAATGCCAGTCGGCGAGGGCGCGGAGACGTTTTTTTCCTGATCCAGCATCAGATGCGGGGCGAGGCAGTCGCGCTGGAAGGCCTCGAACACCGGCCAGATATCCAGAAGTGCATCGATGCCTTCGAGTGTGACCGGCACCGGCTTGCCATCCGCATCGCCGACACCCTGCCAGTCGAGAATGACCCGGCGGGCGACGGCTTTCGCCATGGTGACGGCCAGTGCTTCCTGCGGCAGGTCTTCCGGGACATCCGAGGCGGCGAGATCGCTGCGGGCGGCAGCCATGATCGCGGTGGTGACGGGGGCGATCTGGAGGCGCAGCCCAGCGGTGAGATCGAGCCAGCGCGGCTCGGCGGTGAGGTTCAGGCGGATCATGGATCAGTAGCTTTCGATGTCATTCGTGAGGATGATGGTGGCCATGCGGCCGGTGACGGGATCGCGCGCCGCCTGCCAGTCGAATGTCGCCTGCACCCCGGCCGGGCCGCTGATCTCGATGCGCGGTCGCGGCAGATAGACGGCATGGGCGGTCAGGGTCAGGCTCTGGCCCGAGGGCAGGGCATAGGCGAACTGCAGGGCGCAGGGCGTGCCCGCAATGGCCTGCTGAACCAGCGTGCTGTCGGCGAAACGGACCTCGATCTGGCCGGTCAGGGCGGCGATGGTCGGATCGGCGCCGTCGATCATGCCATCGGCGCGGATGGTCTCGATCCTGTCGAGATTGTTCGAATAGGTCACCTGCGCCGAGACGACATTGCCCAGTGCCGCGCCGTTGCGGGTCACCGATCCGTTGAAATGCCCGAAGCGGATCAGGTCGAGGTCAGTGAGCGTGCCGGCCTGCGACGCGGTATTTATCGTCTCGCCCTGCGCGATCAGCCCGACGGTTGCGGTCAGCAGGCCGGATCGCTGAAGCGTCCAGGAGAGCTGGTTCAGCATGACGCCGGAATACATCGCATAGCGGGGGATCTCGGGCAGTCCGGTCTCGATTGCCATCGAGGGCAGGGTCCAGTTGCCGCTGTGGAATTCGTGGCTATAGGGCCCGGTGCCGGTGGTTTCCGGCGCCCCGAACGCCGCCTTCAGCCAGAAGCCGAAGGCCTCCGCATCGATGGGCACGCTCAGATCGCCATCGGCGGTGATCGCATCCCTGACCGGGGCCAGCGGATCGCGGCCGTAGCCCAGCAGTTCCGAGCTGAGCAGCGGCTGTTCGGCGCTGAGGGTGGAACTGGCGAAGGGCAGGCGGGTGAAACCGCCCGCGGGCGGGGTGCCATAGGTCGTCTCGAACGCGACCGCCAGCTGCGATCGCGCCCCCTGGGCTCGGGCCATGGGATGTCCTTTCGGTGTGGGTGGGGAGGCCGGTCAGCGCAGGCGCGGCCGGATCAGCGCGGCCAGCTTCGTCAGGCCTTTTGCGGTGACCCGGACCTGTTCGGTGACCTTCTCGCTGCCATCGGCGCGCAGAACGGTGGTGACCTTGTGTTCCAGCAGCGAGGCCGCGGTCCTGCTCTGATAGCCGAGATAGCCTGCCGCGCCCGGGCGTTTGTAGATCCAGCCATTGGCCTGCAGCCAGTCGAAGAGCTCCTTCGGGCGCATCTGCAGGGCCTTGGCCGCATCGGTGATGCAGAAGGAGCCATCGGCATTGCGGATCCGGTCGAGGCTTTCGACATCTTCGCGCATCGCCTCGATCTCGCGGGCCTGGTCGCGGTTGATCTCGACGAGCTGCTGGGTGACGCGGGCCAGCTGCACCGGCTCGCGCAGATCGATGGTGGCAGGCCGGTCCCGTGCGGCATCCTCCAGTTCCAGCCAGCGGTCGACGATGCGTTTGCGCAGGATGACATTATAGCCGGAGATCAATGTCAGGGTCAGATCCTTACCCAGCAGGTATTCGGTCTGGCTGCGATTGCGGCTGTCGAGATAGATGTGCCCAAATCTGGATGCATCTATCTCAAGATCGGCGCAGATGACGTCGATGTCGCGTTTGACATGGCTGTGGCGTTTATCGCAGAGGCTGGCGATCTCACGGCTCGACATTCTCGGCATCCGATCTCTGTCGGGTGTCGGCGCGAGCTGGGGCAGAATGTTCATGGCTTTTCCTTTCTGGTTCGGGGGCAGAAAACCCCGGCTCATCCGTGCAGATTCCACTGACCGGCGTCGCGGAATGGACCGGAATGGAAACCCGTGTTCCTGTTCCGGTCTCACCTGCCACCCTCGCTTCAGGCCAGCGCATCGGCGGTGGTGTAATGCAGCGTGATGCCCAGCACGGCGGCGCGGATGGTGGTGGCGCCCTCGACGGGCAGATCGGCCGGTTCCGGGGCCTCGGCCTCGGTCCAGTTGCAGAGACCGCCCAGCGTTCTGTTCGCCGCCAGAACCGCGCCGATCCCTGCAGTCAGCGCATCGAACCGGTCGTCGAGATCGGCGCCGCGCAGGAAGACCTCCAGTTCCGCGCGGTGCTGCCAGTGCCAGCGGAGTGGCGAGAGAGTCACTTCAGGCGTGCCGGGCGTGCCGTCGCGCAGGATCAGAAGGCCCGCATCCGGGATCCGTTCCGGCAGAACGGCATTGCGCATCACGGTCACGCCGCCGGGCATTGTCAGCAGCGTCGCATGCAGCGCTTTCAGCGCGGTCTCGCGGCGGGTGATCATCGGGTCTCGCTCCAGCGCCGGGCAATCGCGGCGGGCAGGGCGGCGAGCGCCGCTTTGGCCGGTCGCTCCAGGTCCAGCCGTTTGCTGAGACGGACCTGCGGCACCAGCAGGAAGATCGGCACCGAAGTGAGACCGCGCCCGGTCTTTGAGCGCGAGCGAACCGCGCGGCCCTTTCTGCTGAGCCGGGCTTCGGCGATCAGCAGGCTGGGGCCGCTGCGGCGATAGATGAAGCGCAGGCGCAACCCGGTCCGCCGCTCCCATTCGCCCGGCGTGATGCGCCCGCCGCGCAGGCTCTTGCCGGCGGCCGGCGTGGGGATCGCCAGCCAGAACCCGTCCGCCGAGCGGATCAGCGGGCCGGTATTATGGGCCTCGACGATCACCGGCGCCCGGCTCCAGACCATGGCGGCGGCATTCAGGCTGTCGTGTCCTTTGGGGTAGACCTCGGATCGGATGGTCCGCGCGAGGCGCTGCCCCAGACCCGCCCGAACAATCTGACCGCGCCAGTTGTCGCGCAGGTTCAACCCGGCATCCTTGATTGCCGCCGTCACCGCAGTCTCGCCGGCCGCGATCTCGCCCTGCATCAGCTTTGCGATATCGGTGACGGAGGCCGAGAGCTTCATAGCGGGTGCAGCTCCAGCGCCCAGATCAGCCGTTCGCGGTCGCGGATGGGCTCGCCCTGCACCTCATATGTCTCGCCGTCGATCATGACCCGGTCGCCCGGCGCGGGTTCGGGGACCTGCGAGATCATGACATCGGCGCGCAGCGTCTCGGACCAGACCCGACTGCTGCCGAAACCGGTCACCTCGTCCGGCGCTCTGCGGATCAGCCGGATCGGCACGGCGGGTCCGACCCCGCCCGCGCGCCATTGCGCGTCCACGGCCATGTTCGGATCGGCAAAGACCCGGGCCAGTGCCGCCTCGAAGGCCAGCATCAGACCGCCACCCCGTTCAGCCTTACCCGGCCGAGGGTCTCGCCCGCCGTGCCGCCGGTCGCGAGCATGGCGATGCCGATCAGCGTATTGCTGGTGTCTGTGGTCGTGGCGCGTTCAATCACAGCGTCCCAGTAGATCCTGGCGCCAACCGACCAGGCCTGCGAGGGCTGTTTCGGCAGATCGAAGATGCCGGCCAAAGCGAGGCTGCAGTCTTTGCCCTGTCCCGGACCGGTGACCTCGACCGTGACGGTGGCGATGCCGAAGAGGCCGCCGGAGAGCAGATAGCCCTTGCCGCCGATGATACTGGCGCCGGGTGCCAGATCGTCGGTCGGCACGGTGATGACATCGCCACGGGCAACGAAGTTCTTCATGGGAGGGTCCTTTCGGGATTGGAGATTGCGCCGAGGGGCCGGGCGGCCCTACGGTCGGGGTGGAGGTGGAACATGGGTGACAGATCCGGCAACGATGGCGGCAATGCCGCGCGGGACGATCTGCGTTCGCTGATCGGCCGGTTGTGGGATGAGGGCCTGGCGAGCGGGCCGGCCCCTGCTGGCACGACCATGGCCGATATCAAGGCCGAGGCCCGCCTCCGCCATGATCAGGATGGCGCCGCGCCCGGGTTGCGATAGAGCCCGCGCCAGTCGATGGCTTTCGCGGCAAAATCGTGCCGGGCCTTGATCTCCAGCCCGTCGACCTCGAAGCCGGTGCGGGTCTCGGTGAAGACGCCCTCCTGCCCGTCGAGATAGGCATATTCGATGGTGTCGATGCGGGCCGGGTCGGCGGCGAGGAACCACGGATCCTGACCGCTGGCGGGGATCAGGCGCGGTTCTTCGATCACCTCCAAGCGTCCGGAGAAGGTGTTCACTTCGGCGGTGCTGCCGGGGGTCGTTGCCGTGACCTGCTTGCGGGCCTCGACAGAACGCGGGCCGGGAGGCGTCAGGATCCAGCGCGGCAGGATCGAGATCAGCCGGTCCTCGATGCCCTTCTGCTGGCCGAAGGCGCGGTATGCGGCGGCAAGCGCCGATTCCGAGATGACCGAAGCCGTGCCCTGATTGCCGTGATCGGCGTGAAACAGCGTCTTGCCGTCACCCATGGCCGGGTTCTGCATCAGGATTGCATAGACGATGTCGGATTCGAGATCGGCGGCCGAGGCGCCGAAGGAGGCGGGCAGGCGGGTGAAGGCGTCGAGATCGTCATTGATCAGCACCTGCCGGGTGATGGCGACGATGCGGCCATAGGTGGCGAGCGCATAGACCTCGCGGCCCTCGCCGATGGTGCCGTATTGGAACTCGCCCGATTCCAGCACCCGCTGCAGATCCGGGGCGCCGCCGAGCTGGGTCCGCTGAACGGGTTTGAAATCGGTGATGGTCGCGCGCCGCGCCCAGGCGCCGAAGCTGCGCGGTGTCGCTGCATAGGCCTGGCGCAGCGTGGCATTGGCGACATTGGCGAGGATGGCCGGGAAATCGCTGGTCGCGTGATAGCCGGTGGCGCGCTGATCGAACGCCGCGCGGGCGACTTCCATCTTTGAGAGCCCCCGGGTCGTGCCGCCGCGACGCTCGATGGCATGGCGGGCCATTTCCAGCAATGTCAGGCCCCGGAACGCGCGGCTGCCTGCTTCCAGCGCATGGGCACCGGGATTGTGACGATGCAGCAGCGCATTGGTGATCGCATCGCGATAAGCGATCTCCGCCGCACCATCGCCGCGCGCCTGCGCCGGGGCGGGTTCCACGGTCCGCCCGGCCGGATCGCTTTCGACCAGCCTGTCGAGGACGGCCGAGCGGGCTTCGTCAATGCTGACGCCGCACGCGATCAGATCATCGGCCATGTCGGCGAACCCGGCGCGGCGACACAGGGCCATGATATCGGCGCTGCGGCGGCGTTCTTCCGAGCGAATGGCATCCGCGTCTGGTGCGGCCGGGGTCGGGTTTGCCGGTGTCGGGCTGGCCGGTGCCGGGCTGGCAGGCGCCTGCGGCGCGGGACCCTCGCTGCGGGTTGCGGGATCGTCGCGGGTATCATCGGCCTCGGCCGGGCTGTTCTGGGGCATGTCGGTTCCTCTCATGGTGATGGTGCAGGGGTTCAGGCGGCTGTTCCGGTCGCCGGGTTCCACGCGGATGCCGGCACTGGCATCGGCGCCGATGGCGACGGCGGAAATCTCCAGCGGCTCCCAGTCGATGGCGCGGTAGAGCGCGCGGGTGCCGCCATCGCTCCGGTCGGCCTTCGCGACCCGCTCGAAGCGGTGGACGCGGTAGCCGACCGAGACATTGCGGATGATGCCCGCGCGGATATCGCGCCAGATATCCTCGACCTCGTCGCGTTCGGAGAGACGGATGCGGGCGAAGGCGCGGCCGTTCTCGATGCGGATCGAGCCGTCCTCGACCACGCCCAGGATGCTGCGCAGGCTCCAGGAGGCATGGCTGTTCAGAAACGGCGCGCCGCTGTTCAGCCGGTCGAGCCGCATCGCGCCGGGCGAGACCACCAGTTCCTCGTCGAATTCCTCGTCCCGCGCCCAGGAATAGCGGCGCACCTGCGCGCCGGTGGTCCAGAGCACCTCGAAGCTGCGCGTCGTCTCATCGACGGATTGCAGCGAACCGGCCCGCCCGATCACGGGCAGGTCGATCGTCTGATCGTTCGGCATGGGTCGGTCCTTACTTGTCCTCGCCCGCAGGCGGCGATGTCGGATCGGAGGTCTGCACGAGACCGCCCTTGGTGACGCGGCGCGGATCGCTGTCGAAGACGAGACCTGCAGCGTCGGATTTTGCGGCAAACCCGGCCCATTCGGCGAGAACTTCGTCCGGATCGTAGCCGCGCCGGGCGATCTGCTGCGGCAGGGTCGAGAATCCCGCCCGCACCTCCAGAAGATCGGCCTGTGCATCCTGCAGCGGGTTCACGCTTTCGAACTTCGGCGGCCCCCATTCGACCGGGATCTCGGTTCCTTCGGGCAAAAGGCCCGCCATCACGGCGGCATCGACGAACCAGCGCCAGATCGGCGCGCAGAACATCGGGATGACGGTCTGCCATTGCAGCTGTTCGACCATGCGGCGGAACTCGTTCAGGCCGACGCGGCTCGAGGAAAAACTGGTCTGGCTGAGATCGCCGGTCATCAGCGCATAGGGGACGCGGAACCCGGCGGCGATGATGTGCAACTGCACCCGGTGCCATTCATAGACCCCGGCGGTCGAGGCGGGCTGGTTGAACCTGATATCCTTGCCGCCGCGCGCATAGGCGATGAGGCCCGGCTCGAACTGTTCGATCCGGTTGCCGGAAGCATCCTCGACCACCGGGGCGATGGACTGCTGGTCTTCGTCGGCCCCGAGCACGATGCCGACAAGGCAGGCCTCGGTACGCTTGCGGACCAGTTCCGCCTGCTGCCAGTCGTCGACATCGCGGATCGCCCGCATGGCCGGCGTGCCCCATGGCACGCCGCGCGATTGCACCCGCTGGCGCTCGAAGAGATGGGCGACGCGGTCTGCGGGCAGGCGGGTGGAGTCGAGGCGCCGGGAAAACACCGGCGAGGTATCGCCCGGATGATCGGCAAACATCCAATAGGCGGCGCGGCGCCCGCTGCGGTCATATTCGATGCCCTGGCTGATGCGGGACCCGTCCGGGCGGCTGTCGAAACGGGCGGCGTCGAGATGATCGGCCTCGCGCAGCTCGATCCTGAGCGGCACATCGCGCGCGCCGGTCGCCCGGACAGTGCGGCGGATCGCGAAGACATCGCCGCCCTCGATCATCCCGCGCACCGCCAGCCCCAGAAGCCCGTGAAAATCCGTATGCCCATGCTGATCGCAGCCAGCTGACCAGCGCTTCCACAGCGCATCGACACGGGCGTTCAGGCCCGCATCCGCAGTTGCGGCGCGGGGCCGGATGCCGGTGCCGACGATATTATTGACCAGCACCTGCACCGCCTGCGCGGCCATCGGGTTGTTGCGCACCAGGTCGCGCATGCGGTGGCGCAGGAGCGGCCCGTCTGCGGCGATCCCGGCATCGGCGGCGGTGCCGCGCGCTTTCCAGCCGGCTGTGCCCCGCCCGCGACCGGCGGCATCGTAATCGCGGCGCAGATTGCCGATGGCGAGCCGGGCGGCATAGCGCTTTGCGGCCATGCGCGGCGCGACGGCTGAGAGTGCTGCATCGATCAGCCCCCAGCGCACCTGCGGGGCAGAAGTGTCGCGGATGTCCGGCATGCGTCAGTTCCGGCGGAACCCGGCAAAGCCAGCCACCGGGCGGGGACGACCGGCCGCCCCCGCCATCTCGCGCTCGATCAGGCGGATGCGGGTCAGAAGATCACCGGCGCTGCCATAGTCCACCGATTTGCCGTCATAGGCGACGCGGGTGGTACCCGCCGCATAGGCCCGGCGCAGGGCGTCGAGTTCCGTCTCTGTCCAGGCCATCAGAACCAGCCTCCTCTCTTGCGGTTGCCCAGCCAGCCCGATGGGCGGGGCGGGGGCGGATTGATCATCTGCCGCCGGGGTTGCCCGGCGGGTCGTGTCTGGTCATCGCGGCCGGGCGTCAGCTGTTCTTCCAGCTGTTCCCAGCGGCTCTCGTCCCAGCGGTCCATGCCCATCAGCCAGGCGGCGGCGCGGGCATAGACCCGGCAGTCCAGCGCCTCGTTGCGCTCGCGGGTCTGCTGCCATTCCAGCCGCTGAAACCCCTGCCTTGTCTTCACCGTCATCAACTGCTCGGCGGTCAGCTGCTTCGTCCATTCGGCGGTGGTGCCGCGCGGGATATGCACGAAGCCGGCAGGGAAGCCGTTTCCCGCGGCCCGCTCCTCATCGGTCGGCGGCGACAGCCGCAGAAACCGGTAGGTCTCGGATTTGAACACCGCGCCGGCCACCTTCCAGAGCCGCACCCCGCGCCGGATCTTTCGCCCGGCCTCGGTCACATCGACATGGGTCGGCCCGTCCACCGGCGTGGCGCGGTCGAACCCGCCGACGCCCTTCACGGCGATGACCTGCCCATGGCCCATGCGCCGGCACCAGCCATAGACCGCATCGGTCGTGGCCCCGTCGCCGCTGTCGATGGCAAGCCGCGCCAGCGCCATGCGCGCCCCGCCCGCGTGTTCCCAGGTCTCGCCCAGAAACGCCGTCAGATCGGCCCAGACCTCTTCGCGGGCGGTATCGCCTTCGAGGACCACGTGATCGACGAGCCAGCTTTCGAGGTTGCGGCCCCAGCCCCAGACATCGATCTCGATCCGGTCGCGCTGCACATCGGCGCCGGCCGTCAGCAGCAGCGCGCCCTCCGGCACCACGCCCAGCGGAAAATCCTCGCGGCGCTCATAGAGCCGCTGCCAGTCCGGCGCCTCGCCGCGCTCGGCCCAGGTCTCGCCCAGCACGGTGTTCTTCAGCGTCTTCAGGCTCGCATCATTGCCCTGCGCGGCCTCCCAGCCCCGGGCGATCTCGGCCCAGGAGAGCCAGCCGAGCGGCGAATAGAGCCCGCTGATATGAAAGCCCACGATCCCCGCCGCTTCGGCCCGCCGCCTGGTCTCGGCATCGGCGGTGGGCAGCCATCTGGCCCCGTTCGCCTCGTCCATCATCGCGGTCTTGTGCCGTTCCGGGATCGGCTCGTCGCAATGCTCGCAGAGGTAATGCGCCGTTTCCGGCTGGCCGGGCGTCCAGCGCAGGCGCTCGAACTTCAGCCATTGCAGCGCGCCGCAATGCGGGCAGGGGAGATGATAGCGCTGCTGGTCCGAGAGCTCGTATTCCCGTTCGATCCGCGAAAGGCCCTTGACCGTCGGCGTCGAAGCCAGAAACACCTTGCTGCGATGGCCGAAGCTGATCGTGCGCGCTTCGGCCAGCGCAATCGGATCGCCCTCGCCGTCGATATCGCCCGGATAGGCGTCGACCTCGTCCAGAAACACCCAGCGGGCCGGCATCGAGCGCAATCCCACCGCACTGTTCGCCCCGGTCAGGATCAGCTGCCCGCCCGGGAACCGCTTGCCGAGGATGGTATTGCCGCTGTCCTTCGCACGCGACGGCATCACCAGCGCGCGCAGATCCGGGCTTTCCTCGATCAGCGGGTCGATCCGCTGCTGCGACAGGCGCTTGGCGAGGTCCACCGTCGGCTGCACCGCCAGAAACGGTCCCGGCGCCCGGTGGATGCAGAAGCCGATCCAGTTGTTGCCGGCCTCGGTGGCGCCGACCTGCGCGGCCTTCATGAACACCACCCGTTGAGCCGGATTGGCAGGCGAGAGCGCATCCATGATCCCGCGCATATAGGGCGTGCGGCCCGTGCGGTATGGCCCGGCCTCGGAGGCCGCGCGTGAGGACAGGATCCGGTGCCGGTCCGACCATTGGCTGACACTCTGGCTGGGATCCGGTGCCAGCCCATCCAGCCATGCCTGCCGGATGTCATCCGCGCCGTCATACTCAGCGAAGGTCAATCCTGACCTCGGCCATATCCGCCAGATGCGCGCGCAGATAGCGGTCCAGCACCTGTTCCAGCGCATGGGCCTCGACGCCCAGTTCGGCGGCCATGTTCGCCGCCACCCGCGGCGGCCAGTTCAGCCAGGCATCGCGTTCCCGCCGCGCCAGATCGAAGACGCTGTTCGTCGCCCGCGCCCGGTCGACCAGCTCGCCCTTCATCTTCTCCAGCCGCACCCGCGCCGTCTGCGCTTTCAGCACCTCATTGGCCATCCGTGCGCGCAGGAAGGACACCTCGCCGCCCGAGCCAGCGGTTGTGTCGCCGCTGTCGCCCAGCGTGGCATTCACCGCGTCGATGGCCGCCTTCGGCACCGGCTTTGTCGCGGCAGCACGGGCCGTACCAGCGGCAGTCTGCGTGCCCAGCGCCTGCGCATGCACACCGCGCTGCTTCGCCGGATCGGTCTGGCGTTCCCATTCCGCATCCGCCTTCGCCGGGTCGATGGTCCCGTCGGCCTCCACGCTGATCCGCCCGCTCGCAATCGCCTTGCGAACCGCCATGTCGCTCACGCCGCGCATCGACGCATATCTGCGGCGCGATACGCCCATGGGGTGGTTCCTTACATTCCGGGTTATCTTCTCTCTGCCTCATCCGCCTTCCAGCAGCTGATGCGCCAGAGTTCGGAGCGCATGCGCGGCAACCAGCGGGACCACGCCGTTGCCACAGAGGCGAAGCCGGTCCACCCGCTGGGCCAGCCCATCAGCGCCTCGACGAATTGCGGGTTCAAGGTCCGGCGCTGATCGGAGGTATCGTTGCCAGCCATCGTCGTCGTGAGGACCTGGCGGCCAAGGAGGCCGTTCACTGGCGTGTTTGCCAGCGTCGTCGCCCCGTCCTTGTGGTCCCGTGCGGTCGGCGTCATCCACAGTCCCGCCGAATGCGTCAGATCGGCCGATCTGCGATTGCCCGCGCTCGGTTTGTTCCCATCCGTCGCCAGCGGCGTCGGCCAGAGGCGCAGGATTTCCGTCCGGTTGCCGCCGCTCGAGCGGATGCCGGAGCAGGCGCGCGGGGTCGGCCAGCACGTCCCCTTCGCGGATGGCGAGGATGAAGAGGCGTTCCCGCTTGTGGGGCGCGCCGACTTCCGCCGCCGTAAACAATCCTGCCGCAAGCCTGTAGCCCATGCCGACCAGTCCGCCGGCGACTTCGGGGAAGCCGAGGCGGAGATGATGGGCGACATTTTCGAGGAAGACGAAGGGCGGTTCGCATTCGCCGACGATCCGGGCGACATGCGGCCAGAGGTGGCGCGGATCGTCCGCGCCCCGGCGCTTGCCCGCCACGCTGAACGGCTGGCACGGATATCCCGCAGAGACGATATCCACCGCGCCGCGCCACGGCTTGCCGTCGAATGTGGCAATGTCGTCCCAGAGAGGCGCGTGATCCAGGGCCTGGTCTTCCATCCGCGCCACGAGAGTGGCCGCAGCGAAGGTTTCCCGCTCGACATGGCCCACAGTTCGATATCCGGGCAGGGCGAGGGTGAGACCGAGATCGATCCCGCCCGCGCCGGAGCACAGCGAGAGGCCGAAGAGGCAGGTGTCATCGGCCCCGGCATCACGTCCGGGGGCAGGTAAAGCCAGGTCATTCATGGTCTCAGCGTCTGTTGGCGGAAAGATCGGCGAAGGTCTTGTCCGTGCCCTCCAGCACCGCCGCCTGGCCCGTCAGGTTCTGCCAGCGGGTGATGGCGACATCGACATAGGCCGGGTTCAGCTCGATCCCGTAGCAGACCCGGCCGGTCGTCTCGGCGGCGATCAGCGTGGTGCCGGATCCCATGAAGGGCTCGTACACCGCTTGCCCGGGACTTGAGTTGTTCAGGATCGGCCGGCGCATGCATTCGACCGGCTTCTGCGTGCCATGCACCGTTTCCGCGTCCTGATCCCTGTTGGCGATGTGCCAGAGCGTGGTCTGCTTGCGATCCCCCGCCCAGTGGCCCTTGCCGGTCTTGCGCACCGCGTACCAGCAGGGTTCGTGCTGCCAGTGGTAATCGCCGCGGCTCAGGACCAGCCGGTCCTTGGCCCAGACGATCTGCGAGCGGATGTTGAAACCGCAGGCGATCAGGCTGTCGGCGACGGTGGTGGCGTGGAGGGCGCCGTGCCAGACATAAGCGACATCGCCCGGAAACAGCGCCCAGGCCTCGCGCCAGTCGGCCCGGTCGTCGTTCAGCACCTTGCCGGTGCGTTTGGTCCTGGCGGCGCCAGACTGGTTGCGCCAACTCGGGTCGTATTCCACCCCATAGGGCGGGTCGGTGACCATCAGCATCGGTTTTACCCCGGCCAGCAGCTTATCGACATCGGTCGCAACCGTGGAATCGCCGCAGAGCAGGCGGTGATTGCCCATGATCCAGAGATCGCCGGGGCGGGAGATCGGTTCGACCGGGGGCTCAGGCACCTCGTCCTCGCCATCGACCGCGCCGTCCTCGCTGGCATCAAAGTCGCCCAGCAGAGCATCCAGTTCGGCCTCGGAAAACCCGATCAGGTCGAGGTCGAAATCGATCTCGCGCAGGCTTTCCAGCTCGGCGCGCAGCAGCTCTTCGTCCCAGCCGGCATTCTCGGCGATCCTGTTGTCGGCGATGACCAGCGCCCGGCGCTGCGCCTCGGTCAGGTGGTCCAGAACGATCACCGGCACCTCGGCCAGCCCGAGCTTCTGCGCCGCCATGAGGCGACCGTGCCCGGCGATGATGACAGCATCACCGCCGATCAGGATCGGGTTGGTGAAGCCGAATTCGGCGATGGAGGCGGCGATCTGGGCGATCTGATCCTCGGAATGGGTGCGGGCATTGCGGGCGTAAGGGACCAGCTTTGCGGCATCCATCATTTCGATCTGCAAGGCACGTCCTCCGTTTCCGCCGTCGCGGCTCATGAAAACGCCGGGCGGTGGGACGCCCGGCGGTTGGTTTCCTGTGATCGGGGCAGGGCGCGAACCCTGCGAACCCAAAGCTGCGAACCCGGGCGCGAACCCAGAATTTTTCCCTGACGCTAGAGGGCTTGCGAGCCTCTGCCCCCCGCATAGGATCGGGGCGGCGGAGGAACCAGGGCCGGGGGGCGGGGCTTTCGCCCGGCCTCACCTCGCCTGATCCTAGGTCGAATATGGGCCGAAACCCTTGATAATGTCGCGCCCCAAGTTCGACCCATTCGCGCCCTCACGGCGCCCCGCTCGCGCCCCCGCCGCGCGGTTTGACGCCCGGTTCTGCACCGGTCGATTTTGCGGCGACGGTTTGCGCGGGCCTTTTCTCAAGCTTCTTCAGGGCCTTGGAGATCGTCAGCAGGCTCGCCGTCCAGCGCCGCCAGGCGGTCGATCGCACGCAGCCGACATGGCGGCAGACGGTCTGCCAGCGATGGCCCTCGGCCCGCATCCAGACGATGCGCCGGTTGTCGGCCGCCTGCTGCTCGGTCTCGCCGCCGATCAGCGCCAGCCAGTCCAGCGCCTCCTCCATGCGCTGGATCTCGTGGGCGTTCGGGATCACCCGCATCCGGGCCGGTTCATAGCCATAGGCATGCTTCGCCTCATGCACATAGTCCGGCCAGGACCGGCCGTAACCGCGCGGCCCTGAGGCGGTTGGGTTCGGCAGGCGCTTCAGGGTCAGTGCGGCTTCCTCGAAGCGGTCCTCGATCTCACGCGGCGTCATCTTCACCAGCCTTTCTGTGCGGAATGGGAACGCCGCGTGTTGCCAGCCGGGCAACCGTCACCAGATCGAAGCGCAGCAGGGCATGGGCCATGGTGTTGGTCACCGCCGTCGGCGGCAGGTATTTGTCCGAGTTGATCCAGTCGGCGAAGAACCGGTGCTGGGCGGTGATGCGGGGATCGGCTTCTCTGCGCAATCTCGCCTGCTTCGCCGCCCGCACGGCGTCGGTGAAATAGGCCCAGGTCCGGATCGGGCTGATCCTGATCTGCGTGGTGCGCCTGGCGATGGTCGGCAGGATGTCTTCGTCCAGGTCGATCCCCTCGCGCAGCCAGCTGTCGATCACATCCGCCGTGCCGGTGATCGCGGCGCGCGATGCCGGGCAGAGGCCGGGACCGCCGGCGGCGAGACAGCGGGTCTGGGGATCGGTCGCCTCCGCACCCGTGTCCGGCTCGCGCGCGGTAGTAATTACCTGTTGTATACTTACAGGGTTAGTGTCCAGATTCTGGACACGGGATCTGGACACGGCTCCGGGTGTTTTGGCCGCCTCGCCAGGCCTGTTTCCGTGTCCGAGATCCGGACACGGCTTCTGGGCGAAAGCCTCCTCGAAGGCGAAGAGGTAGCGCGTCGATCTCTGCCTGCGGGTCGTGGGATCGATGCGCCGTTCGCGGCGGATCAGGCCGGCGCGTTCCAGCTTGTCGAGATGGACGTTCAGGCTTGAGCGCGACATCTCGGCATCGGCTGCGATCCGGCTCTGGCTGGGGAAGCAGCCGAAATCGGGATTGTGCCGGTCGGCAAGGATGATGAGCACGCGCCATGTCGCCGCCTCCAGCCCGCGCTGCTGGAAGGCCCAGTTTGTCGCCTGGTGGCTCATCGATCGCCTCCCTCGAGGATTTCCTCGATGGACCGGGTCTCGAAGGCGGTGGGCGCGATGAAGCGCAAGACAACGCTGCGGTCGATGGTCCGTAGGGACAGGATGGTGGCAAGGGCAGCTACGGCGGTAATCATGATCCCCGCTCTCATCGTGCCACCCTGCGCGCACCGGTCTTGCGGCTTTCCTGTTCCAGCAGCCAATCCTTCACCGCGCCGCGCCGATAGAGCACCTTGCGGCCGATCCGGATGCAGGGTGGCCCGATCCGCCGCGTCTCCCAGCGCTTCAGCGTGTCGCTGCTGACCCCGATGATCCCCGCCAGCTCGCGCCGCGGCATCCAGTCATCCAGCAGCCCTTCCGGCACGCCCGTTGCCTCTTCCACCATGATCCTGCTCCTTTGCGTGGTTGCGGGGCAGAGCGGAGCACGAGGGAGACCGGAAAGCGCGGAATGGACCGGCGCGGGAAACCCGGAACCCGCGCCGGTCGGGCGTTTGCAGGGCAGAACAGGGTGTGAAATGGGATCCTGTTCCGGGTGCGCAGGCGTTACAGAGGGGTGGAAGCCTGTCCGCCTCCGCTTTGCGCATTCCGTGCCTGGCCAAGCGCATGGACCAACTGACGTTACGTTACCTGACGACGACGTTTCCGCCTGTCAGCGGTAACGGGACTCAACTCTGGGGAGAGTGATTCCTATCTACGCGGCACCGGAGGGCAGGTCCCCTTCGGCAGGAATGACGGAGAAAAGGGATTGCATCATGTCTTTGCCGCCACGCGCATTGTACAGCCTTGCCGAAGTTGCCGCCCGTTGGGGCTGTACGATTGCGGATATCGTCGAGTGGGGTTTTGCCGGGCATCTGGAGATCGTGGTTGCGATCCCGCCGACCAGCTTTGGCGGTCAGCTGTTCACGGATATGGTGGCGGTGGCACCGAGCGATGTGCTGCGGATGTGCCGTCGGTGCGGCACCGGACCCGATGAGATCCGGATCCTGCGGGTTCGCCCGCCCGGCGGTGACGTGTGGTCGGTTGTGCAGCCGCCCGAGTCGGGAGTGATCATCGACCGGAAGGATCTGGCGATGACCTCGGAAGGGCTGGCGGGGTTCGAGGATCGCTACACTGTCTCCCGCCGAAGCAGCGCTGTCCCGACCGCCAGGTATGACTGGGAGGCCTTCTACACAGCCTTGATGATCCGCATCCACGAGAACGGCCTGCCCGGAAGCATGACCGAACTGGTCGGCGAAATGCAGGACTGGTTTGTCCGTCACAGCGCCGATGGCGAGGCGCCGGACGAAAGCACCATCCGCAAGCGGATCAGCCCGATCTGGCACCGACTGCGCGCTGCGCTTCCGGCATAGGCACAGAGACCTCAACGGGCGGATTGGCATGGACCAGCCGCGGTCTTGCCCGCACAAGGTCGGCGACGGCATCGACGCCTGCGCGCAGCGGCGAATCCATCAGATGGGCATAGCGCTGGGTGGTGCGCGACTGCGAATGCCCGAGCAGTTTTCCGATCATCTCCAGCGAGGCGCCACCGCTGACCAGCAGCGACGCAAAGGTGTGGCGCAGGTCGTGGATGCGGACATCCGGGATATCTGCGGCCTTCTGAATGCCGGTCCAGAACCGGCGCAATTCCTGTACCGGCTGATCCTTGCCCTCGACATCGCCCGGAAACAGCCAGTCGCAGCCGGTGGGCACAGCCCCCAGCCGGGTCCGGACCAGCGCCACCGTGTCCAGCGAGACCGGCACGCGGTGGATCCGGCGCTGCTTGGTATTGGCGGCGGGCTTGGTCCAGATCGCGCGCTCCAGATCGAAATGCTCGAAACGGGCGGTGCGGACCTCGCCAACCCGGGCGCCGGTCAGCATGCACATGCGGATGATGGCGGCGGCGCGCTGATCCTCGGCTGCGGCCAGCGCATCGCCGAGCCGGGCGATCTCGTCCATGGTGAGAAAGCGTTCCCGCTCGACCTCCATCCGGCGGCGGAAGCCCAGCGCCGGATTGTCCACCCGCATTTTCCAGGCGATGGCGAGATTGAAGACCTTGCGCAGCATCTCGCCGGCACGATTGGCCCGGATCGGCGTGGGCTTTGGTGGCGCCAGCGGCTTCGTCCGTTTGGCCTTCGGCTTCTTCTTCGCCGGGCGCGACCGGCCCTGTGCGATCAGGTTCAACACCCGCTCGACATCGGTGGGTTCGATTTCGCTGACCAGGCGGTGCTTCCAATGCGGCTCGATCAGCTTGCGCAGCATGGATTCCTGATCGGCGGCATTGCGCGGCGCCAGATGGGCCGCATGTTCGCGCAGATAGCGCTCGACCAGATCTGGAAACCGAGGGGCCTCGCGGGCATCCTCGCGCTCCGCCATCGGATCCTGCCCGCTGTCGACATCGCGGCGCAGCACCTTGGCGCGGTCGCGGGCGGCGGTCACGCTCCATTCCGGCCAGCGGCCGATGGTGAACCGGCGCTGGCGACCGGCAACCCGGTAGTCGAACATGAAGGACCGGCTGCCCGAGGGGTAGATGCAGAGCGACAGGCCCAGCACCTCGGTATCAAAAACCTGCCATGGCCGGGGCCTGGTCTCGGCCGCCCGGGCCAGTTTCTCGCTGAGCTTTTCTCTATTGCGCAAGGATGAATCTCCCGTCTTTGCCGTCGACACATGCGTAGAATCGCTGGCTTATCAACAGGATCATTTGCCGACCGGAATACAGGAATGGACCGGCGCGGGAAGCCGGGCAGGGGCGCCGGTCCTGCCAGACAGCGACAAACGCACCGCACATTGCGAGCCGCTTTGATCTCCAGGCCAGGATCGCTTTGTCGCTGGGGCTGCGATATCGAACCTTGCGGAATGCTTGAAGTTCTGCATTTGTTCTTGCTCATGACACGCCGCAGCACACCGCAAGCTAAGATTGACGATTCGGCCTTCCCGGTCCGGGTGCTGATCTGTGTGCCGGAGATGGGCTTTGGCAGTCGTTCCGATGCACTGCATGGCTGGCTGGAGGAACGGATTGGCCGCGGCAACTATGCTTGGCATGGTGGCGGGCGCGGTGGGATGCGCGACCGGATTGCGCTTTATTTCCGTGAACCGGATGCGGCCAGCGCCTGCCTGACAGCCTTTCCGGATCTGGAACTGGCTGACGGAACCTGCCTGCCGGGCTACAGTTCACCATACCTGCCCTTTGGTAGCTCCGAGGACGACGACACCGTGTGCAACCTTTACAATCAGACCACCACGCAGGAGGCGATGCGCCAGCTTTTCAAGGGCATGAGCATGACCGACCGCGCGGGCAATGTCGCGCCCGGCAAGGTCTATCCGGATCAGTTGGCGCCGATCATCCGCCATGATGGCAATGCGCTTGAGCTTGTGAAGGCGCGGTGGGGGATGCCATCGCCGCCATCGGTCTTGAAGACTCAACGGGATCCGGGCGTTACCAATGTCCGCAACCTGACCTCGCCGCATTGGCGGCGCTGGCTGGGCCCGGCGCATCGCTGCCTCGTGCCGGTCACGGCCTTCGCCGAACCGATCAAGGGCGGCAATCAGTGGTTTGCCCCGGCCGAAGCAGAGACGCCGATGCTCTTCGCCGGGATCGAGGTTCGGGGCTGGAGTTCGGTCCGCAAGGTGAAGGATGGCGAGACCGCCGACGATCTCTATGCCTTTCTGACCTGCGCGCCCAATGCCGAGGTGAAATCGGTGCATCCGAAAGCCATGCCGGTCATCCTGACCGATCCCCGGGATTGGGAGACCTGGCTTTCGGCACCGATCGAAATCGCCAGCAAGCTGCAACGCCCGCTGCCGGATGGCGCACTGGCGCTTGTGGATGCTCCGACCGAGGTGCCATGAGCCCTGAAACTATGGGCCACCACGGTCAGATCTTTTCGGTCACCGCCTCGAAGCTCGCCATCGCCGCACCAAGCTGGTCCATGATTTCTGCGGCAAGTACGTCCGGCTCGGGCAGATTGTCCAAATCGGTCATTGACGCATCGCGCAGCCAGAACAGGTCCAGGCTCGCCTTATCGCGCTGCAGCAGCTCCTCGCGCGTGTAGGCGCGCCAGCGGCCGTCGGGATTGTCGTCACTCCAAGCGGGTACACGCTTGTGACGGTTGTCGGCATTGTAGCATTTCACAAAGTCGGACAGATGCGCGTGAGTCAGCGGCTTCTGTTTCAAGGTATGATGCACGTTGGTGCGGTAGTCGTAGAACCAGACCTTCGATGTCTGCGGATCCGGGCTGGCGGCGCGGTTATCGAAGAAGATGACGTTTGCCTTCACGCCTTGGGCATAGAAGATACCGGTCGGCAGCCGCAGGATGGTATGCAGATCAGTGTTCTGCAGCAGCTTTCTGCGGATGGTCTCGCCTGCTCCGCCTTCGAACAGCACATTATCTGGCACGACGACAGCCGCCCGTCCTGTGGTTTTCAGCATTGCGCGAATATGTTGCACAAAGTTCAGCTGTTTGTTTGACGTGGTCGCCCAGAAGTCCTGGCGATTGTAGGTGAGGTCGTCAGTTTCCTGCTCACCTTCCGCGTTGGTGAAGCTCATCGAGCTTTTCTTGCCGAAGGGTGGGTTGGCCAGCACGTAATCAAAGGTATCCGACGGCGGCGCGACCAGGGCATCAGCTGGGGACACCAGCGTATCGCCGGTCATTTCGCCGATGCCATGCAGATACATGTTCATCAGGCACAGACGACGCGTGCCGGCGACGATCTCGTTGCCGTGAAAGGTCGAGTGTTTCAGGAACTCCTTCTGGTCCTTGTCCAAGGAGTAGTTCTCAGGGTCTGTCAGGAAATCATGCGCAGCCAGAAAGAACCCACCCGTACCGCAAGCCGGATCGGCGATGGTCTTGCCGGGTTCGGGCCGCACGCATTCCACCATCGCCCGGATCAGCGCGCGGGGGGTGAAATATTGGCCCGCGCCGGACCTTGTGTCCTCGGCATTGCGTTCCAGCAGGCCCTCATAGATATCGCCTTTGACGTCGGCGCCCAGCATGACCCACTTTTCACCATCCACCATGTCGATCAGGCGGAACAGCTTGGCCGGGTCGGTGATCTTGTTTTGGGCCTTGGTGAAGATCTGGCCCAGCATGCCCTTCTGTTCGCCCAGCTTGCGCAGCAGGGCGATGTAATGCGCCTCCAGCTCAGCCCCCTTGCGCGATGTCAGACTGGTCCAGTCATAGCCTGCGGGGATGCCGACATCGCGGTGATACGGCGGCTTGCCGTATTCGTCCGCCATTTTCAGGAAGATCAGATAGGTCAGCTGTTCCAGATAGTCGCCATAGCCGACGCCGTCGTCGCGCAGCGTCGTGCAGAAGCTCCAGACTTTGGAGACGATGGAGGCGGTATTCATCTTAGTCCTCGTGAATGATGAGGGTGTCGCTGTCGCGGTCCAGTTCCCACATCTCGACGTCGGCCGGGATCATGTGCGCCTGTGTGCGACGGAAATAGGCCAGCAAGGATTCATCGCGCCCGTTGCGCAGGCTGCGCTCGACAAAGAAGATCTTGCGGTAATGCGGCGGCGCCATGTGGAAATAGAACATGGCCTCGGCCCAATTCTTCATCTTGGCACTGGGTATATTGCCACCAGCAGTCCAGGTCTGGCACTTGCACTCCACGATCACCGGCGGATCGTCTGAGCCGAGATCGAAGGCGTGGTTCTTGAGTCTATTGCTAAGGCCGCAGGGCACCTTGTGATTCAGTTCGAGGGGGAGGCCCTGCGATTCCAGGATAGCCCGAGCCCGAGCTTCGAAATCACGGCCGACATGGGCGTTGCTGATCGCGCCGGCTCTTTGGAAATTGTTCACGCCGACACCTTGCGCTTGCCTTTCTTCGCGGTTGCCGCGCGTGCCTGCTGGATTCGTGCCAATAGAGCGGAGGCCGGTTCGTCGGTCGGATCCTGCGGGACAAGCTGGCCGGAGAACGCGCGCTTCAGGATGGATTGACGCAGAGCATCAGCGCGGGCTAGAGCGGCGTCGATCTCAGTTGCGAGACGATCAGCCGCGTCGAGGCGTGTGTCGAGGATGCGGACTATCTCGGCTTGTTCGGTCAGGCAAGGTAAAGGCAACGTGAAGCCGGAGACATGATCTTGATTGATTTTGTATATACCGGCGGTCGTACGCGCGGCGTCCTCAATTTGGCGGCGAATCGACCATGAATTCCAGCAGAGCAAAAAAAAGTCGGGTCGAACCACGGAAGCATCAAGGCGCACACGGATCATCGTATCAGGGAAGGCCACAGGCATCGGTTGATCCAACACTCGTCCGCCGATCCCAACTAGCTTCTTACTTCCATTTCCACGAGCAACGAAGATATCGTCGTACTCAACGAGGAACGGAAAGGCATCATCCCGTGTCCAATTGCCTTCTTTTTGCTCCGAGAGGACGATTTTTCCATTTTTCAAAGCGGTGAGGCGCAACACTGGAAAGCCGCCGGACTTGTCCTTGACGGAACGACCGTTAATCAATGGCGCGCCTAGGATCGTTCCTACGCTTGTCACCGGCCATGGCGATAAATTTTCTGTGGCTTGGTACGTAAATTCAGGTTGCAGTTTAGGCTTCGGCGGCTTCTTGCCTTTCTCGCCCCCCTCTTTCCAAGTGACTACAGCCTCTTTCCATTCCGCGATATCGGCTTTGTACCGCGCCTCGCGTTCCTTGCGGATGCGGGCGAGGAGGGTTTGGGGGTCTTCCAGTTTGTCGGGGTTCTGGGCGCGCCAGTCGGCGGTGAGGCGGCCCTCGAAGGCCGCTTTCAGCAGGGATTGGCGATAGAGGCCAAGCGCGGCCTTCGCCGCCGCAAGGCTCTCGCCCCCCTTGTCGATCTCATCAAACAGCGCCTCTATCTTTTCCACGATGCGGCGTTGTTCGTTTGTCGGCGCAACGGGCAAGTGAAAAGCCGACAGTCTAGGCATTTCGATGCTATGGACGGTCGTCCCGCCTTTGCGACAAGTAGCCAATATTGATTGCTCGAATGCCCGGAGCCCCCAAGCGACATAGCTGGAATCTACACTGTCCGGAAGCGCGAGCGCCTTAAGATCCTGGTTGAGTGCCGTTTCGACAGCAGTCACCGCAATCGGAAGGGTGTGCGCTAAAATCCCGGAGCGCGTTACAATTAAAACGGAATCAGGAGGAACTAATTTGGTCGCAGAATTATGAACCGCATCGGAAGTAATGCCGTCGATAGCAGTTCTTATGACCTTAGATTTCATATCCTTTGGTGAAACCCAAGGGATGGGGCCGTCCCAAAACTGTGCGTTAGCTTTCGATGGCGTGCCGCCGCCGATCCATGTTCCAAAGTCGGAAAAGGCTGCGCTGGCCCAACCGGGCGGGAGTTCCGTCATGCCGAGAGTGCCTCGTTCATCTCGGTCATGATGTCCTCCATATTGTCGCCGAACAGCGCGTACATCTGCCCCAATCCGCCCTTGCCGTCAAAGGGGGACATGTCCAGATCGTCGTGTTCGATGATGAACGAGGTTGCAAGGTGGTCGCGGATCATGCGCAGCCAGTCCATCTGCGCCTCAGTGAACTTTTCGCCTGCGCCCGAATGGCGTTTCAGGATCCAGTTCTGGAAATTGCGGCGCACCCTTTCGGAATGGCGGGTCAGGGTCGCATCCAGCCCGCAGACCCGCCGGATCAGTGCCACCAGCGCCGTCAGATCGCCAGCCGGACTTTCGCCCTTGTAGTCATCCAGATGCGCATAGGCGCGCCAAACGGTCAGCGGCGCAAGGCGGGGCTGATCGGCCGCAAGCCTTCTCAGTACATCCTTGACCATGGCAAAGGTGACCTCGGACCGGCGGGCGGGTGTGTTGAAATAGATCGACAGCGCCTCGATCTCATCGCGGTTCTCGTTCAGGTAATCCTCGAACTCCTGCACGATCTTCTTGGCGTTTTCCTCGACATCGCCCGCCCATTCGGCGCGGGTCAGTGTGTCGAGGTTGTCGTGGTCGATGGTCTGTTCATTGTCGCGCCGGATCGTGTCGATCATGTTGATCAGCGGGCCAGTGAAGACATTTGCGGCGTTTTTGATCCGATCCTCGCGCGCGGCGTGCATCGCGGCATCGTCAGGCTCGGGGTGACCTGCGGCCTTCGCATCCGCCTCGACCTTGTCCGCGTCGATGGCGTCGAACAGGTCACGAACGATGGCGGAAAGCGGTTTGCCCGCCTGTTCCGCGATCTTTGCCTGGTCGGTATTGTCCAGCCTGTTGTCCAGCCGCGACAGGCGCGAGGCCAGAGAGCTGACCGTTTCCTCTGACCGGTCGCCCATCATGAGGCCCATCGCCAGATCCTTGAACGGGATCGATGGCTTGCTGTCGAGCGGACGACTGGCGGTCTTCAAAGACTTGGTGACGCCGACGGCATCGACGATGACGTAATGTGTCTTGGCCTGTGCCGAGGGCGAGACCTTTTTCAGATCGTCCGGTTTGACGACCCGGGTGCCGCGACCTTTCATCTGTTCGAAATAGTTCCTGGACTTCACGTCGCGCATGAAGATCAGGCATTCCAACGGCTTCACGTCGGTGCCGGTGGCGATCATGTCCACGGTGACCGCAATGCGCGGATAGTACTCGTTGCGGAAGGCTGTCAGCGACGATTTCGGGTTCTTGGCGCCATTGGTGATCTTGCGGCAGAAGTCATTGCCCTCACCGAATTCCTGCCGGACGGTCTGGATGATGTCGTCCGCATGGCTGTCGGTCTTGGCAAAGATCAGAGTTTTGGGCAGTTCCTTGCGGCCAGGGAAGATGTCGGGCCAGTTGTCGCGGAAGGCGCGGATGACGGTCCGGATCTGGTCGGGATTGACGACCGAGCGATCCAGCTGCGTAGCGGCATAGGCTTCCTCGTCATCCTGAACCGCCCAGCGCTTGGCCCGGGTATCACGCTCACGCTTCTGCACCAGCTGCTTGGGTTTCAGCGTCTGGCCCTTCTGGGAGATTTCCGTTTCGATCAGATAAACCTCGTTGCCCACGTTCACCTTGTCGGCCACGGCCTTTTCATGGGTGTACTCGCTGACGACGTTCTTTTGGAAAAAGCCGAAGGTCCGGTTGTCCGGCGTTGCGGTCAGGCCGATAAGATAGGCGTCGAAATACTCGATAACCTGCCGCCACAGATTGTAGATGGACCGATGACATTCATCGATGACGACGACATCGAAGTATTCGGGTGGCAGCTTGGGGTTGTAGACAACGGGCAGGGGATCTTTGCGACGGAAGATCTGTTCGGCCGGGTTCTCTTCTTCAGCGGATTCGTCCAGCGGCTCCCCCTTCAGCGTCGCGTACATGCGCTGGATGGTGGAAATCACCACCTGCGTGTCATTCGCCATCGACGGCGAGATCAAGCGTTGGACGTTGTAGAGTTCGGTGAACTTGCGATTGTCGTCATTGGGGACGAAGGCCATGAATTCCTGTTCGGCCTGTTCGCCCAGGTTCTTGGTGTCGACGAGGAACAGGATCCGGCGCGCGCCTGCATGTTTCAGCAGACGGTAAACCTGCGTAATCGCCGTGAAGGTCTTGCCCGAACCTGTGGCCATCTGCACAAGCGCGCGCGGCCTGTCCGCTTTCAACGATTCCTCAAGCTTCGTGATCGCGGTGATCTGGCAGTCACGCAGCCCGTCGGGGTCGAGTGCTGGCAGGGCGGCAATGCCGGCCCGTAGGGATTTTGGCGATTGAGCCCAGGCCTTCAAAGTCTCCGGCCGATGAAATGTGAACACCTCGCGGGATCGCGGCAAGGGGTCACGCGCATTGGTGAAACGGGTGATCTTGCCCGTGCTTTCGTAGAGAAAGGGCAGCGGCTCCGAGTTGGATACCCATTTCAGCTTCGCGCTGGCGTATCCTTCTGATTGCTCCTCGACGGTAGTGAGGAGCACTCCCAAATTATCTGGCTTCGCCTCGACGACCCCGACCGCCTGTCGGTCAGCAAACAGAACATAGTCAGCGGGGCCGACATCTGTTTGATACTCTCTTACGGCGATCCCTGGGCCGGCGTTGAAATCCAACTTGGCCTTGTCCTGCACGATCCATCCTGCAGCATTCAGTCGTTCATCTATTCGATCACGAGCGACCTGTTCAGGGTTCTGGTTCAGATCGTGCGGCACTTCGTAATTCCACTGGACTGCAACTTCCCGCAGATATTGACCGCCTGCTGGGAGAAATGCAATTGCAGCGCCTTGGTGGATTCGTCTCGTCAGAAGGCCGTCCGCTTTGGGTGTGGGCCGGAGGCCGGTGTGCAGGGGCGCAGGAATTGACTCAACGCCTACTCAACAGGCGAACGCCCTTCGAGTGCCCCCGAAACGCGGTGAATGCCGATGGGCGGCGGTGGATGCCGGGACTATCGCCAAACATGTCAAAGGCATGTCCGGTAAGGCATTGATATCGTTATATCGGAGATTGCTCGGGTCTATAGCCTCATAACCTGAAGGTCGTAGGTTCAAATCCTACCCCCGCAACCAGAAATAGCAAATATATCAAACTATTGGATTCCGATAAAAACAGTCGACATTTTGCGTTTTGAATTCTTGTCAACACCTGGTCAACGTTTATCGAGGCCCCCTGCGACGGTGCGGATAATCGTCGACAGAGCCATCCGTCACTTCGGAAGATCCTCCCGAAACCGGTCCATCTGGTGCATGCGCTCGTGCAGGATGGTCACGATGCCGACGTCCCCGTTCGACAGCCGTCGCCAGTACACGAAATGATGCTCGTGCGGGAAATAGAAGCCTTCGACCCCGAACTCGGCCGGGATGGGGCGTGACGCGACGCCATGGCTTTCTATCTGGTCAAACGCCGCGAAGAGCTCGGTGATGTACCGATCCGCCTGCTCGGCGCCCCAGCGGACGCGCGTGTACCGATATATCTCGTCAAGCCGCAGCGATGCGGCCTCCTGGACGCGAATTCCCACGAAGTCAGCCCCGGTTCCGGGCGATGACCTCGGCTGCCGTCAACGGGCGATAGCTTTCCTCCGGAGCAGCGAAGGCGCGTCTCAGCTCAGCCTTCAGACGATTGAAGGCTTCAGCCTCGGCCCGCTCCTTATCGCGCCGGATCAGGTCGCGGACGTATTCGCTGATGTTCTCGTAGGACCCGTTCTCGCCGACGTTCGCTGCCACGAACTCGCTCAGTGCGCCGCTGATGCGGACCGTCATCGTTGTGGTCTGGGACATGGTCGCCTCCGTCTGCTTGTATTCAAGATAAGCAAGAATGAACACGCGGGCAAGGCGCACCATGTAGCCAATCTCCGCATAACTTGCGGAGATTGGCATGCCGATTCTCCGCAGAGGCCGGAATCGGTGCGCGCATCGCGACCCATCAAGGTTGCAGACCACCCTAGCCGCAGCACAAACTGACAGGACGCGACGACGAGGCCCAGTTCATTGATTCGACTGCAACAACGCTCCTTGCTTGGTTTCCTCCTTGACCCCTTTGGTAGGTCTGTCCGCGCAATAGAGCTGGACGGGGATCATATCACGATCACGCGAGGCCGTCAGGTTGCGACCGTATCACTGCAGGCGCTGACACATGCACCAGATCTCCGAAAGGGGATGCTCGGGACTGCGCTGACCATAAACTCGCAGGAGCATAACGATGTCACGCTGAAGGGGGCGGGGCACGTCGCAGCTAGGGAGTTCGCGGAGGAGGTCAAGGAGGCCTGGACGCGCGTCAATCTCGTAGCCCTTGATAAGGAAGCGGCGCGGCTGGACAGGGTTCTTGCCGGGGTGCTTGGACTAGCGGCGTGCAAGATCGCGCCGCTCATGGATGACGCCAAGGCTCTGGATGCATCGCTTCTATCGAAGCTGAATGCCGAGGCCATTGGACCTGAGGTGGTCGCGCGTATTGCTACCGTCCGGAAATTCGCTTCCGACCCTCGAGCGGCACGGGCAAATGCCATCGCTGCGTTCGTCACAGCCGAACTGGACCGATGGAAGGATTTCTTCGACACCATCGAGAGCAAGCCGCTGACGCAGGAGCAGCGCCTGTCAGTTGTCGTCGATGAGGATGCGACTCTGGTCCTTGCCGGTGCAGGGTCAGGCAAGACCAGCGTCATCACCATAAATGCGGCCTATCTGGTCAAGGCGGGCATTCGTCAGCCGGAGGAAATCCTGCTTCTGGCCTTTGCAAAGAATGCGGCCGAGGAAAAATTCGGAACTGGTCGAGGCCCGATCCGGCGTGCCCATCGTCGCGAGGACCTTCCAGGCGATTGCCTACGACATCATCGGGATCGTCGAAGGGTCCAAGCCCGGCATCGATGTCGCGGCGCAGTTCCTTCGCCCGGTCACGCGCCGCCGCCGTCGACCATTCCGGCCAACGCCCCAGCGTCATCCGCCGCTGCCGTCCGGCATGGCGGTAATCCAGCGTGAAGGCCCGGTTGCCAGACCGGTAGATACAGATGGCAAATCCCCGCATCTCGCGGTCGAAGATCTGATAGTCCCGACCCGGTTCCGGCACTGCCTCCCGCACCGACTTCTCGTTCAACCTTGTCAACGGCGGAGTAAAATTCGGCCATTGTGGCGGAGCAAAAGTCGGCCAGTTTGGGGCGAGCGCCTTGGAGCGTGCGGCCCTCATATAGCAAGCCCGGTCCAAGGCGCATTGGCCGTCAGGCCAATTCTGTGAGGTTCATTTGTTAGCGGCGGCGAGGCGGGCGCGGCTTTGATTGAGGCGGTAGCTTTCGCCGTTCATCTCGAGGATGTTGACGTGGTGTGTCAGCCGGTCCAGCAGCGCGCCGGTCAGGCGTTCGGTGCCGAAGGTTTCGGTCCACTCCTCGAAGGGCAGGTTCGACGTGATCAGGGTCGCCCCTCGCTCGTAGCGCTGTGAGATCAGCTCGAACAGAAGCTCGGCGCCGGTTTTGCTCAAGGGGACGAATCCCAGCTCGTCGATGATCAGCAGTTTGACCTTGGCGAGTTTGCGCTGGAGTTGCAGGAGGCGTTTTTCGTCGCGGGCCTCCATCATCTCGTGCACAAGAGCTGCGGCGGTCACGAAGGCGACAGGCAATCCTTTCTGGCAGGCAGCCAGTCCCAGCCCGAGGGCGACATGGGTCTTGCCGGTGCCGGAGGGACCGAGCGCGATCACATTCTCCTTGCGTTCGATCCATTCGCAGCGCGCCAGCTCCAGCACCATCATCTTGTTGAGCGACGGGATCGCCTTGAAGTCGAAGCTGTCCAGGCTTTTGATGGTCGCGAACTTTGCGGCCTTGATCCGGCGTTCCACCATGCGCCGTTCCCGGTCGATCAGTTCCAGCTCGGTCAGCCGGGCCAGGTAACGCACGTGATCTACGCCTTCAGCGGCGCAGATACGGGCCTGCTTGTCATGTTCACGCAGGAACGTGGGCAGCCGAAGCGTTTTGAGATGGTGGGCCAGCAGCAGTTCGGGTGCATCTGTCATGCCCCACCCCCTGCCAGCAGGCTCATGTAAGATGCGGCGGAGGTGGTGGTGATGTTGGTTCTGGGCAGGAAGGGATAAACATCCAGATCCAGCCTCGGAGGCCTTTGCTCGACCCTGCACAAGATCAGGTGCTTGATTGCATCGAAGCTGACCGCTCCCATTCGCAGGGCATCTTTGACGGCAAGATGCAGCACGTCAATCTCGAAGCGCTCCAGAAGGCGCAGGACCTGCACATACTCGCGCTTGCCGGCCTTTCCCTGCCGGGCTTCCAGCAGTCGGCGCAGGGTTTTGAACGCTTCGGGCAACTCCCAGCCCTGCAGAGGCGCGGCCTGATCGAAGGACATGATCTTGCGTTCGATCAGCGCCAGGTAATGCAGTGGATCAAACACCATGTCGCCGGTGTCATAGGAGCGCGAATGCTCGGCGATCACCTCGGCACCGCAGCCGATGACAACCCGGGTCACGAAGCCCTTGATCCAGACCGCACGGTGGCCGTAGGCAACTGGCACCGAGTAATCATTGCCGCGATAACGCACCACGGATGTCGAGGTGACCTGGCCACTTTGCAACTCACAGGCCTCAAAGGGGGTGCCGGGCAAATCTCGCATCGCCGCGAGATCGGCCTTCAGCCGTTCCCCGATTCTGACCTTGTGGCCACGCAGAACATCACCCTGGCGCTTGCGGCACTGCTCTTCCAGGTGAGCGTTGAACGCGTGCCAGTCCGGAAAGGACGGGATCGGCACCATGAAGTTGCGACGTCCGTAGCCGACCAGCCCCTCCACGGCCCCTTTGTCATTGCCTTTGCCGGGACGGCCATAGCGGTCCCGGATCACGTAATGCGACAACATCGCGCTGAACCGCTGGGTTCTTTGCCGGGAGCCATCCGGCAGAATCCAGGCAACCAGGCAGCGGTCATTGTCATAAAGAACCGACTGGGGAACCGCGCCGAAGAACGCAAAGGCATGGACATGGCCGTCAAGCCACGCCTCGGTATGGCCGCAGGATAGGCCCGGATGTAGCATGCGTCGCTGTGCGGCAGATCAAGGGCAAAGGAGTGTGCCTTCTGCTCGACGCCGCCGATCACGACAAGCGCTTCACCAAAATCGGCCTGTGCATGACCGGGCGGATGGCTCAGCGGCACGAACATCTCCTTGCCGGTCCGCTTCCGGTCTCGAACATAATCCTTGACGATGGTGTAGCTGCCATCAAAACCGCACTCGTCCCGCAACCGCTCGAAAATACGCTTGGCGGTGTGACGCTGCTTGCGAGGGCGGTCCCTGTCTTCAGCAAGCCATTGGTCCATCTGGCTGGTGAACGCATCCAGCTTCGGGCGCCTGATCGGCGCTGTTCGCCGATATCCCGGCGGTTCCGAATAGGCCAACATCTTCGCGACACTGTCCCGGCTGATGCCAAAATCCCGGGCAATCTGACGCCCGCTCAATCCATCCTGGAAATGAGCGTGACGCACCTTCAAATACAAGTCCACGGTGTATATCCCCAAGCCCTCCCGAAATCCGAAAGGGCAAAAGTGGACGACTTTTACGCCGCCCGCGACAACACTATGCCGTCGCTACCGTGGCCGAGTATTGCTCCGCCGTTCACAATGTGGGCGTCAAAGCGCGCCAGTTCTTGCGCAACGGCCGTTTCCGAGGCGGGATCCAGTGCTCCCACGCCATCGGCCCGTAACACTTCCAGCAACTGGGCGAGTGCGGCTCGCAGCTCTTGGCGCATGGGCCGGACCGGATAGGGACAACTTCACGCTGGCATATGCTCTGCCAGGAAGCGCGCGACCAAGGCCTCGCCGATCGTGCTCAGGCCGCATCGTTCTCCGGTCAGCCAACGGGCGAAGTGCGCAACGCAGCACAAATAGACACGCTGGGTGATCGGGGCATACCGCCCACGGCGCAGGTGAGCGCCAAATCGCGAAACGTATGGCTGAATAACGCTGTCCTCAGCCACATGCGGGGCAGCGAATGGACGCCGACCACCGTGGACATGTTGACCTCCTGTCGGGCTGAACGTGCCCAGGAGGAGGTCAGGATTATGCGCAGTCCGCCGTGCCGAAAATCGCTGGCGCGTCAGCCTTGCAGGCGCTTCCCTCGGCGGGCTGCGCATAATCACATTGTGCGCATAATTTCGGTTCAAGGCAATCACCCGTTCATTCTGGCAAGTAGGGCAGTTTGTTGAAGTGCATTACCGTTGGCATGCGCTTTTTGGCCGTCATTTGCGGATTGAGCGCGTGGCACCCTATTACGGCAGCTGCCCCTGCAATAGCTTTGCTCTCTGCGCATCAAAGCGCGGGGGGAGGTCACGGGTCCAATACGCCGTATCCTCCTCGGCGATCTGTCGGGCGCGATCGCCATCCCCCGCCACAAGCGCCGACCAGAAGCGGCGCAGGGTGGTGGTGATGCGGTCGATGCGCTCGGCCTCATCCGGCACATCGATCAGGGCGGTCACGATGTAGAACTTGCGGTACAATGAAAGCGCATGTTCTGCCACATAGCGGTTGTGGATGCGGGCGACGGCCTGCTCGCGGAACGCGAACAGCGATCGCGAAAACGGCAGCTTTGCCGAGCGGTCGATCCCGTCGATCTCGGCAAGCGTGTCCCGGCGGATGTCCTCCGTCCAGTAGCGCATCACATCCCGGATCAGCGCCTGATCGATAAAGACCTTGACCTCGTAAAGGTCAATGATCTCGCTTGCGCTGAAATCGACAACATAGAAGCCCAGGCGGGGACGGCTGACGACCAGCCCTTGACCCTCAAGCTCTCGTGCAGCCTCGCGCAGGGGGCCGCGGCTCACACCCAGGCGCTCAGCCAGATGGACTTCGTTCAGGCGCTGCCCGGGTTTCAGGACTCCGGTCACGATCAGCCGGACAAGTTCCTCGCGGACGGTATCCGAAAGGCTGGGGTGGTGCAGCCGGATCATTCCTGCATCATTCATTCGAGTTTTCCCAATCCTGCGGCCAGTACTCTTGCATGGAAAGGACAGGTGACGCCAGACAATAGACTGTCAACAGTTGACGGTTAACGATTATTGCGGTATTGCGACATCATGCAACAGCGAATGCCCGTGCCTCCGATCTATGGCATTCGCGCAATGGGAGAAGCATCATGACCGTATCGCAGCCCGTCCCGATGAACCTTGTGCCTTTCGTCAGCGTCGATGACATGATGCGGCTGGTGCTGGATATCGGGGTCGAGTCCGTTCTGGTCGAACTGGCCGCCTATATCGAAGAAGATTTCCGCCGCTGGGAAAGCTTCGACAAGACGCCGCGGGTCGCCGCCCATTCGGAAGAGGGCGTGATCGAGCTGATGCCGACCTCTGACGGCAAGGCCTATGGCTTCAAATATGTGAACGGCCACCCCAAGAACTTCCAGGACGGGCGCCAGACCGTCACCGCCTTTGGCGTTCTGTCCGACGTGGACAGCGGCTATCCGGTGCTGCTGACCGAAATGACGATCCTGACAGCGCTGCGCACGGCGGCGACCTCGGCGCTGGTGGCGAAATACCTTGTCCCCGAGGGTGCGCGCACCATGGCGATGATCGGCAATGGCGCCCAGTCCGAATTCCAGTGTCTGGCTTTCAAGGCGGTCTGCGGAATCGACACGGTGCGGCTTTACGACATCGACCCGCAGGCAACCGCCAAGGCCGCGAGGAACCTGCAAGCAAGCGGGCTGACCGTCATCACCTGCGCCTCGGGCCATGACGCCGTGCATGGGGCCGAGATCGTCACCACCTGCACCGCCGACAAGCAATATGCCACGATCCTGACCGACAACATGGTGGGTGCGGGCATCCACATCAACGCGATCGGCGGCGACTGCCCCGGCAAGACCGAACTGCACAAGGACATCCTGTCGCGATCAAAGGTCTTTGTCGAATATCCGCCCCAGACCCGGATCGAGGGCGAAATCCAGCAGATGCCCGCCGATTTTCCCGTCACCGAAATCTGGCAGGTCATCACCGGACAGGTGCCCGGACGCACCGACGAGCGGCAGATCACACTGTTCGACAGTGTGGGCTTTGCGACCGAGGATTTCAGCGCGCTGCGCTATGTGCGCGACAAGCTGCAGGGCACCGGCTTTTATCAGAACCTCGATCTGCTGGCCGATCCCGACGACCCCCGCGACCTGTTCGGGATGATCGAACGGAAATCGGCGGCGCTGACGGCCGCCTAAGCCGGCGCAGAGGGAGGGAATGATGCTCAGCAATCGTGAAATCGTGGATCTGACCGAGTTGCGTCATCTGCTGCACCAGAGGCCTGAAGTCTCGGGGCAGGAACGCGAAACCGCCGCTGTTGTTGCCGACAAGTTGCGCCAGATCGGCGCTGACCGCGTGGTGACAGACTTGGGCGGGCACGGCGTCGCCGCAGTTTTCGAGGCGGCCGAGCCAGGTCCGACGGTGATGCTGCGCGCCGAATTGGATGGGCTGCCGATCGAGGAAACGGGTCTTGTTCCCCATGCCTCGACCATCCCTGGCCGGGGGCACATGTGCGGCCATGACGGCCATAGCGCGGCCTTGTTGGGCTGCGCCTATGCCTTTGCCCGGCAGCGGCCGGCGACGGGGCGGGTGGTGCTGATGTTCCAGCCCGCCGAGGAGGACGGCTCGGGCGCGGCGGCGGTGATCGCCGATCCCCGATTTGCCGACCTTCAGCCCGACATGGCGTTTTCCTGGCATAACATGCCGGGCATGCCTCTTGGCCATGCGCGGTTCCGGACCGGGCCGATGTTCTGCGCCTCGGTGGGCCTGCGGGTCGAGTTGCGCGGGCGCACCGCCCACGCCTCGCAGCCCGAAACCGGCGTGTCGCCGGCACAGTCCCTCGCCGCGCTGATCCGCGAGATTGCCGCCCTTGGTCCCGGCGGGCCGATGGACCCGGACTTCGCCCTGGTCACGATTACCCATGCCCGTCTGGGCGAGCCGAGCTATGGCATCGCGCCGGGCCGGGCCGAACTGCAGGCGACGCTGCGCGCCCTGATGCCCGCCCGGATGGAGCAGTTGCGTTCTGATGCCGAGGCGCTTGCCCGGCAGGTGGCCCGGGACGCCGGCCTCGGCGTTTCCGTGGAGTGGCACGACGATTTCGCTTCCAGCGCAAACGATGCCGAGGCGACCGACATCATCCGCCGGGTGCTGGATGCAAGGCAGGTGCCTTGGGCCGAGATGACGGAGCCCTATCGCGGCTCCGAGGATTTTGGACGTTTCGGACAGACCGCGCGCACCGCCATGATCCTGCTCGGCGCGGGAACCGAGGTCAGCGCGCTGCACAATCCCGATTACGACTTTCCCGACGATCTGATTCCGATCGGGGCGGGAATCCTGACTGACGCTGCACGCGCGATCCTGGGGTGATCGCGCCGCAATCCTGCACACCGCTTCTTACCATCTGGGAGGATGGGTCATGCTGAAAATGAATGCGCCGCACATGTGGCGCGACATGGTGATCGTGGGCTTCGCCATGTTCGCGGTCTTCTTCGGGGCCGGAAACCTGATCTTCCCGCCGCAGGTGGGATTTCATACCGGCACGGACTGGCTGCCCGGCCTCTTGGGATTGCTGATCACGGCCATGTTGCTGCCCACGATCGGGGTGGTTGCGGTAGGTCTGGGCGGCGGCACCTTCGAACGCCTCACCCGGCCGATCGCACCGTGGTTCGGCACCGTGATGATGGTTGTGACGATGATCACGGTGGCCTGGCTGGTCACCATTCCGCGCACCGCCGCCGTTGCCTTCGAGACTGGAATGGCCACGCTGGTTCCCGCGACTGCGGGCGCTGTCGGCAAGGCGATGTTCCTGATCCTGTATTTCGCGATCTCGCTGTTCTTTGCCATCGACCGCAGCAGCGTCATCGACAAGATCGGCAAGTACCTGACGCCCGCGCTGCTGGTCCTGCTGGTGGGCATCGTCGTCTGGGCCATTGTGGACCCGGTGGGACAACCGGTCGCGCCGCGAGAGGCCAATCCCTTCACCTTCGGCTTCGTGACCGGCTATCAGACCGGCGATGTGCTGACCGGCCTGCTGTTCGGCGTCCTGTTCATCGAGGCGCTCAGGCGCAAGAACTATACCGAGGATCAGGTCTTCGTGCCCATGATCATCGGCGCGGCAGCAATCACGTTTGTCGGCCTGTTCGTGGTCTATGGCGGTCTGGAATACCTGGGCGCGACCGGCAGCGGCCTGTTCGACGAGGATCCGGGCCAGGCGGCGTTGCTGACCGGCCTGGTATCCAGCCTTGCGGGAAATCTTGGCGCAAAGGCCTTGGCAATCGCGGTGATCCTGGCCTGTTTGACAACCGCCGTCGGCGCCACTGCGGTGATGGCCACCTACCTGGCGAAATGGACCGGAAATCGCATCAGCTATCGCACGGGCGCCATCGTCACGACGCTTGTCGCGATTGTGCAGGCCTTCGGTGGCGTGAACTACATTGTTGCGATGGCGGGGCCGATCTTCATGCTAATCTACCCCGTGGCAATCTGCATCGCGATCCTGGGTCTGTTCTCGCGCCTCTTCACCAATGACGGCATCTGGAAGGGCATGGCGATTCCCACGGTGCTGATCGGCATCTACGATTCGCTGGCGCTGACCGGATCGATGCTGGGCTTCTCCCTGCCGCAAGGCTTGCAGAATGCCTATAATGCCATTCCGCTGGCCGGACAGGGCTTTGCCTGGCTGCTCCCCGCCATCGTCGGCGGCGTGATCGGGGGCGTCGTCTGGTCGGCCACCGGACGCCCCAGCGTCGGCAACCGGCCCGAACCGGTTGCCGGCTGACACCTGCCACATTCTTCCCTGCCCTTGTCCCCGAGGGCGGGGCCGCCATCACCCCGACAAAGGAGAGCTTGAGATGAAGCGAGTTTCCAATGGCGGCTTTGCCGTCACTGCCCTGACCGGCAGTCTTTGCCTGGCGCTTCTGGCCGGCGCGGCCCATGCCCAGGACAGCGCCATCGACGCCTCGGCGGCAGCGCTGGAGCAGAAGGTCATCGACTGGCGGCGCGACATCCACCAGCATCCCGAGCTTGGCAACCGCGAGACCCGCACCGCCGGCCTTGTGGCCGAACATCTGAAGGCGCTTGGCTTCGAGGTGCGCGAAGGCATCGCGGCCACCGGGGTGATCGGGATATTGCGCGGGGGCAAGCCGGGACCGGTCGTGGCCCTGCGCGCCGACATGGACGCGCTGCCCGTCACCGAGGACACCGGCCTGCCCTTTGCCTCGACCGTGCGCACGACCTATAACGGCGAGGAGGTCGGCGTCATGCATGCCTGTGGGCACGATGGCCACACCGCCATCCTGATGGGCGTGGCCGAGGCGCTGGCCGGCATGAAGGACGATCTTGCCGGCACCATCATGGTGATCTTCCAGCCCGCCGAGGAAGGCGCCCCCGAGGGCGAGACCGGCGGCGCGCAGCGGATGCTGGCCGAAGGCGCCTTTGACGATCCCACCCCGGATGCCGTCTTCGGCCTGCACCTGATGTCGGGGATGCCCACCGGCCAGATCGGCTATCGCGAGGGGCCGATCCTGGCGTCTTCGGACGGCTTTCATGTTCACGTCAAAGGAGAGCAGACGCATGGCGCGATGCCGTGGAACGGCGTCGATCCGATCGTCCTCGCCTCGCAGATCGTGCTGGGCTTTCAGACCATCCAGAGCCGGCAGGTGGACGTGACCAACCAGCCCTCGGTGCTGACGGTGGGCACCTTCGACGCGGGCACGCGCGCCAACATCGTGCCGGACGAGGCCGTGTTGACAGGGACGCTGCGCACCTACGACGAGGACATGCGCGCCTTCATCAAGCAGCGGATGCAGGACACCGCAGGGCTGATCGCGCAATCGGGCCAGGGCAGCGCCGAGGTCAGCTTCCTTCCGGGCGCCTATGCGACGACGGTCAACGATCCCGAACTGACGCAGGCCATGGAACCCACGCTGCAATCGATCCCCGGCGTCGAGGCAGTGGTGGTTCCCAAGCGCACCCCGTCAGAGGATTTCTCGTTCTTCGCCCAAGAGGTGCCTGGACTGTTTCTGTTCGTGGGCGCCACCCCGCCCGACGGCAATCTCGCCGCGGCGGCCCCCAACCATTCGCCGCAATTCGTCATTGACGAAGCATCGCTGCTGGTCGGCATGAGAACGCTCTTGCACCTGACGCTGGACTACATGGAGAAGCACCCGGCCAAAGGCTGACAGCGCGTCACGCGCTGGCGGTGTCAGTCCTGGATTCCGGCGGGGGGGCTTGCTCTTCCGCCGGACATCTGTCGTTATGACACTTCCGGATCGTCGCGGCAGAGGCGTCTACGGACACGGCGCTGGTCAAGGGGCAGAGGCGCAAGTCCAGTGCGGAGGACGGTCGTCCGTCTGACAGAGCTTCGCCGAAAACGCGATCAGGTTCGGGCAGACGCTGCTGCGGGGACGTCCTGTTTGAACGCTGCCGCTGCAATCTGTCGGCGCAGGTCTGAAGGGCCTGAGGTTCAAGCTGCGGCGATACCGAGGATCTGGCGGGCCTGTTCCGGGTTGGCGACCGGACGATCGTTGCGAGCGCAAATCTCGACCGCGCGCCGCACAAGCGCCGCGTTCGACGGCGCACGTTGTCTTCAAGCCCGGTCCGGGCGTGTCCGCCCGCGGCGATAGACCATTCGTTCAGCGTCAATTGCTGCGGGCCGATGCCGGCCGCGCACCAGGGCGCATCCTCGCCGAACAGCCGCTTGACGGTGTGGATGTAATAGTCGAACACGTCGCGGTCAGCCGGCATGGCGTTCTTTACCCCCATGACGAATTGCACATAGGGACGGTCCTTGATGCGGCCGTCCTTGTGCATAGCCGCCGCCTGGAAGATGTGCGACAGGTCGAACGCCTCGACTTCCGGCTTGACATCATAGGCTAGCATTTCCGAGGCCAGCCAGTCCACCAGATCGGGCGGGTTCTGGTAAATGCGGGTCGGGAAGTTGTTCGACCCCACCGACAGCGACGCCATGTCGGGGCGCAAGGACAGCATTCCGCCGCGTTCGCGGCCCGCACCCGACCGGCCCCCGGTGGACAGCTGAACGATCAGGCCGGGGCAGTGCTTCACCAGCCCATCCTTGAGCCGGGCGAAAAGTTCGGGATCGCTGGTCGGTCGGCCGTCGTCGTCTCGTACATGGCAATGGACGATCGAGGCCCCGGCCTCGAAGGCCTCGTGGGTGGATTCGATCTGCTCGGGGATCGTGATGGGCACTGCGGGGTTATTTTCCTTGGTCGGAAGCGAACCGGTGATGGCGACGCAGATGATGCAAGGGGTCATGACATGCTCTCGGGTTGTTGCTTTGGCGGCGTTGCGCTGGGTTGGAGGAATTGCTTCAAGGCCGCGTTGAAGCGAGACGCCGATTCCAGGTTGACGATATGCCGGCCCGGCAGCGACAGGTGATGCCCGTTCTGCACAGCATCGGCAATCGCCTTAAGATCGGCCGGGGGGCAAACGGGATCGTCATCACCGGAAATTGCAAGCAACGGGTGCATGATCAGGGCAAGCTGGCCTCGAAAATCCGCTTCGGCAAGAGCCGCGCAACATCCGGTGTAACCATCGACAGAGGTCGTCGCGAAGCTGCCCAGGATGGCCTCGACGGTCTCGCGATAATCGGTGCCGAACCCGGCCATGAACCAGCGTTCCGCCGTCGCGTGAACAAGGCTTACAAGCCCGTTCGCCCTGACATCCTTGATGCGGGCGTTCCAGCTTGCGGCGGTGCCGATCCGCGCCGCTGTCAACGGCGGAGTAAAATTCGGCCATTGTGGCGGAGCAAAAGTCGGCCAGTTTGGGGCGAGCGCCTTGGAGCGTGCGGCCCTCATATAGCAAGCCCGGTCCAAGGCGCATTGGCCGTCAGGCCAATTCTGTGAGGTTCATTTGTTAGCGGCGGCGAGGCGGGCGCGGCTTTGATTGAGGCGGTAGCTTTCGCCGTTCATCTCGAGGATGTTGACGTGGTGTGTCAGCCGGTCCAGCAGCGCGCCGGTCAGGCGTTCGGTGCCGAAGGTTTCGGTCCACTCCTCGAAGGGCAGGTTCGACGTGATCAGGGTCGCCCCTCGCTCGTAGCGCTGTGAGATCAGCTCGAACAGAAGCTCGGCGCCGGTTTTGCTCAAGGGGACGAATCCCAGCTCGTCGATGATCAGCAGTTTGACCTTGGCGAGTTTGCGCTGGAGTTGCAGGAGGCGTTTTTCGTCGCGGGCCTCCATCATCTCGTGCACAAGAGCTGCGGCGGTCACGAAGGCGACAGGCAATCCTTTCTGGCAGGCAGCCAGTCCCAGCCCGAGGGCGACATGGGTCTTGCCGGTGCCGGAGGGACCGAGCGCGATCACATTCTCCTTGCGTTCGATCCATTCGCAGCGCGCCAGCTCCAGCACCATCATCTTGTTGAGCGACGGGATCGCCTTGAAGTCGAAGCTGTCCAGGCTTTTGATGGTCGCGAACTTTGCGGCCTTGATCCGGCGTTCCACCATGCGCCGTTCCCGGTCGATCAGTTCCAGCTCGGTCAGCCGGGCCAGGTAACGCACGTGATCTACGCCTTCAGCGGCGCAGATACGGGCCTGCTTGTCATGTTCACGCAGGAACGTGGGCAGCCGAAGCGTTTTGAGATGGTGGGCCAGCAGCAGTTCGGGTGCATCTGTCATGCCCCACCCCCTGCCAGCAGGCTCATGTAAGATGCGGCGGAGGTGGTGGTGATGTTGGTTCTGGGCAGGAAGGGATAAACATCCAGATCCAGCCTCGGAGGCCTTTGCTCGACCCTGCACAAGATCAGGTGCTTGATTGCATCGAAGCTGACCGCTCCCATTCGCAGGGCATCTTTGACGGCAAGATGCAGCACGTCAATCTCGAAGCGCTCCAGAAGGCGCAGGACCTGCACATACTCGCGCTTGCCGGCCTTTCCCTGCCGGGCTTCCAGCAGTCGGCGCAGGGTTTTGAACGCTTCGGGCAACTCCCAGCCCTGCAGAGGCGCGGCCTGATCGAAGGACATGATCTTGCGTTCGATCAGCGCCAGGTAATGCAGTGGATCAAACACCATGTCGCCGGTGTCATAGGAGCGCGAATGCTCGGCGATCACCTCGGCACCGCAGCCGATGACAACCCGGGTCACGAAGCCCTTGATCCAGACCGCACGGTGGCCGTAGGCAACTGGCACCGAGTAATCATTGCCGCGATAACGCACCACGGATGTCGAGGTGACCTGGCCACTTTGCAACTCACAGGCCTCAAAGGGGGTGCCGGGCAAATCTCGCATCGCCGCGAGATCGGCCTTCAGCCGTTCCCCGATTCTGACCTTGTGGCCACGCAGAACATCACCCTGGCGCTTGCGGCACTGCTCTTCCAGGTGAGCGTTGAACGCGTGCCAGTCCGGAAAGGACGGGATCGGCACCATGAAGTTGCGACGTCCGTAGCCGACCAGCCCCTCCACGGCCCCTTTGTCATTGCCTTTGCCGGGACGGCCATAGCGGTCCCGGATCACGTAATGCGACAACATCGCGCTGAACCGCTGGGTTCTTTGCCGGGAGCCATCCGGCAGAATCCAGGCAACCAGGCAGCGGTCATTGTCATAAAGAACCGACTGGGGAACCGCGCCGAAGAACGCAAAGGCATGGACATGGCCGTCAAGCCACGCCTCGGTATGGCGCGCGGGGTCATGCGGAACAGGACGAGTGCGCCGGGCCCGGCATCAGAGGGCCGGATTTCGGGCATCATCGCCCGCGCGCCTTCCGCCAGAACCTCTCGCGGGCCGGTCTCGCCCCAATCCCGGCTATAGGGCGGGATCGGGAAGGGCTCGTCGCCGACAACTTCCCGCCAGACACCGCGCGCGAGGCCAAGGCAATCACAGCCGACCCCGCGCAGGCTGGCCTGATCGTGGTATGGCGTGCCAAGCCACGACCGCGCGGTGGCGACGACGCGTGAGGGATCGGCCGAAGTCGAGGGGCGCGTCACAGCACGTTTCCGTCATGGCCGCCGTCCTGGCTCGCATAGCGCAGGACCGCATCCTGACCCGGAATGTTGGGGAACCCTCGGAAGTTGGCCGTGTTGGCGAACTTGGCGCTGCAGGTGGCGATCCGCTTGTCGCAGCCCGCGCGGGCGATGAAGCTGTCGCCCTCGGCGACGGCGCGCACCGGTGCCTCCAGCAAGGTCAATGTCGCGATGCTGCCATCCAGCCCATGCGCCAGCACTTCAGTGATGCGCCCCGCATTTGCGCCGCTGTTCCAGGTCAGGGTCCCGGAGGTGAACCAGCCCGCATCAAACACGGACAGCCCCGAGGCCATGAATGACCGGTCGCGCAAGATGTCGGTGACGGCACCCGTACCCTTGTAGATGGCGCTTTCCAGATCGATGCCACAGCGCGCATCACCCAGCGCCGCGTCGCACCCCGCCTGAAACGTTCGGCCGACCGTCTGACCCAGAACATGCGCCAGCGAACGGACCTCAGCCACGAAGGCCATGCGCCCGCGCCGGATTTGCCCGACAGCGCCCCGGCGCAGAAGCACGCGCTGGCTGGTATCGGCCCAGTTCACCCGCCACAGCTCGACCGCCTCATTGTCCCAGCGCCCATCGAGGATGTCGGTTTCGGTGATGCGATCCGAGGTCAGCACGCCGGTGGCATCCTGCGCATCGACGGCCAGATCGGTGCCCGCGCGGATTTCCGAGGCGGCAAACCCGCTCTCGGGTTCAAAATCGGTGCCGTCGAAGGCCAGCATTCGGTCATGATCGGTGAAGCCCAGCGCCACACCATCCGAACGCGAAATCCGCCAGCACCAGGCGAGCGTGGTGGTACCGTCATCGAGATGCGCCTGAAGCGCGGGGGAGAGCGACTTCATTTCCGCCCCCAGCCGCGCAGCAACGCCAGCGAGGCCAGCGCCGAGGAGACGACCCCGCCCGAGGCGCCGGTCAGAGCGTAGAGGTTGAAGGGGCGGATATCGAGCGCGCCGGTTGCAAGGTCGAACTCAGCGAGGCCCGCCATGGCGAGGCCGGAAGCGGCAAGGCAGGCCAGATAGACGAGGCCGCGAGCGAGGGTCCAGTTCATGTTCATGCTCCGATCAGAGATTTGAGGAAAGCGAGAAGGCGTGCGGCCAGCGTTGCCCCGGTTTCCGCAGGTTCTGGCGCAGGTGCTGCATGCGTGGTCGGGGATGGGACGGAAGGCGTCGGTATGGCTGGTCGGCCGATGGTCGGGTGCAGCAGCGCCAGCGCCTCGGCCTCGGTCAACCGCCGGATCGGTCGCGCGAAACTCACCCGACCGTGGCGGTCCACCGCCCAGACGGCAATGTCCCCGGTCGGATAGCGTCCCGTCGCGAAGAGGGTGCGTTCGGCCTCGCGCCGTGGCCGGATGGCGGCGGGCTTGAGCCAACCCATGAAGCCATCGGAGGCAGCCGTGCGATTTCCCGTATTGAGGGCCTTCGTCAGCGCCGCCTTGGCGATGCCGCCGGTGTTGTAATGAAACGAGACCAGCGCATCGAACTCGTGCGGTTCCAGAGGCACCTTCACCGCGCGCCGCACCGCCGTCTCGTATGTAGAGACGTCGACGCGGAAAAGCCGGAATGCCTCGCGGATCCCGGCATCAGAATCGCCGGGCATGCCGCGCGGCATGTGGGCAGGGTCGGGGGCTCCGGCCTCGGCGGTATGGCCGATGCCGAAGGTCCAGACATCGTTCACATCGAGATAGGGTCCGGGCACGATACCTTCGTGCCGGATCAGGGCCAGAAGGCCCCGGTCTGTCATGTGCATGGGATCACCCGATGGCTGAGAAAAGGAGAATCAGGGCCGCGATGGCGAAGCCGACGCGCAGCCTGTGGCTGTAGGTCCGCTGCGGATCGGTCGCATCGCAGCGGAGGGAACGCGCGAGGCGCAGGAGGTCACTCATCGCCGGGGCCTTCCTTTGCGCCGCGCAGGCGCGCGAGGATCAGCTCTATGAAGGCGGGGCCGAAGACCCCGACGAGATAGGCCGCCGATCCGGCCGCGCCCCCGGCGGGAATGGCCTCGGGCGGCAGGCCAAGCCAGCGGGTGACAAGCGCCATCAAGAGGCTGCCCATCCCCGCCGCGATCAGGCCGCCGATGAGAATATGGCGCAGGGCGTCGCGGAGCCGCATCCGCGTGGTCAGCGCATTGGTCGCGCCGCCCAGCGCACCCCAGGTGGCGAGGATCACGGCGGTGGAACTTGCCAGATCGCGCAGCACCGTGGCGAAGAAGCCGGATTCATCATTCATCTGCGGATCTCCAGAAGGGGGATGGACGTGATCGACCCGAGGCGCTCGAGGTCGAGGGTGACGTCGAGCATGTCGGTGTCGAAGCGGACGGGGACGTCGAATTCGAAGCCCGCGGTGATCGCGACGCCCGCGCCGGGGGCGGCGGCGAAGGTGACGCTGCCGGTGGTGGTGTCGACGCTCCAGCCGGACATCTGCTCCACCCCGTTCAGAGCGAGGCGAACTGTTCCCGCGACCGGCTTGGCGATGGCGCGGGTCCAGGTCTGCGCCCCGGAGGTGTAACGCTTCAGCAGCGCGAAACTGGTGACGGCACCGTTGCCAGTGCCGATGGGTTGGTCGGTCGGACCGGGCGCCTGCGAGGGAAGGCAGGATTTGTAATCGGCCCAATCCTTGTAGCGGAAGCCGTGCAACCGGCCATTGCGGGCCTCGAAAAAGGCGACGACCGCCGCCAGATCGTCAGCGCGGCGGATACCATATGCGACATCATAGCGACGGCGGCTGTTGGCCCAGCTGGCGTTGCGTTCCTCATCGCCAGAAGCCAGTTCGACCACTTGCGTGCGCCGTTCAGGGCCTCCGCGCGCCCCGCGGCTGATGTTGTCGGGGAACCTGACTTCATGGAATGCCATGGATGATCCTCACATTCCTCGGCGCCCGAGTGAGACCGCCCGGGCAATGTCGGCTGCGACTTGCGTGCGGGATTGCCGGAAGCTTTCGGCGTCGCGGGCCATGATGGTGACGTTGATGGCGGGTGTTGAGGACGGTCCCTGGCCGTAACCAGCAGCCTCACGCCGCGACAGAACCCGCTCCCCTCGCTGCAGGATTGCCGGAACCTCGTCGGGCTTGATCCCGGCCCAGCCACCCGAATGCATGCGCGGGGCACCGGCGAAGGCCAAAGCCGGGACCATGCGGCCCGGGCCCGGCGATCCGACCATGCCGCCCGCGTGCAGGATGTTGGCGAAGATGCCACCTGCGCCGCCCAGCGTACCCGACAGCGCATTGGCGATGGGACCGAGGATGAAGCGCCGCGCTGCAAGTTTCGCGAGATCGGCGATCATCGACGTGACCAGGTCGCGGAAATCCAGCTTGCCGGTCTTGACGAACTCGCCCACGGCATTCTCGGCCGAGGTGAAGGCAGAGACCAGCGCATTGCCGATATCGGCGCCAATGTCGCGGGCTTTCGCGGCATAGTCAGCGAGCGTGGCCACGGCCGCTTCCCAGCCGGTTTTGGCCGCTTCGGCCCCGGCAGCCGCAGCTGCCCCTGCGCCACCAGCGGCGCGGCCAGCCTCGGTCATCGATTTGTCCAGCCGGTCGGCGGCATCGGCTGCGCCGTCGAGGGCAGCTTCACCCTCGCTGCCAGCGCCAGAAACGGCGTCCTTCAACGCCTGCCAGCCTTGCATTGGGCGTGCAGCGGCATCGGCCAGCATGCCGGAAGCCTCGCGCCAGGCATCCGCACGGGCGGTGGCCTCCCCGGCCATTCCGGTCAAGCCAAGGTCGGGCGTGGTGACGTAGGTCTGCGCCATCGCGGTCGAGAAGGCTTCTGAGGCGGCAGTTCCGGCCGCAGCAGCCGATCCGGCAAAAGGGTTGTCGATCTGGCCCAGTGCCACGGGATCCAACGTGCCGATCCGGACCCCACCTTCGCCCACGGCCCAATCGGGAAGCAGGTCGAGCGCCGCGTTCAGCCCGTGGATAAAACTGTTGATCCGGGTTACGACCCCGTTCAGCATCGCCTCGACACCGCCAATCAGACCGTTGGCTGCCTGGAAGGCAAAATCACCGATGGCACCGGGCAATTGGCCCCAGATCGCCTTCACCGCGTCATAGGCCCCTTTGAAGATGCCCGCCGCCGAATTGCCGAAGCTGGTCACCGCCTCGACCGAAGACTGCATCGCGCCGTAGATGGTGGCCTGCAGCCCGGCCCAACTGGCTTCGATCTTCGACCAGGCAGATGCGGCCCCAAGGCCGATGCGATCCCAGACCTCCAGCGCCAGATCCTTCAGAAGGCCAATGGCTGCGCCAAAACCGCCAGCGCCCGCGACCAGCCGGGTGAACTGGAACACCAGCTCCCCTGCGCCAACGATCAAGGCGCCGATGCCGGTGCGGATCAGCGCCCCGCGCAGGATCACCAATCCGGTTGCAAGGCCGCGAACGGACAAGGCCGCCGCCGCCAGCCCCGCCACCCAGCGCCCGGCCATCAGCGTCGCAAATGTCGCGGCATAGGTGGTGAGGCGGCCGATGTTGTCGAACAGCGCGTTGATCGCGATGCCAATCGGCCCGGTGCTGCGCGCCATGTCGGCCAGCGTGTTCGCGATGGTTTCCAGTGCCGGGGCAACAGCCGCGGTCAGCCGGTTGGTCAGGCCGAGCCAGATCAGGCTGAGCTTGGCGATGGCATCACCTGTGCGTTCGATCTGGGCGGCATCGCTGGCACTGACTGCTACCCCGAAATCGCGCACATCCTGCGCCGCCTCGCGTAAGGTGGCCGGGTCAATCCGCAGGAAGGCCAGGGCGGCCTTGTCGCCGAACAGATCGGAGGCAACAGCCGCCCGCTCCGCTTCCGGCACGAACCGGTTCAAGGCTTCCTGAATGGCGACGATGCGCTGGTCGAGCGGCAGGGCCTGCAGGTCAGAGGCCGAGAGGTTCAACCGTTCCAGCGCGCCGACGGCCGATCCGGATCCAGCTGCCGCTTCCGACAACCGGGTGGTCAGCTTCTTCGTGGCCTGTTCGATCTCCCCCATCGACACGCCTGCCAGCTCACCGGCCCATGTCAGCACCTGCAGACTTTCGACTGTGGTTTTCAGGGACGCGGCCATGTCAGCTTGCGCGCCAATGGTTTCCAATCCGGATCGGACCATCGCCACGCCAGCCGCAGCCGCCGCAACCGTTACTGCCGCCAGCGCGATCCCGGCCTTGCGGGCAAAGCTGGCGAGCCGGGTGTTGGCCGGTTCCATCTCGGTCGAGAGACGGCCAAACCCTCGCGCACCGGCATCGCCGATGCCTTCCAGCTCTGCACGCACCTAACGACCGCCCTCCGCCACGAGGCGGACGGACACACGCTTTTCAGCCATTTCTGAGTTCCTTGATTTTGCCGCTCCGGCGTCTTACGTTCTGCGCATCGATCATGGAGGCGTATGATCATGTCCGAGACCGCAACCCTGTCTTCGAAATTCCAGATCTCGATCCCCAAGGCGATCCGGAGCGCGCAAGCCTGGGAGGCCGGGCTGACCTTTGCCTTCATCCCCAAGGGCACGGGCGTCCTGCTGGTGCCGGTCCCGAAGCGGGAAGTATTGAAGGGCCTCGCGCGCGGCGCATCCACCACGGATTACCGTGACCGCGCGGATCGGTTCTGATGGTCCTCGTCGACACGTCGGCGTGGATCGAATGGCTGATCGGCTCGCCCACCGGGGAGAAGGTGGCCGAACATCTGCCCGAACAGGCCGACTGGCTGGTGCCGACCATGGTGCAGCTTGAACTGACGAAATGGCTGGCCCGCGAGGTCGGCGAGGACAAGGCGGATCAGGTGATCGCCTTCACGCAGGTCTGTCAGGTCGTGGCGCTCGATACCGAGATTGCCCTCGCCGCGGCCGAGGCATGTCGGGACCACAAGCTGGCAACGGCGGATGCGATCATGTTCGCCACGGCGCGGGCCCGGGCTGCGACGCTGCTGACCTGCGACAGGCATTTCGAGGGCCTGCCGGGCGTCACCCTGATCGAGAAATTCAGGGGTTGACGCCCGCCGCGCTGCCGTCCGCCATCTGTTCGTTCAGCTTGCGCACCATGACCGCCTCGATCTCGGGCAGCAGTTCGGCGGCGATCAGGGGGGTGATGCCCAGCGCCCGCGCCATGGCGAGGGCCGCGCCCATGTCCCAGCCCAAGACCGCGCCGGGGATCACCCGCATCTGACCACCAAGGCGGCCGATCAGATCCCAGACCTGCCAGCCTTCCGGCGTCTGGGGCCGGTTCAGCCTTGCCGGGCAGTCCGGGCAGGGGCCGTTACAGGCGGCGCAGTAGCGGTCGCCACCGCCGAAGCACCACTCGGCGAGGGCGCGGAGACGTTTTTTTCCGCGTCCAGGATCAGGCCCTTGGCGACATACATGGTCTGGAACGCCTCGAAGACCGGCCAGATTTCCAAGAGGGCATCGATGCCCTCCGGGGTGACGGGCAAGGGGTGGCTCATGGCATCGCCCACGCCCTCCCAATCCAGCACGGCGCGACGGGCGACAGCTTTCGCCATCGCAAGGGCCAGCGCCTCCTGGCTGGCACCCTCGGGCAGGGCTTCGATGGCCGGATCGGCGCGTGCAGAAACCATCAGCGCGGTGGTCAGTGGGCCGACCAGCAGGCGCAGGCCGGGGGCGAGGTCAAGCCATTCCGGCGTGGCGGTCAGGTTCAGGCGGATCATGGTCAGTAACTCGCGATGCTGTTGATGAGGGTTGCGGTGCACATGCGGGCCGGGCTGGCGGCCTTGGCAGCCTGCCAGTCGAACGTCGCCTGCACACCCTGCGGCCCGGAAATCTCGATCCGGGGGCGCGGCAGATAGACGGCGTGGGCGGTGAAGGTGAAGCTTTCGCCCGATGGCAGGACATAGTCGAAGCTGATCTCGCAGGGATCACCGTTGATGGCCTGCGTGACCAGCGTGCTGTCGGCGAAGCGGACCTCGATCCGGCCGGTCAGCGCGGCGATGGACGGGTCGGCCCCGTCGATCTTGCCGTCGCTGCGGATGGTCTCGATCCGGTCGAGATTGTTGGCATATGTGATCTCGGCGGAGACGACGTTGCCCAGGCTGCTGCCGTTCCGGCTGATCGCGCCGTTGAAATGCCCGAACCGCTTCAGGCCCAGCTCGGCGGGCGTGCCGGCCCCGGTCGCGGCGGCGATGGTCTCGCCCTGCGCCACCAGCCGGGCGGTGGCAGTCAAGAGACCCGAGCGCTGCACCTGCCAGGAGAGCTGATCCAGCACGCAGCCGGAATACATGGCAAAGCGCGGCACTTCGGGCATGCCGGTCTCGATCGACATCGAGGGCAGGGTCCAACTGCCCGAGCGGAACTCATGGGTCCAGGGCCCCGCGCCGGAGGTGATCGGGTCGCCGAAAGCCGCCTTCAGCCAGAAGCCGAAGGCCTCGGCGTCGACTGGCACCATGACATCACCGTCGGCCGTCACCGCATCCTTGATCGGCGGCAGCGGGTCGCGGCCATAGCCGAGAAGCTCGCTGTTCAGGAGTGGCTGCTCCGATCCCAGCGAGGTGCTGGCGAAGGGCATCCTGGTGAAGCCGCCGACTGGCGGGGTGCCGTAAGAGGTCTCATACGCAAGCGCCATCTGCGCCCGCGCGCCTTGCGCACGTGCCATGGGGGTCTCCTCGATGTTGTGGGTGTCAGGCCAGGGGGCCGGGGGTGGTGTAGTGCAGCACGACGGTGATCACCGCCGCCTTCAGGGCAGCCGCGCCTTCGATGGGCAGATCGACCGAGGCCGGGGCCTCCGGTTCGACCCAGTCGCAGAGCCCGCCGAGGGTGCGGTCTGCCTCCAGCGTCACGCCGATGGCAGCGATCAGGCTGTCGAACGCCGTAGCCCGCCCCGTGCCAGCCTGGACGACGACCTCCAGCTCGGCCCGGTGCTGGTAGTGATGGCGCAGGGGCGACAGCGTCACCTCCGGCTCGCCCGGCTGGCCGTCGCGCAGGATGATCAGCCCGGCAGCCGGGATGCGCTCGGGAAGGATCTCGTCGCGTAAGGTGAGGGCGGCAAGCGGTTGCAGCCGCGTCAGCAGCGCGGCGAGGACGGTTTCGCGGGTGGTGGGCATGATGGCACCAGCTTCGTGAAATGTTCGGAGCGCCATCCGGCAATCTGGCGCGGCGTTCTTGAATAGGTAATGCGTTTGCCTTACCCTGTGTTTGCGTCGTGAGGGAGAATCACATGCTTGCCGAACTCAAGGTCGAGTCCACGCTGACCGACAAATACCAGACGACGATGCCCGGGGTGGTGCGCAAGGCGCTCGGCCTCAAGAAGCGTGATCGCATCTCCTACACCATTCTGCCGGAAGGTGACGTTCTGCTGCGCCGCGCACCGGATGCCGTGGAAGACCCGGCCATCGGGGCCTTTCTTGCCTTCCTCGCGCAGGACATCAGCCATAATCCCGGCCATATCCGCGCCCTGGATGCCCCGCTGCGGGACAAGCTGTCCGAGCTGGTCGATGGTGTCGAGCTTGATCTTGATGCGGCCCTGTCGCCCGACGATGAATGACCGACGGTTCCGTGGTGCCACTGGTCGTCAACGGATGGACCCTGTTCGCGCATCCGCTGTTTCTTGATCAGGTGGCGGAGCTTGCCGAAAAGGTCACGGCTCTCAAGGCCGCAAACCCGGCGGGCTATCGCGGCAAGAACGCAACCAAGCGCCTTGCTGCGATCACCAGGCTGATCCTTGCGGAAATCCCGTGCGACCCTGCCAACCCGAAGTTCCGGCAGGGCAACACGCTTGGCGACGAGCACCGGCACTGGTTCCGGGCGAAGTTCTTTCAGCAATACCGGCTGTTCTTCCGCTTCCATGCTGAAAGCCGCATCATCATCTTTACATGGGTGAACGACGATACGACGCTGCGCGCCTATGACAGCCGCACGGACGCCTATCGGGTGTTCAAGGGCATGCTGGAGGATGGCAACCCGCCCGGTGACTGGAAGGCCCTGTTGGCAGGTGTGCAGAAATCTACCGGCCAGCTTGCCGAACTGATGGAGCAGAGGTGACGCCGCTCGCGCGTCACGGCTTCCCTGCCGCCCAATTCGCCACAATCATCCCCGGCACGCCCTCCGCAGCCCGTTCGGCATCCCGCGCCAGATCCAACCGTTTGCGCAAGCGGACCTGCGGCACCAGCAGGAAGATCGGCACGGTTGCCACGCCGCGCCCGGTCCTGGATTTGGAAGCCACGGCGCGGCCTTTGGAATTCAACCGCCCTTCTGCCACCAGCAGGCTGGGCCCGCGACGACGATAGATGAACCGCAGGCGCAACCCGGTTCGGCGTTCCCATTCGGCGGGGGTGATCCGGCCGCCCTTGACGGAATTCCCGGCGGCCGGTGTGGGGATGGCCAGCCAGAACCCATCCCTGGACCGGATCAGCGGCCCTGTGTCATGCGCGCCGATGATCACCGGGGCATTGGACCAGACCAGCGCGGCAGCGTTCAGGCTGTCGCTGGATTTCGGCCAGGTGGCGAGCCGGATCGAGTTGCCGAGCCGGGTTCCCAGCCCCGCACCGGTGATCTGCCCGCGCCAGGCGGATTTCAGGTCGGCACCCGCCGCGCGCATCGCCGCCGACACCGCCTTTTCCCCGGCGGCGATCTCGGCCCTCATCAGGGCGACGAGGTCGGGGCTGATCTCAAGCTTCAACTTCACGCGGGCCGCAGGTCCAGCGTCCAGATCAACCGTTCGTGGTCGCGGATCGGCTCGCCCTGAAGGATGAAGCTGTCCGCGCCGATCACCAGCAGGTCGCCCGGTTGGGGATCGGGCAGGTCGGAGACCTGGATATCGACCATGATCGTGTCGCTGAGGAAGCGGCCCGCCCCGAACTCGGTGATGCGGTCCGGGGTACGGCGGATCACCCGGATCGGACGCTCCGCCGAGGTGGCGGCGGAAATCCACACCGCCGCCACCGCTATCGAGGGATTGGTGAAGATGCGGCCCAACGCCGCCTCGAACACCGACATTATGCATGCCCGCCGTCAGTTCGAACTGTGCAGGCGGATCGCGAGGCGCGGCCGCTTGTTGACCGGCAGGATCGAGGCCTCGGTCATCAGATCGATCCAGCGGCCCTTCTCGTCGAGATGCTGGCGGGCATAGAGTGGCAGGCCGATGGTGTTGGCAGCCTCCAAGAGGTTCGCCGGGCCGCCATAGGTGGTGAAGGTGTCGAAAGTGCCGATCGGAAAGGCGACGCCTTCGCCTGCGGGCAGGAAGCGCTCGGCGGTGCCCGTCGAAAGTGTGGCGCTGCCGGTGTATTCCTCGAACAGGATCCCCGCGAAGGGAAAGGCACGGCGGACATCCTCGCGCAGGGGCTGGCCACCGGTGGCGGAATAGAACTTGTAGGCATCCTCGGTCTTGGGGTGGCTGATCAGCTTGTCGAAGAACTCGGGGCTGACCAGCGCATGCGCCCGGGTCATCGATTCCCCGAGAAGATTGTCCTCGATGGCGCGCAGCACCTCACGGACCTTGCCCTGCACATTGGTGCCCGCGGTCCCCAGCACGAAGTCCACCGAGATCTGGGTGAGGCCGAACTCGCTGAAGTAATTATAGAGCGTGGTGCCCGCACCATCCTTCACGATGCCGCGGAGCGCGTTCATCTCCATGTATTCGCGGGTCTGGGCGTGTTTGCGGCGCATCAGCTGCAGCTTGCGGTTCATCACCTCGACCAGCGGATCGGCGGCATCGGAGACGCCCAGCGCAGGTTGTCCCTGGATGTCCCCTGGCAGGATGATATCGTCATGCGGGATCCAGGGCAGGGCGAAGCTGCGCATCGACCGCCCCTCGCGGGTGCCGACGGTGGCCGGGGCGCCGAGCGGCACCGAGGGCAGCAGGCTCAGCACGCCCTGGAACTGTTCGATGACGATGCTGCGCTGGGTGACGCCCTCGAAGCGGAAGAGGCCGATCTGGCCGAGGCGGGTGTAGAGGTTGGGCAGGATGTTGATGGCCTGCGTCATCTCGGCCAGCGAATAGCCGCCAGCGTCGAAGGGGTTGCGGATGATGGCATTCATGGCGGACTCCGTGGATTTTGGGAAAGGGCGAGACGATTGCGGCTGAACCGCGCTCGTCTGGAGGTGCGATCAGTGGGCGCGTCGACGTCAGACGCCGTCGCGGGCGATGATGCCGACGGCGGCGAGCTGGCCGAGCTTGGTGGTGATCTTGGCACCGTCATCGACGGTGGCGTCGTAAGCCAGCTCCGCCCGCGAGACGATGGACGGGCCCCGTGCGACGACGATGCCGACGGCATCGGCGAGGGTCGCATCGACGGCATGAAGCAACACGGCGGTGGCGGTCTGGGCGCCGTCGGTGCCGCCGCTGGTCGCCAGCTTGTATTTGCCGCTGGCGGTGATCTTCCCGAGGACAGCGCCCACCGGATAGGGCATCCCCATCAAGAGGGTGACGGTCTCGCGGGTATAGTTCGGGTTGACCTCGTATTTGAGGACATCGCCCGGGCTGGGCGGTTGGGTCAGGACGGGCATGGGTCAGTCTCCATGTGTTGGGGGATAGAAAAGGGGCGCTGGATCAGCGCTTAGCCTCGGCCGCGACCTTCCGGGCGGCGGCGATGAGCGGGCTGTCTTTCGCGGCCGCCGCCGCCGGGGCGGTGGAGACGATCCCCGCCGCATCGCTGCGCGCCGCGAGATCGGCCAGCACGCGAGCGCGCAGGGCTTCGGGTTTCAGCCCCTTCGTGACCGCGTCGGCGGCGTCGATGGTCACGCCAAGGCGCGCGGCCTGGGCACAGATCTGCGCCACCTCGGCTGCCTCGGCGCGGATGGCGTCGGCATTGGGTGCCTGAGCTTCAGGTGCCGGGAGCGGGGCCACTGGTGGAATGGGCGCCGACGATGGCGCAACCGTCGTGGGCGCAGCATTTGGACTGGCGGGAGCTGCGGGCGGCTCGGGCGCGGGCACCATGGGGTCAGCCGGTGCGGTAGCGATGGGCGCGGCGGCAGCCGGGTTCGAGGTGTCGGTGGGGAGGGAGGTCATCTTCGGACCCTTTCTGCTGGGGGAGGTTGTGCCGCGCGGGGCGGCGGCGAAGGCGTGGAAGGCGGTGACGGGATCGGCCACCTCGTCGGCGAGGCCTGCGGCGATGGCGTCGGCGCCCCGGAACACCGCTGCTTCGGTGGCGAGTGCCGCGTCTCGGGTCAGCCGATCCCCGCGCCCGGCAGCGACGGTTTCGGCGAAGAGAAAGCGGACCACTTCCAACTCGCGCTGCATCTGGTCGCCCACCGCTTGCGGAAGGGGCTGATACGGATTGGCGTCGATCTTGTGCGTCCCGGCATGGATCAGCGTGACGGCGATGCCCTTCTGATCGAGGGCGCCGCTCATGTCGGTGTGCAGGGCTATCACGCCGATGCTGCCGACAGCGCCGGTGCGGGGCAGGATGATGCGGTCGGCCTGGGAGGCGAGGACGTATCCCGCCGACAGGGCATGCTCGGCGACGAAGGCCTGGACCGGCTTCAGCGCCCGGGCGGCCCGGATGCGGTCGGCCAGATCGAAGGCGCCCGCGACCTCACCGCCGAAGCTGTCGATGTCCAGCGCGATGCCGCGTACGCCCGGGTCGGCGATGGCCGCGTCGATCTGCGCCGCGATCCCTTCATAGGAGGTCAGGCCCGAGGACTGCCCGATCCATGCCCCACGATGGACCAGCGTTCCGGCGATCTCGATCACCGCGATGCCGTCCACCAGCGCGAAGGGCTGGGTGCCATTGCGCTGATGGTGCTGCGCAAGATCATTGCCGAAGAGCGAGGCACGGGCGGGCAGGGTGGCCAGCGCGACATCCCCGAAGGGCAAGTCGATGCCCGCGAAGGTGATCTCTTGCCCGATGATGCGCGGCCCCAGCCCGGACAGGAAGGCCAGCGCCTTCGCGGGATCCACCATCAGGGGGGTGTTGAAGGCGCGCTGCGCGATCTGGACATGATGCATCATGCACCCTCCTTTCGGTCGGTATTTTCGTCGCCGGAGTTTTCGTCCTTGGTGGCGTCTTCGTCGGGGCCTTTTGCCCCACCTTCACCTGGCCCCTGCGCGGGCGACCCCGGGCGGCGGAAGTCGAGGCCCAGCGCCCGTTCGCGCTTCCGCTCGGCGGCGATTTCGCGGTCGACCTGTTCGGCGTCGTAGCCGCGCTCGGAGATGGCTTGCGTGCGGGATTTCAGGCCCGCCTCGATCTGCAGGATCTCGGCCGAGGCATCCTTCATCGGATCGACCCAGTCCCATTTGGTCGGCAGCCAGACACAGGCCTGATAGTACCGCCGCTGGCTGTCATAGCCCGGCAGGTCCAGCGCGCCGGAGAGAACGGCCACATCCATCCAGCGCGCCCAGACCGCGCGGCAGAGCTGGAAGACCATGACCGAATGCTGGAAGGCCGAGATCCTGCGTCGGAAATCCACCAGTGCGATCCGGGTGTTGGAGAAATTGCCCTTGGCGGTGTCGCCGGTCATGGAACCATAGGGCACGCCCAGCGCCGCGCCGATCTGCAGCAGGGTCCGGTATTGGAAGGGCTCATAGGTGCCGCCCGAATCCGGGGTGGCGGGGGTGGTGACGTCCTCGCCGGGATCGAGGCGAACCACCTGGCCGGGCTCGACCTCCAGATCCTCCTCGGCCGGTTCCAGCGGGGTTTCCGGGGCGGGCGAGGTGATGAACATCGCGAACATCGCCGCGATCTTCTTCCGCTCCAACTCGGCATCGTCGTAGAGGTCGAGGGTGAAAAGCTTCACGATGGCCGGAGCGAAGCGCGAGACGCCCCGGAGCTGCCCGGCCTCGACCGGGTCCAGCACATGGATCACCTCCGAGGCCGGAACCCGGACGGTTTCGCCGGAAAGGCCGGGATCGGTCATGTCGCCGGGGTGGCGACGCAGGAAGTGATAGGCCAAGCGGCGTCCAATTCCGTCGAACTCGATGCCCTGCCGGATCAACCCGGCACCGGGCAGGCTGCGGTTCAGATCCAGCGGCAGCATTTCGGCGGGCAGCATCTGCAGTTGCAAGGGCACGGTCAGACCGTCCTCGGCCCGGCGCGGACGGATGCGGAGGAACACCTCGCCCGACAGAAACACCTCGCGCGCCGCCCGGCGCTGAAGCCCGTAGAAATCCGTCAGGCCCTCGGCATCGGAATCATCGGTCCAGGCCAGCCAGAGCACCTGAAGCTGCTCCTTCAGCGTGGCGTCGGCAATCGACGACGAGGGCTTGATGCCATCGCCGACGACATTGCTGGCGAAGCTCTCCACGGCGTTCGCCGCATAGCCGTTGTTGCGGACCAGCCAGCGCGCCCGGGCGGTGTCCCCCGGCAGATATCGCTGGCTGGGCCGCAGCAGGATACCTTCAGGTTCTGGCCGGCATTCCGCCGGTCAGTTGCGGCGCTGAGACTGTCGCTGGCCTGGTCGAGGTTCCGATTGCCGAGTTGATGCCGATGTTCAGACGGATCGGCCCGAGCGATGAACAGGCGCGGCTACGGCGCGTGATGCCGCCCGGGTCCAGGACCTGGCTGAAGGTGACGGACCCTCCCGACGGCGTGCCGATCCGGTCGTCCGACCTTCTACTGTCGGCGGGATCCCTGCAGCAGTTCGAGGAGGAACGTGATCTGCTGCGGCGACCGGCCTCCACCATCGGCGCCAGCCCGCGCTATGATTGGGACGCGATGTACGCGTGGCTGACGTGGTTCCTGTTCGAAAAAGGGGTGCCCGACACCCAGACCGCGCTGGTTTCAATGGTGCAGGACTGGTTCGTGCAAAACTCGAAGTCGGGCGAAGTGCCGGATGAAAGCACCATCCGCAAACGGCTGACCTCGCTCTGGCGCAAGCTGCGTGGCGAGGATGCAGCGTGAGGGTCAGGCTGATCTCGGCAGGTCGGTCCCGTCCTGCGCTGCGTCATGCACAAGGCGGGGCCGCGGACGCAGGAGGCTGGCCACCGTATCGACGCCTGCGCGCAGGGGGGAGTCCATCAGGTGTGCATAGCGCTGGGTGGTCTGCATCTGACTGTGGCCCAGGAGCTTGCCGATCATTTCCAGCGACGCGCCGCCGCTGACCAGCAGCGATGCGAAGGTGTGGCGCAGGTCATGGATACGGACGTCGGCCAGCCCGGCCTCCTTCTGTGCCTTTACCCAGAAGCGTCGGATTTCCCGCACCGGCTGGCCAACCGTGTCGCCGGGGAACAACCATGGGTTGCCGCTGGGCACCGCCTCAAGGCGCAGCCGCACTATGGCCGCCACGTCCTGCGAAATCGGGACGCGGTGGATCTTGCGCTGCTTGGTGGTCGACGCGGGTTTCGACCAGATGGCATAGTCGAGGTTGAACTGTTCGAACCGTGCGGTACGCACCTCGCCCACCCGGGCGCCGGTCAGCATGCACATGCGAATGATTCCCGCGGCGCGCTGATCCTCGGCTGCATCCAGCACGGATGCCAGCCGGGTCAGCTCTTCGGGCGACAGGAACCGCTCGCGGGCATGTTCAATGCGCCGATGGAACCCCTGCGCGGGGTTGTCAGTCCGCCATTCCCATTCCACCGCCAGCGTGAACATCTTGCGCAGCATTTCGCCCATGCGGTTGGCGCGGATCGGGGTGGGCTTGTGGCCCTGCAGCTTGCGGGCCCGGTTGTTGGGCTTCGCCTTGCAGGGACGGGGACGCCCCTCGGCCACGAAATCGAGGAACTTGGCGACGTCCGACTTGGTGATCTCCGTCACCAGCCGGTTGCCCCAGGCCGGTTCCACCATCTTCTTCAGCATCGAGACCTGGTCGCCCGCATTGGTCTTGGCCAGTTTGGGCAGGTGTTCGGCGATGTAGCGGTCGATCATGTCGGTGACGCGCGAGGCCCCGCGCCACTCGTCGCGTGTCGCAAGAGGATCCTGTCCCTCGTCGATGGCGCGGCGCAGTTCCTTGGCGCGTTCGCGCG
>NZ_CALMYP010000002.1 GCF_937873615.1 uncultured Paracoccus sp.
TGGCGATCTACCATTTCAGCATGAAGCCAGTTTCGCGGGCGTCGGGCCGTAGCGCCGTCGCCTCAATGGCTTATCGCGCCGGGGAGAGGCTGACCAACGAGCGCGACGGCATAACGCACGACTACACGGCAAAGCAGGGCGTCGAACATGCCGAGATCGTCTTGCCCGAGGGCGTCAATGCGGATTGGGCGCGGGATCGGTCGGACTTGTGGAACGCCGCCGAGTTTGCCGAGAAGCGGAAGGACGCGCGCGTTGCCCGCGAATTTGAGGTTGCCTTACCGCACGAGCTTTCGGCCGAGCAGCGGCTAGAGGCAACGCGGGAGATCGCGCAGGAATTGGCGAACCGTTATGGCGCAGCCGTGGATTTCGCCATCCATGCGCCGCATGATGCCAGCGACGTTCGCAATCACCATGCTCACATTATGATGACGACGCGGCAGGTTACGGAGGACGGGTTAGGCGACAAGACCTATCTTGAGCGCGAAAACAAATGGCTGCTGTCGAACGATCTACCGACGACAGATATGCAGCTCCGCGACCTTCGCCAGACCTGGGAGAATGTCGCCAATGAACGGCTGGCACTGGCCGGGCATGATATTCGGATCGACCATCGTTCCCACATGGAGCGCGGCCTTGAGATCGCGCCGACCGAGCATATGGGCGTCCATGCCACGCAGATGGAGCGGCGCGGCCTCGACGTGGCGCGCACGCGACTGGACGAGGAAGCGGCGCAGCGCAATGCCGATCTTATCCGCGAGAAGCCCGAGCAGGTTCTAACCCTCATCACCGGCGAAAAGAGCGTGTTCGACCGGCGCGACGTGGCGCGGACGCTGCATCGCTACATCAATGATGACATTGGGGAGTTCCAGAGCGCGTTTGCGAAGGTGATGGCCTCGCCGGCACTGGTCGAGTTGCAGGCCGAGCGCGCGGACCCGGCAACGGGCGAGATCGAGCTTGCGCGGTATTCGACCCGCGAAATGGTCGAGATCGAATCCGGCATGATCGAGAGCGCGCAGCGGATGCACGAGGCGCAAGGTCATGGCGTCGATCGCCGTCATGTCGAGCGGGCGATGGCTGCCCAGGACGCCGCCATTCAGCGCAGCGCCGGCGATATGACAGCGGGATTGTCGGCCGAGCAGCGTAACGCGATCGAGCATATTACCGGGCCGGAGCGGATCGCGGCTGTTGTCGGTTTCGCCGGTGCGGGCAAATCCACCATGCTCGCGGCCGCGCGCGAGGCATGGGAGGCCGAGGGCTATCAGGTCCACGGCGCGGCTTTGTCGGGGAAGGCGGCCGAGGGCTTGGAGGAATCTTCCGGCATCCAGAGCCGCACCCTGGCGTCATGGTCCCGCGGTTGGGAAAACGACCGCGGTACACTCGGCCGCGGCGACGTGTTCGTGATCGACGAGGCGGGCATGGTCGGGAGCCGCCAGCTCGCCCGCTTTGTTGGAGAGGCCGAGGCACGCGGGGCGAAGATCGTCCTTGTCGGCGACCACGAGCAGTTGCAGGCGATCGGGGCCGGCGCACCGTTCCGGGCGATTACCGAGGAAATCGGCCATGCCGAGCTATCCGAAATTCGCCGGCAGCGCGTGGACTGGCAGCGGGAGGCTTCCGTTGACTTCGCCACGCACCGGACGGCCGAGGGACTGGCCGCCTATCATGAGCATGGCAATATCAGCCTTGCTGAAATCGGGGAGGACGCGCGGGGCGAGATCGTGCGCGATTATCTTGCCGACCGCGATCAGCGTCCGGACGGCACCCGGGTTGCGATGGCGCATCGCCGGGCCGATGTTCGGGCCATCAATGAGGGGATCAGGGCCGAGCTTCAGGAGCGCGGCGAGCTGGCGCAGGGCGAAGAAAACGGCGCGTTGACCTTCCAGACCAATGACGGCCAGAGGGAGTTCGCGCCCGGCGACCGGATCGTATTCCTCGAAAACAACCGTGATCTAGGCGTGAAAAACGGGATGCTTGGCACCGTTGAGGCCGTCGAGCCGGGCCGGATCGTCGCGCAGCTCGACGGCCGAGGCGGGGATAGCATCAGCGTGCCGATGGGTGACTATCAGGCAATCGACCACGGCTATGCGACCACCATCCATAAAAATCAGGGGGCGACGGTCGATCGGTCCTATGTGCTGGCGTCGGGGACGATGGACCGGCATCTAACCTATGTCGCCATGACCCGGCACAGGGACGGCGTGCAGCTCTATGCGGGCCAGGACGAGTTCACCAATGCCGGCCGCCTGGTCGAGCATGGGGCCGCGCCGTTCGAGCACAAGGAAGGCAATAGCGAGAGCTATTTTGTGACGCTGGAAAACGCCAAGGGCGAGCAGCGCACGATATGGGGCGTCGATCTTGAGCGGGCCATGAAGGAGGCCGCGCCCGAGATCGGGGAGAAGATCGGCCTTCAGCATGAGGGTTCCACCCCTGTCACCTTGCCCGATGGCACACAGACGCACCGGAACACATGGAAGGTGCAGGACGCCGGCGAGCTGGCCTATAGCCAGCTTGAGCGCCGCCTGTCCCGGTCGGGCGTGAAGGAAACCACGCTCGACTACACCCGCGACTTTGCCGAGCGGCGCGGGATCGCGGAGCAAATGGGCATCCGCAGCGAAATCGAGATTCCGGCCGAGCGTCCCCCTGTCGAGCGGGAGCGCATCGAGGACCGCGCGCCGAGATCCTCGCAAAAAGTGGGTGCAGATCCTCGCGCGGATCTCGGCAAGGATCTCGCCGCCGATCGCCAGCAGCAGCGGCGGAGCGCGGCCGAGCGGCCCGAGCTGGACCGTGCCGGCAACAACGGCCCGCAGATCGACCAGAAACGGCCGCAGCAGGCCGAGAAGCAGCGGCGTGGCATGTTCGACGGGCTGAAGCTGAAGGCGTCCCGCACGCCTTCCTCGCCCGAACAGCGGCCGGAAAGGGAAGGGAGCTTGCGGCCGGCGCCGGCGCAAGACCGGCTGGCCGAGCGGGCGCGGCCGTTGTCGGCGCTGGAAACCGCCGTTGACCGCTATGCGCGGGCCTATAAGTCGGCGCACCAGCATATGCGCGAGGGCCTGCCCATCCTCGACATGCAGCGCCAGGACATGCGCGAGGCCGGCCAGCAACTCGACCAGGCGCGGCCGGGCACACATGATTTGATGCGGTCGGCGCTGCAATATGACCCGCAGATAGAGCGCAGCATGACCGAGCTTTCCGGCCGGGAGCGTGTCGCCCAGGTCATGGATGGGCTGAAGCGGGAGCAGTCCGCACAGCAAGACCCCAATGTTCGGGCCGAGCGGTTCGTTGAACGCTGGCAGGATTTGAAGGCGCAGCGCCACGAGCTGCGCGGCTGGCAGCACGATCAGGCGCGCGGCAAGGTCGAAGGCCAGATGCAGGGCCTTGCCAAGAGCCTCGAACGCGACCCGCAGGTTGAATCCATCCTGCGCAATCGCCGGCAGGAACTCGGGATCGGCCAGCAAATCCGCCAGAATGAGGGCATATCCCGCGAGCTGGAACAGAGCATCACGCGGGGCCGAACGCTTGGCCTTGGCCGATAACAGGGAGAAGACATGACCGAGGACGACGAAAACCGCGACGACATGGAAGGTTTTGAGCCAGAGGCAGCGGCCGACGAGGACGGCGACCCGGCGCAGGCGTTCGAGGCGCTACGGCAGACCGTCGAAAGCCTAGCCGGCAATCTCACGCGGGAAATGACCAATATCCGCAAGGGCGTTGAACTGGCCTTGGATCGGTTCGAGGAAGTCGGGCCAGCGGCCGACTATCGGCCGGAATTTGGCAAGGTGGCGCAGCAGCTCGCCGCTGTCGCGGAGCACCTGCAGGGCGTCGAGCAATCGCCGGTCCTGCGCAATGGGCCGGAGCATTATGCCCGCGCGCTCGAGCGCAGCGGTGAGGGTCTGGTTAAGACGGCCGTGCAGCAGCTCGAGCGCCAGGCATCCGACCTCGAGCGCGCGGGCCGGAACCTCGCCAGCTATACGCAAAGCGCCTACGACCGAAAAAGCCAGGATTTCCGCATGTGGACGGCCGGCCTGGTTGGGCTGGTCCTTGGAATCTTCCTGATTTTGCTGTTGCCGCGCTTCCTGCCGTTTTCGGCCGATAGCCATGTTGCCAGCTTGGTCATGGGCTTTGATCGCGTCAGCGCCGGCTATGCGATGATCGGGGCGGACGATCCCCTTGAGGTCGAGAAAATGAAATGGGGGGGCCGGTTCTACAACGCCAGCGGCGGGGAGCTTTCTGCGTGCCTAGAGACGGCCAGGCAGACAGGGAAAGACCAAAAATGCACCATCACCGTGCCAGCGCCGGCACAGTAGTTTTTTAGAATAGATAACTCTATACGGCGCAGCACCTTATAGACATACCGTTTGAGGAATCACAGGGAGGCTAAAATGCGGTTCACAAAAGATATTGCAACCCTGTGTAAAGAAAACGGTCTGCGTCTAACTGGTCCTCGCCGCATCCTGATGGAGGTTCTGGCACAGTCAGACGATCATCCTGATGCCGTTGAACTCCATCGCCGGGTCACTCAAATCGATTCAGGTATTGCGATCGCTACCGTATATAGAACGCTTAATCTTCTTCAGGAAAAAGGTATTTTGGAGAAGCATACCTTCGGCGATGGCCCTGCTCGATTTGAGAGTGCCGAACAGGAGCATCATGATCACCTGATCAATGTGGACACAGGTGATGTCATCGAGTTCCGATCAGATGAGATTGAGAGGATTCAGGAGGAAATTGCTCGACAACACGGGTTTTCAATCGTCTCGCATCGCCTTGAAATTTATGTGAAGCCGCTAAAGACTTCTGGAAAACGAAAGCCGGATAAGTAAAAGTGGATTTATGTTCAATGCTTTGTCACAACGCCACAAGAACTATCATCCACGGACTTGACCGACAGCCGCGTGATACGAAGCTTGTCCATCGCTTTCACCTCGAAGCAAAGCTCATCCTGCCGAAACGTCGTCCCGACCTCCGGCAGGTAGCGTAGCCGTTCCAGCACGAATCCCGCGACTGTATGGTAACCTCTAAGGTCATCTGCGCCGAGGCGCGGTCTTCGCAATTGTCGCCGGAATTCATCCATTGAAATTCCTGCGTCAAATACCTGCTCTTCGACCGGTTCGGCATCATGGGTGTCGGAGGACGGAACTTCGATCGGATAGGCGTCGGCATCGCCTGCCAGCGCGTCGAATAGATCATGGGTGGTAACCAGCCCCTGAACCTCGCCATGTTGGTCAACCACAAGCGCCCATTCGGTACGGTTACGTCGGAATTGATCGAGAATGTGCAGCACGGCGGCATTCTCATAAACGACGACGGCCGGCAGAGCGGATTCGGGCGGAAGCCGGGCAAGACCAGCATCGAGGGAAAGAACGGCTTTGGCGGTCACCATCGCATGGGTGCCGAAATCCGGGGAATGCACCGGGAAGCGGCTGTGGCTGGAGGCGATAATCATCTGCCTGATCTCGGAAAACGGTGCTGTTGCGTCGATCCATTCGAAATCGGCGCGGGGCGTCATGCAACTCGCGATCTTGCGCTCTCCAAGCGTCAGTGCCCGGTCGACAAGATCACCCTGTTCTTCTTGAATAAGCCCCGCCCGGCTGGCCGCATCGAACAGCAACTTGAGTTCTTCCGGAGAATGCAGATGCTCTTCACCAGACGTGTTTTGTAGCCCGATCTTGCGGAGCATCCAGTTGGCAAAGCCGTTGAGCACGAAGATCGCCGGGCGAAACAGCACCAGAAAGACGGCGAGCGGACGCACGATGGCGAGCGATACCGTCTCTGCCTTCTGCAACGCCAGGCTCTTGGGCATCAGTTCGCCGAAGACGATATGCATGGTAGTGATAAGCGAAAAGGCAATGACGAAGGCAACGGCATGGCTGCCCAGCACGTCAAAAGGCGCAGGCAGATGGCCAAGCAGCGGTTCGAGTACGGCGGCGACGGCGGGCTCGCCGATCCAGCCGAGACCGAGTGACGATAGCGTGATTCCGAGCTGGGTTGCGGCCAGATAGGCATCAAGGTTGTCGCTGGCCTTTGCTAGGTCGGGAGCCAGCCAGTGGCCTTCGTGGCCCAGTTGTTCGATGCGGCTTCGCCTGATTGCAACGAGCGAAAACTCGGCAGCCACGAAGAAGCCGTTTGCCACCACCAGCACGATAACGAGCAGCAGTTTCAACAAGACCGTCCAGTCGAGCCCGTCTGTCATTTTCCACCCCATCGGGTAGCGGAGTGGAGCATCGACGATATGAGCGCCTTCTGTCGCAAGTCTCGAAGATCGTTGTCAGTCGATGCCCCCTCGGAATGCTCGGGGATTGCACAGGAACTTCGATCTTCTCCGGTACCCCCCTTTCCTTCCTCGCCTGCCGCTTTTGTTACGTTCGGTCCACCTGCATTGGTGCCGGCAAGAGGATTGCCAAGGAGGCGTTGCACAAAGCGTGTCCTGTACACCATGCCGCCCAAAGGGTGCATGCGTGGGACGAAAGGGCCTTTTTCCGGCAGGAGCCGTTCGCTTGAACGGAATGGAGACGGTTGCCGTGCAGCAGGTGTATTGTCCAACCGCTTGCCTTCGCGCGTGTCCAGTCGGTCCATCAGGCGCTGAAATGCACGTGAGCCGATGATGATGCGCGCCAATGCCGGCATATGCGGCTCGTAAGGTCTGGATGCGTCCTCAATCCGCTTGGCCTGTTGTTCAGCTTCACGGGAACGGCGGCCCCCCATAATCATCTTTGCCTCCATCATTTTAAGTTTGAGGGCAGTCACCGCGACAGCAGCGCCGCCGACTACCCGGCGAAAGTGCCGGGTAGCCGGAACTGCGTTTCATGCCGCTTGTGATGTTTCGATCCGCGCCGCCTTCCGCGTGGCATGGATGAAGGCGAGCACGAAGACGATCGAGAGCAGGAGAACGATGGTCGGTGCTGGCGCACTGTCGATGAAGAAGGACAGGTAGACACCGAAGAAGGAGCCGACGACGGCGACTGTCACCGATAGCATCAGCATCGTGCTGAACTTGCGGGTCAGCAGGAAGGCAATGGCGCCCGGCGCGATCAGCATCGCTATGGCTAGGATGATGCCAACGGCCTGAAGCGCACCGACGATCGTCAGCGAGATCAGGCTGAGCAGGCCGTAATGCAAAAGGTTCACCCGCAGACCGACCGCGCGCGCCTGCGCCGGATCGAAAGCGTGCAGCAGAAAGTCTTTCCACTTGACGCCGATAATGCCCGCCGTCAGCGCCGCGATTATCGCGGCCTCGCCGATATCGCGCCAAGACACGCCGAGCATGTCACCGAACAGGATATGGTCGAGATGCACGTCGGACTGGATTTTGACGTAGAGAACCAGCCCGAAGCCGAACATGCCGGAGAAGACCACGCCCATAACCGTATCTTGCTTGATACGGCTGTTTTCCTTCAGGAAGCCGGTAGCAATGGCACAGAACATACCGGCGACGAACGCTCCGATGGCGAACGGAATGCCGATGATGTAGGCGATGACCACGCCGGGAAAGACGGCGTGGGAGATCGCGTCGCCCATCAGCGACCACCCCTTGAGGACGAGGAAGCAGGACAGGAGCGCCATCGGGATCGCGACGACGACCGAGATTACCAGCGCATTGATCATGAAGTCGAACTGGAAGGGTGCGAGAAGCGCGTCGAGGATGTTCATCGTCCGGCCTCCAAGGCGAGCGCCGCGCGCCTGCGGGCGGCGAGCATTCCGTGTTTCGGTGCGAAAAAGAACGCGATCAGGAAAATGAGCGTCTGAAGGCAGACGATGATGCCGCCTGTAGCTCCATCGAGGAAATAGCTCGCATAGGCCCCCACGAAACTCGTGATCGAGCCGATGAGGACGGCGATGACGAGGAGGCGGGGAAAGCGGTCCGTCAACAGATAGGCGGTCGCACCGGGCGTGACGACCATGCAGATGACGAGGAAGGCCCCGACCGTCTGGAGCGCGGCCACCGTCGAGGCCGACAGCAGCGTGAAAAACATGACCTTGAGGGCGGTCGGATTGAGGCCGATGGACCGGGCATGGCTCTCATCGAAGAAGGCGACCATGAGGTCTTTCCATTTCACGAGCAAGATCGCCAGCGAAACGAAACCGATGATGGCGAGCTGAAGTGTGTCGCCGGGGGTGATGGCAAGGATATTGCCGAGCACGATGGTCTGGATATTCACCGAGGTCGGCGAGATAGACACCATGAACAGGCCGAGGCCGAAGAAGGCCGAGAAGATCAAGCCGATGATCGCATCTTCCTTCAGCTTCGTGCGCTGGTTCAGGAACAGCATTGCTCCCGCAGCAAGGCCGCCAGAGAAAAACGCGCCTATCGCAAACGGCAGGCCCAGCATGTAAGCGCCGGCGACACCCGGCACGATGGAATGCGATAGCGCATCGCCGATCAGCGACCAGCCCTTCAGCATCAAGTAACAGGAGAGGAACGCGCAGACTCCACCTACGAGGGCCGAGACCCACATCGCGTTGAGCATGTAGCTGTAGGTGAAGGGTTCAATGAGGATGGCGTTCATTGCCGCCCCCTGTCGCTGTCGTCAGATTTGCGAGCCGTCGCCTTGCCGCCCTGGAGGATCAGCGGACGCTCATCATCGGTAATAACGCCGATCGGCGTCGGCTTGCCGTTCTGCGCCTCATTGAGTACGAAATGGCGCAAAACTCCCCCGAACGTCTTTTCCAGATTTTCCTGCGTGAAGGTCTCGACGGTCGGGCCATAAGCGAGCACGGTGCCCTTGATGAGGATGGTGCGGTCGCAGAATTCCGGGACGGAACCTAGATTGTGGGTCGAGACCAGCATGACGCGACCTTCATCGCGTAGCTCGCGCAGAAGCTTGATAATCTGATCCTCGGTCTTCACATCCACGCCAGTAAACGGCTCGTCGAGCAGGATGACCTTGCCGTCCTGGGCAAGAGCCCGGGCAAGGAAGACGCGTTTCTTTTGGCCGCCGGATAGTTCGCCGATCTGGCGCTTGCGGAACTCGCCCATGTTGACGCGCGTGAGCGCGGCGGCGACCGCCTCGTGATCGGCCTTTTTCGGCATGCGCATCATGCCCATATGGCCGTAGCGTCCCATCATCACGACATCCTCGACCAGAACCGGAAAGTTCCAATCGACTTCTTCTGCCTGTGGCACATAGGCGACGAGGTTTTTGCGTAGCGCTTCCTCGACCGGCATGCCGAGCACGCGGATCTCACCTTTGGCAAGGCGCACGAAGCCCATGATCGATTTGAACAGTGTCGACTTGCCTGAACCGTTGACGCCGACGAGGGCGGCAATCGTGCCTGTCGGTATTTGGAAGTTCGCGTCTCTGAGCGCCGTGTGGCCGTTGCGATAGGTGACGGTCGCGCCGTTTACGAAAATCCCGGCTCCTTCAGAACCGAGGGCGGCCTGTTTCTGCCAGCCGGGTTGCGCATTCATTGGATTTACCTTTTTGTCGGTGTGAATGAAATGACCCCGCCTTTTTAAGGGCGGGGTCGGTAGTCCTGAGAGGGGAGGATCAGGACGAGGAAGCGAGGCCCTTGGCGATTGTCTCGGAGGTGACACGAAGCAGGTCGATATAGGTGGGAACCTCACCATCGGCTTCCGTCAGGGAGTCGACGTAGAGAACACCACCATATTTCGCGCCGGTTTCGCGGGCGACCTGTTCGGCCGGAGCCGATGAGATCGTGCTTTCGGAGAAGACGACCGTAATGCCGTTCTCACGCACTGCGTCGATGACCTTGCGGACCTGCTGCGGCGTACCCTGCTGGTCGGCATTGATCGGCCACAGATAGAGTTCTTTCAGCCCGAAATCGCGAGCGAGATAGGAGAACGCGCCTTCGCTTGATACGAGCCAACGCTTGTCTTCCGGTACGGTGGAAAGCTCTGCCTTGATCGGGTCGATGACCGCCTTGATCTTTTCCTTGTAGACTTCCGCGTTAGCTTTATAGGTCTCGGCGTTTGCCGGATCATGCTTCACGAAAGCATCGCGGATATTGTCGACATAGATCAGTGCTGCGGTCGGCGACATCCAGGCATGGGGGTTGGGTTTGCCTTCATAGGGGCCTTCCGCAATACCCATGGGTTCCACGCCCTCGGAGACCACGACGCCCGGTACATCCTTCAGGTTCTGAAAGAATTTTTCGAACCACAGTTCGAGATTGAGCCCGTTCCAGAAGATCAACTGCGCGCCCTGCGCGCGCTGGATGTCGCCCGGTGTTGGCTGGTAATTGTGAATCTCGGCACCTGGTTTGGTGATGGATTCCACGATCGCTGCATCGCCCGCGACGTTCTTCGCAATATCGGCGATGACCGTGAAAGTGGTCACGGCCTTGAACTTCTCCTGCGCGGCCGCCGGAACGACGGCTAGCACGGCCGCGAATGCAGCCCCCATCATTCCGGCCAGAACCGACCGCCTTACCTTGTCGAGCATATGCATCTCCTTTTGCTAGTGCGACTGAATTGCATCTTTAGCGAAGGCTTCCCCCATATTGCAATTCAGAACCATTTGCAAAAAGGATTGACGCCCGCCTCGTTTCTCTTATTCTGCAATTAAGAGTGAATTGCAATAAGGATTCGACAGGAGGACGGAATATGACGACAATCGAGCGCATCGACGCCACTCCCGCTCCACAAGCACCGCCGGATTTGATCCGGGGTATCCTTGCGAATACGGGTTTGCGGATGACGCAGCAGCGGCTCGCTCTCATGGACCTGCTGTTTGCCCGAGGTGGTCGGCACGTCACGGCTGAAAGCCTCCACGAGGAACTTGTCCGCTCGGGTGCCCCCGGTTCCATCAGCTCCGTCTATCGTGGACTGAAGGATTTCAGCGACATGGGCCTGCTGCGGCGAGTGCCTATCTATGGCTCGACGGCATGGTTCGACACCGAGCTCAAGCACCATCACCACTTTTATGCAGTTGATGAAGATCGGCTGATGGATGTCCCCACCGAGGGGATAGCCGTCCGGAATCTGCCGGCTCTTCCCGAGGGCTACCAGCTTCTCAGCGTCGATGTGCTGCTGCGTATCCGAAAGCAATACCACGACACCGACCGCAGGGTGGAGCGATGCGCTCTCACATAGGGAAATTCCGATGCTACAAATTCCTGACGAGACGCGAGCCAGGTTGCGGTCTGAACGCGAGCGCCAGCGCGACAATCGCGCAAAGATAATCGCTCGCCTCAAGAATGCGACCTTGCGCCCGACACGCCAGAGGATGGCCCTCGCAGAGCTGCTATTCGCCGAAGAGCACCGGCATGTCACTGTTGATGACTTGCACCGGCAAGCGATTGATGCAGGCGTGTCGCTATCGCTGGCGACCGTTTACAATACGCTCAACCAGTTTTCCGAGGCGGGCCTGGTGCGTAAGGTCGGCGTGCATGGCGACCGCACATATTTCGATACCGACACGGGCAGTCATCAGCATTTCTACATCGAGGGCGAAGACCGCGTCATCGACATTCCAGCCGACAGTTTTCGTGTCGGCGCTTTGCCGGACCCGCCGGTTGGCTATGCCATATCGAGCGTCGATGTCGTCATTACGCTTACGCCATTGGTGACGGCCAAGCGCCTCTGTTCCGGTTCAGAACAATCCTCGTCGGGGTGCCGGTCGTGCGGAGCCTGCAAGTCTCTGGACGGAGGCTGTTCATGAGCTCCTGGCGCAACCGTCTTCGCAAACGCGCAAAAATGGAAAGTGGAATGATGAAAAGCCCTCTGGAAAGTCTGCGACAGTCGCTCCCCGACTATGCTCGCGATGTCAAACTCAATCTCGGCACGTTGTTGGGGGTAGATGGTGCGCCGGAACTCTCAGAAAGCCAGAAATGGGGCGTTGCCGTCGCTTCCAGCCTCGCGAGCCGCAGTCACGCTCTCACCCATGCGATCGAACATGACGCTCTCCTGTTGATTGATGAGGCAACGATCGAAGCCGCAAGGGCCGCCGCCGCGATCATGGCGATGACCAATGTCTATTATCGAGCCGTCCATATGGCGGACGATCCTGAACTGGCGCAGCTTCCGGCCGGTCTTCGCATGAACGGTCTTGCTCGTCATGGTATCGACCAGGCGGATTTCGAGCTGTTCGGCCTGGCCGCCTCTGTGGTGAAGGGGTGCGAAGGCTGCACGAAGGCGCATTTCGCCGGTGCCCGCAAGCATGGGGCTTCGACGCAGGCAGTTCAGGCAGCAATTCGCATTGCCGCTGTGATCCACTCAGCAGCCACCGTCCTCGACGCGACCGCCGATCCCATACTCTCCGTGCCGCTGCCGCTCCTCACCGAAGTTGCACCGGAACAAGCCATCGCAGGAGATGTGAATTGATATCGACCGGGAGCATTGCCGCGAACACACGCATTTCAGAACCCGGCGATCTGTCGATCCTGGTGTTGGGTGCAAGGAGCCGCTGGCTCAACCAATGGCTGGCCGTCTTCGCCTGGTCGGCGTTGATGCCGCGATAAGGACCAGAATACCGAGACCGAATTGCGGGCCGCCCTTGCCGGATGGGGGCGGAGCAAACCGCCTTGTCTCATCCGTACCGAAGCACACACCGAAAGGAAACTCCGATATGCTTACTATTGGCGCCAGACTTCCCGCCTTCGACCTGCAGGCTGTCATCTCAACCGATCCGGCCAACGCCTTCACGCGCATCACCCAGGACAGCGATGCCGGTAAATGGAAGGTGGTGTTTTTCTGGCCGAAAGATTTCACGTTCGTGTGCCCTACGGAAATAGCCGCCTTCGGGAAACTCAACGGAGAATTCGCCGACCGTGACACCGTTCTCTATGGCGCCTCCACGGACAGTGAATATGTTCATCTGGCATGGCGGCAGAATCATGCCGATCTCGTTGATCTGCCCTTTGCGATGCTTGCCGACATCAAGCGGGAACTGAGTGCAGCCTTGGGCATCCTTCACCCGCAAGAAGGTGTTGCGCTACGCGCCACCTTCATTGTTGATCCCGAGGGCATCATCCGCTTTGTTTCAGTCAACGATCTCAGCGTCGGGCGCAATCCGCAGGAGGTGTTGCGGGTGCTTGATGCACTCCAGACCGACGAGCTTTGCCCTTGCAACTGGCAGAAGGGCGACGACGTCCTGAAAGCGGCATGAGCGGGATCGGACGGTTATGGCTCACACTCCACCTTCAAACGCGGCAGTCGATGCTTCGACCCGTCCGCAGGGCCTTGCCGTCATCCATGGTGGCGACCGGCGCTGGAAGACGCTGACTGAAACAGCCAATCAGACCTATGCGCAAGGGGAGATCCCCCTTGCGCGGACAGCCTATCTCGATGCTCTTGAAGAAGCCGAACAGTTGTTTGCGGTCGCACTCATTCAGTCCTGCCGCTTTCCTGCTCCTGTTATCTACAACGTGTCATGCCATAACCTCGCGGAACTGGCCGAACGGGTCGGCGACAGCCGGGAAGCCGAAGCCTTCTATCGAAAGGCCTATGACCGACTTATCGAGGCTGCACGTTCACCGGCAACCCCTCTGTCGATGAGGATAGCCTGTGTTCAGCATCTGAAGCAGTCGCTTGCTGCTCTCGCGCAGCACCTCCGCTCCCATGAGTGCGAAGAGGACGTAGTCGATACGGCAATCCGCAAGGCCTATGACGTGGCTTTCGATGTCTTCCGGGTCGCCCGGCACGCCGAGCAGGCTGACAACGATTGCCCTCATTGCCCGATCGTCTCTTCCTGACGGCCGGCTAGCAACTTTTTTCAACAACAGGATACTGAAAACGTGAATACGCTTGATGAAACCATGAAAAGCTTTCTGGCAAAACAACTGCCGATCCAGGCAACGGTCAGCAAGGACGGCTTGCCGGACATCGGACCGAAGCGATCGCTGCGCGTTTATGATGACACCACTCTCATCTACAACGAGAACACGGGCGGCCAGACGCTCCAGAATATACGCGACGGTTCGAAGATCGCGGTCGCTGTCATCGACCGGGAAGCCCTTGATGGCTACCGCTTTGTTGGACAGCCGGAAGTATTTACAGAGGGTATGCCGTTCGAGAATGCGCTTGCTTTCGCCGAGAAAGCCGGCATGAAACCACCGAAATGCGCTGTCCTGATACGCATCGAGGAGATTTTCACACTACGCTCGGGGCCGACCGCTGGAACACGACTTTGATTTTTAAAATCCTCGGTCTGTCGCGGAAATCCTAAAACCTGCGACAGATCGGCGGCCCCCCGAAAATCAGGGGCTTTTGCGTCGCATGTCTTTGTCGCAAGTAGTAAGAGACTTGCGACATGATTTGCGACAGGAATCCGCCCCCATGATGATCGGCTATGCTCGCGTCTCCACCCAGGGCCAGGACCTCGACCAGCAGCGCGCCGCCCTTGGCGCGACCGGGTGCGTCCGTATCTTTGAGGAAAAGGTTTCCGGGGCGAAGCGCAACCGGCCCGAGCTGGCCCGGATGCTCGACTATTTGCAGCCCGGCAATGTGGTGACGATCACCAGGCTAGACCGCCTCGCCCGATCGACGGCCGACCTTCTGGCGATAGCGGAGCGGATCAAGGAGGCTGGCGCTGGCCTGCGCTCCCTGGCCGAGCCGTGGGCCGACACGACGACGCCGGCCGGTCGCATGGTGTTGACCGTGTTCGCCGGCATGGCCGAGTTCGAGCGGTCCTTGATCGTGGAGCGCACGAGCGCCGGCAGGATCGCGGCGAAGGCCCGAGGTGTGCGGTTTGGCCCCTCCCCTGCCCTGTCGGCCGAGCAGATCGCGCACGCGCGTCAGCTCATCGACCGGGAGGAAAAGTCAGTGCCCGAGATCGCCCGGCTTCTGGGCGTGCATCGCTCCACCCTTTACCGGGCGCTTGGTGCGTCGATTTCAAATCGACCCTGAAGCCCCCGCCGACTTACCCGCCAGAGTGTCCGATATGCGCGATATTTCCGCACCTTAGACATAAGGGGTTGCAGAATCGCGGGAATCGGCTGCTTACTTGTAAGCATGAAGCAGAACACGGAAAAGATTCGGAAGGACGTTGCCGCCCATCGGGCGCGGCAAGCGGCGGCCGGTCGCGTGGCGCTGAATACCTACGTTCCGGGTGATCTTGTCGAGGCAATCGACCGGATCAAGGAACGCCGAGGCGTGCCGGGTCGCGCGCCAATCATCGAAGAAGCATTGAGGTTGCTGATCGAGAAAGAAACGACGAGGGCATGAAATGAAAAACCCCTAGCCGTTCGCAGCGGCAAGGGGTTTTCGGATTTCGGAACCGGCTTTGTTGGGCCAGCCTGAGCAGCCCCCAACATAGTCGAGAGTGAGCCACCCGGCAAGAGTGAGTCTTGCCGGGAACGGTGAAACTTTGTCCACCGTCCACACCCGTCATGCCCTCCCGAACGGAGGACGAAGGATAGATGTTGAGGACGCAAATCGCGGCCGCGATCGGCTGCGCGCGCGGGCACGCGCTTGATGAAATCATGCGGGAAGTCTGGACCCGGCACGGAACCGGCCAGCTCTCCGACGACGAGGCCGGGGAGCTTTCCACCCTCGCCCATGATCGCAGGGCGACCCTGCGGGGATCGGGACAGGGCACGTTCAGCCTGGTCATGCCCCCTCCACCCGAACGTTGCCCGACGCCGGTTCGCCGGCACAGCCATTTCAAGGGGCGCTCCGAGGGCCGGATATGGCGGCCGACCAACCGCCAGGAGACGCAGAAAATCCTTATGGCCGCCAAACGCTACGAGCTGGCCGAGCGCCAGAAGGGCGCGCGCAGCGGGCCGCTCGGATCGGTCGCGATCGAGGTGCTAGAGTTCTTCGTCAATCTGGTGGACTTCCGCACCGGCCGGCTTGAACCGTCCCTGGATACGATCATGGGCAAGGTGCGCCGGTCGCGTGACGCCGTGGTGCGGGCGCTGAAGGCGTTGCGCGCGCATGGCTTCCTCGACTGGCTGCGGCGCTACGAGCCGACTGGCAACGAGAGCGGTCCCCAGGTGCAACAGGCCAGCAACGCCTATCGCCTGTCCCTGCCGGAAAAGGCCCTGCGGTTCCTTGGGCGGTTCGGCAAGGCCCCTCCCCCGCCCGACGATCATGTGCAGGCCGAGGCCGAGCGCAAAGCCGTCATCGACGCGCACAGGGCCACCCTCGATATGGGCGAATTGGCGCTGTTCGATGTAGGCGATAATCCGCTTGGACAGGCCCTCGCCCGCCTTGGGAAGTCGTTGCAAGAGCGTGAGTCTGCCAAGCAGACTGAATCCCCATCTGATCTTTATCTTAGTATGAAAACATAAGCGGACGCCGCTGTTCGGGCCGTTTACGCGACCCTGCGGCGGTTCCGATCCGCTTATAGGGCGGATCGGCAAGCGGAAAACTCACAGCAAAACCGCAACGCTTGCGCCTGCGGCAACCGTCGCATGGGCTTTCGAGAGAAAGCAGGCGGAAATGGCGGCGATAAATCTCTAGCGGCTAGAAAACTGATAGCTTGTTATAAGCAGCTTGAAAGCCGCCTGTTAACGGCATATAAAACGAAAGCAGCTAACATTCTGCTTGTTATCAAATATTCGGAGGGCGCATGGCGGTCATATCGTTTGTTTCGAGCAAGGGCGGGGTCGGCAAGACGACCTCCGCCGTTGTGCTGGCCGGCGAACTCGCCGCCGCTGGCCGCAAGGTCGCGTTGATCGACGCGGACCCCAATAGGCCGCTTGAAGCCTGGTCGCGGTTGCGGGAGCTGCCCGGCGCGCTCCGGATCATAGTCGATGACTCGGCCGAAACCATCATCGACACGATCGAGGACGCGCGAGCGGAGGCGGATTTCGTCATTGTCGATCTTGAGGGCACCGCGACCGATCGGATCGGCTTTGCGGTCGCGCGCTCGGATTTGGTCCTGATTCCTTTGCAAAGCTCCGTCCTCGACGCGGCCGAGGCGGCAAAATCGGTCAAGCTGGTGCGCCAAATGTGGCGCGTGGCGAACCGCGAAATCCCATATCGCGTGTTCTTTACGCGCGTCCCTCCGGCCATCCGCGAGCGCACGGCGCGCGATATTGACCGGCAGTTCGCCGGCGCGTCGATCCCGGTCCTTTCGGCCACGCTGATAGATCGCGCAGCCTTCCGCACGCTGTTTTCCTTGGGCGGAACGCTTCACGAGCTGGAAACGTCCGATGTTTCGGGCCTCGACAGCGCCAAGGAAAACGCCCGCGAATACGCGCAAGCCGTCATCAATGCCGTTAGGGGAGGGGTCGCATGACTGGCGAGGAAAAGAAACGGGCCACGCTGGACTTTGGCGATGAACTAGAGACGCCAGCAGCGGCTCCGCCACTCGATCCGAACGCGATTAAGGCGGCCACGAGGGCGGCCGGGTTCCGAGAGACCCCGAAGGCACCGGATTTCGAGCTGACAGCCCCGACCAGGCCCACACGTCGCGCGCGGCGCAAGACAGGCCGCACGGAACAGTTTGCGACCCGGCTGCGCGCCGATACCCTTGAAGCGATCTATGCCTATGCCGATCGTCACGAGATCACGCTTGCCGAGACGATCGAGCGAGCTATGGCGGCGCTCAACGATACGGACTGAATCTCTTGAAGTGTAACGCTAGGTGTCATATATTGGCGGGTGAGGAAATCGCGTGAGGGTCTTTAAAAGCAGCCGGTTTCACAAGTTTGCGCGGAAGGAGAAAATCTCCGACGCGATGCTTTGTGAGGCTGTAGAGCGCGCCGAGCGCGGCCTGATAGACGCTGATCTAGGGGCCGGCCTTATCAAGCAGCGCGTTGCGCGGCCCGGAGCTGGTAGGTCTGGCGGGTTCCGAACGCTGATTTTCTTCCGGACGCAGACTAGAGCGGTTTTCGCGTTCGGGTTCGCCAAGAGTGACATGGCGAATCTCGATGATGCGGAAGAAGTTATCTTCAAGAAGGCTGCAAAGCTGGTCCTGGGATTTACAGATGTGCAAATGGACGCGGAAGTCGCTGCGGGTCGAATGCTAGAGGTGAATTGCGATGACCAAGGTTTACAAGAGTGAGGCTTTAGCAGCCGTCCATGAAATGATGGAAGGCTTCTACGAGTCCGGCGCTATCGACAAGCAGACGATGCGGGAATTTGATGAGGGTTGCCTTACGGCGGTTGAGCCGCTGACCCCTGAAGAAATTCGCTCGATTCGCGAACGCGAGCACATTTCGCAGCCGGTTTTTGCCCGCTATCTCAATGTGAGCAAGGGGCTGGTGTCGGATTGGGAGCGCGGGGTGAAGAAGCCCGGAGGACCGGCGCTGCGGTTGCTGACCGTTGTTCAGAAAAGAGGGCTTCAGGCAATCGCCTGAAGGACCGTCGAGGTTGGCGGCAAGAAATAGATAGCTGCTTGCTAGCAGATATAACGATCCGGAGGCGATCTAGATTCTCATGGCCCGTTCCAGGCGGAAAAATCCCGGGTGCGGTATCACTACGGCGACGAGTGATAAGCCCTACAAGCAGCGGGAGCACCGTCGCGAGCGCGCGGCCTTGCGGAGCGTGGACCTGACCAATGACGAACCGCCAGCAAGCCGGCGGTTCGGGAGTCCGTGGCTTAGCGAAAAGGATGGCAAGCAATGGTTCGATCCGAAGCGCCACCCCAAGGACATGCGAAAATAGGTAGCCGCGTTGCCCGCGAGATCGCGGAAATGGCGACCGCGCAGCGCCGTGTCGGGATCATGGACGAGGCGACCTATCAGAAGATCATGGCCCGGCATCTTGGCGAGAAGGCCCCGCCGATCGAGGCGCGGGAGTAGGGTAGGGGTCAATATGCTTCCCTGTAAGCATTAAACATCCGCCCCCGGCCGGCCCTACGGCCCTAGATGATGAGAGCGGGCCGGCCGGGGGCTACCGCCGTGCCTGCGGAGAGCAATCCATGACGACGAAGACGGTCGAAACGATCATCCGGGCACTGGCAGCCCAACATGGGGTTGCCGTTCAGCGCACGGCGCTGGACGATTGGGCCGATCATGTAAGCCGGCTTTCCGATGACGATGGCGTTCTTGATGGGGTCGAGGAGTTGGTGGTTGCCTTGCGGCGAGCGCAAGCCGTTGACGGGATCGAGCTGACCCGGCTCCATGCGCGCTATCTGGACGAGCTGGACGCGGCGACAGCCGCGCCGGCCCGGAGGCGAACGCGCCCCCATGTCGCGCCGTAGAGAGCCGGAGGGCCGCCAGTGACAAAGCCCCGGTGCGTTAGCGCCGGGACCGAGTACCCTTTCTAGTGAATTGTGCCGTCGAGCCGGGGAAGCATTTCGAGTGCTCTTTCAACGGCCGGAATAAGCAGGTCGCCACCTTCCAGATTCCGTTCGCGTATGCGCTCCGCTATAGCTCCCGCCAGAACCGGGCATCGTCCTTGATGCGTGGCCCCCAGGTGGCGGCGACGGCCTTGGCGACATCCGGATCGTCGGGCCGGATCGAGCGGAGCAGCGTCACCAGCTCGCGGCGCTTGGCGCGGAGAATCCTGGCCTGGGCCGGGTCGTCATCCTTGATCGTGCGCAGCCGGGCCGAGACCATGCCGCGCGCCTGGCTCAGAATTTCGATGGCGGTTTCGGCCGCGACGATGTTGTCATAGGTCCAACTCCCCGGCTTGCCTTCCGGTTGGAGGTGTTCGGCGCTGATGGTGGCGGCGATCGAGAGCAGGATTTTCACGCGCTCGACCAGCCAGGCCAGTTCTTCGCCGGTGATGACGTATTCGGGGGAGTAGCGAGCGCCGATATAAGCCCGATCGATCGTGGCGAAGCAGCGCCGGGCGAATCTGGTGTCGCGCGGCCATGCTTCAATAAGCCTGGGATCGGTGCGCTCTGCATGGGAGCGCAGGAAGGTCAGCCGGTGCGATTTCGGGCTGTAGAGCGTCACCACGAGCAGGACGCAATGATAAAGGCGCTCAATGGCTTGGTGCAGCATGAATGCGGCGTCCCGGCTCACATCGTCCTCAATGCTGTCCTGGGCGAGCTTGAGGGGCATGACGGGCGAGGGGGAACCAATGGTCGAAGTGTCGGCGCGCTTCGGCTTTCGCAACCTCTGGCTCTAGCGTTTTGGGCGAGACGAGGGGGTAGCCCGGAACCTCATAGATCACGATGCCGTCGCGGGCTATGTCCACAAAGAAGGGCCGTCCGTGGGCGAGCTGGTCGTTCACGTCCATGAACGAATGAACGATGAAGTTGACCGGCGTTGCCAGGTGCTTCGTGACGGTCAACTCCCGCACGAAGCGTTCGGCCGCCTGGTCCCAATATTCGCCGGGATCGGCAAAGGCTTCACTGTTGACCACGACGAGCAGGTCATAGTCGGAACGATAGCCGCTCTTGCGATCCTCGACCCAATCACCACGCGCATAGGAGCCGAACAGGATCAGCTTGAGGATGCGGCCGTTCTTGTGCTTGTCGGAGAGCTTGGTTTTTTGGGCATCCTCGAACTCATCGAACAGGATGCGGGCAACCCGCTCCAGCTCGCGCCGCTTATTGTCGGGCAGATGGCCAAGGGCTTCATGGGGCATCAAACAGCCCCTTAAATTCGGGATCGGCATAATAGGCGAGCTTGCCGGCAACGATCGGCCGTTGCCCGGCCAGGAACAGCAATTCGGCATGTGAGGGCAGGTTTCGGACCTCATCGGGGGTCAGCAGCGGCCGTGCCGTGTGTTGTTCGCCATAGGAGATTCCGGACCTGTCGGAATCGAGCGCGCGGCTCATGGTCTGGAACACCACGGTTTCCTGTCCGAGCAGATCGGAGACGAGGCGGGCGCTGTCATGGTCATTGACGCCGAAGACCTGAAGGACGCCGGCGTTTGAGAGGAAGGTGCCGGCGCGCTGGCCGTAGGTGGCGCGGAGCTGGTGAACGTCCTGAAGGATCGGCCAGAGCTGGACGCCATAGCCGGCCATGAGGCCCATAGCCCGTTCGACGGGGGCCAGGTGGCCGAGGGCGGCGAACTCATCGAGCAGGTAGAGAACCGGGGCCGCCGGCTTGGCGGGATCGCGGGCCATGTCGGTGAGGCTTTGCGCAACGAGCAGGCGGAGCCATCGGGAATAGGTGGAGAGGCGATCAGGGGGCAGGACGAGGAAGACGGTCGCGTTGCGGTGCTTGAGATCGGCAAAGCGGAAATCGGAGCGGGCCGTCACATCGACAATGCGGGGGCTGTCGAGGAAATGGGTATGGCGCTGCGCGGCCGAGAGGACGCCGGCGGCCTCCCGATCGGACTTGCCGAGGTGGCGATTAGCGGCGCGGGCGATCAGGCCGCGCGCCTGGGTGCTGGCCTGCATGTTCTTGAGCATGGTGAGGAACATTTCAGGGGCGGCGGTGAGGCAGTAGCGCACCATTTCAAGGGTGCGGTCCGCATGGCTATTGTGGCACGCGACATAGAGGATGATGCCGGCGATCAGCGCCTTGGCTTCCTCATTCCAATGGGCTTCACCGGCCATGCCCGGTTCATCGAACACGAGGGCGTCGGCAAGGGTGCTGGCATCTTCCGCGACATCGAGGCTGTCAGGGTCGAGCATGGCGAGCGGGTTGAACGCTGCCGAGGTCATGCCGGTGACGCTGAAGGGGTCGAGGACATGGACCGGGCCGAATTGCTGGCGAGCGCGGCCGGCGATCTTGGCATTTTCGCCCTTGGGGTCGATGCAGATCACGGAGCGGTCGGCGGTGAGCAGATTCGGGATGATGGTCCCGACGCCCTTGCCGGTCCTGGTCGGGGCCATCGTCAGCAGATGGGCCGGGCCGTCATAGCGCAGGAGCTTTCCGGTTTTCCCGTCGCGGCCGATCAGGAGGCCGGAATCGGCGCGGGTGAGGGGGGCGACTTCCTTGTTGGTGGCGAAGCGGGCCGAGCCGTGGGTTTCGCCTTCCATGTCCCCGAAATGCAGGATCAGGGGATTGGTGATGAAGCGGAAGACGATGGCGGCCAGCACCAGCAGCGTGACGAGATCGAGGGCGATGAAGGGCACCGAGCCGGGACCGAAGCCCATATTTTCGAGGAAGAACCGGCCGCCCATGCCGATGACGAACAGGGTAATGATGAGGATGAACAGCGCGCCGAGCAGCGGTTTCCAGATGCGGAAGGGCGCAGAGAGCAGAGCGACAAAGGCCCATAGCGGATCGCGGGCGGCCGTTCGCAGCATGTTCTTGAAGGCGGCCCATGCAAGCGTTGCCTGGCTCATGAAGCAGCCTCCCCGGCGTTGTTCGTTCCTTCTCCGGTTGCCGGCGCTGCGGCGAGTAGATCGTCAAACAGGTCTTTGTCGCCCGGCCGCGTCAGGAAGCCGGGCAGCTCGCGCTTGAGCCATTCGCGCAGGCGACGAGAAAATTCCTCATCCGTGCCGTTTTCCAGGCGGTGCAGGACGAGCGCGCCGAGCAGTACCTTGCGGCGGGTATCGTTGGCGCGTTCCTGTTTCCCGAGCCGGGCCTTGAGGCTGGCGCGCTGCGCGTCCAATTCGGCCAGCCGCTGTTCGATCGTCTTGCGTGCCATATGTCGTTTCCCTCCTATTTCGCGGGGCGGGCGGTTGCCTCACCCTTGAGGCGAACCATGATGATTTTGGGGTTGTCGCCAATGCGCTCCACCTCGACTATGCCGGACGCCTCGACCAATTCGGAGAGGCGCGGAAAGCCATAGTTGCGGGCATCGAAATCCGGCGACTGTTTCGCCAGGTGCGCGCCGACGCGGGCGAGATTGGCGCGGCCGTCTTCATCAGCCGAGGCGGTGACAGCCTTTGCCAGCATGTCGAGGGCAGCGCGATCGAGAGCCGCTTTCGCCGGCGCAGGTTTGGCGGCGGCCGCCTTGGGCGCGGCGACGGCTTCCGGTTCCTTCTGTTCTCCGGTCGCATTGAGCACGTCGAAATAAACGAACTTGTCGCAAGCGGTGATGAAGGGGCGGGGCGTCTTGCGCTCCCCGAAGCCATAGACGGTGACGCCCTGTTCACGGATGCGCGCGGCGAGGCGGGCGAAATCACTATCGCTTGAGACGATGCAGAAGCCGGAAAAGCGGCCCGTATAGAGCAGGTCCATTGCGTCGATAATCATAGCGCCATCAGTGGCGTTCTTGCCTGTCGTGTAGGCGAATTGCTGGACCGGTTGAATCGAGTGTTCCAGCAGGCACTCTTTCCAGCCGTTGAGGTTGGGCTTGGTCCAGTCGCCATAGATACGTTTGACACTGGCGGTTCCATAGTTTGCGATTTCAGCGAGAAGGCCGGCGACGATCTTGGACGAAGCATTGTCGCCGTCGATCAGCAGCGCCAACGTCTGGTTATTGTCGATTGCCAAAATCTTCACCCTCCGCAGGCCGCCAGACTATACGAACACACGCGCGGCTCAAGCGTTTATGGTCCTGTTGCCTTGCTCGACCTTGCAAATTCACTGCACTTGCCGCAAAATCCGGCTTCATCTTTATTGCATCGAGCTTGCCGCAAGCGCCACACCGAGCGACGAAAGAGCGAAGCGATTGAGTTGAGAAGGGCGCACTTACGAGTTGCTACGCAACTCAGCGCGCCGCCAGCTTAGAGGCTGGCGGGAGAAGGCGAAACGGTATCGAGGCAACAGGGTTGGCGATCTACCATTTCAGCATGAAGCCAGTTTCGCGGGCGTCGGGCCGTAGCGC
>NZ_CALMYP010000003.1 GCF_937873615.1 uncultured Paracoccus sp.
GACGAGGCGCACAAGGCCGGGTCGAAGCTGAGCCAGGATGTCTATGAGCGGATCAACCCGAGCGCCCTGATCGAATTCACCGCCACGCCCAAGGGCTTCAACAACATCCTTCATTCCGTGACAGCGCAGGAGCTGAAGGATGAAGAGATGATCAAGATGCCCGTGGTGCTGGACGAGGCTGAAACGTGGCAAGGCGCGGTGAACTCGGCCATCCTGAAACGCGCCGAGTTGCAGGAACATGCGGATCGCGACCGAGAGGGCTATATCCGGCCCATCGTGCTGTTCCAAGCGCAGAAGAAGGGTGAAGACGTTACCGTAGACGTGCTGCGCAACCACCTGATCGAGAATGAGAATATCGACCCGGCCAAGATCGCCGTGGCGACCGGCGCGCAACGTGATCTGGACGGGATCGACCTGTTCAAGCCCGATTGCCCGATTGAATACGTGATCACCATCGAGGCGCTGAAGGAAGGCTGGGATTGCTCCTTTGCCTATGTATTCTGTTCGCTGGCCAATATCCGGAGTTCGACCGACGCCGAGCAGTTGTTGGGGCGCGTGTTGCGGATGCCCTATGCGAAGAAGCGTAAGGAACCGGCGCTGAACAAATCCTACGCCAAGCTGGTGTCGAAGCATTTTTCCGAGGCCGCTGTCAGTCTGCGCGATAAGTTGGTCGATATGGGGTTCGAGGAAAGCGAGGCCGAGGCCAATATCGAGGCCGAGCAGCCGGGGCTGGATGATGGCCTCTTCGGGCGGCAGGTGCGCCCGCGCCCCACGATGACGGTCGAGCTGGACGCCTCTGAGGACGAGCGCCGCGACATCAACATCGTAGCACCTGGCAAGATCAAGGTTTCGGCGGGCGATGACGGCAAGACCCGGATCGAATTCACCGGCGTGCCCAAGCCCAAAGACGAAGAGCGCCTTTTCCAGATGGCCCCCGAGCGTCTGCATGGCGTGCTGCGAGAGAAGCTGCAAGAGTTCAAGGCCAAGCACGCCGACGATCTGGCACCCGCCCATCTGGGCGAAGAATTCACCGTGCCGCGCCTGATGGCGCATGTGCAGGGTGAGCTGGTCTTTGGCGATACCGACATCCTGATGGAATATCACGATTGGTCACTGGCCGATCATCCGGCGCGGCTGACCAAGGCCGAGTTCGATATTGTCGAGACGACCAACACCTTCGAGATCGACCTCGACGGCAACCGTCTGTCGATCTCGGCTGCGGACAGTTCCGAACAGCTTTCGCTGGATATCGACGTGGACGACTGGACCCCGAATTCGCTGGTGCGCTGGCTGGATGGGAAGGTTCGCGATCAATGGATCGGGCAGGCGGAATTGCTGGCTTGGTTGAATGATGTCGTCACCCATCAGATCCGCGACCGGGATATCCCCTTGTCGCAACTGATGCGCTGCAAGTTCATCCTGGCACGCAAGCTGAACGAGAAGATCCGGGGCTTCCGCCAGATGGAGCGCGACAAGGTTTACCAGATGAACCTCTTCGGCCCCGAGGCCCGCGTCGTGGTGTCGTTCGATGACGGCATCCGGTTCTTCGACGAGATGTATTTCGACGTTCCCAAGTATCGGGGCATGTACAAGTTCAAGCACCACTTCATGGGGCCGGACGAGGTGCCGACATTCGACAGCAAGGATGGCGGCGAAGAGGTCAAATGTGCCCTCGCGCTCGATGCCTTGCCGGGCCTGAAATACTGGACCCGCAACGTCAGCAGGCATCCGAATTCCTTCTCCCTGCCCACCTCGACCGACAAGTTCTACCCGGACTTCGTGGCCGTCATGGAGGATGGCCGCCTGCTGGTTGTCGAATACAAGGGCAAGCAGTTGTCACCCGAGGAAAGCCGAGACAGCCGCGAGAAAGAGCTGATCGGTCAGCAATGGGCCAAAGCGTCAGAGGGCAAGACAGTTTTCGTCATGGCGACGATGGAACGCGGCGATCCGAAGGAAGTGCGACAGCAGGTGATGGATGCCCTTCAAAGGAAAATGTAGAAAATCAAGTTCTTGGGGCTGGCCATGAAAAGAACAGTCGATTCATCAGCGCTAGAGAGGCTGCGCAAACTTCCGGACTTCCCTGCTTTTGAGGCTTTTGCAAAAGCGCTTTGGCAGGAGGAAGCCGCCGTAATGGTTGGCGCAGGCTTTAGTCGGGTTTGCGCCCGCGAAAACACCAGCCCGGCTCCACCGCTCTGGAGTGACTTCAAATCAGAGATGGCCACTGCTTTGGGTTACAAATCTGGCGATGGACTAGATGCGCTCAGACTGGCTCAGGAATATCAAACGCTTCATGGTGACAGCGGGCTAGATCAACTCATCCGTCGTTTGGTCGTTGATGACCAGTGGGAACCGGGACCACTCCATACGCAGCTATTGGAACTTCCATGGCGCGACGTGCTGACGACAAATTGGGACACTTTGCTCGAACGCACTCAGCCTCAAACACCGGACAGAATTTACAGTTGCGTGCGCACGGTCCAAGAAATTTCCCATCGCGCGAAGCCTCGGATCGTCAAATTGCACGGCTCGCTGCCTGCCCATAAGCCATTCATTTTCACTGAAGATGACTATCGCACCTATCCAGCGCGATTTGCACCATTCGTGAATCTTGCGCAGCAAGTCATGCTTGAACATGACCTTTGCTTAGTCGGTTTCTCCGGTATCGACCCAAACTTTCTGGCATGGAGCGGTTGGGTTCGCGATACGCTAAGCGTATCGGCCCGTCGTATCCGCCTCGTTGGCGTTCTGAAGTTGTCGCCAGTCTCGCGAACCCTACTAGAGGCAAGAAATGTTACGCCGATCGACCTAGAGCCTCTCGTAAGGGATTTGCATCGGGAAGAGCAGCATGAGAAGGCGCTTGAGCTTTTCTTCGCTGCGTTGCTGGCTGCAAAGCCGCCTTCCCCCTTTTCTTGGAATATAGGCTCGGATGCTTTCTCCCAGTCTTCCGTTGCACCGGAGGAAGACCGTCCGACGCGGAGGGATGTCGTAAGGGCTTGGGCTATAGACAAGAAAAATTATCCTGGTTGGCTAGTTGCCCCATTTCGAGAAACGCAACAACTTCGCTATTGCCATCCTACAGTCAAAAAAGCGGCAGAGTCAGCGGAGGATCACTTGCGCTTCGCGATGGAGCGGATCTGGCGCCACCGCACCGCAGCAATTTGGCTCAACGTCCACGACATGGAAGAAGCAGATGCTCACTTCGATGCAGTCAAGGACAGCTTAAAACCAGACGAAAAGGTCGAGCTTTGCTCCGCGATTGCGCGTGAATGGCGGCGATACCGAAAATGGGAAGAGTGGTCGCGTTGGACCAATAGATTGAAGCTGATTGGCAGCAGAGAAGCCAACCTGCATCACGCATTTGAAACTGGGCACCGCGCTCTTCTGGATTGGGATGACGACGCGGTTCTGAAGGCTGCAAATGATCTCAAAGATGATGAACCGCTCTGGATGATGCGTCGTGCAGGACTGTTGGCTACGCTATTTCAGCACCGAGAGGCGGCGGAGCTGTATCAGGCGGCACTGCTCAGCATTCGACGAAAACTATTAGCGGCACCGAAATCTACTTGGCTGATTTCGTTGGAGTCATGGGCCGCCTTTTTTCATCGCGTTTCCTATTCGGCATTGACCGACGACCTTGTTTCATTCCCGGAGGATGAAAGCGATGAAACGCGAATGCGCTACGTTGCCGCAAAAACCGACCCGTGGGACACGATTTCACGCCTGGAGCGGTTATCTTCGGAAAGGATAGACCGGAATCGCGCTGACGCTGAGCAATGGAAGCTATTGTTCAAGTCTGGACGATATCGCCCAGGCGGTACAACCCGTATCGGTGGAGACGAAGAATGTCCGTTCTATAGCCTACTCGAACTAATCGAGCGAACGGGTGCCCCAGAGCAAATCGCCAATTTTAATGTATTTTCGTCACGACTTGAGACAGCATATCGCGCGATCACCAGACACGATGAAGGCGATCTTCTGAACTTCTTTGCGCGGTATCGCGGATCAGAAAAGAAGATGCTTGATTGGGCTATGCCACGGATGCAAGTCGCTCAGCTCAGTGACACAGCGGTTGACCATTTTGTATCTGTGATCCCGCGGCGCATAGATAGACTTGCGAGATTGAAGGATCGTCGCGGGGGAGAAAACCGCCTTGTTTTCCTTCTTGAACTCTTGGCGCGTGTCGTTGTTCGCGCGCCATCAACCAAAGCGATGGGGGTCTTTGAGTGGGTTCTAGGCCTACTTGATTCCACATTGCTTTGGTGGGGTAGCTACTCAGCTTGCGAAGCGGTCTTGGGAGGTGCCCTTGAAGCTATGGAGGGGACAGAGCGCAAAAAGGCGATGGAACTCGCCCTTCACATGAAAACGCCCGGTGAAGCCGGCGCACAGGCCATCGAACGAGATTGGCCCGAAATTTTTGACACCTTTGCCGACCAGGAAGTGCAGAGTCTTGCTGGCTCGGCTGGTAATGCTGCTCGAATCCAAGAACTGATAGGATTGGTCAAAGACGGCGCTGAGCTGGACCGTGGTAGAGCCTTACGGCGTCTTCATTTGCTCAACACCGCCCAAAAGCTGTCAAAAGAGCAATCAGCGTCTCTGGAGGAAGCCATTTGGGGGCGCAGCAATGACGGTGAGTGGCCGTCCGATACCCAATTGCATCCTTGGGTTTTTCTTGAATTGCCTGGAAAAGATCGTGCTAACGCCCTCTTTCTTGAGCGGATTGTCGGCACAGTTTCAAAAGGGCAAGTCTCGCACGAGTTGCTAATGAATCTTCGGGCAGGCATGGAGCGATCAGAGGTTCTGGTTTCGAAGGAGAAAATTGTTGACTGCGTTACAAGCTGCCTTTCGTGGCAGCCCGCAGAAGCACATGAGCAGAGTTCAATTTCCCGTGCATTGTCAGGAGATGAAGGACGTGATCAGGCAACGAGACGGGAGATCGGTGAAGTCTTGGCGCGAAGCCTGCTGCCTCGTTTGGAGACACATGACTTTCCGGACGAAATTTCAGCACAAATACAGTTGCCAGAAAACTCTAATCACATTGAGTCTATGGCAGCGATCTCATTCCAAATAGCAAGGCTCTGGCCAAGCCATAAGTCTAAAGCGATTTCCCAGATTCGTTCCGCGATGGCCAGCAGGGAGCCGGCGCGGGTGTATCCGGCGTTCATTGCAATATCGCAGTTTGTTCAATCCACGGAAAATGAAGGTAGCATCCCCCGCGAGATCATCGAACTCCTGCTCCATGCGGCTGAACAAAGGACTCAGCCTGGCTTGAGTTCTTCTCTCGAATTGTTGTGTGACATGGCCGAGATGAAGCAACTTCAGGCTGATGACCTAGACCGCCTTTCAGTCGCGTTACCGCATGTGCTCAGGGAATATCGTTATGACCAAACGAACCTAGAGGTTCCCTCGATGGCAGAATTACCGAGGGTTCGCAGAAAAGTTCATAAGCTTGCACACCTCCTTGCAGAGCATTGCAACGAATTGAGTGAATTGGTGTCTGAACTCGACCAGGACCCTCTTCCGGAGGTTCGTCGCTGGGACCGGGTTAAGTAGCCAACTGATTACGGAATTGCCAAGGTCTTTTCGCTCCTTGCGTTCAGGAAAAAATGTGCCGACCTCGCGCCTTAATCTGTCTCGCCCTCAGCAAGCACGATACCGCGCAAAATTGCGTTGCCATCGCAGCCGATAGCTCTCACAATCTGAACGAACTCGACGACTTCCACCCTTCGCTCACCATTCTCGTATTTCGCGACGAATGACTGAGGCCGTTCGAGGCGATCTGCCAGCTCGGTCTGCGTCAGCCCCGCATCCAACCGCGCCTGCTTCAATGCCGCCATGAGGGCCAGATGCCCCGGACTGCGTAGGGTTCTTCCCATGGTTTCGAACTCCGAATAAATCCGGAATTCGGATAATCCCGCTTGAGGATTATCCCATTTCGGGTTATTGCTTTGGCGTTTTCACACCAAAGTGCCGAGTAGCCCCATGCCCCAATGCCCCCACTGCATGACCGAGATCCACGAAGAGGCGAGGGTCTGCCCGTCCTGCGGCGCGAAGAAGGGCGTTTTGGGCGCGGGCTTTACCGGGCGCGACCTGAAGGCGCGGGCGGGCATCGTAGCGGCGATTGGTTTGCTGCCGCTCCTCGTCGGGCTTGGCTTTCTTGTCACAGGCGACGTCATTGGCTTCATGCTGTTGGCTGGCCTTGCCGCAATCCCCTTCGCCATCGCAGCCGGGATCTTTGTCGCATCTGAGGGGCGCAAAAAATGGTATCGCTGAACCTTCATGATCCTGACGGCGTGCAGCGCCGTTTGCAGGCCTTTCTCGTCCAGTTCACCGCGCCGCAATGGGTCACGCAGACCCAGACCGACGCGACGATTGAGGATCTGGAACGCGCCGCCGAGGTGCTGGACCTCGTTCTGGACATCCTGCTCGATGCGCAGCTCGGGCTGGTGGCCGATCTGGTTCCTGCCGATGACGAGCAATTTTGGCACAGCCCTCGCCGTCTGCACGCGCCGGAAACGGGGGCGCAATTCGACATCCGTGTGGGCGCGCGCGGCGGCTATGATCTTCGCGTCACGGTGGGCAACACCGTTTTTGCCGATCACGCGATGAGCTTTGAAGCCCTGACCATGGCGCTGCGCAGTTTCGCCGCCCTGCACCGCGAGGCCGCCGCATGAGCGAGCAGAAACATACGTCGTTCTACATTAGCGCCGAGGGCCACAAGGCCCTGCGGCTGGAGGCGATCAAACGCGGCCTGTCGATGAGCCAACTCATCGCCCGTGCACTGGCCGATGCGGGCGTCGATATACCAGCAGAGGATTTGAAGAAATGACGAGTTTACTGGTTGCGGCTATCACCGCCTTCCTGCCTATTGCCGCCCACGCCCAAGACAGCCTGACCGAAACGCTGACGCCGGAGCCGCGCCCTTACCCCTACGCGATCCTCGACATTCAGCCGGGGGCGGAGGCGATGGATGCGGCCAGCATGTTCGGCGAGCGGATGATGCTGATCCTCGTGCCCGAGCAGGTCGCTCTGCGGGTCGAGAATGGCGAGGGGCGCGCCTTTGCGCTGACCTTCGATCAGAAGCTGGTGACGCAGGGCGTGGGGCCGCACACCCGCATGGGCCGCGATCCCTATGCCGAGATCAACGCCACGCTGGCGACCGAGGCCATGGGCGGGCGGGTGCTGCAAATCCGGCGCACGATCCGCGAGCCGAACGAGAACCTGCCCGAACCCGCCGCGCTGATCGCGCAGCTGGAAGAGCGCTATGGTCCGCCTTCGAAGCGGGACGGGAGCAGCGCGACTTGGGCGTGGGGCGAGGATGGCTTCATCCCCAATCTCGACGGCCAGCCGCTGCATGAAATCACCACCGTCAGCCAGTTCGGGTCGCGCAAGACGATCCAGTACCGGCCTTGTTCGACCGGCTTCAGTGCCGATGCCGAGTACCGTTTCCGCCAGCACCGTGAAACCCCGATCATGCCAGGTTGCACGGCGCTTTTAACGGTTGGATTCAATGGCGGCGCGCAGATCTCGACCGTCAGCTTTTCGCTGACCGATTTCGACCTGATCCGTCAGCATGTGGCCGAGGTGGATCGTCAGATACTCGAAGCCTTGACCTCCGACGCGCCGGTCGCGCCCGCCGACATGGACCTGTGATGCAATGACAGACACCACATCTGATATCCAGACCTGCCCATTCTGCTACACGGAGATGGACGCGCGCGCAGATGTTTGCCCCAGTTGCCAGGCGATCAAGGACACGACACCCGAATGGGCCAAGCGCCTGAAAATATACAAGATCGGCGCATTCGCTCTGATCATCGGTCTGGGCCTGATGTTTATCGACGGCAAAGGCATCTGGTGGTGGGGGTCCCCTTTCGTCTTGATCGGAGGCTTCTTCCTGTTCAGGGCGCATAAATTCGATGTCTCCGAAGTGCTTTGGCACCACAAGGAATAGGAAGGCCGCCATGGAAACTCATTGGATCGACAGCCCCGAGCACCAAGCCGACCGCAAGGAACTGGCCGACCTCTGTGGGCGCATCCGTACCCCGACAGAAGACGCACGACTTGCCGAACTGAAGGCACGGGTGCGCGACTGGGCGCGGCTCAATCAGGCAGCCGAGGATTTCGTGAACGGCGCGCCATAGGCGACTGGCCAAAACGGTGCAAATCGGCTAAGAGGCCCGCATGATCACAGTACGCGCACATATCACCCTGATTTAGCGCCCGCGAGACAAGGCGGGCGGCTTCGAGCTGTTCGCCGATTGATGATCCTCCATCACCGCAACACTTCCGACGCCGCCGCCATCTGGCATGACGGAGGCAAGGACATGACCAACTGGTATACGGCAGACACCCATTTCGGGCATGAGAACGTCATCGCGCTGTGCGGGCGGCCCTTCCGCAATGCCGGTCACATGGACACGGTGTTGATCGAGAACCTGTGGTCCAGGGTGCGGCCCGAGGATGATCTCTGGATCATCGGTGATTTTGCCTTTGGGCCGAAAGCCAAAGAGGCCAGCTATCTCGAAGCCATCTTCGGGCAGCTTCCGGGTGCGCGTAAGCACCTGGTGATCGGCAATCACGATCTGGAACCGACTCTGGCCTTGCCGTGGGACAGCATTTCGCAGCTGGTGGAGGTCAAGGATGGCCCCGACTACCAGGCTCATACGCTATGCCACTATCCCATGATCACCTGGAACCGCGCCCGGCGCGGCGCGCTTCAGATCTTCGGGCATGTCCACAATAACTGGAAAGGGTCGCGCAACAGCGTCAACGCGGGCGTCGATGTCTGGGATTTCATGCCGGTTCGCTTTGAGGATATTGCCCGCCGCGCCAAAACCCTGCCCGTGAACAGGCACTGGGCGGATGTCGAGCACAAGGCGAAGGAGTTCTGATATGTCCCGTTCCTACCGAAAAACCCCGATCTGCGGGATGACCACTGCCGCGAGCGACAAGGTATTCAAAAAGGCCGAGCACAAACGCGCCCGCCGCGCCGTGAACGCGCGCGACCTGACGCTGGATGATGCCCCGATGGGCAAAGAGTTTGGCAACCCATGGGGCGCACCCAAAGACGGGAAGCAATGGATCGACGCCAGACGCTTCCCCGAGATCATGAGGAAGTAAGAGAGATGGCGAGGTTTCTGGTCTGGAGTGACCTGCACGACGAATTCTGGGAAGGTTTCGATTTGCCCGACCTGTCCGCGCCAGTGGACGGGGTGCTGATCGCGGGCGACACCCACACAATGGGCCGCCATCTGGATATCCCAGCACGCGCCGCGCGCAAGTATGGCTGCCCGGTCGTGGTGATCTGGGGCAACCACGAATCCTACGGCTCGATCTGGTCGGAACTGTTGGCCGAAGAAGAGCGCCAGCTGGCCGATCTGCATAGCGACGGCCTCGACATTCGCATGCTGCATGGTGCAACCACCAAGATCGCGGGTGTGCGCATCATCGGCGCGCCGCTCTGGACGGATTTGAAGCTCTTCTCGGAACTGAAGGGCCTCGCATGGGGAATGGTCGGGGAATGTCTGATGGATTATCGGCGGATCGGCGTCACGCCCAAGCGCATGTTTTGCGTGCGCACGATGCTGGACCATCATGCGATGGACAAAGCTGCAATTTGGGACGCGCTGCGCCAGCCCTATGCCGGGCCGACCATCGTTATGACACACCACATCCCAGTGCGCCAACTCGTCCACCCCGCCCGCGAAGTCGGCAATGACAACAAGCGTGCCCTCTGTGCCGGATTCGCCAGTGACCTGTGGGCCGAGATCAGGGGCTTCGACATCCACACCTGGATCTGCGGCCACAGCCACGACAACGAGACCTGGACCGGCAAAGGCAAGCACGGCCCGATCCGTTTCGTCATGAACGGGCGCGGATATCCGGGCGAAGAAGTTGCGTTCGATCCGGCTTTCGTGCTGGAGGTCTGAGCATGGCGGCATAGGGCGATAGCGCCATATCGCTATCACTCTATCGCTCTACCGAAGCCGCCGGAAACCCCACAATCGCTCGATACTTGGCGTCTCGCTCATGTGGACTTTCCGGCTCCCGTTGCGAACTGGGAGCGTTCTGGCAAGATAGCCGGGCGACCACCGCATCGTTCAGGGTGCCCGGCCCTCCGCGACATTCTTGCCGACCTGATAGCAGTGCAACGCACAGGGAAAGTGCCGGATAAGCACCCCGTCGATTTCGCTCTCGGCGGTGATCGTCTTCGTTGTCGCCCCTGCCGGCACGCTGTTGGCAAAGTTGCGTTTGGCGAACTCGACAAGCCCGCGCAATTCGCCTGGTTGATCGCTGGCGTAGCGGTCGGACCATTTGATTTCATAGGCCCAAGTCGGCTTGAGGCGCGCCGGATCGACACGGACCAGATCAACTTCCAGATCGGTCCTGCCCTGCTTCCACCGCGCATAGTGCAGGTTTTTCATCAGATCGGAGTGGAACCACTGCGAAAAAATCGCCGTTTCAGCCATCGCACCCATCGCATCGTCACCATCGTCGATGGGCGCAAAGAGGGCCGCGCGCATGGACGGGTTGGTCAGGTAGACCTTGAAGTTTCGCATCCGCTGAAATGTCTTGCCGGTATCATCCACGCGGCGCACACGCACGATCAGGAAGGCTGCTTCCAGATAGTCTAGATACTTCGTGATCGTATTCTTGGCCACGCCTGAGCTTTGGGCCAGACCGTCTAGGCTGATCTCCTGCCCCGTATGGTAGGCTATGGTCGTGAAAAGCCGGTTGAGTTCCTGAATGTCCTGAATGCCGTAGAGGCTGGGGAGGTCGCGCAACAGAACCTTGTCGATGATATCACGGCCAAGGAAACGCTGCACGTCGGCCTGAATCGTGGGATTGAGAACCGCTTCCGGGTACCCCCCGAAATTCAGGTAGTTGATGAACTCCTCGTTCAGCCGCTCGATATCCGGCGTAGAAAATCGTAGGGTCGCACCAAGCGGGGCGGATTTGATCAGATCGGCCTCCATCTCCCGGAACGCAAGAAATTCAGCAAACGTTAAGGGCGGAAGGAAAAAGTCGGTAAAGCGGCCCGCACCCGACTCCTGGCTTTTCAGGCGCAGCGCCGCCGCCGCCGAGCCGGATGCGATGAACCTTGTGTTCGGGTGCTGATCAGTCAGCACCTTGAGGTGGACTTCCCAGTCTTTCAGATACTGGATCTCGTCAAAGACGATGATCCGCCTTGCCTGCGCATCGTGCTCTGTCTCCTCCTCGAACAGGTCAATCAGGCGCGCGAGCGGCATTCCGCTGTAAAGTGGTGTATCGATGGAGACAAACAGCACATGCTGCCTGCTGAACCCCTCGTTTATCGCTTGTTCGATCAACTGGCGCAGCATGACTGTCTTGCCAACACGGCGAGGCCCCATCAGGATTGTTGAGCGGCGCACCGACCAGTCCAGAGCGAGCGTCGAGAAGGGGCCAAAATAAGCGCGCTTCTTCTCGGTCGGACTTTGGTGCATCTTATACGAGGCATCCCACCATGGGTTATCACGGCGGAGGCTCTTTAGAACGTCTGATTTCGCAATCTCAAGCATGTACTCTTAGTATCAAGACGTTGATACTATGTCAACGCAACCACCCATGCCGCTGATAAAACGACGAATTCCTTGTAGCATTAGCGGCACCTACCGACGAATTTAGGCGCTTCTGGCGCTTAACTGCACGCTCAGTCGGCGCGCACGACACGAAACATCCGCCCATTGTAGCGGGCCAGATTCGACAGGCCGGGAGCACTCCAGCGGGTGATCGTTTCACCCTGAGGCACCACGATCACCACGCTGTTGCGGTAGGGGACCAATTCCAGGCCAATTTGTCGTTTCAGCTCGGCGAAGCGTTCAAGATCAGCGCGCGCGGCGTCGCGATCAACCCCCATTTGTGCCAGCTCCGCCCCCATTGCCTCGATATCAGCTGAAAGCGCAGCCTCACGGCTTACCAGACGCTGTGCGAGGGCTTCCAAGGCGGCTTCGCCTTCGGCCCGCGCCTCGGCGATCTGCCGGGCGTTTTCCGAACGGATGCGGCTGGTCTCGGTTCGTGCATCGGACATCATTCGGCTGGCCATGCCCGCGATCAATGTCAGCGCCAGAAGCGCGCCAAGGGCCAGCAGAACGACGCCGAGGGTGACTCTACGACGTAGCCCCACGATCCGTTTACCTTCTGCCTCGATGGCCTTGGCCAGGGTTGCACGAGATGCCTCCAAATCTAAAAGTTCTGATCGCGCCTTGGCCAATCCCTCTGTCAACTTGTTCAGATCATCGGCAACTGCGCCGTGGGCATCCTCCTTTCTCTGCCGAAACTTTGCGAGACGCGCATCCAGTTCATTCATGGTTGCAAACCGCGATCATGATTCAATGCGGCGTTCACCGGCTTCGCCGCTTCTTCCTTGGCGATATCCTTTTCCGGCTGCGAAAGTCGCGAGGCTATGTTCGCCCAAGCGTTATGCAAAACCTGCATCGTGTCTCTGATCAAATCGATCAGGTTGAGGTCCGAGGCCCGTTTGCGCAGATCGTCGTCTTTGATGATCCAGACTTTAGTTTCTTCGGGGTGCGGGCGCACTGATCCATCGAGTACACCGAGAAACAGCTCCAACACGACCCGGCCCGCCTCGCGCGCGGAATCGCGGAGGTTTTGGGTGCGCTCCTTCTCGATCTTGGCAAGCGTGTCACGCAGACGGCGCGCTTCGTCTTCCGTCGCGGTTTGAGCCTGCCGGAGGGATGCCCTGTCCTCTGCAAGAAGCCCTTGTTGACGTGCCTCAAGCGCAGCTTGCTGGCGTTCGATCTCTTGTTTTACGCGTGTCTCAGCGGCACGGGCGGTCTCTTCGGCCTGCTTCCGGATACGTTTGGCCTCCACCCGGTCAAGATCAGCCTCCTCCAGCGCCGCTTCAGCAAGATCCAGCTTTTCGGCGATTTCCTCGACCTTGGCCGCGAGTGATGCTTCCAGCCCATCTTCGGCATCGACCAGAACACCCAAGCGCTCCTCCATGTCGCGGATGACTTTAGCTTCGCGCCGAGCGGCCTCCTTTTCAGCTTTCCATTGCTGGCGGCTTAACCTCCGGCGCTTCGGGCCGGTGCGTGTGAGGCCACAGGGTAAACTGACGTGCTCAAAGTAATCATCCTGAATCTCGCGGGCCTTGGCGCGATAGGCGGCGTTACCCATTCTCAACGCCGCCTTGTCGTCGTGGCCAGCGGCACGCGCCACCTCCATCGCCTCCTCCTTGGAGCGCCAGGCAGGATTCAAGTCGCGCGCCGAACAGTTCGCGTCATCCAAAGGCAAGACGAATGCATGAACATGGGGGTGCTTTTCGTCCCAATGGGCAATGACACTGACAAGCTTTTCACCAAAAGTCGCCTTGAGCCATGCCACGTTATGGTCGCGCCACCGCTCATACTCTGCGCGGGCCTCGGGGGTGGCTTTCACCAGTTCGGTTGGAACCGGGTAAGACGCGACCGCCGTCAGCAGCGTGTGCCGATCCTGCCTAATACCGCGACGCGCCATCCTTCCATCCTTCAGCGTCACCTCGACACTGCCAGCCGTAACCATCTCGTCATGCAGACGTGGCACTTCATCGATTGGAACCCCGAAAATGGTTTCGGGCGGAACGGGATTTTCAACATGCGCACTGAAAGCAGGTGCTCGAGCGGCCTCTTCAAGCACCTGCTCGACTGACTGCCCACCAGGATTTTTCTTGCGAGAGAAGCTCTGCAAATGCACGAATTGGGGACCGGACATCACAGCGCCACAGTTGCGTGGCAAACACAATATTGACCGACTATTATGTTGGCGAGCAACATGTCGGGCAAGGCGCTGCGCCCCTGCACCCAGCCAGCGGCTGCGCCGCCGGTCCCACCGGGACCGAAGCCGCCAGCGGCGGCTGTACACCTGTTCCTCCGCCAGCCTTGTGGTGGACGCTGCGGAACATGTGTGCGTAGAAGGCTCAATGAGCAAGGAAGCTGTTTCATTACAGGCACCCTGCAGCTTGTGCTTCACCAAGCGTGATGAGATTGCGGTCCACTGCGTCTTGCACCTGGGCCTTCGTCAGGTGCTGGCACATCCCGTGGCGCGCCCTGATCCAGCCTGCAATCTGTTCGGCACGTTTGACCGCCGCCGCTTCCGCCTCCGCCCGAGCGAGCCGCAGATCATCAACATGCCGCTGCCACTTTCGGCCCCGCAGCCAGTTGTCGATGAAAGCGACCTTGCTCCTGGTGAATTCCGCGCTCTCTGCCGAATAGGCGCGGGCGGCTGCCACCAGCTCATCCCGGGAAACCTGCCGCAGGATGTCCTTCACGAGTTGGCGGCAAGCCTGTCGGTCCCGCCTGCGGTCCTCAGGGTAAGCCGCCCAGACAATTTCCAGGTCAGCATCCGCCTCCTCCGCGATGGAAGGATATGGTTTAGAATATGGTTCTGATCTGTTCCTATAACATTTGCCCTCAGGGGCCGATGCGCTGCCCTCAGGGGCAAATGCATCATCTGCCGTTTCGGGCTGCTCCATTTGCCGTTCTGGGCAAATCGGTTCGCCCAACGCGTACCAGTTCGCGCGCTTGAACCGATCCTCGGCGAAATTTCCCTTTAGGATCAGCCCTGCCTCGACCAGCTTGTCGAGCGCAGTCCTGATCTGCTTGGCGGTTAGATAGGGGAACTGCTCGTCGAAGGCTGCCAGCGAGTTGTAGGTCCAATAACGGCCATCATGAAAGTTTCGCCGGTTCGCTTCGTTGTGGCGCACCCAGAACACGAGGTTGCGATGGACGACCGCCGCATTAATGCCCACCAACATGGCGATTCCCGGGTCGAAAGCATGAAAAGCAGCATCGGCCTTGATCTCCGAGCGGCTCATCCGAACGCCCCAAAACGGTTGGACAAAACCCGTTTTTTCCAAATGAAATCAATGCGGGGAATACACCCTGTTGGACAAATTATGTCATTGATTTCATTGAATAGTGCCCCCACCCTACGGGCTGCCATTTATCTTTCAAATCCAGATAAATCAGGGCGGTAAGTGCCTCTTCGTCCCTTCTGTGCAAAAAAAGGGGAAAAGCCGGGCCGCCCCGCCTGTCTCGATCCCGGCACAGCTTGAGATCTGCGCTGGCTGGGCCTCTGCCTGCTGTCAGGTCTCGACCGACGACAGATTGGTATCCGTAACGATCCGGGCAGCCGTTTGACTGGCGCAGCCGATCTTTTCATGCGGGCGGCCTCAGGTCGTGTCGCGGTTTGGCCACGCCGGACGCCGCCCCAGGAAGGGGCGGCGTCTTTTGTCTCAATTTACCCGTTCAGGCGACGAGGAACTCGAAATTGTCCATGAGAAGCCAAGAACCGTTCTCCGAAATCTCGAGCCGGTCAATTTCTCCCCAACCCGATGCATCGAACGTCGCAAGTGAAGTCGAGATATCAAACTGTTCTTCATGAACCAAGACATCATCAAGATAGCCCTTCAGCGTCGCCGTAGCCGACAGGCCCCTCAGATCGCCAAGGTCGACCGAAAGGAGCTTGAACGCATCGCCATCGTCTCGGGTTAAGGACAGTGCTTCAGCAGGATAGTTGACGACCGCAGCGAGAGAAGCGAGGGCAGCAATGCCTGGATAAAAGGAATATCTATCCTGGTTGACGATGACAATCTCAATACCATAGTCGATACCCGACACATAGTCCCAGTTGAACCCCATGTATCCGTCCTGAACAACGGTGTAATTCTCCCCAGGATCCAGATCCTCGAAGTCGACCGTCAAATTACCATCAGCGCCATTGACGAAAATATCGATCTGTTCCTGGTCTGATCCGTCCAGCGACGATACGATGAAGGTGTCATACTTCATCTCGCCATCGATGAGGCCCTGCACCGCCGCGCTGTCATTATCCAGCGTATAGGTCCAGTTGCCATCCTCGTCGATGTCCAGCGTGCCATAGGTTCCGGTGAAGCTGTCGGCCTGGATAAAGGCCTCTCCCTCATCGACATCGGCCACGTCCAGCTTGCCGGTCGCGGTCAGGACATCGTCTTCGGTCACGGTGCCATCGGTGTCGCCGGAAATCACCGCCTCGTCATTCACGCCGGTGATGGTGATCGTGGCCGTGGCGGTTTCGGTGTCGCCGTCCGCATCCACCACCTGATATTCGAAGGTTTCGGTCGCCGTCACACCTTCGGGCAGGTAATCGAAATCCGCATTGGCCTCGAACTCGAAGGTGTCGTCCGCCGTCTGGGTCAAGACACCGTTCGCCACATTGCTGACCAGCGTCAGTTCCTTCACCAGATCCGGCACGTCGTCATTGGCCAGAACGTCGATGATGACAGAGCTGTTTTCAGCCACATCCGCGGTGTCGTCCATCAGCGTGACGGCTTCGTCCACCGGGTTGAGGGACACACCGTCGACAGTCACTTCCAGCGCCTCGAAATCATGGGCGAGCAGCTTGAAGGCCGAGAAGGTATAGCCGGGTTGAAGCAGCTTGCCCGCGTAACGATCCAGATGCAGCAGGTAATCGGCGATATCGTTCTGAACGTCGGCCTGGAACCATTCGTCCTTGGTGAATTCCAGCCGCAGCATATCGGTGCCGAACCCGCCGAAATAGCGGTCCAGACTGGTATTCCCGCTATTGGCCGCCATCTCGAAAATGCCGAGATCATTGCCGGCACCCAAGGTGAGTATATCCCAACCGGCGCCGCCCCGGACCTCATCATTGCCCCAGCCGGCATTGATATTGTCATTGCCGGCACCGCCGTCGATGCTGTCGTGACCGGCGAGACCGTAGATCAGGTCATTCGCATCGGTTCCGTTGAGGATGTCACCACCCATCGTCCCGTATTTCATATTGCCCAAAAGCGAACCAAGCAGCATCACGCACTCCCTGAAATTGAGAAATCCCTCCAAAGGGAAGGATAAAGGTTGATCACAAGTTATAAGAGATAAATCTATTGGGTTGAGTCAAACCCAAACGGTTCAGTTTATCATACTTCCTGCTCATTTCACGATTTTTTCACGGTAGCGTTACCTGCCAGAACGATAAATGCAGCCAGATCGCTGCGGCGTCACGCCGGCTGTCGCATTCGGGCGTGGCGCGGTGATGCCGGTCACCTCGGCACGAACATGCCAGCGGTCCGACGGAGCATAGAAAAAATGTCGTGGCGGATTTCGGCGGTCCGGGCATCACAGGTCCAGGATATTTCCCGAGTCCATGTGCCAGACAGGACATCGCCGCTACTTGTCCACAGTTTTTGTGGCTGGCTCGCTTTTCATCACCAGATGTAGCGTCTACTCTCCGCGCCGTTGAGCGTGGAGGCCGAGCGTGGCGCATATCATCGTCGTCGGGAATGAAAAGGGCGGGTCGGGGAAATCCACGACCTCGATGCATGTGGCGACGGCGCTGGCACGGATGGGGCATCGCGTGGCGGCACTGGATCTGGATATCCGCCAACGCAGCTTCGGCCGCTATCTGGAAAACCGTGCCTTCTATATCCAGAAGGAGGGGCTGGACCTGCCGACCCCGACCCTGGGCCAGATCGACGCGAAGAACCCCAACGACACCGATCCGCTGTCGAGCGCGATGGAGGCGCTGGAGGCGGATCACGACTTCATCCTGATCGACTGCCCCGGCTCGCATACGCGGCTGGCGCAGATGGCGCATATGCTGGCCGATACGTTGATCACGCCGCTGAACGACAGTTTCATAGATTTCGACCTGCTGGCCCGCATGTCGCCCGAGGGCAAGGTGCTCGGCCCCTCGATCTATGCCGAGATGGTCTGGGGCGCGCGTCAGGGCCGGCAGGCGGCGGGTGCCGGTCCCATCGACTGGATCGTGCTGCGCAACCGCCTTGGCACCCAGGCCATGCATAACAAGCGCCGCGTCGGCACCGCCCTTGGCCAGTTGTCGAAGCGGATCGGTTTTCGCGTGGCCCCGGGCTTCGCCGAGCGTGTCGTCTTCCGAGAGCTGTTTCCGCGCGGCCTGACCCTGCTGGACCTCAAGGATATCGGGACCGAGCAACTGAACATGTCCAATATCGCCGCAAGGCAGGAATTGCGCGAACTGATCCAGACCCTGAACCTGCCCGGCGTGAAGGTCGATTTCTGACGCGCTGTCAGGCGCTTACAGCGCCCGCCAGCCGATATCGCGACGGTAGAAACCCTCGGGCCAGTCGATCCCGCCCACCAGTTCATAGGCACGGTCGCGGGCCTCGGCCAGGCTCGCCCCCCGGCCCGTCGCCGCCAGCACCCGCCCGCCAGAGGCGACAAGCGCGCCGTCCTTCTCGGCCGTGCCGGCATGGAAGACCATGTGGAAACTGTCCTCGGGCAGCGCCTCCAGCCCCCTGATCCGGCTGCCCTTCGCGTAATCGCCGGGATAGCCTTCGGTCGCCAGAACCACGGTCAGCGCGTGATCCTCGGCCCAGGTGACGGCGGTCTGGTCCAGCCGCCCCTCGGCGCAGGCATGGATCAGGTCGAGCGCCTGCGCGCCGAGCCGGATCATCAGCACCTGGCATTCCGGGTCGCCGAAACGGGCGTTGTATTCCACCAGCCGCGCAGCGCCGTCCCTGATCATCAGCCCGGCATAAAGCACCCCCTGAAACGGCGTGCCGCGCCGCGCCATCTCGGCCACGGTCGGGCGGATGATCTGATCCATGACCTGTTCCTGTAGCACAGGCGTCAGCACCGGCGCGGGCGAATAGGCGCCCATGCCGCCGGTATTCGGGCCGGTATCGCCCTCGCCCACGCGCTTGTGGTCCTGCGCCGTGCCGATGGGCAGGCAGTTCACCCCGTCGGAGAGGACGAAGAAACTGGCCTCCTCGCCCGCCATGAATTCCTCGATCACCACTTCCGCCCCGGCGGCGCCGAAGGCACCGTCGAAGATCATGTCGATGGCGTCCAAAGCCTGATCCAGCGTCTCGGCCACGACCACGCCTTTGCCTGCCGCCAGCCCGTCGGCCTTGACGACGATCGGCGCGCCCTGCGCGGTCACATAGGCCTTGGCCGATGCCGCATCCGAGAACCGCGCCCAGGCGGCGGTCGGCGCGCCGCAGGCATCGCAGACCTCCTTGGTGAAGGCCTTCGAGGCCTCAAGCTGCGCCGCCGCCTGGCTTGGGCCGAAGACCAGCAGACCGGCGGCGCGCAGCGCATCGGCAACGCCGGCGGCCAGCGGTGCCTCGGGGCCGATCACCACCAGGTCGATGGCGTTTTCCTGCGCGAAATCGCAAACCTCCGAGCGCGAGAGGATATCCAGATCCGCACATTCCGCCAGTGCCGCGATGCCGGGATTGCCCGGCGCGACGATCAGGCGGTCGCATTTCGGGTTCTGCCGGATCGCCCAGGCAAGCGCGTGTTCCCGCCCGCCGCTGCCGAGGATGAGGATATTCATGCGCTGACCTTCCGTCTTCTGCCCAACCGCGATAGTGCTGGTCCCGGAACTAGAGACAGGCCCCCCGGTGCGCAATCCCGAACTTTGGCACAGGCTGCAATCGACGCCGATCACCCTGTCGGACGGCGCGGATCTGGGCGTCCTGATTGCGGATCGCTTCGACATCCGCCCCGCCATGGTGGCCGACCTGATGACCGACTATCGGCGTTTCCTTTATCTGGCGGCGATCTCGGATGGGCTGCTTGTCCCGTCGAGTGCGGTGGATCAGGTCTGGGCGCTGCATATGGCCGACCAGCCGGCCTGGGCCGACTATTCGCGCCGGATGTTCGGCGAGGTTCTGGACGGCATCCCGGCCAGGGCGCGACCGGCCCGGAACCCGGCCTATCGGCAGACGCTGAACCTTCTGGAAGCGGAATTTGGCATTACCCCAAAGCCGCCCATCTGGCCGGGAGAGCGCAATTTTGCCGCGCGCGCCGGTCAAAGCGCCGTTGTTGGGATCATCGGTTTCGCGGTCTCGGTCCCGATTGCGCTCAGCGTCAATTTCGGGGTTGGGGCAGCGGCATTTGCCTTCAGCCTCGCCGCGATGGTGTTCGGCGTCTCCGGCGAAAAGCAGTTCGCCCTTACCGCGCGCAACCGCGACAGCGAATATGGCGGCGATTTCAACGCACCCGATGGCAAGGAAGATCGCAGGCCCCCGCCCGATGACAGCCGGCCCGGCTTCACGGATTACCACGAAGGCCCCTCGGACGGGGCCCGCGACGATTAACCATTGCGGCACAGCCCGGCATTCGCCGGTGGCGAAGCGGTGCATTGTGATCTAAATCGGACCCATGGACATGTTCGAAGACGACGCCCCCGACAGTTCCGGCGACAACAATCCGCCGCTTTCCGTCTCCGAAATCTCGGGGGCGGTCAAACGCGTGATCGAGGGCGAATTCGGTCGGGTCCGCGTGCGTGGCGAGATCGGGCGGGTCTCCGTGCCGCGCTCGGGCCATGTCTATTTGGACCTCAAGGACGACCGCGCGGTGATCGCCGCCGTCAGCTGGAAGGGTCAGGCCGCACGGCTGACGCAGGCCCCCGAGGAAGGGCTGGAGGTCATCGCCACCGGCCGGCTGACCACCTTTCCCGGCCAGTCGAAATACCAGCTGATCGTCGAGGAGCTGGAGCCTGCAGGTGCCGGCGCGCTGATGGCGATGCTGGAAAAGCGGCGCAAGGCACTGGCGGCGGAGGGGCTGTTCGACGCGGATCGCAAGAAGCCGCTGCCCTATCTGCCGCGGGTGATCGGCGTCGTCACCTCGCCCTCGGGCGCGGTGATCCGCGACATCCTGCACCGGCTGCGCGACCGCTTTCCGACCCATGTGCTGATCTGGCCGGTGGCCGTGCAGGGCGCGGCCTCGGCGGGCGAGGTCGCGGCGGGGATTCGTGGCTTCAACGCCCTGCCCCCGGACGGGCCGATCCCGCGCCCGGATCTGATCATCGTCGCGCGCGGCGGCGGCAGTCTGGAGGATCTTTGGGGCTTCAACGAGGAAGTGGTCGTCCGCACTGCCGCCGAAAGCGCCATTCCCCTGATCTCGGCAGTTGGGCACGAAACCGACACCACCCTGATCGACTTCGCCGCCGACCGCCGGGCGCCGACCCCGACCGCCGCCGCCGAAATGGCAGTGCCGGTGCGGCGCGAATTGGGACTGCAATTGCAGCAGGCCCGGCTGCGCATGACACAGGCCATGGGCCAGCGGCAGGAACGCATGGCGCAGCGGCTGGTCGATCTGGGCCGCGCGCTCGGCCGGCCGCAGGCGCTGACCGAAGCGGCGCGGCAGCGGCTGGATTATCGCGGCGGCGCGTTGGAGCCGGCGCTGCGCAATCTGACCCATCGCCGACGCGACCAGTTGAACGGGCTGCGCCTGACGCCGGTCATGCTGTCGCGCCTGACCGAGCGCGCCGGCGAAAGGCTTGCCACCACCACGCAGCGCCTGCGCCAATCCGCCGAGGCCCCCAATGCCCGCCGCCGCGACCGCTTCACCGCGCTGTCGCAACGGCTGGACAATGGCCGCGCCCGGGTGCTGGGCGATGCCCGGCGCGACGTGGCGAAGGGGCGCGAACGGCTTCAGCCCCTGACCGACCGCCTGAGCGCCGCCTTCAAGCGCAGCCTCGCCCGGCGCGAGGAAGCGTTGGAGCGGCTGGACCGGATGCGCATCTCGCTTGGCTATACGCAGACGCTGGCGCGCGGCTTTGCCGTGGTGCGCGACGACAAGGGGCATGTGCTGACCTCGGCAGAAGCCGCCGGCAAGTCACGGAAACTGCTGATCGAATTCGGCGACGGTGAATTGCCCGCGCGGCCTGACAGCGACCCTCAAGGATCCTTGTTCTGAACCGGCGGCCGTGGGTGGTCGTCCCATTCATCCGACAGGATGCGTTCTGCATCGCCCTTCGGATCGTCATATTGCCGCGTCTTCAAGGACCACAGGAAGGCCACCAGCCCGCCCCCACCAAGCAGCAGCGAGACCGGGATCAGGATGAACAGGATTTCCATCAGCGCAGCCTCAGCGCGTTCAGCGTCACGCTGATCGAGCTTGCCGACATCGCCAGCGCCGCCATCAGCGGGGTCGCGAAGCCGGCCATGGCGAAGGGAACGGCGACGATATTATAGGCGATGGAGATGGCGAAGTTCTGCTTGATCCGCCGCCGCGCCGTGGCCGACAGCGTCAGCGCATCGGCCACCGGCGCCAGATCCTGCCCCATCAGCACGATATCCGAAGCCACCCGCGCCGCATCAAGCGCCGTGGCCGGCGAGATCGAGACATGCGCCCGCGCCAGCGCTGCCGTGTCGTTCAGCCCGTCGCCGACCATCAGCACCTTCGCGCCCTCACTGGCCAGTGCGGCAATCGCGGCTTCCTTTTCCTGCGGGGTCACGCCGGCACGGAATTCCGCGATCCCGAGCGAAGCTGCCGCGCGCGCCACCGCGCCCTCGGTATCGCCCGAGAGCATCAGCACCCTGCGCCCCTGCCCGCGCAGGGCGGCCACGCAATCCACCGCGCCGGGGCGCAACGCATCGGCGAAATGCAGCACGACCGGCGCCTCTCCGCCGACGGACAGCACGCTGAGCGGGCCGTCAGCCTCGGGCGCGGTTGCCCCGACCCAATCGGGACGGCCCAGCCGGACGGCGCGGCCCTGCCAGTCGGCCTCGACGCCGTAGCCCGGCACCTCGCGAAAGCGATCGAGCACCGCAGGCACGACCCCCTCGGCCTTCAGCGCGGCGGCGAGCGCGCGCGACAGCGGGTGGCCGGAACCGTCGGCAATGGCAAGCGCGACCGGGCGCAGCGCCTCGGGCAGATCGCCGGCGCCGACCAGTTCGGGCCTGCCCATGGTCAGGGTGCCGGTCTTGTCGAAGACAACCGTATCGACCTCGGCCAGGCGTTCCAGCGCGGTGCCTTCCTTGATCAAGAGCCCCTTCTTGAACAGTTTGCCCGATGCCGCCGTGACCACCGCCGGCACGGCAAGGCCAAGCGCGCAGGGACAGGTGATGATCAGCACCGCCGCCGCGATATTCAGCGCCAAGCGCCAGTCGCCGGTCGCGTAAAGCCAGCCCAGCAGGCTGCACAGGGCCAGCAGATGCACCGTCGGCGAGTAGGCCCGCGCGGCGCGTTCGGCCAGCGAGGCATAGCGCCCGCGCGAGGCCTCGGCATTGGCGACCAGATCGGCCAGCCGCGACAGCGAACTGTTGCGCCCCGCCGCGGTGACGCGCAAATCCAGCGGCCCGGTCAGATTGACCTCGCCCGCCGACAGCGCCACCCCCGGCCCGGCCTGCACCGGCAGGCTTTCCCCGGTCAGAAGCGAGCGGTCGATTTCCGACATGCCCGCGATCACCTCGCCATCCGCCGCCACACGGGCGCCGGGGCGGATGCGGATCACGTCGCCGGGGGCCAGATCGGCCACGTTGACCACCGTCTCGGCCCCGTCTTTCAGCAGCACGGCGCGCGGGACTTCCAGTGCGGTCAGTTCCTCGGCGGCGGAACGGGCCACCGCACGGCTGCGATAATCGAGATAGCGCCCGACCAGCAGGAAGAAGCACAGCATCACGGCGGCGTCGAAATAGGCGTGGCTGCCGGAATGCAGCGTCTCGAAAAGCGAGATCGCCGTGGCCAGGATCAGCGCCAGCGAGATCGGCACATCCATGCCCAGACGACCCGCCCTCAGGCTGGTCCAGGCGCTGACGAAGAAGGGCTTGCCGGCAAAGATCACCGTCGGCAGCGCGATCAGGGCCGAAATCCAGTGGAACATGTCCCGCGTCGGGCCTTCGGCCCCCGACCAGACGGCAATGGACAGGATCATGATATTCATCATCGCGAAACCGGCCACGCCGATCCGCATCAGGATATCGCGCCCCTGCCGGTCGGCAGCGCTGGAACTGAGCGCCGAGGCGTCAAGCTCATGCGCCTCGTAGCCGATGCCTTCGAGGATCGGGATGAAGTCTTCGGCGCGATGGCCGGGCGCGTCGATCATGACCCGGCGCAGGGTCAGATTGACCCGCGCGGCACGCACGCCGGGCTGCGCGGTCAGCACCCGCTCGACATCCGAAATGCAGGCCGCGCAATGCGCGGTCGGCAGCGACAGCACCAGATCGCCGCGCGAGATCGCGGCATCGGCGATGCGCCCGGCCAGGGGTGCGGCATCGCAGGCCGGGCAGGCGCTCAGCCTTGGACTATAGCCCTGATCTGCGCTCAGCTCTGCCATCTCAGCCCTTCACCATGCTGCCGGGATAATTGGCCAGGCGTTGCCGGAAAACCGTGCCGTCCGGTGCCTCGGCCTCCAGATGGACGACCCATGCCCCAGGGGCAAGCGCCAGATCCGCGACCCAGAGCCCGCCCGAATAGCGCATCTCGGGGGCGACATCGTCGCGCTTCTGGGTCGGGCGGCTGACGATCACGTTCAGCGTGCGCACCGGCGCCGGCAACCCCTGCGCGTCCGAGATCTTCAGGCTGAGCCGCCCCCCCTCATAGACCGGCTCCGCCTGCCAGCCGAGCGCCTCCTGCGCGGCGCGCTCGCGGTCGAATTCCTGCGAGGCGACATAGGAATTGGCGACCTCCAGCCCCGGGAAACTGCGCACGGCGGTCACCGCCATGACGACATTCACCCCGATGATGATGCCGAAAAGCGCCACGAAGACCGCGATCATCCCGCGCCCCGTCAGCGGTCGCCGACCAGTCAGCAACAGGAAGGGCAGGAAGAAGACCGCCGCCACCGCAATGACAAGCGCCAGGCTGATGAGAAGCGGCGACGGCTCGATCCCGAACATGGGCTCAGTCCTTCCCGTGGAAGACGGTGGCGACGGTGGATTGCTGCCCTGTCCCGTCGCTGACAACAAGGTCCAGATCGGTGGTCTCGATCGCCGCCAGCGGCGAGCCGGTCGCGGCGGTCAGATAGACACGCAGCGTCGCGGTCTGGTCGGCCGGCACCTCGACCGTCGCGGCCTCGACGCCCTCGACACTCAGTTCGACCTGCGGCAATGCGGCGCCGTCATCGCCGATGGCGCTGACCGTAAAGCTGGTCGCCTCGTGCTGCTTGTTGCGCAGGCGCAGCTCGTAGGTGTTGCGGATCGCGCCGTCCGAGAGGGTGACGAAAAGCGGATTGCGCACCGGGGTCACGTTCAGATCGAAGGCCGAGCGCGTCAGCAGCGCCACCAGAAGCCCGACACCGATCAGCGACCAGAGCGAGAAATAGAGCAAGGTGCGCGGGCGCAGCACATGCTTGATCAGCGACTGGCCTTCGCGGCCCACGCGTTCGGCGGATTCGTCCTTCAGCGCCATATAGTCGATCAAGCCATGCGGCTTGCCGATCTTGTCCATGATCTCATTACAGGCGTCGATGCAGAGCGCGCAGGTGATGCATTCCAACTGCTGACCGTCGCGGATGTCGATGCCCATCGGGCAGACGTTGACGCAGGCGAAACAGTCGATGCAATCGCCCTTCTCGCCAACGGGCGTATCGGATTTGGTGGCCTCGCCCTTGTGGATCTTGCCGCGCGGCTCGCCCCGCCATTCGCGATAGGCGACGGTCAGCGTGTCCTCGTCCATCATCGCGCCCTGAATACGGGGCCAGGGGCAGGCATAGACGCAGATCTGCTCTCGGGCGAAACCGCCGAAGATGAAGGTGGTGGCGGTCATGACGGCGATGGTCATATAGGCGACCGGATGGGCCTGCCCGGTCAGAAGCGCACGCAGCAGCGTCGGCGCATCGGTGAAATAGAACACCCAGGCGCCGCCGGTTGCCAGCGCGATCAGCAGCCAGATCACCCATTTCGTCAGCCGCAGGCGGATCTTGTGGGCGTCCCATTTCGAGCGCCAGATGCGGATCTGGTTGTTGCGGTCGCCCTCGATCCAGCGCTCGACATGAACGTAAAGATCGGTCCAGACCGTCTGCGGACAGGTATAGCCGCACCAGACCCGGCCAAGCGCCGAGGTGAACAGGAACAGGCCCAGCCCCGCCATGACCAGCAGCCCGGCCACGAAATAGAATTCATGCGGCCAGATCTCGATCCAGAAGAAGAAGAAGCGCCGGTTGGCCAGATCGACCAGCACCGCCTGATCGGGCATGCCGGCCCCGCGATCCCAGCGAATCCACGGCGTGATGTAGTAAACACCAAGCGCCAGGATCATGATGATCCATTTCAGCCGCCGGAACGGGCCGCTGATCGCCTTCGGAAAAATCGGCTCACGGGCCGCGTAAAGGCTGGGAGGATCGGTATCCGGACTGGACATTTACTGGCTCCTGCTGACTGGTTCCAGAGACTCTATTCTCGCATTGCTGTGGATCAGGCCTTGACCTCCATCAGCTTGCATAGAATTTATATATCTGTTGTTCGGGATTTATCGAAGGGTAGCGAATGTCGCAGCCCGACCGCCCGAAATGTCGAAACGGGGCGCGCTTGCGCCCCGGAATTGGAAGCCGGCCCCTCAGGAAACGCGCGAACAGGACGAGGGGCCGGCGCCATCCCGACGACCGAAGCCGCCGGAATTCGCATTGTCATTCGCCTCCGCCGAGGCTGTGGACGTAATAGGCGACCGCCCGGATGTCGTCTTCCGACAGGCGCGGCGACCAGTTCGGCATGACCCCGAAGCGGGCATCATGGACCGATTGCGTGATCGAGGCCTTGTCGCCGCCATAAAGCCAGACCGCATCGGTCAGGTTCGGCGCACCCTGCATCCGGTCGCCGGTGCCATCCTCCATGTGACAGGCAACGCAGTTGTCCTCGTAGACCACGGCACCTTCGGCGGCGAGCGCCGCGTCATGCTCCTGCCCCGAGATCGCCAGAACGTGGTTCACGACCTGGTCGATCTGCGCATTGTCCAGCATCTCGTCGATGCCGAAGCGCGGCATCTCGGAATAGCGGGCATCGTCGTCGTCGGTATTGCGGATACCATGGGTGACGGTAGTGTGGATTTCTTCCAGCGTACCACCCCAGAGCCAGTCGTTGTCCAGCAGGTTCGGATAGCCCTTGGCCCCGCCCGCGCCCGAGCCGTGGCACTGCGCGCACCAGGTGGCGAAGACAGCGCGGCCTGCGTTCATCGAGTAGTTCACCAGTTCCGGGTCGTCGGCAATCACCGCCAGATCGGTCTCGATCAGCTTCTGCTGGATGCCGGCATTGGCCTCGTCATAGCGCTGGATCTCGGCCGCGACCTCCTTGCGGTAACTGGTGTGCAGGATCCCCTGCGTCGCCCCGTTGAGCAGCGGCCATGCCGGATAGAAGAAGGTATAGGCCAGCCCCCAGACGATGGTGACATAGAAGGTCCACAGCCACCAACGCGGCATCGGGTTGTCATATTCGGTGATCCCGTCCCAGCTATGGCCGGTCGAGGGGACCTCCTCGGTCTTCCTGCCGCGCGACTTGCCGGTGCGCGGACCGGCGCGCCGGGCGGTGGGCTTCGGCTTGGCGGCTTCCTCGGCCTCGGCCGTCGCTTGCGCCGTCACCTGGGCCTCGGACTGGTTTTCGGTCGTGCCAACGGCGGGCTTGTCCTTGTCGTCATCGGCCATCACCGCGACTCCTTCTCGATCTCACGCGGCGCCGGCCGCGACTCATTACGGAAGATGCTTCTGGCGGCATCGTCCTGCATCGCGCGCGCGCCCGGTCGGTAAACGAACAGGATCACGCCGAGGAAGACCGTGAACAGCACCAGCAGGGCCCAGCTGTCCGCGAATTGCCGCATCAGGCTATAGATATCCATGCGCGCCCCCTATCGGTTCGGATCGGGTTCGAAGGTCGAGAAATCGACCATCGTGCCCAGAACCTGAAGATAGGCGATCAGCGCATCCATCTCGGTCACGCCGGGCTGGCGGTCGAAATTGCGCTGCTGCGAGCCCGGATAGCGCTCTTCCATCCCCGAAGCATCGGCATCGGGATCGGCCTGGGCCAGGAAATCCTCGCGCGCGGCGGCGATCATGTCCTCGCTATAGGGCACGCCGACCATGGCATCTGTTTCCAGCCGGTCGACGATATGCTTGCCGTCGATCATCCGGTTTTCCAGGAAGCCATAGGCGGGCATGATCGATTCCGGCACCACCGAACGCGGATCGCGCAGGTGATCGAGATGCCATTCGTCCGAATAGCGCCCGCCGACCCGGGCCAGATCCGGCCCGGTCCGCTTCGACCCCCATTGGAACGGGTGGTCATACATCGATTCCGCCGCCAGCGAGTAATGACCGTAACGCTCGACCTCGTCGCGCATCGGGCGGATCATCTGGCTGTGGCAGACATAGCAGCCCTCGCGGACATAGATGTCGCGCCCGGTCAGTTCCAGCGGCGTGTAGGGACGCATCCCCTCCACATCCTCGATGGTGTTGTCGATATAGAAGAGCGGCGCGATCTCGACGACGCCCCCGACCGTCACCACGAGGAAGGAGAAGACCAACAGCAGGGTGGCGTTCCTTTCGAGGATCTTGTGCTTTTCGAGAATTTTCATCTCTGGTCCCCTTATTCAGCCGGAATGGCAACGGTGGAAGGCTGCGCCTTCGGCTGCCGGGCCACGGTCGCCCACAGGTTATAGGCCATGATCAGCGCGCCGGTCAGGTAAAGCGTGCCACCGAGGAAGCGCACCACGTTCATGGCGTATTTCGCGGCCACGGTATCGGCGAAGGCGTTGACCAGGAAGCCCTGGCTGTCGACCTCGCGCCACATCAGCCCTTCCATGATCCCCGAGACCCACATCGAGGCCGCGTAAAGGACCAGCCCGATGGTGGCGAGCCAGAAGTGCCAGCTGACCAGTTGCAGGCTGTAAAGCTGCGGGCGACCCCACAGACGCGGCACCAGATAATAGAGCGCGCCGAAGGTGATCATGCCGTTCCAGCCAAGCGCGCCGGAATGGACGTGACCGATGGTCCAGTCGGTATAGTGGCTGAGCGAGTTGACCGCCTTGATCGACATCATCGGGCCTTCGAAGGTGGCCATGCCGTAGAAGCCCACCGCGACGACCATCATGCGGATGATCGGGTCGGTGCGCAGCTTGTCCCAGGCGCCCGAGAGCGTCATCAGGCCGTTGATCATGCCGCCCCAGCTGGGCATCCACAGGATGATCGAGAACACCATCCCCAGCGTCGTCGCCCAGTCGGGCAGCGCGGTGTAATGCAGGTGGTGCGGACCGGCCCAGATATAAAGGAAGATCAGCGCCCAGAAGTGGATGATCGACAGCTTGTAGCTATAGACCGGCCGCTCGGCCTGTTTCGGGATGAAATAATACATCATCCCCAGGAAGCCAGCGGTCAGGAAGAAGCCCACCGCGTTGTGGCCATACCACCATTGCGTCATCGCATCCTGCACGCCCGAGAAGAGCTGGACCGATTTCGACCCGAACATGCTGACCGGGATCGCCAGGTTGTTGACGATATGCAGCATGGCGATGGTGACGATGAAGGCCAGGTAGAACCAGTTGGCCACATAGATATGCGGCTCGCGGCGCTTCATGATCGTGCCCAGGAAGACCGCCAGATAGGCGACCCAGACCAGCGTCAGCCACCAGTCCACATACCATTCGGGTTCCGCATATTCCTTCGACTGCGTGGCCCCGAAGATATAGCCCGAAGCGGCCAGCAGGATGAACAGCTGATAGCCCCAGAACACGAACCAGGCCAGATTGCCGCCCCAGAGCCGCGCCGCCGAGGTGCGCTGCACCACATAGAACGAGGTCGCGATCAGCGCGTTACCGCCGAAGGCGAAGATCACCGCCGAGGTGTGCAGCGGCCGCAGCTTGCCGAAATTCGTGAACCCGCCAAGCGTGTCCGAGAAGTTCAGCATCGGCCAGGCCAACTGCGCGGCGATGGTCACGCCGACCAGGAAACCCACGACGCCCCAGAACACCGTTGCGATGACGCCTGCGCGCACCACCCCGTCCTGATAGCTGCCCTGATCGACCGCATGGGCCGGCTCGTCGGCATGACGCAGGAAATAGATAAAAAAGCTCGCGGCAAAAAGCATCACGATGGCCATGTTGACCGTATAGGCCAGATCGCGGCCGTAATTGGCTGCAATCGCAGCCAGGACCGTGATCACGCCCAGCACGATCAGCTTGATGTAATCCGACATGGGTTCTGTCCTCTTTCCACGCGCGAACTGTCCCGAATCACCCCCTCACCGGGGCGCCGGGTATTATTCGCACTCTACATGCCTAGGAATAGACAGGAAACTTCGCATTGATCTGGGTCAAATCCGGTTGACGAAATGCCCCTTATGATCGCAGCCTGAGACAAGGGATGCACCCGACAGATTCCCAGCCGGGCAGCCTCCCGATCCGAATCATGCGGCGTGAAAGGACCCGAGATGGGCTACAAGACGATTCTCACCGTCATTACCAGCGAGGACCAGCAGGTTCAGCTTGACGCGGCCATCGACGTCACCCGGCGCGAAGACGCCCATCTGGAGGTCTTCTGCCTCGGCGTCGATCACAGCCAGGCCGGCTATTACTATGCCGGCGCCTCGGCCTATGTCTTTCAGGAGACCATCGACCGCGCCATGGCATCCGCACAGGATCTGGAAACCAAGGTCCGCGACCGGCTTTCTGCCGAGGACATCCGCTGGTCGGTCGACAGTGCCGTGGCCCAGGTCGGCGGGCTGACCACGCTGATCGGGATGCGGGCACGTTATTCCGATCTCGTCGTGCTGACCCGCCCCTATGGCGAAACCGCCCCGGCCGATGCCGTCGCCGTGACCGAGGCCGCGCTTTTTGAAGGCTCGGCCCCGGTGCTGATCGTGCCCGATACCGGATTGCCAGCCGATTTCGGCCAGACCGTCATGATCGCCTGGAACCAGTCAGAGGAGGCGATGACCGCCGTGCGGCGCGCCCGTCCGATCCTGGCGGCGGCAAACAAGGTCGAGATCACCGTGGTCGATCCCTCGCCCGACGGGCCGGAAGGTGCCGATCCCGGCGCAGCACTGGCGCAGATGCTGGATCGCCATGGAATCCGGGTCGATGTGGCCGTCCTCGCCCGCACGCAGACGCTGGTCAGCGACATCATCGACCGCCGGGCCGAGGAGATCGGCGCCAATCTCATCGTCATGGGTGCCTATGGCCATTCGCGGTTCCGCGAAGCCATCCTCGGCGGGGCCACCCGCAACATGCTGGCGAAATCGCGCATCCCGGTGTTGATGGCGCGCTGATCCGCCGCGTCAGCAGTCAAGCATTTTAAGGGGTGGGGAAAAGCCCCCACCCCGTCTGATTTCAGACGAATTGCTCTCGCGTCAAACGCTCTTCCAGACCGTGGCCGGGATTGAACAGCAGCCGGTGCCGGATCGAGGGTTCCGAGCGGATCTCGACCGAGCGCACCGAATCGACCCCGCGCGAATCGGCGTCGGCCATGACCGGGCGCTTCTCCGGCTCCAGCACGTCGAAGCGCACCACGGCCGATTGCGGCAGGATGGCGCCACGCCAGCGCCTTGGCCTGAAAGCCGCGATCGCGGTCAGTGCCAGCACATCCGATCCGATCGGCAGGATCGGCCCGTTGGCGCTGTAATTATAGGCGGTCGAACCCGCCGGCGTGGACAGAAGCGCGCCGTCGCAGACCAGCTCGTCCAGCCTGACCCGGCCATTCACGGAAATCCTGAGCTTCGCCGCCTGCGGGCCGGCGCGCAAAAGGCTGACCTCGTTGATCGCCAGCGCCGCATATTCGCGCCCGTCCGCCGTGATCGCGTTCATCGCCAGGGGGTTGATTACCGTCTCCTCGGCGGCCTCGATCAGGTCCGGCAGGTCGTCGACGAGATAATCGTTCATCAGAAAGCCGATGGTGCCGCGATTCATGCCATAGATCGGCAGGCCCTTGTTCTGATGCATCACGCTCAGCATCAGCCCGTCGCCGCCAAGCGCCACGACGACATCGGCCTCGCGCCAGCGGTTCTGGCCATAGCGATCCGCCAGTTCGGCAAGTGCGGCTTGCGCGGTGTCGGTCTCGCTGGCAATGAAATGCATTCTCATGGGCGCCATCATGGCAAGCGCGCCTGCCTTGTCCAGCGGCAAACGCGCCTTGGGGCTTTGCCCGCCCCGAAAAAGCCGTTACATGACGGCCATCCCCCGCCCTGAAGGAGCCGCCCATGACCCGTGATCAGTTCTTCACCGAAACCCTCTCTGCCGCCGATCCCGAGATCAACGCCGCCATCGGTCAGGAACTCGGCCGCCAGCGCGACGAGATCGAGCTGATCGCCTCGGAAAACATCGTCAGCCGCGCGGTTCTGGAAGCGCAGGGCTCGGTGCTGACCAACAAATATGCGGAAGGCTATCCGGGCAAGCGCTATTACGGCGGCTGCCAATATGTCGATATCGTCGAGAACCTGGCCATCGAACGCGCCAAGGAACTGTTCGGCGCCGGCTTCGTCAATGTGCAACCCAACTCCGGCAGCCAGATGAACCAGGCGGTGTTTCTGGCGCTGCTGCAGCCGGGCGACACCTTCATGGGGCTCGACCTGAATTCGGGCGGACACCTGACCCATGGCTCTCCGGTGAATATGTCGGGCAAGTGGTTCAACGTGGTCAGCTATGGCGTGCGCCAGCAGGACCAGCTTCTGGATATAGAAGATATCCGCGCCAAAGCATTGGAACATAAGCCGAAACTGATCGTTGCCGGCGGCACCGCCTATAGCCGGGTCTGGGACTGGGCCGCCTTCCGCGCCATCGCGGACGAGGTCGGCGCCTGGCTGATGGTCGACATGGCCCATATCGCGGGTCTGGTGGCTGGCGGACAGCACCCCTCGCCGCTGCCCCATGCCCATGTCGTCACCACCACCACCCACAAATCCCTGCGCGGCCCGCGCGGCGGCATCATCCTGACCAATGACGCCGATATCGCCAAGAAGGTGAACTCGGCCGTCTTCCCGGGCCTTCAGGGCGGCCCGCTGATGCATGTGATCGCCGCCAAGGCGGTGGCCTTCAAGGAGGCGCTCGACCCGGGCTTCAAGGATTACGCGGCGCAGGTGGTCAAGAACGCCCGCGCCATGGCGGACGAGCTGATGAAGGGCGGCATCGACATCGTGTCGGGCGGCACCGACAACCACCTTTGCCTCGCCGACCTGCGCCCGAAAGGCGTGACCGGCAAGGCCGCCGAGGCAGCCCTTGGCCGGGCGCATGTCACCTGCAACAAGAACGGTGTGCCCTTCGACCCGGAGAAGCCCTTCGTGACCTCGGGCATCCGCCTTGGCGCCCCCGCCGGCACCACGCGCGGCTTCAAGGAGGAGGAATTCCGCCAGATCGCCCGCTGGATCGTCGAGGTCGTCGATGGCCTTGCCGCCAATGGCGAGGAAGGCAATGCCGAAGTCGAGGAAAAGGTGAAGGCCGAGGTTTCGGCCCTTTGCGCCCGCTTCCCGCTTTACGAAGGCATGTAATCTGACCGGCGATCACGGTCAGACCCGCCGGCTTGAACACCGGCTCGGCAACTGGGCCCGCGCCCGGTTGCCGGCGCCGGTTCGCGATCTGGTCATGTTCACGCTGAAAATGGGCTGGTCGGCCCTGTTCGGCGGGCTGCTTCTGATCGCGATCCTTGCGACCAAAGCCGTCTGGCAACCCGACTGGGCGCTCCAGCGCTATGACGCGCTGTTTCTGTTCGCGGTCTCGCTGCAGGTCCTGTTCCTGGCGCTGCGCATGGAAAGCTGGGCCGAGGCGCGGGTGATTCTGCTGTTCCACCTGACCGGCACGGCGATGGAACTGTTCAAGACCGCCGCCGGATCCTGGGCCTATCCCGAACCCGCCTTCTTCCGCATCATGGGCGTGCCGATGTTCTCGGGCTTCATGTATGCCTCGGTCGGCTCGTTCATCGCGCGGGCGATCCGCAACTTCGACATGCGCTATGTGCCCTACCCGCCCTTCGGGCTGACGGTGCTGCTGGCCGTGGCGATCTATGTCAATTTCTTCGCCCATCACTTCCTGCCCGACATCCGCTGGCTGCTTTTTGCCGGCACGGTGCTGGTTTACGGGCGCACCTCGATCTGGTTTCGCGTCAGCCGCTGGTATCGGATGCCGATGGTGCTTTCGGCCTTTCTGGCCAGCCTGTTCCTGTGGATTGCAGAAAATATCGGCACCCGCACCGGCACCTGGCTTTATGCCGGCCAGCACGAGGCGCAACTGGTCAGCTTCGCCAAGATCGGGTCCTGGTATCTGCTGCTCTATGTCAGCTTCGTCACCGTGACCCTGGCCGCGCCCGGCGCGGTCATCGGCGCGCGCCGGCCTGAGATCCGCGACGCAGCGAACCCCATTGCCGAGCCGCAGCGGCAGGGATAGCCTGCCGCCAAACCTTCCTTCAGGAGAAGATCATGGCTCAACCGCAAAGCTGGGAAAAACGCGCCGAGGAATACAGTTTCTACGGCTTCACCGACCTGCCGAGCGTGCATGAACGCGGCACCGTCGTCGTCACCCATGGCGAAGGCCCCTATATCGTCGACACCCATGGCAAACGCTATCTCGATGCGAATTCCGGCCTGTGGAATATGGTCGCGGGCTTCGATCATCAGGGGCTGATCGGTGCGGCCAAGGCGCAATATGACCGCTTCCCCGGCTATCACGCCTTTTTCGGCCGGATGTCCGATCAGACGGTGATGCTGTCGGAAAAGCTGATCGAGGTTTCGCCGTTCCAGCGCGGCAAGGTCTTTTACACGAATTCCGGCTCGGAAGCCAATGATACCATGGTGAAAATGCTGTGGTTCCTGGGCCGCGCCGAGGGCCAGCCGCAGCGCCGCAAGATCCTGACGCGCAAGAATGCCTATCACGGCGTGACCGCGGTTTCCGCCTCGATGACCGGTAAGCCCTATAACGAGGTCTTCGGCCTGCCGCTCGACGGGTTCATCCACCTGACCTGCCCGCATTACTGGCGCGAGGGGCGCCCCGGCGAGACCGAGGAACAGTTCACCGCCCGCCTCGCGCAGGAGCTGGAGGACGTGATCGCCCGCGAAGGCGCCGAAACCATCGCCGGCTTCTTTGCCGAACCCGTCATGGGCGCGGGCGGCGTCATCCCGCCTTCGAAGGGCTATTTCCAAGCCATGCAGAAGGTGCTGAAAAAGCACGGTATTCCACTGATCTCGGACGAGGTGATCTGCGGCTTCGGGCGCACCGGCAATACCTGGGGCTGCCAGACCTACGATTTCATGCCCGACGCGATCATCTCGTCGAAGAACATCACCGCCGGGCTGTTCCCGATGGGTGCGGTGATTCTCGGGCCGGAACTGTCGGACCGGCTGGACGCCGCCGCCGAGGCGATCGAGGAATTCCCGCATGGCTTTACCGCCTCGGGCCATCCGGTCGGCTGCGCCATCGCGCTGAAGGCCATCGACGTGGTCATGAACGAGGGGCTGGCCGACAACGTCAAGCGCCTGTCGCCCCGCATGGAAGCCGGGCTGCGCGGGATCATGGAGCGCTCGAAGAATATCGGCGAGTTGCGCGGCGTCGGTTACATGTGGGCGCTGGAGGCTTGCCTCGACCCGGCGACCAAGACGCCTTTCGATGGCAAGCTGTCGGTGTCGGAGCGGATCGCCAATACCTGCACCGATATGGGCCTGATCTGCCGCCCGCTCGGCCAGTCCATCGTGCTCTGCCCGCCCTTCATCCTGACCGAGGCGCAGATGGACGAGATGTTCGAAAAGCTTGAAACCGCGCTGAACAAGGTCTTCGCCGAAGTCGCATAAGCCCTATGGCGCCCATGGGCGCTTGCCGGTGATCTCGGCTGAGGTCACCGGCGCCTTCATTTGCCCAGACAGGGCAATCGCGCCGGTCTGCCGCAGCCGGCCCAGGTCATAAAGACGGCAGGCCGTGAACTCCCCCTCGATCTGTTGATCCGAGACGATGATGCGCCCGTCCCGGCAGGCCGTCAGGGCCGCCTCGGCCGCGCCCTTGCCGGTCAGGTGCAGGATCTCGGTTGCCTTGAGACGGAACACCCGCTGCTTCACCGGCCCCGACCAGCCCGGACGGGCAGCCGCCCCGGCCTGATCGGCACCGTCGCCGTCCTTTTCCAGCCATTCACCCACCGTAAAGGCCCCGCCCCGGTCCTTGGACAGCGCCCGCCCGACCGGGGTCATCACCCCCAAAGCATCGCCCTGCCCCGAGATCAGCACAGCCGGACGCGTCGCCCCGGCCCAAAGCCCCGCCGCTGTCGCCATCATCGCCAACCCCGCAATCACCCGTCTGTTGCGCCAGACCGGACCCTGCCAGCAAAGCAGCACCAGCAGCGCCCCCGCCCCCATCAGCGGCAGCACCGATGGCCTCGGCAGGACGACATGGCTGACCGCGCCGTCGAGCCCCGCGACCCATGCGCCCACGGCCAGCATCCAGCGCGTCCCCAGCCCCATCAGCCAAAGCGCCGGCCCCGCCAGCCCGAAGGGCGCAAGCAGCGCCGCCAGCGGTCCCATCGGCATGATCAGCACCCCGGTCACCGGCACCACCAGCAGGTTCGCCAGCAGGCCGTAATGCGCCATCCGGCTGAAATGCGCCGCCGCAATGGGCGAGGTCGCCAGCCCCGCCACGACCGAGGTCAGGATCAGCAGCACCAGCGGCCGCAGAAGCCAGGGCAGATGCGCCGCCAGCTTCTGCCAGGGCGGATAGATCACGATCAGCGCCACGGTGGCGGCAAAGCTCATCTGGAAACCGGGGGTCAGCAGCGCCTCGGGCGCGAGCGCCAGAATCGCCATGGCCGCCAGTGCCACGGTCCTGAGCGACAGCGCACGTCGGTCGGCCAGGATCGCGCCCAGCATGACCGCGACCATCAGGAAAGCCCGTTCCGTGGCCACGCCGCCGCCCGAGAGCCACAGATAGCCCGCCGCCGCCAGAATCGCGATCACGGCGGCCAGCTTATGCGCCGCAATGTCATGCCCGCGCCCGCTGAATCCCTGAAAGCCCACCGCCAGCAGCCGCGCCGCCGCATAGACGAAGCCCGCCAGCATCCCCATATGCAGCCCGGAGATCGAGATGATGTGAAACAGGTTCGAATCGCGCATCATCTGGTTGGTAGCCTCGGAAATGCCGCTGCGATCCCCGGTCATCAGCGCCGCCGCAACCGCGCCCGCCTGCCCGCCGATCCGGGCCTGCATCGCCTCAGACAGGTCCATCCGCAGCCGGTGCAGGCGCAGCGCGCCCCCCGGCGCGGGCGGGACCGCGACCATGACCGGCGCGCGCGTATGGCCGATGGCGCCGAGGCTTTCGAACCAGGCGACCCGGCGGAAATCGAAGCCGCCCGGCTCGGCTGGGCCCGGCGGCGGGCCGAGATGGCCGGTCAGCATGACACGGGTGCCGGGCGCGGGCGCCTCGGTCACGCCGTCCGGCAGCGAAATCCGGACCCTGCGCGGCATCCGCGCGGGTGCCACACGCTCCAGCCGGGGCTGATCCAGCGTCAGGCGGATGCGGTCGCGGGCGGAACGGTCGATCTCGATCACCCGCCCCTCGATGGCGCCGTAATAGCGAAAGCCCAGAACCGGGGCGTCGACACGCCAGGCCCGTAATCCGCACAGGCCGAAGCCAAGGGCCGTGAAGATCGCGGCAAAACCCATAAGCCGCAGCGCATCTGCGCGCCGGGTCCCGCCCCCGATCCGCCAGAGCGCGAGGCCCGCAAGCAGCACCAGCCCCGCCAGCGCATAGGCCAGCCGCCCCGGCTGCGCCGGCAGCAGGAACCACAGCCCGATCCCGCCCGCCATGTGGCAAGGCATCCATGGCATCAGCCCGGCGCGTTCGGTGGCGCGCATCTGCGGCCGGCGCGCGGGTCTGGCAGGCAGGGTCCGCGCCCTGCCCGGCCAGCCGGGGCGCACGCCCGGCTCCGATACCGTGACCGCCGATGCCATTGTTCTTTGCCGGCCCCTTCGCTATCCCTCGCAGCGACACTAGATCCAGACTCGTTGAGAAATGGTTAATGCCCGCAGGGGCAATCGTCTCCATTCGAAAGGCCCCGACATGACCGACGCCGCCCCGCCCGTTGTTACCCGCTTTGCGCCCTCTCCGACCGGCTATCTGCATATCGGCGGCGCCCGCACGGCGCTGTTCAACTGGCTTTACGCCCGCGGTCGCGGCGGAAAATTCCTGCTGCGGATCGAAGATACCGACCGCGCGCGTTCGACGCCCGAGGCGACGGCGGCGATCCTCGACGGGCTGAACTGGCTCGGTCTCGACTGGGATGGCGAGCCGGTCAGCCAGTTTGAGCGCGCCGGGCGTCATGCCGAGGTCGCCCGCGAGATGCTGGCCTCGGGCCATGCCTATCGCTGCTATGCTACGCCCGAAGACATCGCCGCCTGGCGCGAGGCCAATCCGAACCGCCCCTTCCAATCGCCCTGGCGCGACAATGAGACGCCGCAGGACGGCCCCTATGCGGTCCGGCTGCGCGCCCCGCGCGAGGGCGAGACGGTGATCGCGGATGCGGTGCAGGGCGATGTCACCTTCCGCAACGACCAGCTCGACGATATGGTGCTGCTGCGCAGCGACGGCACCCCCACCTATATGCATGCGGTGGTGGTCGACGATCACGATATGGGGGTTACCCATGTCATTCGCGGCGACGATCACCTGACCAATGCCGCCCGTCAGGCCCAGGTCTATGACGCCATGGGCTGGGCGCGTCCGGTCTTCGCCCATATCCCGCTGATCCATGGCACCGATGGCAAGAAACTGTCCAAGCGTCACGGCGCCGTCGGCCTGCACGAATACGCGGCCCTGGGCTACCCGCCCGAGGCGATGCGCAACTACCTCGCCCGGCTTGGCTGGGCCCATGGCGATGACGAGCTTTTCACCGACGATCAGGCCAGGGAATGGTTCGATCTCAATGGGATAGGACGGGCACCGGCGCGGCTGGACTTCAAGAAGCTGGAACATGTTTCGGGCTGGCATATCGCCCGGACGGAGGACGAAAGGCTGCTGGCCGAATTGCAGGATTTCCGCAAGGCGACAGGCCAGCCGGCCCTGAACCCGACCCAGATCGCCCGGCTGGAACCGATTCTGCCGGTGCTGAAGGAAAAGGCCAAAACCCTGCCAGCATTGCTGGAGCAAGGGCATTTCGCGCTGATCGAACGGCCGGTTCAAGCGGACGAAAAAGCGGCCGGAAATCTCGATTCGGTATCCCGTGGTATGCTGTCGGAATTGACTGCCGCGCTGCAGCATGATAGCTGGACGCGAGAAGAGCTGGAGCTCGCAGCCAAAACCGTCGCGGATCGCCACGGGATTGGCCTCGGCAAGATCGCGGCGCCGCTGCGTGCCGCATTGGCCGGGAAGACCTCGACCCCCAGCGTGTTCGACATGATGCTCGCACTCGGGCCTGCGGAGACCCTGGCGCGACTGCAAGATCAAGTGGGCTGACCCCCACCCCCACGCCCGGCGCAAGCGCGTCGGCCACAGCGAAGGAAACAGGGAATGGCTGACAATAAACCCGCAATCCTGTCCGTTTACGGCAAGGAAATCGAGCTTCCGGTACTCACCCCGACCGCAGGGCCGGATGTGCTCGATATCCGCAAGCTTTACGGTCAGGGCGATGTCTTCACCTATGACCCCGGCTTCACCTCGACCGCATCCTGCGATTCCGCCATCACCTTCATCGACGGCGACAAGGGAGAGCTGTGGTATCGCGGCTACCCGATCGAGCAACTGGCCGAGGAATCGCATTACCTCGAAGTCTGCTATCTGCTGCTGCACGGCGAATTGCCGAACAAGGAGCAGATGATCGATTTCGAGACCCGCATCACCCGCCACACCATGGTGCATGAACAGATGCACTATTTCTTCCGCGGCTTCCGTCGGGACAGCCACCCGATGGCGACCATGGTCGGCGTCGTCGGTGCGATGTCGGCCTTCTATCACGATTCGACCGATATCGCCGACCCGATGCAGCGCGAGATCGCCTCGATGCGGCTGATCGCGAAAGTCCCCACGATCGCGGCCATGGCCTATAAATACTCGATCGGCCAGCCCTTCGTCTATCCGCGCAACGATCTCGATTATGCGTCGAACTTCCTGCATATGTGCTTTGCCGTGCCGGCCGAGGAATACAAGGTCGACCCGGCACTGGCGCGCGCGATGGACCGGATCTTCACCCTTCATGCCGATCACGAACAGAACGCCTCGACCTCGACCGTGCGTCTGGCCGGTTCTTCGGGCGCGAACCCGTTTGCCTGTATCGCCGCCGGAATCGCCTGCCTCTGGGGGCCGGCCCATGGCGGCGCCAACCAGGCGGCGCTGGAGATGCTGCAGGAAATCGGCTCGGTCGACCGGATCCCGGAATATATCGCCCGAGCCAAGGACAAGAACGATCCGTTCAAGCTGATGGGCTTCGGTCACCGCGTCTATAAGAACTTCGACCCGCGCGCCAAGGTCATGAAGCAATCCGCCGACGAGGTTCTGGACCTGCTGGGTGTGCATAACAACCCGACGCTGCAGGTCGCCAAGGAGCTGGAGCGGATCGCGCTGCAGGACGAGTATTTCATCGAGAAGAAGCTCTATCCGAACGTCGATTTCTATTCCGGCATCATCCTGTCGGCCATGGGCTTCCCGACCTCGATGTTCACGCCGATCTTCGCGCTGTCGCGCACCGTCGGCTGGATCTCGCAGTGGAAGGAAATGCTGTCGGACCCGCAGAACAAGATCGGTCGCCCGCGCCAGCTTTATATCGGCTCGGACAAGCGCGATTATGTGCAGGTCGACGACCGCTGAGGCGCAAGCCAGGAAGATATACGAAAGGCCCCGGATCGTCTCCGGGGCCTTTTCATTTGCGCATGACTGGCAGGCAAAGAAAAACGCCGCCCCGAAGGGCGGCGTTTCGAGAAACTGCGGGGATCAGCGACGATCCAGGAACGACCAGCCGCCCTTGATGGCCATGGCGGCGATCACGGCCTTGACCACGGCGCCGACCAGGAAGGGCACCATGCCGGCCATGGCGGCAGCCTGCCAGCCCATGCCGGTGACCAGTTTCAGCATCCCGACACCCGGCACGAACAGCAGCAGCGCCGGCACGAAGGCGGCCATAAACAGCTTGCCGAAGCCACGGTCAAAGCCGCGCTCGACCAGCCAGCCGGTCAGCCAGGCCATGCCGACAAAGCCGAACAGGAAGCCAGAGGTCGGCCCCATCAGATAAGCCAGTCCGGCACCGCCATTCGAAAAGACCGGCAGCCCCATCGCACCTTCGGCCAGATAGGCCAGCACGGTCGCGGCGCCAAGACGCGAACCATAGGCCAGGCCGATCATCGACACGGCCAGGGTCTGCAAGGTCATCGGAACCGGATACATCGGCACCGAAACCTGCGCCGACATCGCCAGCAGGATCGAACCTGCCAGAACCAGCATCGTATTGGCCAGGACCGAACGCGTCGGAAGTGCCGCCTGAGTGAGAGTCATGAGACTGCCTCTTGTTGGAAATATCATCGCCGGCGATTTTGCCGCATCTGCGAAGAAAGTCAATTCATCAGCCCCGCTTGCGCTTGTCCCTGCCCTATGCCAGAGCATCCGCCATGGATCAGGATAGCCAAAAAATCGTTCTGGTGACCGGCGCGTCTCGCGGCCTCGGCGCCGCTCTGGCCGAGGCGCTTGGCGCGCAGGGCCATCACATCATCGCCGTGGCGCGCACCACCGGCGCGCTGGAGGAGCTGGACGACCGTATCCGCGCCAGGGGCGGTGCCGCCGCAACGCTGGCGCCGATGGATGTGAACGAAGCCGAAGCGATGATGCAGCTTGCCGGTGCCATTGCCGAACGCTGGGGCGGGCTGGACCTGTGGATACACACCGCCATCTATGCCGCGCCGCTGTCGCCGGCGGGTCACGTCGACGCCAAGGACTGGACGAAATCCTTCGCCACCAACGCGACCGCGACCCAGAACCTGATCGGCTTGATGGAACCGCTGCTGCGCGCCCGCAAGGGCGTGGCCGTGATCCCCGACGACCCGCGCGCCGGGCAGCGCTTCTTCGGCGGCTATGGGGCCAGCAAAGCCGCGCAGATGGCGCTTGTTGAAAGCTGGAAGGGGGAATCGGAAAAGCTTGGGCCGCGTGTGCTGACGCCGCAGCCCGCACCGATGCCGACCGCCATCCGCGCCCGCTTCTTCCCGGGCGAGGATCGCGCGCCGCTCAGCCCCTGCGCCGATGAGGCCGCGAAGATCCTGGCGCTGATCGACGGCTGATCACAGATCGAAATCCTGTTCGAATTCGACCGGACCGATGGACAGCCAATCGGTCCGAACCCGGGCGATATGGGTATTGCCCCATGTCGCGAAGACGATGACAAACCCCTCGGGAGTGATCTCCTCGGCACGAATGTCGACCCGCTGGTTCTCACCACGTTCAATATCCCACATCGTCAATCCGACATGGACCATAGGTTTGCCAGAGTATTTTTGTGAAAAGCGGACCTGCTGACGGTACTCACGCGGCCCCGAACCAGTCCACATGGCCCCGCCATGCTCAAAATCCGAGAAGAGCAGTTCCGATCCCTGATCGATGCCAACAGCATGATGTGTCAGTCGTTTCATTCTGCCCTCCGCAGGAAAGAATTAAGTCGGATCGACCGAAAGGAAAAGCCCCGGAGGATACCGGGGCTTTGATTTTCTTTCGTTAAGAGGAGCTTAGTGCGGAACGCTGGAAGAATTCGGGTCCAACCCGATATGGGTGCCAAGCGCCTCCATGTCGGCCAGCAGCTTGACCGCTGCGGCGACCGCGCTTTCGGCCACGCCCTGCGCAGCGTCGCGGGCCTCGGCAGCCTTCTTCTTGCGATGCGCCGAACGCATCATCTCGTTGAAGACCTCCTGGGTCATCTCGTCGCGCTTCAGACCGATCTCGGCCAGCAGCGAGATGGAGCCGTTGTTGATCTCGGCGAAACCGCCCGAGATCGCGAACTGATGCTCGGCCCCCTTGTCATCGACCACCGTGACCAGGCCGGGGCGCAGGTTGACGATGGCCGGCGCATGGCCCGGCATCGCCGACAGGTCCCCATCCGCGCCCGGCAGGCGCACCTCGCGCACGGGAACGGACATCAGGTTCCGTTCCGGCGCGACGAGGTCGAACTGCATGGTATCGGCCATATCGCCCCCTTACGCCGCTTCCGCGGCCAGTTTCGCAGCCTTGGCTTTCACGTCCTCGATGCCGCCGACCATATAGAAGGCCGCTTCCGGCAGGTGGTCGTATTCGCCATCGACCACCGCCTTGAACGAGGTGATGGTGTCTTCCAGCGGCACCTGAACGCCGTCCGAGCCGGTGAAGACCTTGGCCACGTCGAAGGGCTGGCTGAGGAAACGCTGGATCTTCCGGGCGCGGGCCACGGTCAGCTTGTCCTCTTCCGAGAGTTCGTCCATGCCGAGAATGGCGATGATGTCCTGCAGCGACTTGTATTTCTGCAGGATCCCCTGAACCTCGCGGGCGGTGTTGTAATGCTCTTCGCCGACAACGGCCGGGTCGAGGATCCGGCTGGTCGAGTCGAGCGGGTCCACCGCCGGGTAGATCCCGAGTTCCGAGATGGCGCGCGACAGAACCGTCGTCGCGTCGAGGTGGGCGAAGGTCGTGGCCGGGGCCGGGTCGGTAAGGTCGTCGGCCGGAACGTAGACGGCCTGGATCGAGGTGATCGAGCCGTTCTTGGTCGAGGTGATGCGTTCCTGCATCGCGCCCATGTCGGTCGCCAGCGTCGGCTGGTAACCCACGGCGGACGGGATACGACCCAGCAGCGCCGACACTTCCGAACCCGCCTGGGTGAAGCGGAAAATGTTGTCGACGAAGAACAGAACGTCGGTGCCGGTGGCATCGCGGAACTGTTCGGCCAGCGTCAGGCCGGTCAGGGCGACACGCATCCGCGCGCCCGGAGGCTCGTTCATCTGGCCGTAAACCAGAGCCACCTGCGATTCCGCCAGATTGTCCGGCTTGATGACGCCCGATTCCACCATCTCGTGGTAAAGGTCGTTGCCCTCACGGGTCCGCTCGCCGACGCCGGCGAAGACCGAGTAACCCGAGTGCACCTTGGCGATGTTGTTGATCAGTTCCATGATCAGAACCGTCTTGCCGACGCCGGCGCCGCCGAAGAGGCCGATCTTGCCGCCCTTGGCGTAGGGTGCCAGCAGGTCGATGACCTTGATGCCGGTGACGAGGATTTCCGAGCTGGTCGCCTGCGACGCGAAGTCCGGGGCCGGCTGGTGGATGGCGCGGGTCTCGGTGACGTTCAGGGGCTCGCCCTCGTCCACCGGCTCGCCGACGACGTTCAGGATCCGGCCAAGCGTCACATCGCCCACCGGCACCTGGATCGGCTGACCCAGATCGACGACTTCCGCGCCGCGGACCAGACCTTCGGAAGCGTCCATGGCGATGGTGCGGACGGTGTTCTCGCCCAGATGCTGCGCGACTTCCAGCACCAGACGCTTGCCATTGTTGGTGGTCTCAAGCGCGTTCAGGATCGCCGGCAGATGTCCATCGAACTGCACGTCCACAACGGCGCCGATGACCTGGGTGATCTTACCTTTTGCTTTGGCCTCTGCCATGTTTCTACCCCTTTACGGTCAGAGCGCCTCGGCGCCCGAAATGATTTCGATGAGTTCCTTGGTGATCGCGGCCTGGCGAGAGCGGTTATACTCGGTCGTCAGACGGTCGATCATGTCGCCCGCGTTGCGCGTGGCGTTGTCCATGGCGGTCATGCGCGCGCCCTGCTCGGACGCGGCGTTTTCCAGAAGCGCGGTGAAGACCTGCGTGGCCACCGCGCGCGGCAGCAGCTCGGCCAGGATCACATCTTCGCCGGGTTCGTAATCGTATTCGGCCGAGACGCCATCGGCGGCCTCGCCCTCCTCGATCAGGGCGGGAATGACCTGACGCGCGGTCGGCACCTGGCTGATCACCGATTCGAAGCGGTTATAGAACAGCGTCGCCACGTCGAAATCGCCGGCTTCGAAGCGTTCCAGCACATCGTCGGCAATGTCGCGGGCATGTTCATAGCCAAGGCGCTTCACCTCGGACATGTCGACATGCTTCACGAAGAGCTTGCTGAAATCGCGCTTCAGCTGCTCGCGGCCCTTCTTGCCGACGGTCAGGATGGCGACTTCCTTGCCCTGTCCGCGCAGGCGGTCGGCATGTTGACGCGCCAGCTTGACGATGGAGGAATTGAAGCCCCCCGCAAGCCCGCGTTCCGAGGTCAGCACGACCAGCAGATGACGCTTGTCGTCCCCCGTCCCGGCCAGCAGGCGCGGGGCGCTGTCGGAACCCGAGGCTTTTTCCGCCAGCCCCGCCATGACCGCGTTCATGCGGTCGGCATAGGGGCGCGCGGATTGGGCGGCTTCCTCGGCCCGCCGCAGCTTGGCTGCGGCGACCATCTGCATCGCCTTGGTGATCTTCCGCGTCGACTTGACGCTGTTGATCCGGTTTTTCAGATCCTTGAGGCTGGGCATCTATCCCTCCTCTCAGGCGCGGGTTTTGTTGTAAGCGTCCAGAGCAGCCTTGATCGCATCTTCCAGATCGCCCGAGACCTTGCGGTCGTTCTTGGTCATGTCGTCCAGAAGATCGGCTTTCTGATTGCGCAGGAACTGGATCAGCCCCTGTTCCCAGGCCACCACGTCGCGCACCGGCACGTTATCGACGTAACCATGCGTCCCGGCATAGATCACGATGACGATTTCCGCGTTGGTCAGCGGCTGGTATTGCGGCTGCTTCATCAGCTCGGTCAGGCGGGCGCCACGGTTCAGAAGCTTCTGGGTCGCGGCGTCGAGGTCGGAGCCGAACTGGGCGAATGCCGCCATTTCGCGATACTGCGCCAGTTCCAGCTTGACCGGGCCGGCGACCGATTTCATCGCCTTGGTCTGCGCGGCCGAGCCGACGCGGCTGACCGACAGACCGGTGTTCACGGCCGGGCGGATGCCCTGGAAGAACAGGTCGGTTTCCAGGAAGATCTGGCCGTCGGTGATCGAGATCACGTTGGTCGGGATATAGGCCGACACGTCGCCGGCCTGGGTTTCGATGATCGGCAGCGCCGTCAGCGAACCGCCGCCATAGTTCTCGTTCAGCTTGGCCGAACGCTCCAGCAGGCGCGAATGCAGGTAGAACACGTCGCCCGGATAGGCTTCACGCCCCGGCGGACGGCGCAGCAGCAGCGACATCT
>NZ_CALMYP010000004.1 GCF_937873615.1 uncultured Paracoccus sp.
TGCTCGCCGCCACCGTCATCTTCTGGTTATGATCGGGAATGAGTCCTGACCCTAGTGATGCAGTTCGGCCTGAGCGCGCCCAAAACAACCGCAAAGCCTATCGTGACCGATGGTGGCAGTTCGGTGAAAATGTGCACTCCGTTCGTAAAGCACTTGAGGGGCTGCCAAGATACGTCGGCACGGTGTACACTGCAAAGCACAGAGTCTTTCAGTTCGTGCCGGGGCAGGTCCTCGTAGACGCAACGATCAACGTTGTTGCTTCAGAGGATGCTGCCCACCTCTCGCTGCTTTCAAGTCGCTTTCATGTCGTTTGGTCCCTCGCAGCCGGCGGGCGCTTGGGTGTCGGCAACGATCCCCGCTACAACAAATCGCGCTGTTTCGACCCCTTCCCCTTCCCCGACCTCACCGACGCCCAACGCACCCGTCTCCGCACCTTGGGCGAGGAACTCGACGCGCATCGCAAGCGTCAGCTGGAAGCACACCCCAAGCTGACCCTGACCCAGATGTACAACGTGCTGGAAAAGCTCCGCGCCGGCGAAATCATCGACGGCAAGGACCGCGAGATTTACGATTCCGGCCTTGTCGGCATCCTCAAGGACCTGCACGACCAGATCGACTCCGCCGTGGCCGATGCCTATGGCTGGCCGGTCGATCTGCCCGACGAAGACATCCTGCTGCGCCTTGTCGCGCTGAACAAGGGACGCGCGGCGGAAGAGGCGCAGGGCCATATCCGTTGGTTGCGCCCCGATTACCAGAACCCCACTGGCACGCAGGCCGCCAAGGGCAAGACCGCCGAAATGGACCTTGGCACCGCCGCCAAAGCCGAAAAGGCCCCGTGGCCCGCGACCCTGCCCGACCAGATCGCCGCCGTCCGCGAGGCCCTGTCCGAAATGGGCGAGGCGACCCCGGAACAGATCGCCCGCCGCTTCCGGCACGCCCGCACCAAAGCCGTGCAGCCATTGCTCGAAAGCCTCGCCGCACTCGGTCAGGCCGAGCGGATGCCGGATGACCGCTATGTCGCGTGACGAAGGCAGCGCGAGCGCCCGGCTTCGCACTTGCAGCAAACTCCCTGCCTGCTGGCCCGGATCGCGACGATGGCATGAGCGATGAACGACCGGATCAGGCCGTTACTCACCATCCCTGATCCACACAGGGCGGCGGGCCCCACTCGCTTGTGGTGCTTTCGGTTCACCGTCTCCGACACGTGCCCAGAATCCTGATTTGCGGGGATGTGCTGTCTTGAGCCTGGCAAGGTAGGTTGCATGGTCGACCATTCCGCTTGGGCGGATCGGATCCGCTTCGCCCGCCAGCAGGCCGAGTTTCCCGAGGTATTTTGCGCCGTGCCCATAGGCCTTTGAGCGTGCGCGGTCGAGGATGTCATCCAGAAGGGCACGATAGAGGATCGTCGATGCCAGCGGATGTTCATGTTCCAGAAGGCCCGCAACCTTAGGCAGAATGTGCCAGTCACCCCCATCCCAGCGGTGCGGGTGCGTCGTGATCAGTTTTGCCGCCAGATCAAGTCGCGGCCAATCGAGGAAGAATTGCAGTGCCAATTCGGGTTCTGCCTTTTCCAGCGCGAAGGCATGGGCGCGTTCCTCGGCCTCGATATCCTCGAAGTCCGGCAGTTGTTTGAGGTGCTCCCGAAGGATGTCGGCGGGCAGCCGCGCCTCGAAACAGCGCCAGCGCAGGGCCTGTGCGGTCGAACTGTCGCCAGTGGCGTCCAAGATGCGCGCCTCCAGACTGACCCGTTCTGGCGACAGGCCATCATCAGCTTCGCCAAAGGTACGCCGCCCGGGCTTGCGCACCCATTCCAGCGCCTCGGCACTGCGACGGCTCTCCAGAAGCTGTGCAGCGATCCCAAGCGTATCCTGCATATGTGGCTTCTTCTTGAGCTCCAGCGCGATGAGCAGGTCGAGATCGCCTCGCGCCGAGGCGAGGGTCTGACGCATCGCAGCCCATTGCGAGGTCACGGAGTAGAACCAGTCATCCGATTTGCGGGCGGCATCCCTGGCCTGCCGCTCGGCGATGGCGTCTTTCAGATCGTTATCCCATCGCGCCAAGCTGTCTGGCGGCAGGTGTGCCGCCACAGCCTCGGTCACGTCAGCGAGGTAGCCATGCGTGCTTTCGCCAAGGGCCGTCATGATCTTCTCGGGCAGCAGGTCCGCCTCGGGTGCAGTCAGGCTGCGCGCCAGATCACCGGTCGCTTGGATCGCCTGATGATAGACGTCCTGAACGCGGCCCGAGGAATCGTCGACGCGTTCGAACACCTGTTCATGTGTCGCGATGAAGCGCAGCAGTCGGTCTGTGGCCAAGGCCGGGGCGGCAGGGCCAAGCTCAGAGGTGATCGTATTGATCAGGCTTCGCAGATCCTCGGCAAAGGCGCGGGCCTTGTCCCATTCGATGAAGCTCTTTGCCCGCGCCAGCCCGGACAGTCGCCGGTCGATCAGCTTAGCGATGGCTTCGGGGCCGTTTTTCCCGACCAGCGCCGCCTTGACCTGCCGCCGAAACCCCGCGTTGCGCTCGGCTTCGTCCAGCACCAGTTGCGCGAGCTTGTCGGCGCCGAGGTCTTTCAGCTTGTCGTTGGTCAGGGCAGGTTTGCGCGCCATGGGCAGGTCTCGGTCGTGAACACTTTCCCAATAACTGCCTCGACCGGATCCCGGGGGCAAGTATTGGCTGTCCGATTGGTCAAATGCGGCAAGAAGGCCCGATGGCCGCAAGGTGAAAGCTGCGATGCAGCATGTATAGCGAATGGCGGCTTTGCTGCTGTCGTCGGCGCCGTCAACAGAAGCTGGTCGGCTGCCGTATCGTAACTGGGTCGTGGTGAACGCAGGGGCGACTGTGACGAAAAAACCGAGCCTGCTACTTACATGGCCTTTTGCCACAAATGCCATGTTGGCCGGGTTAGGTTCGGCTGGGCGCGTGACGAAATCGGCGTTGAACCACCTGCGCCCATATTGGCCATCAGGGCATTTTCTGTCGGCGTGCGGTCGCCCCGAGGCTCGCCGCCTTCAAGCACCACGTTGAGTGCGACCAAAGCCGTCAAGCAACGATCCTCGCAACTGTTGATGCTCCTCTGCGCTGATCGCGCCATCGACCTCCAACTGCTTGAGGTTGTGAAGCCGTTCGGTCAACTGCTGCGCCTCTGAGGGGGCCTCGGGCGAGCTCGCAATGCGAATTGCCTGAGGGTCGTTGACGAACAGGTTCAGCCCGCTTTCACCGCCATTTGACCCGGTTGGGCTTTTATGAACGGCCCCCATTGCCCAGATCAATGTACCGAACCAACCCAGCACCGTCAGGCCGAATACAAGGTTGATCAGCATGATTGGCCAACGGTTCGGGTGGCCGCGCATGAAGGCGACAATAGTTGGCAGCAAAAACACGATAAGGGCAACAAACCCGATCAGCGCTAACAGCGAAAGGTCGGTTACGTCCTGCCCTGGGTTCGACTGCGACATCGCTGCAGTAGCGTGGAGGCCGTTCGCGGCGAGCGCCAGCGCTAACACCACTGGCGCGCTGACAAGAAATCTGCGCCCGATCATGTGCGTTGTTGGGCCAGCAGGTCAGCCTTCATCCGGCCAAACTCGACTTCGTCAATGGTCCCTGCGTTTTTGAGCGCTACAAGCTTTTCGAGCTGATCAAGTTGCGCGGTGCTGCCATGCCCTGTCGGCGGGATCGCAGCGGCCACGTCGGTTTGCTGGTACATACCCCCGGCCTGCCCATCGTAGCGGTTGGGGCCCGTCGAACGCGTGCAGAGGAATACAAGCAAGGCGATCTGGCCGATGACTGGGATAATGCCCAGCAGGAGGAACCAGCCGCTGCGGTCGGTGTCATGCAGCCGCCGAACCGTCACGCTCAGCGCTGGGATAATATGCGCCAGTTGCACGAAGGCTGCAATGATCGGCACCTCACCCGTCGGGTCGGTTTCCAGCGCCCCGTCCAGCATCAGCGCGGCAAACAAAATTATCGCGTAGAAGAGCGTGAACAGCCAGTATTGGCTGCGGGTAGAGCGGCCGGAAAAATCGAAGTAGCGGCGGAACGCGTCAAAATATGCGGTCATTATTGGTCCTTTGATATCAGCCCCCGCGACCGTCGAACTGGTCGGCGGGTTCAGTCACGATTGAGCATAATATGGGACTGACAGTCCGTCGATTGTCAAGCCACCCATCTGCTTTTTGCCGATATGGATACGCGAAAAGTCATCGGCTGGAATCTACGCCGGCTTCGGGTTGCGCAGGGCCTGTCGCAGGAGAGGCTGGCGCTTGAGTCAGGTATTGACCGGTCATATGTTGGGCGCGTCGAACGTGGTTCGGAAAATGTGACCGTCGCCCGCTTGGAGCAGTTTGCGGCTACCCTTGGAGTGCCGGTTCGGGAGCTGTTTGATGACCCCATCGGTGATAACCCACCTCCGGCACTCGCGGCAGGGCGCAAGCCAAAGCAACCCCGCAGGCCACGTGAATAGCGCAAGCGGCATCGAACCGGACATTCATACGCCACCGCCCGATGCGAACAGTCGGAGATTGCGCGCAGAAGATCCGAGCGGCTGAGAACGTCATCAAAGACTGAATAATGGGACGTCGTGAATTATCGCGGTTAGAACGTAGTGAAGAGCGTTCCGAACCATTTGTGCCAGTGTGGGGGTAAAACCTGCTCCCTGAACCCCAACTTCGACACTTGCGATGTATTGCCGGTAAGCCCACCGAGGGCACAAATGGTGACAGGCGCGCCAGCCCGGCGGGCCGGCGCGCGATGGTGATCAGGCTATTTGTCAGCCCGTCAGCCCCTCGGCTGCGAGCGCCGCTTGAACCGCAGGCCGCGCGGCGACACGAGCGCGCAGTTCACCTATCCTTGGAAAGTCCGACAGGTCATGCCCAAGCATGTCCGACCAATTCGTTACTGTGAACAGGTAAGCATCCACCGGGGTAAAATTCGCGCCGGTGAGGTAGGTCCGTCCGTCCGAAAGGAGGTCTTCAAGCCATGCGAACTTCGTGTTCAACACCTCTTTCTGGGCGGCCTTCGCATCGTCGGGCAAGGCGGGGTTGAAGAGCGGCGAATAGGATTTGTGAACCTCGCTCGCGACATAGTTCAGTGCTTCCTGAAGCCGGGCGCGGCCTATGCTCCCGGCGGGCGGCGCCAGTTCCTCCGAGCCGGAATTGTCCGCCACGTACTGCATGATGGCAACACCCTCGGTCAGGACCACACCATTATCGAGCGCCAAAGCTGGCACGGCCCCTTTCGGGTTGATTTTCCGGAAATCGGACCCTGTCTCTGTAGTCTTGGTGCGGATGTCGGTTTTCTCAAGCTCAAATGGCGTACCAGCTTCGCGGAGGGTGATATGTGAGGCCAGCGAGCAAGCACCGGGCGAATAATACAGTTTCATGTCATGCGTCCTTTTACGGTTGCGCCGCCATCGGCGGATGAAGCCGGCGACCACGGAGTCATCCCGACGATGCGACGATTCTGCAAGGTCGGTCCGTCTGCGCCACCCTTCCGTGCCGAATGGGGCAATCGGTGGTGGCCAATGCCCAGTTTCTTGGGCGCATCGTCGGGCTCAACATCGGAAACTGCGGCTTGACGCCAATAGGGCCAAACGGTGTCCAGACAGAATATCGGGCCGGCGCTTCAGTTCAGGTTGAATACATGCATTGACATTCTTCCTTTAGTTGTGTATACATATTGTATGTTGATTTGTGTGAGCATATGCGCGGCCGCCCGGCCAAGGTAATCACAGCCGCTGAACAGCGGCGCGTTTTACGCCATCTCGACCTCTCCCCAACGGCAGCCCGTGACCGGGTGATGTTTTTGCTGACCATCACAGCGGGGTTACGCGCCTGTGAGGTTTGCGCACTGACCTGGCCCATGCTGACGCGAGCCGATGGCGGTATCGGGGCGCATATCGAATTGCCGCCAGTGGCCGCGAAGCGCCGCTCGGGGCGTCGTATCCCGCTTCACCCCGAACTGCGCCGCGCCCTTGCCCGGCTGGCCCCGCGCGTGCGCATGCGGCAGGGGCCGGTAATTCGATCATGCCGGGGCGGGGCGATGTCACCGAAGTCGCTGGTCAACTGGTTTACCGGGCTTTACCGGCAGCTTGGGCTGCAGGGCTGTTCATCGCATTCGGGGCGTCGGAGCTTTATCACCCGGGCGGCGCGTCAGCTCCCCCGCGCGGGCGGGTCGCTGCGTGATGTGCAACTGTTGGCCGGGCATCGATCCATACAGACCACCCAAGGCTATATCGACGGCGACGAACAGGCGCAGCGTCGGTTGATCAAACTCATCTGAAAGGAAAGCAGCAATGGACGAACGGGATTCAATGGAAAGCAGCAAAGAACAAAATGGCAACAATGAGGTTGGGGCCAGCGACCGGCCCTATGATGTTCGGCTGGTTCGGATGCTGAATGACGCTTTGCGCCGGCGAGGTATCGGCGGCGAGGTCTTCGTCACGCGTGAGGTCGATATGTTGCCCGATGCTGAGGTGATCGCGATCCTGCGGGCGGTGGCCTGCTTTGACGATTTCACCGAGGATAACGACCCCTGGGATGAACATGACTGTGCGGTCATGAGCATGGGGCGGCACCGGATCATCTGGAAGATCGACTATTACGATCAAGACTTGAGGGGGCTTTCGCCGGACCCTGCGGACCCGCAGCTGACCCGACGTGTGATGACCATCATGCTGGCCTCGGAGTATTGAATGGCGATGAGTAGGGTGCATGCGGCACACATGCTGGAGGCCTTGTGCCGGTTGATGATCGGCCCCGGTTACCTCGACGAGGTTACCAACGAGGTTGAGAGGTCCGGGCTGGCGCGGGCGCTTGCCGAAGGTGATGCCGACTTGATCTATGACCACCTGATGCTGTCGCTGAGCATGCAGGGCATTTCTGACGATATCGCGGTCCGATACATCGCCCACCACGGCAATGCGACCCGCAGCGAGATCCGGGCCGCGCTTGCCCGCAGCCGCTGCGCCTGCCCGAAGCTGGCGGGGTTCGAGGCCTATAGCGGCTGCCGTTACCGAAAGTCGGCGATGAGCTGTGCCCGCCCGCAACATTTGCGGCTTTGCCCGGTGCGCAAACCCCCGCTGCGCAAGGGGTTGCTCAATATCCAGGCGCATTCGCTGCATTTTTTCCTGCGTGACGTTTGCCATGATGATGTGGCCGGGTTCATCGATCAGCTCATCGATGGCGCGGTTACCGGGGCCGGTACAGGCGCTGCGCGGCACTGTTCGGGGGCTGAGGGCACCGATGCCGGGGTTTTGTTGCCCGATGCAGTATTGGCGGCGCGCGATGCCCTGTTGGGCGAATTTACCCGGGTGAGTGGCGTATCGGCCAAGTTGGCCAATATGGTGCTGGCCGATATCCTGCTTGGCGGCAGGCCCGATGACCTGCGCTGGCGGTCGATTGGGGCGGCGATGTGCACGGTCGATGTGCTGGTCCATAAGTTTCTTGATCGGACCGGCATCCTCCACGAGTTTGCGCTTGAGCATGCCTATGGGCCGCGCTGTTACCGGGCCGATGGCTGTGACGGGGTGATCGCCGAACTCGCGCGTGCCGTGCCGGTGCAGGAAATCCACGCGGACTACCCGGCATATTTCCCGCGCCTTGTTGAACTGGCCATTTGGCGTTTCTGTGCCGAGACCGAGCACGGTATGTGCCGCGCCCGTGTGGTCGGTAAGGGTCGGCTCTGCGAGCAGCGCCATAGCTGCCCGGTCGCGCAATACTGTGCCCGGGGCGGGGCACGAAAGCGCAGGCGGCGAAAGACATGAGCCCGACCGACACCCGCCCTACAGAGTTAAGGAGGCCATATGACCCACTGGTACACAGCTGACCTGCATTTTTGCGACGAGGGTATCATGCGATATTTCGGGCGACCGTTCCGCAGCATCACCGAGATGAACAATGCCATGATCGACGGCATCGTGGCACGGCTGCGTGAGGGCGATGACCTCTGGGTGCTTGGCGATGTCGCCGATACGGGGGCAGGTGGCGAAGAGCTTGCCCGAACCTTGATCGAGCGCCTGCCGGGTCGAGCGCACCTTGTTCGCGGCAACCATGACGATACCCGCGTCACCGCCCTGCCATGGACCAGCCAGCATGAGCTGATCGAGCTGCGTGACGGACCGGAATGCTTCGTGCTCTGCCACTACCCGCTGCTGTCATGGAATGGCGCACGGCAGGGGGCAATACAACTCTTCGGCCATGTTCATGACCGCTGGCCGGGCTCCGACCGGCAGGTCAATGTCGGGGTCGACCTCTGGGGTTTTCGACCCGTCACCGGCACTGAGGCGGTCATCAGGGCCGCAGGGCAGAAGCCGCTGAAGGTCGCGGATTGGATCGGGGGGGTGGGGTAATCGTGTAGCCAGGACCTGCTTGCAGGGGCTTTGGTGCTGGCGGTTCCGCGATATCATTACAGGTAATGACAATAAAGTTATGTCATGCCGTAACGCGCTGCATCCGAACCCACCATCATCCGCAAAGCCTCGGGCGTCCCGGTCACCACCCCGAGACAAGGGAAACGGGTGTGGTCCTGTCGACAAATTCCAGCGCCTCGCGAACGGTGGTGATTCTGGTCAGTCAGGCAGGGTTTTGGGCCGCAGCGCATTCTGCACGGTCCCGTCGACGCCGACATTCATGACAGTCTGCGCGCACCTTGTCTCAGGGGCAAAGACCAACCGTGATCGCAGGCGAGGGCAAAAGCCCTCGGTCGTCGAGGGACATGTCCAGACTCAGCCAGTGACGGCCAACGCAATCCAGAAAAATAAGTGGGGTGAAATGTGGGTCTGAATAAAGTGATCTGGTAACAATGCGCTGATTTTCAATAATAAATACGGATATTCTGGCGGAGGAGGTGGGATTCGAACCCACGGTAGGCTTCCACCTACGTCGGTTTTCAAGACCGGTGCATTAGACCACTCTGCCACTCCTCCGACCTGCATCGCCTACCCTGCGGTGGCATTATCTGCAAGCCCGGCTTGCCGCCCGGCGCGCGCTTCGCTACGACAGGTCGAACCGACAGGAGGCGCGCCATGAACGAACGCATCAACTCGCTCAGCCAGGGGCCGGACGAACAGGGCCGCTTCGGCATTTTTGGTGGTCGTTTCGTGTCTGAAACGCTGATGCCGCTGATCCTCGATCTGCAGGCGGAATACGAGCGCGCCAAGACCGATCCGGCCTTCAAGGCCGAGATGGACGATCTCTGGGCGCATTATGTCGGCCGGCCGAGCCCGCTCTATTTCGCGCCGCGCCTGACCGAGGAACTGGGCGGCGCGAAGATCTATCTCAAGCGCGAGGAGCTGAACCATACCGGCAGCCACAAGATCAACAATGTGCTGGGCCAGATCCTGCTGGCGCGGCGCATGGGCAAGACCCGGATCATCGCCGAAACCGGGGCCGGCCAGCACGGCGTGGCCACGGCCACCGTCTGCGCGCGTTTCGGGCTGAAATGCATTGTCTATATGGGTGCGACCGATGTCGAGCGCCAGGCGCCGAACGTCTTCCGGATGCGGCTTCTTGGGGCCGAGGTGGTGCCGGTCACCTCGGGCAAGGGGACGCTGAAGGACGCGATGAACGACGCTCTGCGCGACTGGGTGACCAATGTGCGCGACACGTTCTACTGCATCGGCACGGTGGCCGGCCCGCATCCCTATCCGGCCATGGTGCGCGATTTTCAGTCGATCATCGGGCGCGAGACGAAGCAGCAGATGATGCGCGCCGAGGGCCGTCTGCCCGACAGCGTCATCGCCTGCATCGGCGGCGGCTCGAACGCGATGGGGCTGTTTCATCCCTTCATCGACGACCCCGAGGTCCGCATCATCGGGGTCGAGGCCGGCGGTCACGGTGTCGATGAGAGGATGGAGCATTGCGCCTCGCTGACCGGCGGTAGGCCGGGCGTGCTGCATGGCAACCGCACCTATCTGTTGCAGGACGAGCAGGGCCAGATCCTCGACGGGCATTCGATCAGCGCCGGGCTCGATTACCCGGGCATCGGGCCGGAACATGCCTGGCTGCACGATCAGGGCCGGGCCGAATATGTCTATGTCACCGACCAGGAGGCGCTTGGCGCCTTCCAGCTTCTGTGCCGGACCGAGGGCATCATTCCGGCGCTGGAGCCGAGCCACGCGCTCGCCCATGTCCAGAAGATCGCCCCCGACCTGCCGAAGGATCACCTGATGGTGGTGAACCTGTCGGGGCGCGGCGACAAGGACATCTTTACTGTCGCCAAGCATCTGGGGGTGGAGATCAATACCGGCGGCTGAGGCTGAGCTTGCAGCCGTTCCGGATGCGCCCGTGACGGCGGCGAGCCGCCCCAAACACAGGATTTCAAATCCCGCATTCGTTGCGGTCAGCGTATCTCGCATGAGTGCCCATCTGCCGCTTGTCAGCAGCCTGGCTTCAATACTCTTGCGACAGCTGGCCTGCCAGATTTACCCCACCGCAGGATGCAAAGCTTCGATACTGGTATCGGGGAATTGCCTGACCAGTGCAGCCACTTCGGCCCGGCCCTGCATCAGGCAGGCGGCGGTCGACAGCGCATCAGCCAGGCCCGCGCGCGGGGCGCTGATGCTGACCAGATCGAAAGCCGCGCGGGCCGGCAGGCCGCTTGCGGGGTCGAGGATATGGCCCTGCAGGCCCGCCGCGTCGAAGACCGTTCCGCGTGGCGAGGAACTGGCAAGCGCGCGGTCCTGCAGTTTCAGCCCTGTGCCATCGCTCAGCGTGACCGGCCAGGCCGTGCCGTCCGGGGTCTGGCCGCGCGCCACGATCTCGCCGGTATCGACCAGCACGGCACCCAAACCCTCGGCCCGCAGCAGGTCGGCCACGCGGTCGGCGATCACGCCCTGCGCCACCCCGTTCAGCGTCAGCGCCATGCCGGGCCTAGCCAGCCGGATCGCCCCGGGCGAGGTCGTCACACCGTTCCAGCCGGTCAGCTTGCGCGCTGCCGCCAGCCGGGCCGGGTCGGGGGCGTGACCGGCCGCCCAGGCCTCGGCATGGGCCTGCCAGACCGGCTGCACCGTCGGATCGAAGCGCCCGCCGCTGGCCCGGTTCACGCGCCCGCAGAGGCTGAGGCAGTCGAGCAACTCGAAAGGCGGCGTGTCCAGATGCCCGTCGCGATTCAGCCGCGCCAGTGCGCTGTCGGGGCGATAGAGGCTGAAGACATCTTCCAGCCGGTCGATCTCGGCCAAAGCCAGCCCGATCAGCCGGTCGGCCTCCGGGTGGTCGAGCGCGATGGTGGCGGCGGCGCCAAGTGCCACGCCGTGCCATTGCCGCAGGCGCAGTGGCGCGGCACCGGCTGGGGTGGCAAGGGCAAGCGTGCTCGCGGCGGCGGTGATGGTCAGGAAACGGCGGCGGTTCATGGCTTCGACTCCGCAGGCTGGGAAAGGGCGCGCAGGCGGGCGGCATAATCCTCCGGCCCGGCATCGGTTGTTGTGGTTGCGGGCTTGTCGGCGGCCTCAAGCACCGCGCTGTCGGGGATCTCGGCCAGCGTCATGACCTGCCCGCCATATTCGGCGGCAAAGGCCTCGGCCCTGGCCTTGTCCGAGAAGGGCACCGTCTCGCTGGCCCCCATCCCGCCGGCGCGGGTGGAGCCGACGACGAAGACCGCATCCTCCAGCGCTACCCAGTTCTCGGTGCCGGGTTCCTCCCAACTGGGGGCCTTGGCCATGTCGCTGACATAGATGGCGGTGATCTCGGCCTCCTGCTCGGGCATGCGCTGATAGGCGATGGCGTCGCGGGCCTGACTGAAGAACAGCGGGAACAGCATGTCCTTCAGATGCACCTGCCCCTTCGGGCCGGGATGTTCCAGCACGTTCATCTGGCAGTAATAGCCGACCGCCTCCGAGGTCATGGCGACCGGCTCGGGCACCTCGGACTCGGTGCGGCAGGCGGAGAGCAGGATCAGCGCGGCCACGGGGATGAGGCGCTTCATGGCTGCACCCTGCGGAAACCCAGCCAGGCGAGGGCGAAGGCCAGGACCGGCCAGATCGCCAGCGAGCCGAGCGTTGCCAGCGCCGGCACCGTCTTGGCGGCGGCACCGAGGCCCGAGGCCGCCGCCGTCGCCTGACTGGCGGACAGGTTGAACAGCCGGAAGGCATCGGCCGGATTGGCCAGAAGCGCCACCGGCAGCCCCTGTCGGGTCAGCGCCCCGCCATCGTCGGCGACAACGGCGGCCAGCAGCGCCAGATCGTAAAGCACCACAGCCCCGACCCAAAGCGCGATGGCCAGACCCGCCGCCCCCGATGGCCGCCCGGCCAGCGAGGACAGCGCATAACCGGCCCCGAGGAAGGTGATGCCCAGAAGCACCGAACTCCATCCCAGGCGCCACAGCGCCGGCAGACCGGCGATGGCGGAACGGTCGCCGACCAAGGCGACCAGGGCTGCCAGCCCATAACCGGCCAGCAGCGCCAGCGTAAGCACCGCGATATGGGCCAGAAGCTTGCCCGCCAGTGCCTCGGCGCGCGAGACCGGATAGGTCAGAAGCAGCGACAGGGTGCCGCGCTCGACCTCGCCGGCGATGGCGTCGAAGGACAGAAGCAGCGCGATCAGCGGTACCACATAGACGGCAAGGCTGGTCAGGCTGGCGACGACGACCGACAGCCGGTCGGCGGCAAGCGCGCCGCTGGGGGCCGATCCCGCCGCCGTCAGGACAAGGGCGAAGATCATCATCAGAACCGCCGAAACGGTGATCCAGCGGTTGCGGCGGGCGATGCGGAACTCGGTTCCGGCGATGGTCAGGATGCGGTTCATGCGGCTTCTGCCTGTTCTGCCCGTTCGGCGGGCGTGGTGGCACCGGGCGTCTGGCTGAAATGGGTGTAGATGTCTTCGAGGCTGGGCGGCGCGATCTCGATATCGCTGACCTGCGGGCCGAGCGCGGCGATACGGGCCAGAAAACCCATCTTCTCGGCCACCGGGATATGCAGATGCCCGCGCCCGTCCTGCCAGATGGCATCGGCGGGAAGGGCCGCGCGCAGCACGGCTGCCGACTCCGGGGCAGGGGTCACGGTCACCGACAAAGGCAGGCCGGCGCGGGCGCGCAGATCGGCCATGCTGCCGGCGGCGACGATGCGGCCGCGCGACAGGATCACCAGCCGGTCGGTCCGCGCCTCGACCTCGGTCAGCGCGTGCGAGGACAGCAGCACCGAGGCCCCGGCATGGGCCAGATCGTCGATCAGCGCATAGAATTCGCGCCGCGAGACCGGATCGAGGCCCGAGGTCGGCTCGTCCAGCACCATCAGCGCCGGCTGGCCGATCAGCGCCTGCGCCAGCCCGACGCGCTGCCGCATCCCCTTGGAATAGGTGCCGATCCGGCGGTCGGCGGCATGTGCAAGACCGACGCGGTCCAGCAACTCGCCGGCCTGCGAGGCCGGCTGGCCGCGCAGACGCAGGTAATGGCGCACCAGTTCGCGCCCGGTCAGCGCGGCGTGAAAGGCGGCGTTTTCCGGCAGATAGGCGGTCATGCGCCGGGCGGCGGCGCTGCCGGGGGCGGCCCCCTCGACCGAGACGGTGCCGGCATCGAAACCGATCAGCCCCAGCACGATCTTCATCAGCGTCGATTTGCCGGCGCCGTTATGGCCCAGAAGCGCCACCCGCTCTCCGGGGGCGACATCGAGCGAGACATCGGTCAGGGCATGGACCTCGCCGTAGCGCTTAGTGAGCTGTGAGAGGGTCAATCGGGGCGTCATCGTAACCTTCTTGCAGCCAGGCCGGCTGCGCTTCGGCGGCCATGGCGGCCACATCTTCGGGAATCGCGATCTCGGGGGCGGCGGTCAGCGGGAAGCTGTCGACCACGCCGCCCGGCAGGGTCGCGGGGAAGCTGGACTGGGCCCAGCGGATCAGTTGCACGGCGGGCGAGCCGATCAGCGCGCCGGCGGCGGGCTGCGACCACAGGATGCGGTCCATCAGGTCATTGGGGCGGAACGGGCTGTCGGCGATGCCGTCGCCGTTCAAATCGAAGGCCGGGTGGTCGGACCAGTAATTGCCGCGCCCGTCGAGGCTCCATTCCACATCGCGGGAGCCTACGTATTTCACCTGCTCGCGATTGCCGATGAAGGCATTGCCGGTGATGGCATTGCGCTCGGATCCGGCGGTGAAATGGATGCCGATATCGCAGCCCTCGAAACGGTTGTTGGCGATCAGGTTCTTGTGGGCGTTATAGATGAAGGTGCATTTCTCGGTCCCGCCGGCCACCAGATTGCCGACCACGTCAGAGCTGTTGGCAAAGTTCAGCATCACCCCGTGGCTGCGATCCTTCAGCGAGATATTGTTCAGAACCTTCACCCGGTCCGAATACATGATCGCATAGCCGAGGTGATTGCCGACCGAGACATTGCCCGAGACCTCGCTGTCATGGGTATACATGTAATGGACGGCAAAGCGCAGGTCGCGGAAAAGATTGTCGCGGAAGACATTCTTGCGCGAAGTATTGGTGAAGATGCCGTCGCGGCCAAAGCGGATGTCGTTGCCCTCGACCACGGCGCCGGGGGCGTTCCAGACATAGACACCATTGCCGCGATCGTTCATGCGCCGGTCCTGCCGGCCGATGATGGTATTGCCGCGCACGATGCTGTCGCGCGCGCCGTGGATATCGACGCCGTAAAGATTGCCCTCGATCCGGTTATCCTCGACCAGCACGCGGGCAGCCTCTCGGGTCATCAGCACGCCGGAATCGATCTCCTGATGCGAATTGCCCGATCCGGTCAGGGTCAACCCACGGATCACCACGTCCTCGCCGGTCACCTTGATGACGGAGCCGGTGCCGCCCGCGTCGATCCGGGCTTCGCCTCGCCCGTCCAGCACCAGCGGCTTGTCGATCACCACCGGCCCGCGATGCAGGCCGGGGGAAAGGATCAGCACATCGCCGGGGGCTGCCCCGGCGATGGCTTCGGCCAGCCCTTCGCCCATGGGCACACCCCGTTCGGCCGCAAAAAGCGGCGAGGAGAGACACAGGCAAAGGGCAAGCGCGCGGATCATCAGGCCACGGTCGGACGCACGAACATGCGGCCGCGCATCTCCATGTGCAGCGCGTGGCAGAACCACTGGCAATAATACCAGTAAACGCCCGGACGCGAGGCCACGAAGGTGACCGAGGATGTCGCCTGCGGACCGATCTCCATCGCCACGCCATGATTGCCCATGGTGAAGCCGTGGGTCAGGTCGTCGATATCGTCCAGGTTGGTGACGATCACCGTGACCTCGTCGCCCTGATTCACCTCGAAGCTGTCCAGTGCGAAGGTCGGCGCCTGCGAGGACATGTAGACGCGCACCTTGGTCGGGTCGTCCTTGTCGCGGATCACCGTGTCCTGCCAGTCGTCCAGGTCGATCCCGTCGGCCTCGGCCTGTTTGCGGGTATCGGCCCACATCGGGTCCTGACGGTCCCAGACCGACTTGATATTCGCCAGTTTCGAGGCATGGACGCCAATCGCGTCATGCGGCTCGGCGAAATTCGGGCCGTCATGGACCACGACCATTTCATCCTTGGAGATGTCGATGAGCTGATCGTTTTCCGGCTTCAGGGGACCCACGTTCAGGAAGCGGTCCTTCGAGAATTTGGACAGGCAGACCAGCCATTTGCCATCGGCTTCCAGCGTTTCGCCCATGGTCGTCTTCAGGTGACCCGGCTGATACTGCACGTCGACCTTGGAAATGATCGGATCGACCGCCTCGCCGTTATGGGCGGCGATGGCCTTCTCGATGTTCCACTTCACCACCTGGCTGTCGAGGAAGAGCGAGGTGAAGGCATTGCCCGAACCGTCGAAGGCCGTGTGCAGCGGGCCGAGGCCCAGTTCCGGCTGCGCCACGATCACCGATTCCGGTGCCGCGCCGTCGTTGAACACCGCGTCCAGCTTGGTGACGTCGATGATGGTGACGGTCGGCGACAGCTTGCCGGCGATGCAGAGGTGCTTCTTGTCCGGGGCCATGTTGCAGCCATGCGGGTTGTTCGGCACCGGAATATAGGTGGTGTATTTCTTGGCCGCGTTTTCCTTGCGCCCGTCGAGGATCTTGACCCCGTTGAGTTCCTGGAAATCGCCGGCTTCGATCCCGGCCTCGATATTGGCGAGGTTGAAGACGACGACATGGTCGAGCTCGGCCGAGGTCATGTCGGCCTGGCTCATCCCCATTTCCGAGTTGTAGCTGGTCGAGAAGGCGTATTTGCCCTCGTAATCGGCGTCGGTATTGTCGAGGTTGCCGGTGACGATCACCTGCCAGGCGACCTGCATGGTCGCGGTATCGACGGCCGTATACAGGTTCACATAGGTCGACGGATCGTCCATGGTCGAGCCGTCGTTGATCAGCGGCGCCTCGTCCTCGCCGTTGCAGAACAGGTATTTCGACGATGGCACCTTCTGCGGGCGCATCCCGTGGATGGCCTTGGCATTCGGGATTTCCAGGATCTTGTCGCATTTCATCACGTCGCAGCGGACGCGGGCGACGCGGGTATTGGCCTTGTCCTGCATGAACAGGTACTGGCCGTCATAGGTCCCGTCCGTATAGGACATGTGGACATGGTGCAGGTCGCCCTGATCGTGCAGTTGCTTGCCGTTGGCCTCAAGATAGGCCTTGGTCTCGGGCAGCATGTTCTCGGTCAGGATCTTGCGCGATTCATTGGTCTGGCCCCAGCCGGTGGCCGAGCAGCGGTTGAAGACCGGAACCCGCATGAGTTCGCGCATCGAGGGCACGCCGAGGATACGCATCTCGCCGGTCTGGCCCGAGGACCAGAAGCCGTAATATTCGTCGAGTTCGCCCGGCTTGAGATGCCAGCTTGCCCCTTCCGAGGCGGTCTGCGCAGCGGCGGGCGTGGCGGCACCGCCGCCGGCCAGCAGCGCCGTTGCACCGCCCAGACCCATGCCGCCGATGGCGACGCCGCCGGCGGTCGCGCCCAGCAGGCCGCGCCGGCTGATGTTAAGTTTGGTTTCGTCGGTCATCTCAGACTCCTTCGGGTTTGCTCTTGAGATTGGGGTGATTGGCCAGCCCGTCCCGGGGTTTCAGGTCGGGAACGGTGCTGCCGGAAATGCTGGCCCGGCGCTTGTCGCGCTTGATGACGACCGGGCATTTCGAATGGCTGTGATACAGCACCTGGCAATGCATGCAGTTCAGGCACTCGTTGGGATTGATCTCGCCGGTCGGGTGGATCGCCTGCACGAAGCACTCGTTGGCGCAGGTCTGGCAGGGATTGCCGCATTCCTTATAGCGCTTGAGCCAGTCGAACATGCGGATCCGCGCCGGGATCGCCAGACCGGCCCCCAGCGGGCAGAGATAGCGGCAATAGAAGCGCTCGACGAAAAGCCCGGCCATCAGCAGGCCGATCACATAGACGACGAAGGGCCAGGCGCGGGCGAATTTCAGGATGATGGCGGTCTTGAAGGGCTCGACCTCGGCCAGATGCTCGGCCTGTTCCAGACTGGCCAGCGAGACCCCGAACAGCCCGAGGAAGATCATGTATTTCACCGGCCAGAGCCGTTCATGCAGGCCCCAGGGCAGGGTGAATTGCGGAATGCCCAGCTTGCGGCCGATCTGGTTCAGCAGTTCCTGCAGCGCGCCGAAGGGACAAAGCCAGCCGCAATAGGCGCCGCGCCCCCAGAAGATCAGCGCGGCGGCGACCGCGAACCACAGGATGAAGGTCAGCGGGTCGAGCAGGAAGGCCTGCCAGCTGAAGCCGGTGGCGAAGCTGTTGGCCAGGGCCATGATATTGACCACGGAAAGCTGCGCGTTCCACATCCAGCCCAGCACCACCAGCACGACGGTCAGGAAGGACATGCGGAACCAGTAGACGGCGCGTTCCGAGCGGCTCAGGAATTCCTGGAAGAAGAAGGCGGCGGTCAGGATGCCGAGCAGCACCGTTATGGTGATGATCTGCGGCGTCTTGCTTTCCCAGATGCGCTTCCACAGCGCCGCCTGCGCGGCATTCTCATCCAGTTCGGGTGCCGCGGCCGCCGGGGCTTCGGCCACCGGCGGGGGCGGCGGCGGGGCCAGCAGATAGGCCTCGGGCAGGGTGTAGGACAGATCGAAGGTGGTAAACAGCTTCTCGATCGCGGCCACATCGCGATGCACCAGCAACTGGATGCGGAAGGGCTTGGCCGGGTCGAAGCCGCTATCGGCGGGGATCTTGAACAGGTCCACCTCGGTGAAATCCGGCGTGCCGGACAGCGCGATGGAGGCGCGGCGGTGCTGGCGGTCGCGGAAGCGGACCGAGACATCGTCCTGAATCAACTGGATGCGGTCGAAGATGCCGCCGCGCACATAGCCCGAGCCCTTGAAGCTGTAGAGCCCGAGGCCCGCGATCAGCACCGCCTGATCGCCCTCGTCCAGCCAGGCGTCGAGATTGGCATAACCGGCATCGCCCAGCACCGGCTTGCCGATGCCCGGCACGCTGACCAGCGTCGCCTGCATGTCGATGAATGTCGTCTCGGGCGGATCGGTCAGCGCGCGGGCGTCCGAGCGCGGATCGCCAAGTGCGGCAAAAGCCTCGTTCACCTCGCCCGTGGTCAGGCGCAGGCTGCGCACGGTGCCGTCGCCCAGAAGCGCGGCCCAGTCGCCCTCAGCCACGGCCTCGGGGTTGAGCTGGCGCGCCGGGGCGCTGTCCTCTCCGGCCAGCCCGCCAAGGCCGAGGCTGCGCGCCACCTTGAGCCCCGAGCGGACGATGGAATCGTCGATCACCATCACCGTCACCGTGGCGCCAGAGATGATGTTCAGATCATGCGCCGATCCGCCCGCCTCGGCCTCGGCCACCAGATCCAGCCCGGCGTAGCCCTCGGCCACGGCTTTCATCTTGGCTTCGGGAATGCCGATCAGGACGATGGGTTCGGAATGCTTGACCAGCCGCACGCCCAGCACCTTCGCCTCGGGGCTGACGGCGACCATGGTATGGATGGGCTTGCCGGAATAACCGGTCGTGCCGACGAAATCCGAGGTGATGAAGGCGTAGCCGAGCGTTTCGCCGCCCTTCAGCACCGGGGCCACGGCCAGATCGTCGCGGATCGGGCCGAACGCGTCGGCACCGGGCACCAATTCGCCCGGCGGCACCTCGCCGATATAGCTGGACAGGACATTGCCGGCGGGGCCGGCGCCTTGTGCGCGGGCGGGTGCTGCAAACAGGCAGGCCGCGACAAGCAGGATCAAAAGATGTGAAAAAAGGCGTTGCAGGTTCATGACATCTCTTTCCCGGCCGGGGGGCCGCGGGGCAGGGGCAGGTGACGTTGCGGTTGGCTGAGATGGCCGCTGGCCTGGGTGAAGCGCGCCGGCTGGGGCAGGCCGGTGCGGGCAGCCTTGAAGGCGTTCACCGGCAGAATGCCGGGTAGCGGTATGGCGCAATCCGGGCAGGCCGCGCAGTCGCAGGGCGCGACCGGTTCGCCATTATCGTTGACGAGGATTATGGTGACCTGGCCGTTGTCGCAAAGCTCGATCGCGTGGGCGCCATGTGCTGTTGCGTCAGCAGCCTGTGCGGCGCCGGCGACAGAGATCGCGGCGACCAACAGAAAAACCAGGATGCGATTCGCAACGTTCATGCGGCCTTTTCATATGCTGGCGAGGTTCGGACCTTGACCAAAATCAGGCGACTTGGGCGGTGCAGGCTCCAGATCAGGGGCAAGAACCGAAAATGAGTCAGGCAACCTTGGAAAAACAGGCGCGTGATCGGGGTCCATGCCAGGCAGGATGGGGCGTAATGCCGCAGTGCGAGGTAAGGCCGACACTCGATTTCAAAAGCTTACCGGACCAGGTCCCTGTCGTCATCAGAAAAGAAAAAAGTGCTTAAATGCGAAGCGCCGCCCCGAAGGGCGGCGCTTGTCGTTTGCACGGGAAGCTCGATCAGAAGCCGAGGCCCGCGTATTTGTTCTTGAACTTCGACACGCGACCGCCGGCGTCCATCAGCTTGGCCGAGCCACCAGTCCAGGCCGGGTGCGAGGTCGGGTCGATGTCCAGCGACATCACGTCGCCCTCGGCGCCCCAGGTCGAGCGGACCTGATAGGTGGTGCCGTCGGTCATCTTGACTTCGATCATGTGGTAATCGGGATGGATGTCTTTTTTCATGACCATGAACCTCAGGCTTTGGCGTCGGCCTTATCGGCCTTCGGCTTGTAGTTGGTGACTTCGGCGATACGGGCGGATTTGCCGCGACGGTCACGCAGGTAGTAGAGCTTGGCGCGACGGACACGACCGCGACGGACCACGGTGATCGAGTCGATATTGGTCGAATAAAGCGGGAAGACGCGCTCGACGCCCTCGCCGAAGGAGATCTTGCGCACGGTGAACGAGGCGCCGATGCCATTGCCGCCCTTGCGCGAGATGCAGACGCCTTCATAGTTCTGCACGCGGGTGCGGGTGCCTTCGGTCACCTTGTAGCCGACGCGAACGGTGTCGCCGGCCTTGAAGTCCGGGATATCCTTGCCGAGTTCGGCAATCTGCTCGGCTTCGAGCTGTGCGATCAGGTTCATCGCTGTTCATCCTTGTCTTGCGCGGGTTCGTTCCCCGCTTGGTGTGATGCGCCCGAGAGCTGTCGGTCCTTTGCCGGGTCCATAGCGCCTTCGCGATATGCCCGCCACAGGTCGGGGCGGCGTTCCTTGGTCAGCCTTTCGGCCTCTTCGCGCCTCCAAGCGGCAATGGCCGCGTGATTGCCCGACATGATCACGTCGGGTATCCTGCGGCCTTCCCACTCGGCGGGGCGAGTATATTGCGGGTGCTCAAGCAGGCCTTCGGAAAAGGATTCCTCGGCCAGCGACGCCTGATTCCCAACGACGCGCGGTATAAGCCGAACCGTCGCATCAATCAAGACCTGTGCGGCAAGCTCTCCGCCGGTCAGGACATAGTCCCCGATGGAGATTTCCTCGATCCCGCGCGCGTCGAGAACGCGTTGGTCGACGCCCTCGAAACGGCCGCAGATCAGGGTCAGGCCGGGGCCTTCTGCCAGCCTGTGGGCGCGCCCCTGGGTCAGGGGGCGACCGCGCGGCGACAGGTAGATCAGGGGCAGGGCGGTCCCGGCCTCGCGGATGGCGGCGTCCATCACATCGGGGCGGATGACCATGCCGGCGCCGCCGCCGGCGGGCGTGTCGTCGACATTGCGATGCTTGCCGATGCCGAAATCGCGCAGGGGAATGGTACGCAGGTTCCACAGCCCTTCGGCAAGCGCGCGGCCCGTCAGCGACAGGCCGAGAACGCCGGGAAAAGCCTCGGGGAAAAGTGTGATGACATTCGCCGTCCATGCGCCCTTGACCTGCGGCTCCGCCATCAACTCTCGTGGCTTGGTCGAGGCCTGGGCAGACAGGCGGCCATGGGATTTCGTCGGGATCATTCGTCCGATCCGGGCGGGTCGGCAATGATGCGGCCGGCGGCAAGGTCCACGGTCGGCACGATCTCGCGGGTGAAGGGCAGAAGCAGGGGCGGGTTGGCGGCGATTTCCAGGATGTCGCCGGCACCGTGATCGAAGATCGCCTTGACCCGGCCAAGCGGCCTGCCGCCGGTATCGAAGACCTCCAGCCCGATCAGGTCGGCATGATAGAATTCGTCATCGGGCAGCGAGGGCAGGGCCGAACGCGGCGCCCAGAGGGTGGTGCCGCGAAGCGCCTCGGCCTCTTCGCGGGTGGCGATGCCGGTCAGGCGCGCGCCGATCCCGCCGGTGACCGGGCGGGTCAGGGCGATGGTGAATTGCCGCGACCCGTCCTCGGTCGAGAGCGGGCCGTAGCTGGCGATATCGGCGGCTTCGGCGGTGAAGCTTTTCAGCCGCACCTCGCCATGGACACCGAAGGCGCCGGCGATCGCACCGATGCAGATCTTGTCGGACATGCGCTATTTTCCCCCGCAGAAGCCGGCCCGGACCCAGGTGCCGCCTGAGGCCTCGCACAGGTCGATCTGGTGCGAGCGCTCGAAAAAGATGCCGGCGACGAAGGCGAACAGCAAGAAGATCGCCAGCCGGAACAGTCGCAGAATGAACAATGTGGCGTCCGGTAATCAACGGCCCGCCGCAGGGGCGGGCCGTGTCGGGATCATTCCGAAGCGGCTTCTTCGGCCGGGGCTTCGGCGGGCGCTTCGACCGGGGCGGCAGCGGCGGCGGCCTTGTCGGCGCGGGACTTGGCGCGTTCCTGGGCTTTCTTGCCCGGCTCGGCCTTTTTCAGGTTCTTGCGCTCGGTCTTGTCCTTGGCGCCGGCGGCTTCCAGGAAGCGGGCGATGCGGTCGGTCGGCTGGGCGCCCTGGCCGAGCCAGTACTGAACGCGCTCCATGTCCATCTTCACGCGCTCTTCGCTGTCCTTGGGCAGGAGCGGGTTATAGACGCCCAGCTTCTCGATGAAGCGGCCATCGCGCGGCATGCGCGAATCGGTGGCGACGATGGCGTAATGCGGGCGCTTCTTGGAGCCGCCGCGGGCCAGACGGATTTTCATTGCCATTGGTTTTCTCCTTCAAAATGGCGGTATTAGAACGCATATCTGATGCGTCTAGGATTGGTAGCTTTCGTGGTGACGGATCACTTCCGCGATCACGAAATTGAGGAATTTGCGCGCGAATTCCGGGTCGAGATCGGCCTCGCGCGCGAGGCGTTCCAGCCGCTCGATCTGGGCGGATTCGCGCGCCGGATCGGACGGAGGAAGGTCGTGTTCGGCCTTGAGGCGGCCGACGCTTTGGGTGTGCTTGAACCTTTCGGCCAGCGTATAGACGAGGATCGCATCGAGCCGGTCGATGCTGTCGCGATGGCCTTTCAGAAGCGCGGCGGCGCGGGTCACGGCGTCGTTCATTTCGCCCTCCGCAGGGGGGATGCAGGGCGTGCATAACCCGTACATACCGCGTGCATATGCTGTCGGGACATCAGACGGCTCCTTTCGGGTGGCGAAAAACCAGACAGGGTTCCTCGGGCTTGGGCTGGACGGCGTCCGGATCGACCGTGGCGCCCAGCCGTTCCGCAAGCGCGATGGAGCGCGCATTGGCCGGGTCGATATAGCTGACGATATCGGTCCAGCCGAGCGTGTTCCGCGCGAAGTCGCGGGCGGCATGTGCGGCCTCGAAGGCGTAACCCTTGCCCTCGGCCTCGGGGGTCCAGACGGTCCAGCCGATCTCGGTCTCGGGCCAGTCGGCGGGATGCCAGGGGCCGGTCATGCCCAAGGGCGCGTCGTCGCCCTTGAGGGTGAAGACGAAGCTGCCATAGCCGCGCATCGCCCAATGGCCGATGACATGGCCGAAGCTGCGCCAGGCATGGCCGAGGGTGATGTCGGCACCGCCGCCGCAATATTGCGCGCGGTCGGTCATGTAGAAATCGCGCCAGACCGGCCAGTCGGCTCCCTTGGGCGCGCGCAGGGTCAGGCGTTCGGTTTCCAGAACCGGGGTGTTTGCGAGGTCGATCATGCGGCCTCCCTCGGGTGGCGCCAGATCCGGGCCTGCCTGCCGGCGGGAGAGGTCCAGTCGGATTCGAGTGCCGCGCCCAGCCGGGTGGCGACGGCCTCCGAGCGGGTGTTGCGAAGCGCGATGATGGAAATCAGATGCGGCAGGTTCCACGCCGTCGCGGCATGGGCGCGCATGGCGATGGCGGCCTCGGTCGCGAGGCCCTTGCCTTCGGCCCCATCATACAATGTCCAGCCGAGTTCGGGTTCCGGCCAGCCGCCGGGATACCAGAGGCCGCAGCGCCCGATCAGCCGGCCCGAGGCCTTCTCGATCACGCTGCACATGCCGAAGCCGCGCATCTGCCAATGGCCGAGTTCGGTTGCGAAGGCTTTCCACGCGGCGGGGCCGTCCAGGGGACCGGCGGTCGTGGCCGAGCGGTCGCTCGCGTAATAGGCCGTGAAGGCGTCCAGATCGCCGGGCTGCGGGCGGCGCAGGATCAGCCGGTCGGTCTCAGTGATCAGCATGGGCGTCGGGGTCATGCCGGCACCCCCGCCGTCGTCGGCATGGCGTAGATGTCGCGCTCGAAGCCGTCGGGGAAGGTCTCGCGCCGTTGCTTCACGCCGCCGAGCGACTCGGTCAGCCGGCGGGCGGCGATGTTTTCGTCGCGGAAATGGGTTTCGACATGGGACCAGCCGAGGGTTTCGCCAGCCCAGCCCAGCACCGCGCGCGAGGCTTCCTGTGCGATGCCGCGCCCGCGTGCGGCGGGCATGAGCCACCATGTCAATTCGTGGCCGGGCCAGCCTTCGGGATGGACGATGCCGCAGCCGCCCAGCACCTGACCATCGGCTTCGACGGTGAATTTGCCAAAGCCGTTCAGAACCCAATGGCCGATATCGCGGCAGAGCATCCCGTAGGCCTGATGGGCCAGCAGCGGGCCGCCATAGAAATGCGAGGCCCCGGCATCGGCGAAGAAGGCCGCATAGGCGGCGTGGTCGCGGGATTCGGGGGCGCGCAGCAGAAGACGCTCGGTCTCAAGGACCGGCACCATGCGCAGGGGGGTGCCCTGCGGGATATGCTGCGCTGCAATCATCGCTTATTTCTTGCCGAACAGCCCCGACAGGCCCGAGGGCAGCCCGGCGCCGCCCAATTGCCCGCCAAGGCCCTTGGGGTCCTGCAGCATCTTCGTCGCCTCGGCCATTTTCGCCGGATCGGCATTGGCCATGTCGGGCAACCCGCCGCCCTTGCCGGTCATGGCGCGCATGGCCTGTTTCAGCATCCCGCCCTTCATCTTGCCGAGCTTCTTCATCGTGTCGGCCATCTGCTTCTGCATCTTCAGCAGGCGGTTCAGCTCCGACACTTCAAGCCCCGCACCGGCGGCGATGCGCTTCTTGCGGCTGGCCTGCAGCAGGTCGGGATTGGCGCGTTCCTTTTTCGTCATCGAGTTGATGAGCGCGATCTGGCGGCGGATCATGGTGTCGTCCATGCCGGCGGCCTCGGCCTGTTTGGCCATCTTCTGCATCCCCGGCATCATCTGCATGATCGAGCCCATGCCGCCCATCTTCTGCATCTGCTCCAGCTGGCTGCGAAGGTCGTTCATGTTGAACATGCCCTTCTGGAAGCGCTTCATCATGCGCTCGGCCTGTTCGACCTCCAGCACTTCCTGGGCCTTTTCGACGAGGGCCACGATATCGCCCATGCCGAGGATGCGGCCGGCGACGCGTTGGGCGTCGAAGACCTCCAGCGCGTCCATCTTTTCGCCCAGGCCCACGAAGCGGATCGGCTTGCCGGTGACGGCGCGCATCGACAGTGCCGCGCCGCCGCGCCCGTCGCCATCCATCCGGGTCAGCACGACGCCGGAAATCCCGACCTTGCCGTCGAATTCGCTGGCCACGTTCACCGCGTCCTGACCGGTCAGGCCGTCGACGACCAGAAGCGTCTCGCGCGGGGTGGCGATGTCGCGGACCGCCTGCACCTCGTCCATCAGCACTTCGTCGATATGCAGGCGCCCGGCGGTGTCGAGCATATAGACATCATAGCCGCCAAGCGTCGCCTGCTGCTTGGCGCGCTTCGCGATCTGGACGGCGCTTTCGCCCTTGACGATGGGCAGCGTGTCGACGCCGATCTGGGTGCCGAGGATGGCAAGCTGTTCCATCGCCGCCGGGCGGTTGGTGTCGAGCGACGCCATCAGCACCCGCTTGCCCTCGCGGTCCTTCAGGCGTTTGGCCAGCTTCGCCGTGGTGGTGGTTTTCCCCGAGCCCTGCAGCCCGACCATCAGGATCGGGGCGGGCGGGTTGTCGATCTTCAGCGCGTCGGGCTCGCCCTCGCCCTGCAGGGTGCGGATGAGTTCGTCATGGACGATCTTCACGACCTGCTGGCCCGGCGTGACCGATTTGGTGACGGCGGCCCCCGTGGCCTTGCCGGTCACCGATTTCACGAAGCTGCGCGCCACCGGCAGCGAGACATCGGCCTCCAGCAGCGCGGTGCGCACCTCGCGCATGGCGGCGGTGACATCATCCTCGGTCAGGGCGCCCTGCTTGGTGAGCCGGTCGAAGACGCCGCCAAGGCGGTCTGACAGATTCTCGAACATGCGGGCCTCCTGAGGTCCGGTTGCTGGCGCGCGGGTGCGAAATGCACGAACGCCCCCGTGGGCGCAACGCGCTGACGGAGGGCGATCCCCGCGCATAAACGGGGACCGGAAGGGCAGACCTTCCGGGAATTGCGCCAGCAGATACTGGGGCGGGGGTCGAAAGTCAAGTCGGGGGCGAAAGTCAAGCCGGGGGGCGTTAACCCCCTCTTGATCGAGTTCGGCTAGTCTGTGGGCGAATCACGAGGAGACCATGGCCGATAAGGTGGTCATCAATGCCGTGCCGCTGATCGGTGAGCTGGTAACGCCAGCGATGATGCAGGTGAGCCGAAAGATGCCGGAACTGCAGCTCGTCTATCGCAGCGAGATGCGGTTTGTCGATCTGTCGGACGGCGCGACCCTTGCCGTGCGCGCCGGGGTAAAACCCCCGGAGGAGCGTCACGTCGTGCATTGGCTGGGGCGGCTGACCTTCGCGCTGGTGGCCACGCAGGATTATGTCCGGCGCATGGGCCTGCCGGAACTGCCCGAGGATCTGTCGCGCTATCCGCTGGTGGGAAACGATCTGGACGATGCGGCGACGCCCTGGTTCCGCTGGCTGTTTGCCAATACCTCGCGCCAGCAGATCGTCTTTCGCAGCAATGACGAGACGGTCATGCGCCACTCGATCCTGTCGGGGCGCTGTGCCGGGTTCCTGCCGCTGTCGAGCCTGCTCTGGTCGCCGGACCTGGTCGAGCTGATGCCGACGCGCAGCGAATGGGAGGCGCCGCTCTGGCTGGTGCATGATCGCGAGGCAACAGAGATCTGTGGCGCGGTGGCGCGCGAACTGACCGCGATCATCGTGCGGCAACTGGCATGAGCGGGGGCTCAGAAGCTGCGCCGGGCGCGCAAGGCGGCGGTGATGGTGCCGTCGTCCAGATAATCCAGCTCTCCGCCGATGGGCACGCCCTGGGCGAGGCCGGTGATCGCCAGCCCCTCGGGCAGCGCATCGGCGATGTAATGGGCGGTGGTCTGGCCCTCGACCGTGGCATTCAGCGCCAGAATCACCTCGCGCACGCGTTCTTCCGCGATGCGCGACAGAAGCCGGGGGATGCCCAGATCCTCGGGGCCGATATCGTCGAGCGCCGAGAGCGTGCCGCCCAGCACATGATAGCGTCCGCGAAAGGCGCGCCCGCGTTCCAGCGCCCACAGGTCGGCCACGTCCTGAACCACGCAGATCTCTCCGGTTTCGCGGGCCGGATCGGCGCAGATCGGGCAGATGTCATTGTCCGAGATATTGCCGCAGCGCGAACAGGGCCGGGCATTTTCGGTGACCCGCGCCATCAGCGCCGAAAGCTGCGCCATCTGCCCGGGCCGGCGCCCGATCAGCGACAGCACGATCCGCCGGGCCGAGCGCGGCCCCAGCCCCGGCAGCCGGGCCATGGCGCCGATCAGCGCCTGGATATCGCCGCCGCCTTCGGACATCGGGGCCTAGAAGGGCAGCTTCATGTCGGGCGGCAGGCCGAGATCCTGCCCGATCTTCGCCATTTCCGATTGGGCGCGATCCTGGGCGCGGCGCTGCGCATCCTTGATCGCGGCCAGGATCAGATCCTCGACCACCTCCTTCTCGGAGGCGACGAAGATCGACGGGTCGATATCGAGCGCGGTCAGTTCCCCCTTGGCGGTGGCGGTGGCCTTGACCAGCCCGGCACCGGCCTCTCCGGTCACGGTGATGCTGGCCAGATTGTCCTGCATCTCGGTCATCCTGGCCTGCATGTCCTTCGCGGCGGCCATCATCTTGGCCATGTCGCCAAGCCCGCCCAATCCCTTGAACATCGTCTACTCCTCGTCCTCGAAAGGGTCCCATTCTTCGACCTCGGCCACCGGGCCGGCACCGTCGTCATGCAGGGCCGCACCCTCGGGCGGCGGCTCCGGGGTCTCGGCCAGCGGCTTCTCGACCCGCTTCGCCGCCACCAGCTTCGCGCCCGGAAAGGCTGCGAGTGCGGCCTGCACGACCGGATGGGCACCGGCGCGGCCCATGGCTTCGGCCTCGGCTTCGGCCCGGGTCTCGGCAATGGTCGGGCCGCCGCCTTCGTTGACGACGCTGACCGCCCAACGCTGCCCGCCGGTCCAGCCGCGCAGCCGTTCCGCCAGACGCGAGGCCAGGTCGGCGGGCGCGTCCGGCGTCGGCTGGAACTCGATCCGGCCGGGGCTGTATTTCGCCAGTCGCAGGTGCGTTTCGACCAGGATCATCAGGGGCACATCGCGCATCCGCCGGATCAGCTCCAGCACGCTGTCGAAATCGGGATAGGCGGCGATGAGCGATTCGGGGACCGCCGCAAGCGCCGTCGCCTGCCCATGCGATCCGACCGGACCGTGGGGGCCGGCACCGCCTGCGGTGCCGCGCGCGCCGAACTGCCCCGTGGACGGGGCCGAGGCGCGCGCCCCATTGCCGCCGCCGCCATTCGGGGCCGGGCGCGAAAACTCGCCCGCCGCCTGCGAGGACTGGATCTTGCGGATCAGCGCCTCGGGATCGGGCAGATCGGCGGCATGGGTCAGCCGGATCACCGCCATCTCGGCGGCCATCATCGCGTTCGGCGCGGCCGAGACCTCCTCCAGCGCCTTCAGCAGCATCTGCCACATCCGGGTCATCACCCGCATCGGCAGCTTCGCGGCCAGATCGGCGCCGCGCACCCGCTCATCGGGGGAAATCGTCGGATCGTCAGAGGCTTCCGGCGTGATCTTCACAATGGAAATCCAATGCGTGATCTCGGCCAGATCGCGCAGGACCGCGACCGGATCGGCGCCATCGGCATATTGTGCTTGCAGTTCCGCCAGCGCCTGTGCGGCATCGCCGCGCAGGATCATCTCGAACAGGTCGATGACCCGGCCACGATCGGCCAGACCCAGCATGGCGCGCACCTGCGGCGCCGTGGTCTCGCCCGCGCCGTGGCTGATCGCCTGATCGAGAAGGCTGGTCGCATCGCGGGCCGAGCCTTCGGCGGCGCGCGTGATCAGCGCCAGCGCGTCATCGGTGATTTCGGCGCCTTCGGACCCGGCGATGCGGCGCAGCAGGTCGATCATCACCTCGGGCTCGATCCGGCGCAGATCGAATCGCTGGCAGCGCGACAGAACGGTCACCGGAACCTTGCGGATCTCGGTGGTGGCGAAGATGAATTTCACATGCGGCGGCGGTTCCTCAAGCGTCTTCAGCAGCGCGTTGAAGGCGCTTGTCGACAGCATGTGGACTTCGTCGATGATATAGATCTTGTAGCGCGCGGAAGCGGCACGATAGTGAACGGATTCAATGATTTCGCGGATATCGTTCACGCCCGTGCGGCTGGCCGCGTCCATTTCCAGAACGTCGACATGGCGGCCCTCGGTGATCGCCACACAATGCTCGCATTGGCCGCAAGGCTCGGTCGTCGGGCCGCCCGTGCCATCGGGGCCGGTGCAGTTCAGCCCCTTGGCGATGATGCGGGCGGTGGTGGTCTTCCCGGTGCCGCGGATGCCGGTCATGATGAAGGCCTGCGCGATCCGCTGCGCCGCGAAGGCGTTCTTCAGCGTGCGCACCATCGCATCCTGCCCGACCAGGTCGGAGAAGGTTTCCGGCCGGTATTTCCGGGCCAGCACCTGATAGTTCTGTTCGCTTTCGGTCATCTCGCCTCGTCTGGATCGCGCCACATTAGCCGGGCGAATGCGGGGCGACAACCGAGGAGATGGGCGCAACCTTCAGGCCAGACAAGCCCAGAGGCATCGGTCCGGTTCCGGATTGGGGAAGGAGGTGAGAGACTGGACAGCGACCCGAACGGAATTCGTTGCGGCTGCTTCCTTCCGGACCTGACCGGGTTGGCGAGGCGTTCGCCCGTGCCAGCCTCTCAAGACCAGAAATATGCGCAGAGTTTGCGGGATGCAAGGGTGGAAGCCGGATCCGGGAAAAATCAGCAGAATTCAGCCTGTTCAGAGTGCGAGGAAAAGGCGCTGGAAACCGTCCTTCGCGATATGGCGGCCGCGCACCGGGATCGGGCAGGCGGCGGGGTCGGCCTCGGGCGCGGTGTCGAACCAGGCTTCGGTGCCGGGGGCGGCGCGCAGGCGGAAGAAGGGCTGTCCGTAAGTGTCCGCCGTGCCGCCGCTGGCGATGAACCGGGCGATGATGTCGCGAATGCGGATCCGGGCGGGCGGCGGAAGCTGGCAGGGTCGGGATCTGGTCAGATCGGCATAAAGCGGGCCGCCGGTCATCCGGTAACTGTTGGTGACCAGAAGGAAGCGTTGGTCGGGTTGCACCGGGCGGCCCCGATAAAGGATCGGGCCGACGCGGCCTGTCGCGGCCCGCCGCCGCCCGTTGCCGTCGAAGGCGGCGGGGCGGCAGAGGTCGATCTCGTAATCCAGCCCTGCGATCATGTCGAGGTTGAAGCCGGGGATCGTGTCATCCAGTAGCGGCGCGGGCGCGCCGGGGCTTGGCAGGTGCGAAAAGGCGGAGGCGGCGCGTTCAAGCCATTCGGAAAGGTCGGTGCCGGTGACTTCGATCACGGCGGCATGGTTGGTAAAGGGATAGAGCGTCGAGAGGTCGCTGCGCCGGAAGGTGCCGGCGGGGGTGTCGACGAAATATTCCGGCCCGCCCCGACCGCCGGTGCGGAACGGGGCAAGGGCGACCAGAACCGGCAGCGGGCTGTCGGGCAACTGGGTGGCGATATGTTGGCGCAAGGCGGCCTCGGTCAGGCGCAGGCCGGAATCGGTGCCGAGCAGGGCGAAATGGCTGGACAGCGCTTCGCGGATACGACCGATCGGGGCGTGCAGGTGGCGGGTGCTGGCCGGCGGTGGCGGCGGGATCAACTCGGGCGTGTCGCGGTCGGTCGGGGCGGCCATCGCCTCGGCAGCGGTGGCGTTGATCTGCCAGGTGCCGGGATGGCCGGACAGCGACAGCGTGATCGCGGCCAGATGGGTGCCGGCATAGCCCGCCGTCACCAGCGGGGCGGCCTGCGCGGTGCCGGGCCGCGCCATGACCTCATGCGTGTGACCGGCGATGACGGCGTTGACGCCGGCGATCCCGGCTATGGCATCGGCGGCGTTTTCGGCCCGGTGCTGCTGGCCGTCGCCCGGCCCGCCATGGCTGAGTGCCACGATCACATCCGCGCCGCGCGCGCGCAGGCCCGAGACCGCGCGCCGGCTGGCGGTGACGATATCTTCCGTGGTCAACTCCTGGGCAAGCCCGGCCTCCCATTCGACGGTCTGCGGGGGCAGCACGCCGAAGACGCCGATGGCGATGTCCTGTGGCTGGCCGTTCGTGGCGATCATCCGGCGGCGCAGCAGCGCGGTTTCCGCCCAGAGCGGGGCGCCCTGCAGCAGGCCGGCATTGGCCACCACCAGCGGATAGCGCGCATCGGCAAGGGCGCGGCGCAGGAAATCGACACCATGGGTAAAGTCGTGATTGCCGAGCGTCGCCGCATCATAGCCGAGCCGGTTCAGCGCCGCGATGGCCGGGTGCACGTCATGCGGGCCAAGGCCGGCGCGGGCCAGTTCGTCCGCCAGCGGCGTGCCGTCGAGCAGGTCGCCATTGTCGAAAAGCAGCAGATTGGCATGGGCGCGGCGCTGCGCCGCGATCAGGGGCGCCAGCCGCGCCAGCCCGCCGCGCCGCGCCTCGGAGCCGAGATGCATATGGAGATCGGTGGTGGCGAGGATGCGCAGCGAGATCGAAATGGATGTTGTCGCGCCGCTGAAGGACGCGTCGGCTGTCGAGGAACTTCCGTCAGGCATTACGTCTCGATTGCTGAATTGCAGGGTCATCACGGTGTGATGCAAGTCATGGACGATTCTTTTTATAAAATACAATTTATAGTTGCGGAAATTATTTTGTCAAAATAGAAACTTGCAGGCTCGTTGGTCGTTCACTAGGACCGTAACGTCTCAAATTATCTCGGTTTGCCATGAAATTCTCTACCCGTGTCGACAAGAATATCCCTGCCGCAGAGCTGTTCGATGCGGTCGCGAATTTCGACAGGATCGAGCATATGCTTATACGGCGCGGGGTCTCGGTGACGCGGGGCGACGACATGCCCGACGGGACGCGGGGCTGGAATCTGGGTTTCGACTGGCGCGGTCAGCGGCGCGAATTGCACCTTGTGCTGGTCCAGTTCGACCGGCCCGAGAAATACGCAATGACCGGCGAATCGAAACCGTTCGAGCTGCGCATCGACATGACGGCGGTGGCGCTGGCGCGCGACCGCTCGCGGCTGATCTTCGAGCTTGAGGTGAAACCGCGCAACATGCGGGCGCGGCTGATCCTGCAGACGGCGAAGCTGGGCAAGACCCAGATCGACCGCAAGCTGTCGGCGCGGGTCGCCCAGTTCGTCGACGACGCCATGGCGGGCTGAGACAGGGCTTGCCAAGACCGGGCCGCGCATGTCGCGGCCCCGCAGGTCAGGCCGGTTGCTGGCGCAATTGCTCGGCGCGCAGCGGATCGGCGGGATAGACGCCGAGGATATTGGTCATCGAGGTGAAATAGCTCAGCTCGTCCAGGGCCAGGCGGACATTGTCGTCCTCGGGATGGCCCTCGATATCGGCATAGAACTGGGTCGCGGTGAAGACGCCGTCGACCATATAGCTTTCCAGCTTGGTCATGTTGACGCCATTGGTCGCGAAACCGCCCATCGCCTTGTAAAGCGCCGCCGGGATGTTGCGGACGCGGAAGACGAAGCTGGTCAGCATTCCCGCTTCGCCGGCGCGGTTGGCCCGCCGGCTGTAATCGGGCTCGCGGGCCATGATCAGGAAGCGGGTGGTGTTGTTCTGGCGGTCCTCGATCTCGTCGGCGAGGCGGTTCAGGCCGTAGATCTCGCCGGCAAGGGGGGCGGCAAGTGCGGCAATGTGACGCTGCCCCTGTTCGGCGACGATCTTGGCCGAGCCGGCGGTGTCGGCGCCGGTGATGCCGCGGATGGAATTTTCGCGCAGGAAACGGCGGCACTGGCCCAGAAGCACGGTATGGCTCATGGCGTCGGTCACCTCGGACAGGGGCACGCCGGGCAGGGCCAGAAGCGAGATATGGACCCGCACGAAGGCCTCGTCGATGATATGCAGCCCGGATTCGGGCAACAGGTGGTGGATATCGGCGACCCTGCCATAGGTGGAATTCTCGACCGGCAGCATGGCCAGATCGGCCTGACCCGAGCGGACCGCCTCGATCACGTCCTCGAAGGTGCGGCAGGGCAGGGCCTGCATGTCGGGGCGGGCGTCGCGGCAGGCCTGATGGCTATAGGCGCCGGGTTCGCCCTGAAAGGCGATGAGGTTGGTGGGGTGGGGCATCTGGGTCGCATCCGATTGACAAGTCGGGGGTTCGAGCGTGAACTATACCTTGAACCGGGGGAAAGAAAGCGGATAGATACCGCGAGAAATTTGAACACTACCTAGCGGGGACGGCAAATGTTCAACACCATGACCATCACCAAGGCGGCGGGCGCGCTGATCGGATCGCTGTTGTCGTTGATGCTGCTGCTCTGGGCTGGCAGCGCGCTTTTCCATGTCGGCCCCGCCGAAGGCGCCCATGGCGATGAGCCGGTCGCGCAGGCCTATACGATTCCGGTCGAATCCGCCGGTGGCGACGATGCGGGTGAGGAAGAGGTTCAGGTCGACTTCGCATCGCTGATGGAAGCCGCCGATCCGGCCAAGGGCGAGAAGGTCTTCGGCAAGTGCAAGGCCTGCCACAAGCTTGACGGCACCGACGGTACCGGCCCGCATCTGAACGGCGTGGTCGATCGCGCCGTCGCCAGTGCCGCCGGCTTCAATTACAGCGACCCGATGAAGGCCCATGCCGGCGAAGCGCCGGAATGGACGCCGGATGCGCTGCAGGAGTTCCTGGAAAATCCGAAAGGCGTCGTGCCGAGCACGAAGATGAGCTTCGCCGGCCTGCCCAAGCCCGAGGATCGCGCCAACCTGATCGCCTATCTGCAGGCGAATCCGTAAGATCGGGCTTTTCGAACCAAATGCGCCCGGCCCCTTGCGGCCGGGCGTTTTCATTTGGCGATCACGATTCCGGGGTCGGGCGAAATCGCGGATTGATCCCGGCGCGCGCCCTGCCTTAGCCTTGCTGCGATTGTTTTGCGAAGGATCGAGATGACCCGGACTGTCCGCCTTGCCGCCCTGTTCCTGCCGCTTTCCATCCTTGCCGGCCCGCTGGCCGCGCAGGATGCCGCCCCCGCGCCGGGCGAAGGCGATGTCACCATCGCCCATGGCATCGGCGTTTTCGGCGCGCCCGAACTGCCGGCGGATTTCCCGCATCTGCGCTATGTGAACCCGGAGGCGCCGAAGGGCGGCGAGATTTCGGTCGCCATGCCGGGCGGTTTCGACAGCTATAACCCGTTCACGGTCAAGGGGCGGGCCGACATCCTGTCGACGATCATGCTCGAATCGCTGATGGTCGGGACCATGGACGAGATCGGCACCGCCTATTGCCTGCTTTGCGAGACCGTCGAATATCCCGAAAGCCGCGACTGGGCGATCTTCCATCTGCGCCCCGAGGCGAAGTTTTCCGATGGCAGCCCGGTCACCGCCGAGGATGTGCTGTTTTCCTATGAGACCATGCGCGACAAGGGCCTGTCCTCCTATCGCGCGGTGCTGGCGCAATCGACCAAGGGCGCCGAGGTCATCGACGAGCACACCATCCGCTTCGATTTCATGCCCGATTATCCGCGCCGCGACGTGGTTCAGTCGGCGGGGGGGATGACGGTCTTTTCCAAGAAGGATTTCGAGAAGAACGGCCGCGACCTGAGCGCGCCGGGCGGCACGCCCTATATCGGTTCCGGCCCCTATATGTTCGAGCGCGCCGATATCGGGCGGACCTCGGTTTACAAGCGCAACCCGGATTACTGGGGCAACGATCTGCCGATCAATATCGGGCGCAACAATTTCGACACCATCCGGGCCGAGTATTTCGCCGATAGCGAGGCCGCGTTCGAGGCGTTCAAGGCCGGGGAATATACCATCCGGCACGAAAATTCCTCGGTTCAATGGGCGACGGGTTACAATTTCCCGAACCTGAACAGTGGACATGTCATCAAGACCACGATCCATAACCAGAACAAGGCGCCGGCGCAGGGCTTCTTCATCAATATGCGGCGCGAGAAGTTCCAGGATGCGCGCGTGCGGCAGGCCTTGGGGCTGCTGTTCAACTTCAAATGGTCGAACGCGTCGCTGTTCTATGGCCTGTATACGCGCACCGAATCCTTCTGGGACAATACCGATCTGAAAGCGACGGGCACCCCCTCCGAGGCCGAACTGGCTTTGCTGGAGCCGCTGGCCGACCAATTGCCCGAAGGCATCCTGAGTGCCGAGGCGGTGGTGCCGCCCGAGGGCAGCGACCGGCAGCTCGATCGCGGCAATCTGCGCAAGGCCGGCGCACTTCTGGACGAGGCCGGCTGGCTGCCCGGCGATGACGGGATGCGGCGCAACGCCGCCGGAGAGGTTCTGCGCGTCGAGTTCATGAATGACAGCCCGACTTTCGACCGCGTTATCAACCCCTTCATCGAAAATCTTCGCGCGGTCGGGGTCGATGCGGTCATGGCCCGTGTCGACGATACCGAACATGAGACCCGGCGCTACGAATTCGATTACGACATCATCATCGGCCACGCCCAGACCGCGGAAATCGCCGGCGAGGGGTTGTTTCAGGTCTTCGGGTCGCAGGGCAAGGACGATGTCTTCAACCCCTCGGGCGTGACCAGCCCGGCCATCGACATCCTGATCCGCACCGCCGTCGCCGCCCAAAGCTACGACGAGATGCGGGTGGCGACGCAGGCGCTCGACCGTGTGCTGAGGGCGATGTATCCGTGGGTACCGAACTGGTACAACCCGGACCAGTTCCTGGCCTATTACGACCAGTATGAATGGCCCGAGACCCTGCCGCCCTATCTGACCGAAACGCTCAATGCGCCTTGGTATCTTGATATCGCGTGGTATAACGCGGAAAAGGCGGAAAAGCTGAAACAGGCCGGGGTCTTGCGCTAACCGGTCGGCAATGCGCAGGCAACAGACCTGACGACAAGAAGGGCAGGGCATGGCAGCCTATATTCTACGGCGCTTGGCTTTGGTCATACCGACGCTGATCGGGATCATGCTGGTGAATTTCGCCCTGATCCAGTTCGTGCCGGGCGGCCCGATCCAGCAGGTGATCGCCCGCGTGCAGGGCGAGGGCAATACCATGGCCGAGGTCTCGGGCGGCGGTTCGGGCGAGGGCGGCATCCAGTATGCCGGCGCCCAGGGCATTCCGCCGGAGCTTCTGGCCGAGCTGGAATTGCAGATGGGTTTCGCCGAGATCGTCTGCGATCCGGGCTTTGACGGCACCCCCAGCCTGAGCGCCGAGGAATGCCACAAGGAACCCATCGGGGCCGTGCGCCGCTTCGGCATCATGCTGGGCAAATACATGCGCTTCGATTTCGGCGAAAGCTGGTTCCGGTCGAACTCGGTGACGACCGAGATCGCGCGCACGCTGCCGGTCTCGATCACGCTGGGGCTGTGGACGACGCTGCTGGCCTATCTGATCTCGATCCCGCTGGGCATTCGCAAGGCGGTGCGGGCGGGCACGCCCTTCGACACCTGGACCTCGGGCGTGATCGTGGTGGCCTATGCGATCCCGTCCTTCCTGTTCGCGGTCATGCTGATGACGCTGTTCGCGGGCGGAAGTTACTGGCAGATCTTCCCGCTGCGCGGGCTGACCAGTTCGAATTTCGAGCAGTTGTCGGCCTTCGGCAAGGTCAAGGACTACCTGTGGCATATCGCCCTGCCGGTGCTGGCCATGGCGATTTCGGGTTTCGCCACGCTGACGCTGCTGACCAAGAACAGCTTTCTGGACGAGATCAACAAGCAATATGTCATGACCGCCCGCGCCAAGGGCCTGACCGAGGCGCGGGTGCTTTACGGCCATGTCTTCCGCAACGCCATGCTGATCATCATCGCCGGGCTGCCGGGAATGCTGCTGGCGATCCTGTTCGGGTCGTCGATCCTGATCGAGACCATCTTCTCGCTCGACGGGCTGGGCCGGCTTGGCTTCGATGCGGTGGTGCAGCGCGATTATCCGCTGGTCTTCGGCACGCTTTATATCTTCGGCCTTCTCGGCCTGCTGATCGGGATCGTCTCGGACCTGATGTATGTGCTGGTCGACCCGCGCATCGACTTCGAGAAGAGGGCGGGCTGATGGCGATCTCGGAATTGAACCGCCGCCGCTGGCGCAATTTCCGCGCCAACAAGCGCGCCTATTGGTCGCTCATCCTGTTCTCGATCCTCTTCGTCGTCTCATTGGGGGCGGAACTGATCGCCAATAACAAGCCGATCGTGGCGAAATACCGGGGCGAGCTGTATTTCCCGGTGTTCAAATTCTACCCCGAGACCACCTTCGGCGGCGATTTCCGCACCGAGGCGCTGTACCGGCTGCCCGATACGCAATGCCTGATCGTCTCGGGCGGGCGCGAGGAATGCTGGGACGAAGACCCCGAGGCCTATATCGCGGCGGTCAAGGACGGCAGTGCCGGCGTCCCCGAGGAGGAACAGGGCTGGATGATCTGGCCGATCATTCCCTTCCATTACCTCGATACCGACAAGGTCGGCGAGGCGCCGAGCGCGCCCGACAGCCGGCACTGGCTGGGCACCGACAACACCACCCGTGACGTGCTGGCGCGCACCATCTATGGCTTCCGCGCCTCGGTCGTGTTCACGCTGGTGGTGACGGCGGTGGCCTCCGTGATCGGCATCGCCATGGGCGCGATCCAGGGCTATTTCGGCGGTCGCACCGATATCCTGCTGCAACGGGTGCTGGAGATCTGGCAGAACACGCCGGTGCTTTACGTCATCATTATCATGTTCGCGGTCTTCGGGCGAAGTTTCTGGCTGCTGGTGCTGATCATGATCATCTTCGGCTGGCCGGCCTTGGTCGGCGTGGTCCGGGCCGAATTCCTTCGGGCGCGGAATTTCGAATATGTCCGGGCGGCGCGCGCGCTTGGCGTGTCCGACCGCAAGATAATGTTCCGCCATATCCTGCCCAATGCCATGGTGGCGACGCTGACCATGCTGCCCTTTATCGTCACCGGCACCGTCTCGACGCTGGCGGCGCTGGATTATCTTGGCTACGGCCTGCCCAGTTCCGCCCCCAGTCTGGGAGAGCTGGCCCTCGTCGCCAAGCAGCATCTGAACGCGCCCTGGCTGGCCTTCACCGCCTTCTTCACCTTCGCCATCATGCTGTCGCTTCTGGTCTTCATCTTCGAAGGCGTCCGCGATGCCTTCGACCCCCGGAAGACCTTCAAATGAGTGCCGAGACCGTTCTGCCCGCCGCAGCAGAGGCGCATGTGACCCATCCCGCGCCCCCGCCTGCCGAGACGGTGCTGGAGATCCGCGACCTTCGGGTCGGTTTCAGCCAGGATGGCCAGATCGTCCCCGCCGTGCGCGGCGTCAGCTTCCATATCGGGCGCGGCGAGACGGTGGCACTGGTGGGCGAATCCGGGTCCGGCAAGTCGGTGACGGCGCTTTCGACGGTGCAGCTGCTGGGCGATGCGGCGCATCTTGAAGGTTCGGTCAAGTACGAGGGGGCGGAACTGGTCGGTGCCGATCCGGCCAAGCTGCGCGCCATTCGCGGCAACGATATCAGCTTCATCTTTCAGGAGCCGATGACCTCGCTGAACCCGCTGCACACGCTGGAAAAGCAGCTTTCCGAAAGCATCGCCCTGCATCAGGGCCTGAAAGGCGCGCCGGCACGGGCGCGGGTGCTGGAACTTCTGAACCGGGTCGGCATTCGCGACCCGGAAAGCCGGCTGGCGGATTATCCGCACCAACTGTCGGGCGGGCAGCGCCAGCGGGTGATGATCGCCATGGCGCTGGCGAACCGCCCCGAACTGCTGATCGCGGACGAGCCGACGACGGCGCTCGATGTGACCATTCAGGCGCAGATCCTCGATCTTCTGGCCGAGTTGAAGCGCGAGGAAGGCCTGTCGATGCTGTTCATCAGCCACGATCTCGGGCTGGTCAGGCGCATCGCCGACCGGGTCTGCGTGATGAAGGATGGCGAGATCGTCGAACAGGGCCCGGTCGAGGCGATCTTCGCCGATCCGCGCCATCCCTATACCAAGAAACTTCTGGCCGCCGAGCCTGCGGGCCGGGCCGAACCGGTTTCGGATGGGGCGAAGGTGCTGGTCGAGACCCGCGATCTGAAGGTCTGGTTCCCGATCAAGCGCGGGCTGATGCGCCGGGTGGTCGGTCATGTGAAGGCGGTGAACGGGGCCTCGGTCTCGGTCCGCGAGGGCGAGACGCTGGGGATCGTGGGCGAATCCGGCTCGGGCAAGACCACGCTGGCGCTGGCGATCATGCGGCTGATCGAAAGCGAGGGGCCGATCCTCTATCTGGGGCAGGATATCTCGGACTGGCGGGCGCGGCAGCTTCGGCGTCTGCGGCGCGACATGCAGATCGTCTTTCAGGACCCGTTCGGCAGCCTCAGCCCCCGGATGACGGTCGAGCAGATCATCGCCGAGGGGCTTGGTGTGCACGGCGTCGAGCCGGGCCGCAACCGGCGCGAGATGGTGGCCGAAATCATGGGAGAGGTCGGCCTACCGCCCGAATCCATGCACCGCTATCCGCACGAGTTTTCCGGTGGGCAGCGTCAGCGCATCGCCATTGCCCGCGCCATGATCCTGCGCCCCAAGGTGGTGGTTCTGGACGAGCCGACAAGCGCGCTCGACATGACCGTGCAGGTGCAGATCGTCGAATTGCTGCGCAAGCTGCAACGCGATCACGGGCTGGCCTTCCTGTTCATCAGCCACGACCTGCGGGTGGTGCGCGCCATGGCCCACAAGATCATGGTGATGCGCGCGGGCGAAGTGGTCGAACAGGGCTCGGTCGAGCAGATCTTCGATGCGCCCGAAACCGACTATACCCGCGAGCTTATGGAAGCGGCTTTCAGAGACAGGCATTCATGAAAATTCTTCTCGTTCATCAGAATTATCCCGGCCAGTTCCTGCATCTCGGCCCGGCGCTTATGGCGCGCGGGCATGAGGTGCTGGCGCTGACCGATCAGAAGAACAACCGGCCCAGCAAGGTGCGGGTGCTGAAATACAAGACCCCGGTTGAGGTGAAATGCAGTCAGCCCATGGCCGGTGCCTATGCCGAACATGTCGAGCGTGGCTATATGGCGGCGCGCGGGGCGCGGGCGCTGCGGGATCGCTATAAGTATACGCCCGATGTGATATTCGGCCATTCCGGCTGGGGCGAGACGCTGTTTCTGAAAGAGGTCTGGCCCGAGGCCCGGCTGCTGGTCTATGCCGAGCTTCTCTATCGCTCGCGCGGTCACGATATCGGCTTCGACCCCGAGATGACGCAGGATCTCGACCTTGCGCGGTTCAAGAGCACGGCGCGCAATGCCCATCTGGCGATGGGGATCCTGCAATGCGATGCGGCGCTGGCACCGACGCAATATCAGGCGGGCAGTTTCCCGGCAGAGCTGCAATCGAAGATCACCGTCATCCATGACGGCATCGACAGCGATGTGATGACGCCCGATCCCGAGGCCAGTTTCACCCTGCCGAATGGCAAGGTCCTGCGCGCCGGCGACGAGGTGCTGACCTATGTCTCGCGCTCGCTGGAACCCTATCGCGGCTTTCACATGCTGATGCGGGCGCTGCCCGAGGTGATGGCGGCGCGGCCCGAGGCGCAGGTGGTGATGGTCGGAAATGAGGGCGTCAGCTATGGCGGCCAGCCGGGCGACGCCGAAAGCTGGAAGGCCAAGCTGCTGGCCGAGGTGGGTGAGAAGCTGGACCTCGACCGCATCCATTTCCTTGGCCGGGTGCCTTACGAGGATTATCGCCGGGTGATCCAGGTTGGCCGGGTGCATTGCTATCTGAGCTATCCCTTCGTGCTCAGCTGGTCGCTGACCGAGGCGATGTCGGCGGGGGCCTATATCGTCGGTTCGGATACCGAGCCGGTGCGTGAACTGATCCGCGATGGCGAGAATGGCCGGCTGGTGCCCTTCTTCGACCGCGATGCGCTTTCGGCGGCGCTGATCCGGGGCCTTGCCGGTGCCGATCCCGAGGCTGCGCGGTTGCGCAAGGCGGCACGGGCGACGATCCTCGACGGCTATGACCTGCGCCGCCAAAGCCTGCCCCGGCTGATCGACTGGGTCGAGGGGTTCGGGCCGAAAGCCTAAGCCGCCGGCAGCGTGACGCGCGCGGCCAGCCCGCCAAGCGCCTCGTCACGGCCAAGCCGCAAGCTGCCGCCGTTCAGCGCCGCCAAATCGGCAACGATGGAGAGGCCCAACCCGGCGCCGGGGCCGCGTTCGTCTAGCCGGGTGCCGCGCGACAGGGCGAGGGCGAAATCGGCATCCTTCATGCCCGGCCCGTCATCGGCGATGGTCAGGCTGATCCGCCCCTCCTGTTCCTCGGCCCTTATGGCGATGTGCGCCTTGGCCCATTTCGCGGCGTTTTCCAGCAGGTTGCCAAAGATTTCCTGCGCATCCTCCTGCTCGACCGGCAGGGTCAGGCCGGGGGCAATGTCGCGGCTGACGGCAATGCCCTGATCCTGCAAGGGGCGGCTCAGGACCAGCAGGATATCGTCGATCACCGGGTCCAAGGGCGTCAACTGCCCCAGCACCCGCCGCCCGCCGGCGCTGCGGGCGCGTTTCAGGTGCCAGGCGATCTGGCGATCCATGCGCGCGATCACCGCCTGACCGGGATCGTCGGGGGCCAATTCCCCCTGCAAGGCCATCAGCGGGGTCTTCAGCGCATGGGCGAGATTGCCGATCTGGTCGCGGCTGCGGGTCAGCTGCGCGCGATTCTGGGCCAGCAGGGCGTTCACCTCCTCGGCCACCGGCTGCAATTCGGCGACATCGGGGCGGGGCAGGGCGACGGATCTGCCTTCGCGCACATCGCGCAGCGCCCGGCCCATCCGACGCAGAGAAGACAGCCCCGCCGTCACCTGCACCAGCACCGCCAGCGCCAGCCCGATACCCAGCACCGCCAGCGTCAGCGCCAGCGGCCTGCGCACCGCCGCAAGTGCGGCGTCGATTTCCGCCTGCGGCGCGGTGACGGCGACCAGAAGCGCCTCCTCGCTGCCCGGCACGGTATAGGCGCGTTGCATCAGCCGAAGCCGCGCGCCATCCGGCCCGGCAAGGCCGGCGCCGGTCAGGTCGCCCGTGCCGGGGGTGGCAAGCGGTGTGCCGAAAAGGGATTCGGACATCGCAAAGACCTCGCCATCGGCGGCGATCTGCCAGTACCAGCCGGATAGCGGGCGGCTGAAACGCGGATCGCCGGGACTGTCCAGCACCTGCGCAAGTCCCGACGCATCGGCGCCTGTGCCGACCATCAGTGCATCGGTGACGGCGGCCAGTTCGGCATCGAAACGGTCGGTCACGAAACGCTCCAGCACCGCACCGATGACCAGATAGGCGGCGACAAGTGCTGCCACCAGCCATAGCGCCGAAAGCCAGAGCAGCCGCCCCCGGATCGAATGCCAGCCGATCACACCGCTCACGCCGGGGTCGCCCGCTGGTCGTTCAGGACATAGCCCTCGCCGCGCCGGGTTTCGATCACACCGCTGCCGACCTTCTTGCGCAGGCGGCCGATCACCACCTCGATGGATTTGAAATCGCGGTCGGCATTGGCGTCGTAAAGATGTTCGGCCAGTTCGGAGCGCGAGACGACGCGGCCCTTGTGGTGGATCAGATAGGCCAGGATGCGCTGTTCGAACGCGGTCAGTTTCAGGGGCGAGCCGTCCTGCGTGATGATGCCTAGCTGGGTGTCGAGCACAAGCGCGCCGGCCCGGATCGTCGATTGCGCATGGCCGGCGGCGCGGCGCACCAGCGTCTGGGCGCGGATCACGACCTCCTCCAGCCGGAAGGGTTTGACGGCATAATCGTCGGCCCCGGCGCGGAAGCCCGCGACCTTGTCGGCCCATTCGCCGCGCGCGGTCAGGATCAGCACCGGCATCGAGACCCCGGCACCGCGCCAGCTTTCCAGCACCTCGATCCCTGGCATCCCCGGCAGGCCGAGATCCAGCACCGCCACGTCATAGCTTTCGGTCGCGCCCAGAAACTCGCCCTCGGTCCCGTCCGTCGCGCAATCGGTGACGAAGCCGGCATCGCGCATCGCCCGCGCCAGTTGCGACGACAGCGTCGGGTCGTCTTCCACGATCAGGCAGCGCATCAGTCCCGTCCTTTCCGGTCGTTCTTGTCCTCGCGCAGCCGGGCATCGCCAAGCCCGCGCCCGCGAATGTCGAGAACCCGCCCGGTCACGCCATCGAGTCGGATTTTCAGGATATTGCCCTGTTTCGACAGCAGCACCAGTTCCTGCACCACATCGGTGCCGAGCGCGAATTCGAATGGCTCCGGCTCATCGATTCGCGCGGCCAGAAGCCGGCCTTCGAAGCGTTCTCCGACGATTTTCACGACCTCGTGAAGCGGCAGCAGGTCGGGCGCCGGTGGCTCGTCGGCCAGGCACATGAAGGGAATCAGCAGGAAAACAAGGGCGGCGCGGAACATGCCCTGACAATAGGCCGATTAACGTAAATGGAAACCCAACGGCTCATTGGCGAATGGTTTGCAGAAGCCGCGCTAGGAAGGTCTCATCCGGGGTTGGCTCTGATGTCGCCCCACCGGAGTTTGGAAAGGAAAAACCAAATGAGCAGCAAGTTGAAAACCTCCGTTCTCGCACTTGGTCTGATGGGTGTTCTGGGGGGCGGTCTGGCCTTTGCCCAGACGGCGCCGGCAACGCCCGAGGCCGCGCCCGAAGCCACCACCGAGGCCGCGCCCGCGCCGGCGGTGACGATCCCCGAGATCCTTCAGGGCGATGCCTTCGCCGATGTCGAAAGCAGCCAGGGCCGTCGCGGCGGGATGTTCGTTCAGGGCAGCCTGACCGAAAGCGGCAAGGATTTTCAGGCCATGGTGAATTCGGATGGTCAGTTGATGGGCATTCGCACCGCCGAAGGTTCGGCCCTGCCGCAATCGGTAATCGACGCGCTGTTGCCGGAAACCGCCCGCGCCAATCCGATCCTGGGGGAAATCACCGAGTTGAACGCCATCGGCACCCGTGGGGGGGCGGTCATGGTCAGTGGCCAGGACGCCTCGGGCGATAAGGTGCGTATCGGTTTCGATGCCGAGGGCGAGTTGACCCAGTTCATGCGGGGCGATCATGGCAAGCGCGATATGGGCATGAACATGGGCGAGCGCGGCGACCGGGGCAACCAGGGCAAGCGCGGCATGGGGGATCGCGGCGGCGATCACGCCGAACAGCGCGGCAAGGGCCGAGGCGGCGAGCATGGCATGATGCGTGGCGAGCGTGGGGATCGCGGCCAGATGAGACCGCGCGAGGGTCAGATGGCCCCCCGTGAGGGCGCCCAGATGGGGCCGCGCGAGGGTGCCGCCACGCCGCCCGCGCCCATCGACGAGGCCTCGCTTCGCAGCGCGGTCGAGGCTGCCGGTTATACCGAGCTTGGCGCCATCGCCCCGACCCCCGGCCGTGGCATCACCATCGAAGCCCTGAACCCGCAGGGCGAGGAAGTGGTGATCGTGGTCTCGCCGAAGGGCGAGGTGATGCGCGAATCCGCGCGCTGAGCCTGAAAAAAGATCATCGGGCGCGGCCTTCGGGTCGCGCCCTTTTTCGTTGCCCGCTATCGCCTTCGCAGCGCGGCCAGCAGCAGGTTCAGGGCATGTTCGACCGAGGCGGCGCGCACCCGGTCGCGGCCGATGGCACCGAATTCGACGGTCTCGGTCTTCGTGCCTGATGTGTCGGCAATGCCGAAGCAGACCCGGCCTTCGGGCTTGTGCTCGGATCCGCCCGGTCCGGCGATGCCGGTGATCGAGACCGCCAGCCCCGCCCCGGAATGGGCAAGCGCGCCGGTGGCCATCTCGGAGGCGGTTGCCTCGCTGACGGCACCGTATTCATCGAGTGTTTCGGCGCGCACGCCCAGCATCTGCTGCTTGGCGGCGTTGGAATAGGTGACAAAGCCACGGTCGAACACATCCGAGGACCCCGCCACCTCGGTCAGCGCGCCGGCGACCAGCCCGCCGGTGCAGCTTTCGGCACTGGCGATCGTCACCCCCTGCCGGCGGGCGGCGTCCAGCACCTGTGCCGCAAGGCTCATGCGATCAACCCGTGATAGATTCCGGCGCAGATCATCACCGAGATGCCGGCGAAGACCCCGGCCCAGAGGTCGTCCATCATCACCCCCATGGTGCCGCCCTCGCGGTCGGCGCGGCCGATGATCGAGGGTTTCCAGATGTCGAAAAGGCGGAAGAACAGGAAGGCCGCGAGCCAGCCCGGCCAGGGAAAATCGGTCGAGGGCAGCCCGGCATGCCAGAAGCCGTAGGACGGGAACAGCAGCGCCAGCCATTGCCCGGCGACCTCGTCGATGACGATCTCTGAGCGGTCGGGGTCTTCCATCCCGGCGGTGTAATGCGACACCGCCCAGAAGCCGAGCGCGGTGACCGCGACGGTCGCCAGCGCCAGCAGGGGAAAGCTGCCGATCCAGTGGATGACGACGCCAAGTGCCACGGCGACGGCGGAACCCCAGGTCCCCGGCGCGGGCTTCATGTCGCCGGCACCGAACCAGGTGGCGATCAGTCGATGCATGGTCTACTCCTTGATCAGCGTGGCGGTGGCGATGGCGGCGATGCCCTCGCCCCGGCCGGTGAAGCCGAGCTTTTCCGAGGTGGTGGCCTTGACCGAGATGCGGTCCGCCGCGATCCCGATAATCGCGGCCAGCCGGTCCTGCATGGCCTCAGCATGGGGGCCGATCTTCGGCGCTTCGCAGATCAGCGTCACATCGGCATTGCCGATGGCAAAGCCGCGGGCGCGGGCCAGATCGGCGGCGTGGCGCAGGAAGATCTCGCTGGCCGCCCCTTTCCATTGCGGCTCCGAAGGCGGGAAATGCCGGCCGATATCGCCCTCTGCCAGCGCGCCATAGATGGCGTCGGTCAGGGCATGCATGCCGACATCGGCATCGGAATGGCCCTTCAAGGCCCGGTCATGCGCCACCTCCACGCCGCAAAGCGTGACGTGATCGCCGGGCTCGAAGGCGTGCACGTCGAAACCGTTGCCAAGGCGAATATCCATGCCTGTCCCCAGAATGCGGCGGGCGCGGTCGAAATCCGGCCCGTAGGTGAGTTTCAGATTGTCGTCCGAGCCGGGGGTGATGGCAACCTCATGCCCGGCGCGGCGGGCCAGTTCGACATCGTCGGCGGCACCTTCGGGATGGGCGCGATGGGCGGCGAGGATGGCGTCCAGACGGAAGCCCTGCGGGGTCTGGGCGCGGTAAAGCCCGTCGCGGGGCTGCAGTCCCGTCACCAGCCCGCCTTCGCCACGCCAGAGCGCGTCCGAGACCGGCACGCCGGGCGCGGCCGCCACGGCACCGGCCTGCAGGGCCAGGATCACGCCCATGATGACCCCGGGCGACACCAGGGGCCGGGCGGCGTCATGGATCAGCACATGGGTAAAACCGCTGCCATCGAGCGTTTCCAGCGCGGCGCGCACGCTGTCCGAGCGGGTCTTTCCCCCGGCGACCAGCACGACGGGGCCGGCAAGTTCTTCGACCCCGCGATCCATATCCTCGGGGTTCAGCACCACGATCACGCGCGGGAAGGCGGCGAAGGCGGCGATGGAACGCGCCAGCACGCTTTGCCCGCCGAGATCGCGCCATTGCTTCGGTGCCCCGCCCATGCGGGTGCCGCGCCCGGCGGCGGTGACGATGACGGCGAATTGGGACAGATCCTTCATGGCCATGGTCTATTGCAGCCGCGCGGGTCGCGCAATCGGGCGCGCATCTGTGACCGCCTCGGGCGAATTGGCGCTGTCTATTGGGGGCGGGGCAGGCTAGACAGGGCACGCTTCGGAATGGATGCGCATGAAGGACCAATGCCATGACTGAACTTTCGCCCGCAGATGCCGCCAAGGATGCCGCCGCCCGCGCCGCCGTGGCGCTTGTCGAGGACGGGATGCGCGTGGGCCTCGGCACCGGCTCGACCGCCGCTTTCATGGTGCGCCGGCTGGCCGAACGGGTGCAGGCCGAGGGGTTGCGGCTGCGCTGCGCCTCGACCAGCAAGGCGACTGCCGATCTGGCCGAAAGCCTTGGGATCAAGATCGAGGCACTGGACGAGATCGGCTGGCTCGACCTGACCATTGACGGTGCCGACGAACTTGACCCCGATCTGAACCTGATCAAGGGCGGCGGTGCGGCGCTGCTGCGCGAGAAGATCGTGGCCTGCGCCTCGGACCGGATGGTGGTCATGGCCGATGGCAGCAAGGTGGTAGAAGTGCTCGGCGCCTTTCATTTGCCGGTCGAGGTCATTCCCTTCGGCTGGCAGACGACGAAGGAGTTGATCTCGCGCCTGCTCGACCGGCTCGACCTGTCGGGGCGACCGATCGTTTTGCGCAAGCGCGACGATTTGCCGCTGCGCACCGATGAGGGGAATTTCATCCTCGATCTGTCGCTGCAGGCGATCCCCGATCCGGCGGCGCTCTCGGCGGGGCTGAACGCGCTGCCGGGCGTGGTCGAGAACGGGCTGTTTCTGGGCATCTGCGATCTGGCCATCATCGGCAAGCCCGATGGTTCGGCGGTCGAATTGCGCCCCGAACAGGAGGCCGAGGAATGAGCTTCGATTACGATCTTTTCGTCATCGGCGGCGGCTCGGGCGGGGTCCGGGCCGGGCGCATCGCCGCGACCCATGGCGCCCGCGTGGCCCTGGCCGAGGAAAGCCGGATGGGCGGCACCTGCGTGATCCGGGGCTGCGTGCCGAAGAAGCTGATGATCTTCGCCTCGACCGCGCCCGCCGCCGCCGCCGAGGCGCGCGGCTATGGCTGGCCCGAAGCAAGCGCCGGGGCGTTCAGCTGGGATGCGTTCAAGGGCAAGCTCGATACCGAACTGAACCGGCTGGAGCGCGCCTATACCAGCGGCATCGAGGCTGCGGGCGGGGTCGTCTTTCACCAGCGGGCGCAGCTTGTCGGCCCGCATGAGGTCGAACTGGCCGATGGCACCCGGATCAGCGCCAAGCATATCCTGATCGCCGTGGGCGGCCGCCCGCAGCGGCCCGGCATCCCCGGCGAGGAACTGGGCATGATCTCGGACGACATGTTCCTGATGGAGCACCTGCCGGGCCGGGTGCTGGTCGTCGGCGGCGGATTCATCGCCTGCGAATTCGCCACCATCTTCCAGGGCCTCGGCGTCGAGACGGTGCTGTCCTATCGCGGTGACAAGGTGCTGCGCGGCTTCGACGACGACCTGCGCATCATGGCAAGCGAGCAACTGGCCGAGATCGGCATAGATGTCCGGCTGCAAACCACGCCGACCCGGCTGGAACAGGACGGCGAAGGCATCCGCGTCCATTTCGCCGATGGCAGCAATGATCGCTTCGACCAGGTCATGTTCGCCACTGGCCGGGCACCCTATACCAAGGGGCTGGGGCTGGAGGCCGCCGGGGTCAGGACCGGCGACAATGGCAGGATCCTTGTCGATCAGTGGTCGCAGACCAATGTGCCCTCGATCTTCGCGGTGGGCGATGTGACCGACCGCGTGAACCTGACGCCGGTCGCGATCCGCGAGGGGCACGACTTTGCCGATACCGTCTTCGGCGGCAAGCCGCATTTCATGGATCACGGCCTTGTCGCCAGCGCCGTTTACCTGCGCCCGCACGAGATCGGCACCATCGGCATGACCGAGGACGAGGCCATCCGCCATGGCCGGATCGAGGTCTATGACGCCCGCTTCCGGCCCATGCGCTCGCTTTTCGCGGGGTCCGACGCGCGGGTGATGATGAAGCTGATGGTGGACGAGGAAACCCGCAGGGTCGTGGGCTGCCAGATATTCGGACCGGAGGCGGGCGAGTTGATCCAGATGGCAGCGATTCCAATCACCATGGGCGCGACCAAGGAACAGTTCGATCAGGCGGTGGCGGTCCATCCGACCCTGGCCGAGGAACTGGTGACCATGCGCATGCCGACACGTCGGCACGAGCGGCCCGAGGGCTAGGGGCAGGGGTCGGGAAGCGGCGGTAACGCTTGACATTCCCGGTCTGGCCCCCAGTTTCAGGCACAATGACGAAAGACGAAACAGGAAGAGGCAATTCGATGGCACAAGGCCCCTGGGGTGGCGGCAGCGGTGGAAACGGCGGCGATGACGGCGACAAGGGCGGCAACGAGCCGCCGCGCGGCGGTCAGCGCCCCTGGGGTCAGGGTGGCGATCAGGGCGGGCAACGCCCCGAACCGCCGCGCCGTCCCGGCCAGCGTCCGCAGGGCGAGATGCCCGAAATCGAGGATCTGATGCGCAAGGGCCAGGACCGGCTGCGCGTGCTCATGGGCGGGCGCGGCGGCTCTGGCGGGGGGCGTCCGCGCCGTCCGGGCGGCAGCGGCGGCGGTGGCTTCCGTCTTGACCGCCGGGCACTGGTCGTTGGCGGTCTGATCGCCATCGGCGCCTGGGCCCTGGCCAGTTTCTATACCGTCCGGCCCGAGGAACGCTCGGTCGAGTTCCTGTTCGGCCGTGCCATCGGCACCGGCGAGCCGGGTCTGAACTTCGCCCCCTGGCCGGTGGTGACCAAGGAAATCGTGCAGGTCACCGGCGAACGCGTCACCGATCTGGGCACCGATCAGGTCGATACCAGCCGCAAGGGGCCGGGCGATATCGTCGCCGCCGATACCGGGCTGATGCTGACCCGCGACCAGAATATCGTCGATATGGAATATCAGGTGGTCTGGAATATCTCGGACCCGGAACAGTTCCTGTTCAACCTCGCCGATCCGTCGGGGACGATGCGGGCGGTGGCCGAATCCTCGATGCGCGACATCGTGGCGCGTTCGGAAATGTCGCCGATCCTGAACCGCGATCTCGGCGCCATTGCCGAGGAACTGGGCCGGGCCGTGCAGCGGACCATGGACAGCTATCAGTCCGGGATCAATGTCGTGCGCGTCAACCTGCGCAATGTCGACGCCCCGACCGAGGTGCTGGACAGCGTCCGCGAAGTTCAGGCCGCCGAGCAGCGCCGCGATGCGCTGGAACTGGAAGCCGACGCCTATGCCAACCGCGTCCTTGCCGCCGCGCGCGGTGAAGCGGCGGCTCTGGTCGAGGAGGCCGAGGCCTATCGCGCCCAGTCGGTCAACGACGCCCAGGGTGAATCGGCGCGCTTCAAGTCGGTCTATGCCGAATATGCCCGCGCCCCGGAAGTGACCCGCAAGCGCATGTATCTGGAAACCATGGAGCGCGTGCTCGGCAGCGTCGACAAGGTCATCATCGACCCCTCGGCGGGCGAGGGCGTGGTGCCCTATCTGCCGCTCGATCAGCTGCGCCGGTCCGGCGCGGCCACGGCCCTGCCGGATGAAGGCATGGACGCATCCACCACCACGACGACGAACGGGGGCAACTGATGGCTCGCAGAAACCTACTTGCCACGCTGGCCATTCCCGCCCTGGTCGTCGCCGGTGTCGTCGTCGCCATGTCGGTCTATATCGTCGATGAGCGCGAGAAGGCGCTTGTGCTGCGCCTTGGCCGCGTCGTGACGGTGAAGGAAACCCCCGGTCTGGGCCTCAAGATGCCGCTTCTTGACGATGTTGTGCGCTATGACGACCGGATGCTGGGGCTGCAGACCTCGCCCTTGGAAATCAACCCGCTCGACCGGCGCCGGGTCATCGTCGATGCCTTCGCCCGCTGGCGGATCGTCGATGTGGTCCGCTTCCGTCAGGCTGTCGGCCCCGATGGCGAGGAGGCGGCGATGCGCCGGCTCGATCCGATCGTGCAGGACGCGATCCGGGTCGTGCTGGGTGGCGTGCCCTCGACGGCGATCCTGTCGGATGACCGGACCTCGCTGATGAACGCGATCCGCGACGAGGTGCGGGTCGAATCGGAAGGCCTTGGCGTCGAGATCATCGACGTGCGCCTGACCCGGACCGACCTGCCGGCGCAGAACCTGACCGAGACCTTCAACCGGATGCGCCGCGAGCGCGAGCGCGAGGCCGCCGACCTGATCGCGCGCGGGAACGAGGCCGCCCGCCGGGTCCGCGCCGCCGCCGACCGGACCCAGGTCGAGCTGACCTCGGACGCGCGCCGCAGCGCCGAGATCATCCGAGGCGAGGCCGATGCCGCGCGTAACGCCATCTATGCCGAAGCCTATCAGCTGGACCCGGAATTCTTCGCCTTCACCCGTTCGCTGGAAGCCTACGAGAAGTCGCTGAAAGCCGGCAATTCGCAACTGGTCGTGCCGCCGAACGGCGATTTCTTCAGCTATATGGGCCGCGATGGTGCCGCCGAGGCGCAGCCTTTGACCCCGGTCGAGGATCTGCCGGAACCCGAGCTTGCTCAGGGTGCCGACCCGGCAGCGGCCCCGATCCAGCCGGAAAGCGCCGTCGTGCCGCGCCCCATCGAGATGCCCTGGGACAGCGAGCCGGGGGCAGGGATCGGTGAAACCGCCGATGAAAGCCCGATGCCCACCGCCAGCGAGGCCCTGTCGGGCGATGCCCCGGCAGCGGATGCGGCGGAACCCGCGCCTGCGGAGGAACCCGCAGCCGAGGAGGCCCAGCCGGAGCCGGCGGCACCGGCCACGAATTGAGAACAAAGGGGCGGCTTCGGCCGCCCTTTTTCATGGCGCCATGGGCAAGTCACAATGAGTTCATCGAAGCTGAACGTGATTTAATTGCAACGAAGCCCTATCTGGCATTTGTTGCCTTGGGCAAGCCGGCTTTCCGGTCGGAGGATCAGCCCCCGCGCGAAAAATGGAAAGGATCATTGGATGCGCAATCCAGTCACTCGTTTTATGGCGACCGCTTCGATTGCGGCACTGACCCTGGGCGCGCTGCCCGTCACCGCACAGGAAGCGGCCCCCGCCGCCAACAGCGCCGATGCCCCGCTGACCGCGCCCGACAGCGCCGCGCGGCGCCAGCAGGTCATGCCCGACAGCTTCGCCGATCTGGTCGAGAAGGTCTCGCCGGCGGTGGTCAATATCAACACCACCTCGGTGATCGAGCAGCCGACCAATCCGATGTTCCCCGAAGGCAGCCCCTTCTCGGACCTGTTCCGCGAATTCGGGATGCCGGCGCCGGGGCAGAACAACCCCTTCGGTCAGCAGCAGCAGCGTTCGCCGCAGCGCGCCAATGCGCTCGGCTCGGGCTTCGTGATTTCGGATGACGGCTTCATCGTCACCAACAACCACGTCATCGAGGGCGCGGACGAGATCGAGATCGAGTTCAAGGACGGCGCCCGCCGCTCGGCCACGGTCGTGGGCACCGACAAGCAGACCGATATCGCGCTGCTGAAGGTCGATGCGAACGATCTGCCCTTCGTCGGCTTCGGCAACAGCGATGATGCCCGGGTGGGCGATTGGGTGCTGGCGCTCGGCAACCCGCTGGGGCAGGGCTTCTCGGCCTCGACCGGGATCGTTTCGGCGCGCGGCCGAGCGCTCACCGGCACTTATGACGATTTCATCCAGACCGATGCCTCGATCAACCGGGGCAATTCGGGCGGCCCGCTGTTCAATATGGATGGCGAGGTGATCGGCGTGAACACGGCGATCCTGTCGCCCAATGGCGGCTCCATCGGGATCGGTTTCTCGATGGCGTCGAACGTGGTGACCAATGTGGTCGACCAGTTGCGCGATTTCGGCGAGACCCGGCGCGGCTGGCTGGGCGTGAAGATCCAGCGGGTGACGCCCGAGATCGCGGAATCGCTGGGGTTGGAGAATGATCGCGGCGCCATGGTGACCGATGTTTTCGACGGACCCGCGGGCGAGGCCGGCATTCGTCCCGGCGATGTCATCCTCGATTTCGCCGGCAATGAGATCGAGGACGACCGCGATCTGGTGGCCCGCGTGGCCCAGGCCCCGATCGGCGAGGCGGTGGATGTGACCGTGCTGCGCGACGGCAAGCCCCAGGATATCGCCGTGACCCTTGGCCGGCGCGAGACCGCCGAGGGCGGTGCCGCGGATGGCGGCAATGCGCCGCAGGCCAGCGGTGCCGGCGATGAGTTGCTGGGGATGAAACTGCAGGCGCTGACGCCCGAACTGGCGGTGGAACTGGGCCTCGACGAGGGGCAGGAGGGGCTGGTCCTGCGCGAAGTTGCGCCGGATTCGGATGCCGCCGACAAGGGCCTGTCGCCGGGCGATGTCATCACCGAGGCCGGCCAGCAGCCGGTGACCTCGGTCAGCGATTTCGACGACCGCATCAAGGAGGCCCGCGAGGCCGGCCGCAAGTCGATCCTGCTGATGATCCGTCGCGGCGGCGAGCCGCAATTCGTCGCCATCTCGGTCGCCGACTGATCGGGTCGCGACATCTGGAACGGCAAGGCGGGCGGGGCTTCGGTCCCGCCCTTTCCTTTGCCTGCCGAATGACCTATTTCCTTCCGCAAATACAGGAGAACGTCATGGCCAGGATCACCTATATCGAGCATAACGGCACCGCCCATGAGGTCGAGGTCAAGACCGGCATGACGGTCATGGAAGGCGCCCGCGACAATGGCATTCCGGGGATCGAGGCCGATTGCGGCGGCGCCTGCGCCTGCTCGACCTGTCATGTCTATGTCGCCCCAGAATGGGTGGACCGCCTGCCGGCGAAGGACCCGATGGAAGAGGACATGCTGGATTTCGCCTTTGAGCCGGACCCCGCGCGTTCGCGCCTGACCTGCCAGTTGAAAGTCAGCGATGCGCTTGACGGTCTGGTCGTGCAGATGCCCGAAAAGCAGATCTGACCCGCGCCGATCCATTTCTGCAATCGCACCCCGGGCAGCGGTGAACGCGGCCGCATAATCGTGGAGAGCCTCATGTCCGATCTGGTCCTGACCGTCACCTGCCCGACCCGTCGCGGGATCGTCGCGGCGATTTCGGGCTTTCTGGCGGCAAACGGCTGCAACATCACCGACTCGGCCCAGTTCGACGATCTCGAATCCGGGCGCTTCTTCATGCGGATCAGTTTTCGTGACACGGACGACCACGGGATCGAGGCCTTGCGCGCGGGCTTTGCCCCGGTGGCGGAAAGTTTCGAGATGGAGGCCGCCATTCACGACGCCACCCGGCCGATGCGGGTGCTGCTGATGGTGTCGAGCTTCGGGCATTGCCTGAACGACATCCTCTATCGCTGGCGCATCGGCGCGCTGCCGATCGAGATCGTCGGTGTGGTTTCGAACCATCTGACCTATCAGAAGCTGGTGGTGAACCACGACATCCCCTTCCACCACATCAAGGTGACGAAGGACACGAAGCCCGAGGCCGAGGCGCGGCTGATGGACGTCATCAAGGAGACCGGGGCGGAACTGGTGGTGCTGGCGCGCTATATGCAGATCCTCTCGGACCGGCTCTGCCGCGAAATGTCGGGGCGGATCATCAATATCCACCACAGCTTCCTGCCCAGCTTCAAGGGCGCGAACCCTTACAAGCAGGCCTATGAGCGCGGGGTGAAGCTGATCGGGGCGACGGCGCATTATGTGACCGCCGATCTGGACGAGGGCCCGATCATCGAGCAGGACACCGTGCGCGTCACCCATGCGCAATCGCCGGCGGATTATGTCTCGCTTGGCCGAGATGTCGAGGCGCAGGTGCTGGCGCGCGCCATCCACGCCCATATCCATCACCGCGTGTTTCTGAACAGCAACCGGACGGTGGTGTTTCCGGCTTCGCCGGGAAGCTATGCGTCGGAACGGATGGGGTGAGGGCGAAACTTCACGCCTCACTTTGGTGGTTCTGCCCTGCGTTCTGAGATATTCGGACAGCCAATCCGCCGGAAAGCCGGTGCCATACCGGATTTGGCAGGTCAGTCAGATGCTCTGCCGGGCAGCGGCTCAGGCTGGCCCGGCTTGGCGTGCTGTCGTCAGACCGGCATCCGGCTGCTGTTGATGACAGGCGCGTCGACATTGTTGTTGCTGGCCTTGGCACGGCGACGATGGGGCCGGACCTCGCCGCCGGCATTGTCGTCGATGAAGTCGAGCACGATGGGGCGGATGTTCAGCCGCCAGCTCTTGCCGGCGAAGATGCCGTAATGGCCGGCGCCGGGTTCGAGATGCTGCTGCTTCTTGCTGGCATCAAGCCCGGTCAGCATGTCGAGCGCGGCGACGCATTGGCCGGGGGCAGAGATGTCGTCATTCGCGCCCTCGACGGTGAAGACGGCAACATCCTTGATCTTGCCCAGATCGACCGGCTTGCCGTTCACGGTGAAGCGGTTCTGGGCGATTTCGAGGCCCTTGAAGATGCGCTCGACCGTCGAGAGGTAGAATTCGGCGGTCATGTCCATCACCGCCAGATATTCGTCGTAGAACTTGTTGTGCTTGTCGCCTTCCGAGCCGACATGGCGCGCCTCGGCGAAGATCTTGTCGATGAAGGCCTTGGCATGGGTGTCGGCATTCATGGCGATGAACGAGGACAGCTGCGCAAGGCCCGGATAGACCATGCGACCGGCGCCCTTGTATTTGAAGCCGACCTGCTGGATCACGAGATATTCCAGCTCTCCCATGGTCATGCGGTTGCCGAAATCGGTGACCTCGGTCGCTGCCGCATCGGGGTCGATGGGGCCGCCGATCAGGGTCAGGGTGCGGGGCTGGGCCTTGGGGTCTTCCTCGGCCAGAAGCGCGGTCGCGGCAAGCGCCAGGGGTGCCGGCTGACAGACCGCGATCACGTTGATGTCCGGGCCGAGATGGCGCATGAAATCGACGAGATACTGGGTGTAATCCTCGATATCGAACTTGCCCTTGGAGACCGGGATGTCGCGGGCATTGTGCCAATCGGTGACATAAACCTCGGCATCGGGCAGAAGCGAGCTCACGGTCGAGCGCAGCAGCGTCGCGTAATGGCCCGACATCGGCGCGACCAGCAGGATCTTGCGCGCCAGGGGCTCGCGGCGGGCGACGCGGAAATGCACGAGATCGCCGAAATCGCGCTTAATCTCAGGCTCGATATAGACGATGTGGTCCTGACCGTCGGGTCCGGCGATGGGCGGAATATTCCAGTCGGGCTTGATGACCATGCGCGCGAAGCTGCGTTCGGTGACCCGGCCCCAGGCGCTCATGACGCGGAACATCGGATGCGGGATCATGGCGAAGGCCGGGTAGGAGGCAATGGCGCGCGCCGAGGCACCCATCCATTCACTGGTGTTGCGCATCGTCTCCATCATATCATAGGAGATCAGCCCCTTCAGCGGTTGCTTGCCCATTCTTACCCCGTTCACGTCTATAGATTTACACGTTTCCTGATGGAAACAGCCCCTTTTTCAAACCTGCCCGGAAGGCTAAGATCAGGTGGCAACAGTAGGGGGGATGAACGGTCATGGCAAGCAAGGACACGCGGAAATCTCCGGCCCGTGGCGCGAATGCTGCAGTGCAGAATGAAGCGGCGCAGATGAAGGCCGACAAGACTGCGACAGGCAAGGTGACCGAGAAGCCCGCGCGAAAAGCGCCTGCGCGGTCCAAGGCTGCGGCGGGCGCAGATGTGACCAAGGCCGCAAAAGCCGCGTCGGCCAAGGCCCCGAAGACGGCAGCTGCAAAGCCGAAATCGGCAGCAAAGCCTGCACGTCGCGTTGCCAAACCGGCCACCAAGCCCGCGGCAAAAGCAGCGCCCGTCGCGCGCGCCAAGCCGGCTGAGGCTGCGACGCCGACGCTGGCTTCGGCTGCCAATGATCTGGCGCGTGATGCGGCCCGGGCAAGCACGGTTGCCGCTGGTCCCGAACAGGCTGCCGGTGAAAACGGTGCGAAGCCGCGCGCGACCGGCCAGATGACCGAGAACCTGGAGCGGATCGAATCGCTCACCCAAAGGCTTGCCGCCGCGCTGTCGCGCCGGCCGATGCACGATCCCGGTGTCGAAGGGCCGGGTGCCGATCTGATGGTGAATGCCGGCATGGCGATGGCCAAGATGTGGGCCGAACAGCCGGCCCGCATTCTGGAGCAGCAGGTGAAATTCTGGGGCGCCACCTTCGCCCATTACGCAGAGATGCAGTCGCAACTGGCCAAGGGCAAGCTGACCGCACCTGCGGATGAAGAGCCGGAAAAGGACAAGCGCTTCAAGAACCCGCTCTGGCAGAGCCACCCCTATTTCAACCTGGTCAAGACCCAGTATCAGATCAACGCCCAGGCGATGCGCGAGGCGGCGGCGGGGCTGGACATGGCCAGCGAGGTCGATCAGCACCGGCTGGGCTGGCTGACCAACCAGATCATCGACATGTTCGCGCCGACGAATTTCTTCGCCACCAATCCCGATGCCATCGAGCGCGCGCTGGAGACCGAGGGCGAAAGCCTGGTCAAGGGGCTGGAAAACCTGGTGCGCGATGTCGAAACCAATGGCGGCGAGCTGGTGGTGTCGCTGGCCGACCGCAGCGCCTTCGCGGTGGGCGAGAATATCGGCACCGCGCCGGGCCGGGTCGTGCGTCAGGCCCCGCTTTACGAGCTGATCCAGTTCTCGCCCTCGACCGAATCGGTCCATGCCACGCCGATCGTGCTGTTCCCGCCCTGGATCAACAAGTTCTACATTCTCGACCTGAAACCCGAGAACAGCATGATTCGCTGGATCGTGGATCAGGGCTATACGCTTTTCGTGGTCTCCTGGAAGAACCCCGATGCCAGCTATGCCGAGACCAGCCTGGAGGATTATGTCAGCGCCTATCTTTCGGCCATGGATGCGGTCGAGGAGATCACCGCCCAGCCGAAGCTGAACGCGGTCGGCTATTGCATCGGCGGCACGACGCTGACGCTGACGCTGGGGCTGATGGCGCAGCGCGGCGATGACCGGGTCGAGTCAGCGACCTTCTTCACCACGCTGACCGATTTCAGCGAGCAGGGCGAATTCACCCCCTTCCTGCAGGACGATTTCGTCGAGGGGATCACTGCCGAGGTTGCCCGCAACGGCATCTTCGCCTCGCAACTGATGACCCGCACCATGAGCTTCCTGCGCGCCAACGATCTGGTCTGGGGGCCGGCGATCCGGTCCTACATGATGGGCGAGGCGCCGCCGGCCTTCGATCTGCTCTATTGGAACGGCGATGCCACCAACCTGCCCGGCAAGATGACGGTGGATTACCTGCGCGGCCTCTGTCAGCAGAACCTGCTGATCGGCGACGGTTTCCCGGTGCATGGCCACAATGTCTCGGTCAAGGATGTCACCCTGCCGCTTTGCGCCATCGGCTGCGAGACCGACCATATCGCGCCGTGGAAATACAGCTGGCGCGGCGTGGCGCAGATGGCCTCGAAGGACAAGCGTTTCATCCTGTCGGAATCGGGCCATATCGCCGGGATCGTGAACCCGCCCTCGAAGAAGAAATACGGCCATTACACCGGCAGCAGCGACTTCGCCCATGGCCCGGATGCCTGGCGCGAGGGGTCGAAATTCGCCGCCGGCAGTTGGTGGCCGACATGGGAGGCCTGGCTGGCCGAGCGGTCCGGTGACATGGTTCCGGCGCGCCAGCCCGAGGAAGGCTTCGGCCCGGCGCCCGGCAGCTATGTCCATGAGCGTCACTGAGGGGCGCTGATCCGGGGCAGTCGATCCGGGGCAGGGGGCTTTCGGCGAATTTTTGCTGCAATGCAGAAATTATGGTTGCAATGCTGCGCCGCAGCATCTATTTAGACCGTATCGTTTGAACCGGCAGCGCTCCTCCCCTCTCAAGCTGCCAAACAAGGAGAAGACATATGGCCAAGGCCCCCGATTTCACCAAGACCATGCAAGACCTGATGGCGAACTTCCCGGTCGACACCTCCTCGATGCAGGATGCGTTCAAGACCCAGTCGGCGCTGAACGAGAAACTGTCGAAAGTGGCCCTCTCGGCTGCCGAGCGTTCGACCGAGATTTCGGCCCAGTGGGCCAAGGACACCATCGCCCGCGTTGGCGAACTGACCGCCAAGAAAGACGACGCTTCGGCCTATGCGAAAGCGTTCTCGGATTTCGCTTCGGCTTCGGCTGAAACCGCTGCCGAACATATGTCGGCTTTCGCCGAAGTGGCGAAGAAGCTGCAGATGGAAACCGTCGACCTGATGATGGCCGCCGGCAAGGATCTGGCCGACGACGCCCAGAAGACCGCTGAAAAGGCCACCAAGCAGGCCCAGGACGCTGTCAAGAAAGCGACCACGGCCGCCAAGGCCTGATCTCGCTTCGATCGAGCGGAAAGGGGTGGTGCATGGCACCGCCCCTTTTTCTTTGCAATTGCTGCGGATTGGACGCAGAATGCTGCGAATGCATTAACGAGGTAGCCCGATGGCCACGACCGATGCCGCCGCGCCATTGCTGATCAAGCGTTACGCCAGCCGGCGACTGTATAACACCGAAACCAGCGATTATGTCACGCTCGAAGACATTGCGCGCTTCGTCCATGAAGGCCGCGAGGTGAAGATCGTCGATCTGAAGACCGGCGACGACCTGACCCGGCAATATCTTCTGCAGATCATCGCCGAACATGAAAGCCGGGGCGAAAGCGTGCTGCCGGTCGATGTGCTGACCGATCTGGTGCGCAGCTATACCAGCCAGGCGCAGACCGTGGTGCCGCAATTCCTTGCTGCCAGCTTCGAGATGCTGCGCGAAGGCCAGTCGAAGATCATGGAGAACATGGCGGCGATGTCCTCCTCCAGCCCGATGTCGAAGATGCCGGGTTTCGAGCAGTTGCAGCGCCAGCAGCAGAGCTTCCTGAAGGCGATGATGGGCGGCTGGCGCGGCGGTGCCTCGGGACCCGCGCCCGATGCCGAAGACGACGCCGAGGAAGCCGGCACCGACGACAAGCGCGACATGGACGAGATCCGCCGCCAACTCGCCGCGCTGCAGGACCGCATTTCCAAACTCTGAGCCTTGCAGAGCGCCGTTGAAGCGGCTAACTAGCGCGGCACGGACGGTTGGCCGAGTGGTCGAAGGCGCACGCCTGGAAAGTGTGTAGGCGGGGAACCGTCTCGAGGGTTCGAATCCCTCACCGTCCGCCACTTGCACATTGCAAACCCGAAAACAGGTCCCTCGCGGGGCCTTTTTCTTTATGTGCCAAAGGGGTTTGCAAGGACCACCCGCCCTTTGGAGACTGGCCTGCCGCGCGAGATCGGTCTCTGAACGCCCCGCGTCTCTTTCCATCCGCCCTTCACCAAAATCGAGACGGATTTAAAAGATCACGCGATTTCAGCATGTTGGCGAAATCAAAATGCGCCGCAGTTGAAGCAGGTTCGTGTGCTCTCGGTGCGAACAGAGACACCCGAAGGCGGCGTGGTTGTGCGAGATCGTGCGCATGTCAGCGGGAAGCTGGTCAAGAGGCCCGCGGTCGCAACGGGCGGATTGCGGCCGTTCGCTGCGCCCGCAAACCAAAATTGACAAGCTGATCAAAGCGGCCGCTCGGGGCCAACGCACAATATTTTTCGGGGTGCATCTGCAGCGAAGGTCGGCAGTGAGCCCTTAGCTGCCGGTCACACGTCAGCCCGGCAACGTGACGATGATTGCGCCGCGACGGGTCGCCACAACGGTATGCTCATATTGTACAACTGGCGCGGCTGGCTCGCTGTAGAGGGTCCAATCGTCATCGGCGCCTGACGTTGCCCACCTTCCGCCGCGCGAAAGGAACGGCTCAACGGTCAGCACGAGGCCGTTGTGCATCCGGCGCTTGTCTCCCTTGGTAGGCCAGGTCGGAACCTCTTCGGGAGCCTCATGCAGAGCTTTGCCAATTCCGTGGCTGGCCAGGTTCCGGATCAGTGTATAGCCGCGCTTGGTGGCGAAGGTGCCGATGGCTTTGCCGATCCCGGCCAGCGGCTTGTCATGCCCGACCTGCGCGATGCCGATCTGCATGGCGCGCTTTCCGTCGCGACAGAGCTGGTCAAGGGACGTTTGAAGCGGGCCGAGGCCAAAGGTCGCCCCGGTGTCAGCAAAGTAGCCATTGAAAGACGCGGACACGTCGATGTTGACCAGATCCCCGGTTGCAAGCCTACGCTCGCCGGGGATGCCATGGGCGATCTCCTCGTTGACGCTGATGCAAGTCGTGCCCGGAAAATCATACGTGGCCTGAGGTGCCGAGACGGCTCCCTCCCGTTCCAGCAACTCGTGGCCGATGCTGTCGAGCTCGCGCGTTGTCATGCCGGGCTCCATGGCCGCTGCCATGGAATGCATGGTGTTGGCGACAATCCGGCCAATCTTCTTTAAGCCTTCCAGTTCATCTTGGTGCGTGATCGTCATCTTGTGTCTCATCAGCGGTGTCGGAGCCTCAGGGCATTAACACCGGGAGGCAGCTTTGTCCCGCTCAGCGGACCTTCGTCCTCGGAAAATGCTGCATCACGGACGAATGGCCGGTCTGGTGAAGCTGCGGCGCGGCATCGGCGTGCTGGATGGAAGGCCGCTTTGGGCCGGGAACGACGGCCGCCGCTGCCTGCCAGACACACGACCCGCTGCGTCACGGCATGACCGCTCCGAGCCCAAAGTACCAGTTACTGCACTATGCGCGAATGTCGGCCATCAATGATACTACGCCTACACACGCGCAATCTCACGGATCAGATCATTTGTCTCTGGCCTCGTCGTTTGGTGCCGATAACGAAGAGCAGAAACAGTTCGCGAAATTTCAAGGCCGTCGATGGGTATCGAAACGAGGCCCCTGTCTGCTGGAATTGCCGTGGTTGGCAAAATCACCGCGCCTAATCCCTGCCGCGCGAGTTCGACTAACCAATCCACGCGATTTGACCGATAGGCCGCGTAGAGTTCGAGACCTTGGTCTGCACATGCCCGATGCAACGCATCCCGCATTTCGCAATTGGGTCGATCGAGCATGTCAGTTTCAGCGAGTGTCGAAAGAGAAACAGCGTCTCGTTCAGACAACGGGTGCGACTTGGACACCACAACCTTGTAGGACTCGTCATAGAGCTGGTCTATTCGATAGAGGTCTTCACTGACCGTCGCCGCTGTGACAACGACGTCAAATTCACCCTCTCGCAATCCGGCCAGAAGCTTGGAGGCAGACGCCACGATCAACTCTATTTCGGCTTGCGGCAATCGTGTACGGAAGCGTTCCACGGCGGCTGAAATCCGGTTGTGACCAATCGTCTCGCCAACACCGACAGAAATAGGAACCCGCTCTAGTCGCGTGTGGCGGACGGCTTCTGCCTTAGCTGCCTGCGTTTCGTCATGCGCTTTCTGTAGCCTTGGCTGCATGAGTTTTCCGAGTGCCGTCAACCTGCATCCCGCGCGGTCCCTGACAAACAGATCACCCCCGAGCTCGTGTTCAAGTTTCTTGATCGCGGTCGTCAAGGACGGTTGGGAAACATTTGAGGCGCTAGCGGCATGGGTGAAGTTGCGATGCTGGCAGACAGCCAAAAAATACCTGATCTGGTTCATCTCCACTGCCACAGTCTCCGTCACTTTCCGCCATGAGGTTCACCATAGCACATGTCTATCAAAGAATAGAAGTTCGGGATTGGTGCCTGAGGCATTCGGCATGGGAAAAGGGTGCATCGAAACCAACCACGACGACCTGTCGATCAGGAGGCGACCATGAAAGCCCAAATTCTCAAGACACTTGCCGCTTTGGCCTTGATCACGACATCTGCAGCCGCACAGGAAACCCCAATGGAAAATCACACTGCCAGCTACATCGCCATGCCCGCTGCTGAAGGCCAGACCAAAGCATTCGCCGAATTTCTGGCCGGAGCCGCCCCGATTGTCGCGGACACCGAACCGGGCACCGTGCTTTGGTTTGCCTTACAAGACGACGATACGCTCGCGATCTTTGATATCTTCGTGGATGAAGAAGCGCGCAATGCGCATTTCTCCGGCGCTGTGGCCGCGGCTTTGAACCAAAATGCCGATGCGCTGGTCGCCGGGGGCTGGGACGATGGTGTTGTCGCGAATATCAACAATTCCGATGTCCTGTCGATGAGGGAACCGGTTGATCTCTACTCGGCCACGACAGCCACGTACATCACGCTCGAAGCAGCACCCGGCAGAGGGCCGGAATTGGCAGCCTTGCTGACCGCAGCTGGTCCCATCGTCGGAGAAACCGAACCCGGCACATTGTTCTGGGCGGCGCTGCAGATTGACGAAACATCCTTCGCAATCTTCGACATCTTCACCAACAATGCTGGCCGTGAAGCACACTTTGCCGGTCAAGTCGCCGGGCTGCTGAACGAACGGGCAGCGGAGTTGGTCGCTGGCGGGTGGGACGACGGTGTGGTCGCTAACGTCCACAACTTCGACATCCTCGCCATCAAGTAACGTGATGTGACAGGAACAAGAGGCGCCTGGTGCAACGCATCAGGCGCTTTGCCGAACGAATTTAGATTCACCGTGAAGCGGTCGTTCGAGTAACTGCAGCGAATTAGCGCTTTGTCCGCACTGCCGACCTTGGGGCTCTGGACTATGCTGCGCGGTGCCACAGATGGCCGGTTTGGGGAAGCCGCGCCACGGCGTTGGTGGCACAGGCGAACAGCAGGTTCGGGCCGCGAGCGCCATATGCCCCGTCCTGGAGGCTTGCCTAGACTGCTGCGACGGCGCATGACCGCTTCGAGCCAATTCCAGCTTTCCGCGCTGAACGAAACGCCCCTCCGGGCAAGCCGGGGCGGTTCAAATTGTGAAAAGTTTCGTTGAGTGTAAGAGTGAGGGGGAACGGAAGGGCGCCAACTGATGCTAATTGAAACCCGGACATTTTACGTAATGACCGTCCTGGCGTTGATGAGTACGCCGGGACCAAGCCAGTTATTGATGCCCGCCGCGCCTCTTTGTCTCCTAGCTTCACTCATTGTTTGGTGTGCATTGCAGCAGGGACTCTTCCTTGATCGTATCGGTCAGCGTGACATTCTCACCCTTTGTCCACCATTCGTACCGCCCAGACACGTAACGGGCGCCTGAGGCGGAGACCACGTTGACGAATACACGATGATCGTCATCCACTGGCACCAGTGCCAGCACGTCGGATTCTGAAGTGAAATAGTGCACGACGAACGGTTGCCCTTCGTCGCATTCGTATTCTATCGTGCGTATCGCCATGTCTTCGGTATCAAAGCCGAGCGAAAACGAGACGTCCGCCGACGCGGCCGAAGCTAATGCGACAGTTATCGCAATACTTGACACAAAGCGCATAAAATATCCTTCCTGTTTGTCAGAGACGGCCTTAGTAACAGCCGTTGTCCACGATCCTACTCCGACTGTATGGCTCCTACAACGGCAGAAAAGTCCGCCCTGCCGACCTTCATCCTCCGATGATGCTGCGCGATGGACGAATGGCCGGCCTAGTGAAGCTGCACCGCGGCGATCGGCAAGGGACTGAACGGCAGGTCAGGGCCGATCACGTCGATTTCGCTGCACCGTCGCCAACTGCCCGCGCCACCTGTACCGCCCACGCCTCGCCCGCCAAAAAGCACAAGTCGTACAGGCTGACCGCCGACGCCTCTCGCCCGCAGGTCAGTCGCTTCAGCACCTGCGGTGCAAGATATGCCAACCGCAGCTGACGGCTGACATGACGTTCGGCCAGACCGACGGCCTCGGCCAGTTCCTGGATCGTGGCGAACTCGCCTGCCTCCATGCGCCGCCGCCAGCCCCATGCCCGGCCGATGGCGCGCAGGATGTGCGGGTCCTGCGCCTGATCCTCGCTCGGACTGTAATCGGCGGGCGGCATGATCTTAGGCCGCCCGTTCTTCTTGCGCAGCTTCAGGGGGATCAGCACGCGGATCGTGTCGTTGGCTCGGGTCATTCGGCGGCCTCCATGTCGCGCGGCGCGATCATTTCGCGAATGACGCCCGCGACGCCTTCGCGGCGGATGTCGACTTCGAGCCCGGCGGCGGTGACAGTGACGCGTTGGACCAGCAGCTGGATGATCCGCGCCTGCTCGGCGGGAAACAGCTGCGCCCACAGCGCGCTGAACTGGTGCAGTGCGCCCAAGGCGTCGGCTTCGGAGATATCGGCAGCGTTGGTTTTGAGCGCAGACAAGACCTGCGTGACAATCTCCGGTGTTTGCAGGATGCGCCGGATCTCGGTCACGACCGCGTCCTCGACCATGCCGGCCGCAAGTCGCGTCGGCGCAGTGTCATCTGCGGCCTCTCGGTTCTTGATCACGTCCATCGACACATAATAGCGATAGAGCTTCGCACCTTTTCTGGTGCTGGTGGGCGTCATCGCCACGCCGCTGTCACTGAAGATCAAACCCTTCAGCAGCGCAGGCGTCCGCGACCGGCTGTTATTGGCCCGTTTGCGGGGGCTCTCCTGCAGGATGGCGTGGGCCTGATCCCAGAGATCATTGCCGATGATGGCCTCGTGCTCGCCGGGATAGGCCGTGCCCTTGTGGACGACTTCTCCTCGATACACTCGATTGCTCAGCAGCCGGTACAAATAGCCTTTGTCGATCAGCGTGCCCTGCTTGTTGCGGACACCGTCCCAGCGCAGCTCCCGCGCCAGCACGGTGGCGGAGCCAAGCTCGACGAACCGCTCGAAGATGCCATGGACCCGCGCCGCTTCATCCTCGTTCACCACCAGCTTGCGGTCGACTACGTCATATCCGAGGGGCACATAGCCGCCCATCCACATGCCCTTCTTCTTCGAAGCGGCGACTTTGTCGCGGATCCTTTCGGCGGTGACCTCGCGTTCGAACTGGGCGAAGGACAGCAGGATGTTCAGCGTCAGACGCCCCATCGACGTGGTGGTGTTGAAGCTCTGCGTCACGGATACGAAGGTGACGCCGTGCCGGTCAAAGAGCGCGACCAGCTTGGAGAAATCCATCAGTGAGCGGCTCAGGCGGTCGATCTTGTAGACGACGATCACATCGATCAGCCCGTCCTCGACATCCGCCAGCAATTGCTGGAGGCCGGGCCGTTCGAGATTGCCGCCGGAAAACCCGCCATCATCATAGCGCTCGCGCAGACAGGCCCAGCCTTCGGAGCGCTGGCTGGCGATATAGGACTCACAGGCCTCGCGCTGCGCATCGAGGCTGTTGAACTCCTGCTCCAGCCCTTCCTCACTCGATTTGCGGGTGTAGATGGCGCAGCGCAGGCGACGGTTCGGGCGGCTGTTAGTTTCCATCATGTGTCCTCCCGCTTACGCTCACGCAGCCCGAAGAAGCGATAGCCATTCCAGCGCGTCCCGGTGATGGCGCGGGCCACCGCCGAAAGCGATTTGTATTTCCGGCCCTGCCAGTCGAAGCCGTCCTTCAGCACGGTGACCGTGTGCTCGACGCCGTCCCATTCGCGCAGCAGCTTCGTGCCGGTCACGGGGTTGCGGGGATCCGCGATCTGGTGTTGGCGCCGGGTATGGCCCTCGACCTCATCGGCCAGCATATCCAGCATGCGGCGCGTATCCCTATCGGGGCCGCCATAGCTCAGCTCCTGAATGCGATAGGCAATCCGGGTTTCCAGAAAGGTGCGGCTGTTGTTTGGCGCTGAGCTTCCCATCAGGGTTTCCCACTCAGCCTTCAGTTCTCTGACCGACAGGGCCTTCAGCGCTGCAAGGCGTGACAGGACGCTCTGGTCCAGGCTGGCGTCCTCGCCTGGCGCGGGTGGTGTTATTTTACCGTGGTGCTTCATCAATGCCTCCAATGCGGATGTGTTTTGCACGACGACCACCGCTCTTTCGGGGCGGTAAGTCCACGAAACTGTCTCCGTCTTCGGCAGATAAAGAGCTGGACTGTGCGGCATTCAGTCGAATGAGGCCTGCGGCCAGGATGCGGCCGATTTCCTCAACGCGCGCGCGGGCGGACATCTTGTCCGGGCATAGAGGATTTGGCCCCGAAACCGGGGATGAGCTTTGATCCATCATGGGAGCGCCTTTCGGGTTGTTACCCTATCTGGGCGTCAGACGGCGCTGGTATACAAGTTAAAACAATGGTTTGTGGGGGGTGTGCGGGATGCTGCGTGTAGGATCGGGTTTGCAGCCTGTGGCGTGTTAATGCCGTGTCGCCGATTGGACCATCGAATCTGTGTCGAGTTTCAGAGCGGCCTTCCAAAGCGGGGTCTTGGTGAACAGGCTGTCCTGCGCGCGAAATGAGCGATCAGCCTGGGTTTCCTGAAGCAGACCGGTCCAGACGAGGGGGCGCAGCACTTGCGTGTAAAGGCTGCCCATCATGTCATCATAGCGCGGAAAAGGACTGGGATCGGGGGCACCGTATAGGACCTGCCGCAGATGCTGACCCGTTGCCCCATCCTCGGTCTCGACGTTGAGAACATTCAGGAACACGTCCCAATTGCCTAGAGGCGATTGATCCGGGCTCCGCGACCAACTCGAATGATCGAGTTCAAGGAGATAGAACGGGGTAATGATCCCGAACAGGCGGCCAGGCTGATTGATCAGCTGCTTTCCTGATTTTGTCAGCCTGAAAGCTCCCTTGTAATGCCGCCCCATCTTCAGCGTGGTCAGCAGGAAGTGGATATCCCCGAGCGGCATGAAATCATGTTCGTTGAGCACCTTGTTGACGGCGAAGAGGTCTGCCTCGGTATGTCCGGGCCAGTCGAACTCGGCAGCAGCCCAATGCACGAAATTGCGCTTGAAGGCTTTTGACGGGGTGAGGCCGATTGAGCCATGCTCCTCGGTATAGGCGAAGGTCTTTTGAACCCCGCGCAAGAGCGGTGAGAAAGCCAGCGCAGGCTCATTGTCGTCGACAGGACGGAATTTAATCACGTCAAACCTCCCGCGCGAACCAGCGGATGCGGCCGATGATATGGATTTCCTCGGCGCTGCGCTCGTATGGGCTGTAGAAGCTGTTGTCCGAGATGACCCGTACGGCTGGCGGATCGCTGTTAGGCACATGCTCGAGCCGCTTTGCCACCAGTCCCATGCCGTCATCCAGTACGAATATACCGGGTGGGTTCGGCGCGCGGCGGGTCATGTCGACCAGCACGGTATCCCCATCCAGCAGGGTCGGCGCCATGCTGTCGCCTTCCACATGCATGATGCGTAGCTGCGACGGGCTGGATTTGAGATTGCCTTTTATCCACGAGCGGCGGAAGTGGTAGGCGCGACCGGCAGGATCCTCATGCTCCTGGACCACCGCGCCGCCCCCCATTGATGGGCGAGGACTGGCATGCGCGATCGCCACGAAGGTCTCATCCGGGTTTTCGATGAAGGGCGGCGTGCCCTCAACATCGCCGATGCCGTGGATGAGCCATTCCCGCTCTACCTTTAGCACGCGGGCGACCTCTGACAGTTTGTCGATCCCGGGCCGCGTCGAGCGTCCGCGAAGGATGTCGTAGACGAAGGACCGGTTCACGCCGGCCATCTCGGCGACATGGGCTGGGCTGAGCCCGAGTTGTTGCGCGCGGGCGCGCAGGCGATCAGGGAGCGTGTGGTGCTCGGTCATGTTTTCCCCAAGGGACTGTGGATTAAATAGGATAAAACAGGATTGAACAGAGGCCGTCAAGGATTTAGAACAGAGATCGAACATTCGGCGGTGTGAATCGGGGGACAGATGGAAATCGAAAAGGCGTATTTTACTCTCCCGGAGGTCCTTGAGCGCTGGTCTATCTCTGAGGCGGATCTGGTCTATCTGGCGGAGAACGACAAGCTGCGCCTTTCGGTGCGTGTCTTTGGGGTGCCGCTGGAGCTGGGCGACTACGAGGAACCTCGCGAGGGCCAGCATTTTCGAATCCCGAGTGAGCGGAGCTGGTTCAACGGTCTTCTAGATTTGCATGCACGGGATGTCTTTGAGCTCTTCCGCTGCAGCGAGATCCATATCAGCGATTTCCGCATGCCGGGCGCGGAATACGCAACGCTCTACGATGAGAACAGGTCAGTCCTTGTGATGATCGGCGATCTGCTGCTGCGACGCGAAGAACGCGATCGTTTTGAAGCAGAGACAGGGTTTTCTGGCGTAAAAGCCGGGGCGCAGCGCACCGCATTCAGCGCATCACCTGACTATCAGGATGTGACTTGCGGTGAGCACCAATTCCGCTTGGGGCCAATCCAGGCACAGGTCGTCCGCGTGCTCCATGACGCCGCGCGGCGCGGTGAACCGTGGCAGAGCGGCAAGGCGATCCTGTCAGCCGCGGGCTCGAAAAGCCTGAAGATGTCCGACGTGTTCAAATCCCAAAAGCAATGGCGCTCCCTGATCGAATCAAATGGGCGTGGCAACTACCGCCTGAACCTCGACTGAGGCTGAGTCACCGTGCAGCCACGCGTCGGTCCTCGCGCCGCCGCAGTGGGATGCAAAGGGGGATCGCTGTGGGATGCTGATCCCCCTCCAGTCTCTTTGCCGCTGAAATACAAGGCATAAACTGATCCCACTCCGCATCCCACCGCGATCCCGACGACATCCATCAGCAGGATTTTGCATCTTCCTCCCAACGCAGCGAGCGACAGGAGACACAGATGCAGCTCAAACATTTCAGCCAAAAAGAACTGGCCCGGCGCTGGAACATCTCGCACCGCACACTTGAGCGGTGGCGGTGGACGGGTGAAGGCCCGCAATTCATGAAGCTGGGCGGCCGTGTGATCTACCGCATGGAGGATGTCACCGCATTCGAGCAGGCGCAGCTCCGCCGCAGCACCGGCATGGATGCACAGGCTGGTGCCAGATGATGGTCCGGCTCACTGATACTGCGATCAACCAGGTGCTGCCATTCTGCGCCACTTCCGATCTGGACGAGATCAAGTTCAGTGCCTGGATCGCGCAAGCCCAACCCGGTGAGACCTTGGTCTATCACCGCGGGTTCCTTGCGCTCGATGTTACCAGAGGTCGGTCGCGCCTGACTGCAGACCGGCAGCGCGTTTTGCGCCGGATTGCAGACGCCGCTCTGCATGCCGCTGAGCAAAGCCTCATCCATCTCGTTCAGACGAGGATCGGCCCCGCACAGTTCGCCTACCTCGCCATCGCCCGTCCGAAGCCTGACCCGCCTGGAGCGGCTCATTCCCTGCGGCTGCGCGCCGCTGCCTGACCCCAATTCCCCAACTGGAGATCAATTATGTCATACCCGAAGAACACGCCGAGCATCGATGAGATGCTCAACCTGCCGACCGGAGAGATCGCCCAACTGCCGGTCGAACTGCTCGCTGCCATGCAACACGAGATCACCGAGGCCAGCCGCCAGATGCGTGCCGTCGCCGCTCGGTTCAATGCGGCACTGGATGTTCGCTATGCCGCCCGCGCCGCCGAGGAACGTCAGATTGCTGGCAAGGACACCGGCATCGTCCGCATGGATGACGGAGACTTCACCGTGGTCGCGGATCTGCCGAAACGGGTCGATTGGGATCAGGAGAGCCTCGCGATCATGGTCGAGCGCATTCGGGCGGCCGGAGACGACCCGGCTGAGTATGTCGACATCACCTTCAAGGTGCCGGAGCGCAAATACGCAGCTTGGCCCGATGCCATCCGCCAGGGCTTCGAGCCTGCGCGCACCGTCAGGCCCGGCGCGCTCAAGATCGAGTTCCGGCCGCAGGGGGACGATCAATGACCCTGCGCATTATCACTGCCGATGACCGGCTGCGCGAGGCACAGGGCAAGACCACCATGGCATTGTTCGGGCCGAGCGGTGTGGGCAAGACCACGCTGCTCAAGACCCTGCCGCCCGCCGAGACGCTTTGCATCGATCTGGAGGCGGGCCTGAAATCGGTCCAGGACTGGCCGGGCGACAGTATCCCGATCCGGCGGTTTTCCGATGCGGTTGATATCGCCTGCCTGATCGGTGGTGCAAACCCGGCCGCCCAGAAGGATGAGCATTTCTCGGAAGCGCATCATAACCATCTGCGCACCAAGCATCCTGAACTGGCCAGGAAGATCGATACCAAGCGTATCATCTTTGTCGACAGCATCACCGACCTTACGCGCCAGGCGATGGCATGGGCCAAGACCCGGCCCGAGGCGCTGTCGGAGCGGACCGGCAAACCGGACACGCGCGGCGCCTATGGGCTGCTGGCGCGCGAGGTCATTGGGCTGCTGAAACATCTCCAGCACGCGCCGGGGCGCACGGTCATCTTCGTCGGCATCCTCGAGAAGGTCATCGATGACATGAACCGGGCGAGCTGGCAGCCGCAGATGGAAGGCAGCAAGGCCGCGCGCGAATTGCCCGGCATTGTCGACCAGGTTTTGACGCTCAGCCTGTTTACGCAGGAAAGCGGCAAGGACGGCATCAAGGCCTGGCGGCACGATCCCGACAAGGGCACCGCACGCCGCCTTGTTTGCCGCTCCGGAAATCCCTGGGGCCTGCCGGCCAAGGACCGCAGCGGAAAACTCGACCTCACTGAGCCCGCCGATCTCGGCGCGCTCCTCACCAAGATCAACCAGACCCCGAAAGGATAATCGAGATGACCTTCGATATGAATGATGTTGCGCCGCAGCAATCCGGCGACCTGATCCCCGACGGCACCTTTGCCAAGGTGACGATGTCGATCCGCAAGGGCGGCACGGACGGGACGAGCGAAGTGGATCGCGGCCTTCTGAAGCCCTCGAGCCAGCCCGGCAGCGATGTGCTGATGGTGGATGCCGAATTTACCGTGGCCGAGGGCCCGCATGCGCGGCGCAAGTTCTGGCAGAACTTCACCGTGCAGGGCGGAAAGCTCGACGAGCAGGGCCAATCGATCGGCTGGAAAATCTCCAAGAGCCAGTTCCGCGCGATGATCGACAGCGCGCTGGGGTTGAACCCCGAGGACATGAGCGAGGGCGCGAAAGCCAAGCGGGTGCTGCGCGGGCTCGCCGATCTCGACGGCATCACCTTCGTCGCGAAGATCCAGATCGAGCCGAACCGCAACCCGGCCTACAAGGACGCCAACAAGCTCGATCATGTCGTGCTGCCGACGGCACCTGAATGGCAGAAGGTGATGGATGGCGAGACGGTGCCCACGCAGCCATCGAACAAGCCCCGTCCCGCTGCCGCGCCTGCGCAGCCCGTGGCCCCGTCCTGGGGCCAGCCGCAACCGGCCGCCGAGCCCGTCCCCCAAACGCCGCCTGCCGCTGCCCCCGGTAACGGCCCGGCCTGGCTGAACCCGTGAGCCCGGATGAATGGCAGGCGCATGTCACGACGGAGGCAGCCCTTGCGATGGGGCGCTGGCTCGAAGCGCGGGGGCGGCTCGACCGCCCCATCGCCACTCTCACGCGAAAGGACCTCGAATGCATGGCGTCAAACGCGATCAGCCGGTTCGTCGTTCTCGCCTCAAAACGGCGGACACAGGCCCCGGATCCGGAGGAACGCGACATGCTCGATCTGCTGCTCATGGGGTGAGCGGCGTCTCGGAAACGCTCCGGGGGAGCGTTTCAGCCGCGAACGGGCGAAGCCCTTTATCTCGGTCCCAGCTTGGTCGTCGCGTCCCTTGTGCGCTGTGCGGTCGGGAGGCGCGCGGATTTGGCTACTGCCATCAGCTGCAATGGGATCGCCATCCCCATCACCGTTTTTGCTCGATGGCCTGCCTCACCACTGGCAGCGCCATCGCCCGGAGGAATTTTGGAATGATTGACAAGACTGACATGGAAACCCGCGCGATCTGCGAGGCGCGCAGGATGCTTGCTGAAGCGCTGACCGAGATGGGGCTGATGGCTCCGTTCTTTGACCGGCCTGCGGCGGATATCGATCGCGTGATCGAAGCCTGCGTCGACGGGTTCCAAGCCTCGTTGCAGCGCCAGTCCGATGCCGGCGAAGTGCCTTTTTGAGCCGGAGGACAGCATGGTCGATCTCAACCACAAATCCGGCTTTGTCTATGGCCGCGCGCCCACTGATCCCGCACCTCTCGGCGCGCGGATCAACATGTCCATCGATGCTGCATTGGAAGCCGAGCGCGAAGGCCAGCACCCGCGTGACTATCTCGGGGCCAGCCGCATTGGCGAGCCCTGCGCGCGGCGGCTCGTTTATGAGTTCACCAAGACGCCCGTCGATCCCGGAAAGGAGTTTGCAGGGCGTACATTGCGTATCTTTGAGGCCGGTGAAGTCTTCGAGGATCTGGCGATCCGCTGGCTGCGGGCCGCAGGGTTTGATCTGCGTACCGAACAGCCAGGTGGCGGGCAGTTCGGCTTTGAGACTGCTGGTGGGCGCATCCGTGGCCATGTGGATGGCGTGATCGTCGGCGGTCCGGATCTGGGGCTCGACTGGCCGGTACTCTGGGAGCACAAGGCGCTGAAGGCGTCCTCGTGGTCGGACACCGCTACGAAGGGCGTGCAGCTCTCGAAGCCCATCTATTTCGGGCAGATGCAGATCTACATGGCCTATATGGGCCTCGGCTCTGCGCTCTTTTCCGCGCTGAACAAGGATACCTGCGAGCTCTACCATGAGCATGTGCCGTTTGATCCGAATGCTGCGCAGGCACTCTCGGACAAGGCGGTCGATGTGCTGCGCGCTGCGGATGCGGGCGAGCTGTTGGCCCGGATTGCAACCAACCCCGACTTCTATCTCTGCCGGTTCTGCCCGTTCTCGGCGCGGTGTTGGAAGGCAGGCCAGCCATGAGCATCGATCTCTCGCAAGTACAGATGCGCGCCATCGCCGCCATTCGCGACTGGTATCTGCATCGGACAGATACGCAGCAGGTGTTTCGGGTCTTCGGTTATGCGGGAACCGGCAAAACCACGATCACCGGCAAGGCGATCAAGGCGTTGGGGCTCGAGCCGATGACACCGGGTGGGCTTGGCGGTGTGCTCTTTGCCGCCTTTACCGGCAAAGCCGTTCACGTGATGACACAAAAGGGCACCCCCGCGCAGACCATCCACAGCCTGATCTACCGCGTCTCCGAGGCGACGCCGGAGGAGATCGAGCGGGTGACCGAGGAGTTGGCGGTCCTGAAAGGGGACCTGCCGCGGATGGGAGTGGCCGAGCGCAGCTTTGCCGAGGCACAGATTGCCCAACTGAACCTTCGTCTCGATCATATCCATGAGCTGCAATTCATCCTAAACCCGCAATCGGATCTCCGCGATGCCGATCTGCTGGTGCTCGACGAGGTATCAATGGTCGGCGCAGAGATGGCGCAAGACCTGCTTGCCTTCGGCAAGCCGATCCTGGTTCTGGGCGATCCGGGCCAGCTGCCGCCAGTCAAGGACACAGGGTTCTTTACCGAGGCTGTCCCTGACGTGATGCTGACCGAGGTGCATCGGCAGGCAGCAGACAGCCCGATCCTGCGTCTCGCGACCATGGCGCGGCAGGGCCATGATATCCCTTTCGGTGCTTTTGACGATCAGGTCTGGAAGATGTCGCGGCGCGAGGTCGATCCGGCGCAAATGCTGCGCGGTGGCCAGGTCATTTGCGGCACGCACGCAACGAGACGCAGGCTCAATCGTGCAATGAAGAACGCGGCCGGTTTCGAGGCTGACTATCCGACAGGCCACGGCGAGAAGATCATCTGCCTCAAGAACCGCCACGATCTCGGGCTGATCAATGGCATGTTCCTGACGCTCACGAATGTGCAGGCCCATCCGCATAACGACCGGGCTTTTCGCGCCAGCGTGCAGACGGATGACGCAACGCCTCTCGCGGGCATGCATGACTTCTGGCGCGGCGAATTCGATGACCATGTGTGCTTCGATCCGGATCGGCATCGCCATGAATGGCTGGCCAGCCGTGGGCTGATCCAGTCGAGCTGGGGCTACGCGATCACCTGCCACAAAGCCCAAGGCTCGCAATGGGAAAACGTCGTGGTCTTCGATGACGGTTTTGGCCGCACGGCCGACGACCGCAAACGCTGGCTCTACACCGCCATTACCCGGGCCGAACGCGGCCTGCTGATCCTGTCATGAAGGAGCCTGCCATGAATGCAGTTGTCATCGATCTCAACGATATCGCTCCGGCGCATATGCAGCCCGCGCGTTATGATCTGGACCTGATCGTGCAGCGCTTGCGCGAGACGGCAGAGAGCTGGGTGCCGCGTCTCTTTCCGAACGGCAAGCGCGTAGGCGATGAATGGCGCCTTGCCAATATCCGCGGAGACGCGCCGCGCAACACCGGCTCTTGCGTCATCAGCCTGCGTGGACCGCATGCAGGTGACTGGGTCGACTTCGACGGCAATGAGGGTGGTGGCCCGATCAGCACGATCGGAGAAGGCACGGACCTGTCGGGGCGTGAGGTCATCATCGAGGCGGCAGAGATGACCGGTGTGTCCTCCGGAGCGCCGATCCGCAAAATGCCCGCCGCCAAGCCTGCACCAAAACGCGACGCCACACAGGATATCGCCCATATCCTGTCCAGAGCCGAGCCGATCGCGGGCACGCCCGCCGCGGCCTATCTCGCGGGCCGTGCCCTGACGGTGCCAGACCAGAGTGATCTGCTGTTTCATCCGGATCTGACGCATTGGGAGACGAAGACCGGCTATGCCGCTCTGCTCGGGCAGGTGCGCGATCGCAGCGGCGAGGTGATCGGACTGCATCGCACCTACATCGTTGAAGACGGCAACGGGGTGCGCAAAGCGCCGGTCTCGAAGCCCAAGATGATGCTCGGGCGCATCGCCGGCGGTGCCGTGCGGCTCGCACCGCTCGGGACCGCTGACCGGCTGGCGCTGTCAGAAGGTATCGAGACCGGGCTCGCGGTCATGACCGCCTGTCCCGATCTGCCGGTCTGGGCCACGCTCTCGACCTCCGGCCTCGAACAGATCGATCTCCCGCCCGCGGCGCAGCGGGTGCTGATCCTGGCCGATCATGATGCATCCGGGGCAGGACTGCGGGCCGCCGAAGCCTGCGCCCGCCGCCTGCGCGCGCAAGGGCGTGATGTCGCCATCGCCGTGCCGCCCGAAGAAGGCCAGGACTTTAATGACCTGCTGCTCGGCGACGGTCCTGCTGCCGTCGCGGCGCTGATCGCCGATGCGGAGGCCATCACCGAGGCCGATACCGTCCTTCAGACCGGCCAGCATCGTCCGCTCAACTATCAGGGCTCAGGCGAGAGCGTTCCGACCCTGCGGGCCGACGAGGGTGATCTGGGGCGCGCGGTGGCACAGGTCTGGAGCGTACTCATGGCCTCGAACCGGACGCCATGGGTGTTTCGCTTCGCCGGGCTGCCCACATGGGTCGTCCCGGACGATGAGGGCCGCCCGGTGGCTACCATGCTCAATGAGGAACGCCTGCGCCATATGCTCGCGCGGCTCGCCCGCTGGGTCCGCGAGAATGCCAAGGGTGAACTGCTGCCAGCGCCGCCGCCCTTGCCGGTGGTCAAATCGGTCCTGGCGACACCCGACCCGGCGCTGCCCGTGCTGACCGGCATCGTCAACACGCCGGTCTTCGGCCGCTCCGGCACGCTGATCACGACGCCCGGCTACCACCCTGATGCTCGGCTGCTCTACATTCCGGCACCGGGGTTCAGCGTTCCGGACATTCCCGCCAAGCCCTCACAGGCGGAGATCGACGCGGCGCGCGCGCTAATCTGCGAGGACCTCTTTGGCGATTTCCCGTTCACCAGCGAGGCCGAGCGCGCCCATGTGGTGGCGCTCCTGCTGCTCGGCTTCCTGCGCGGCATGATCGACGGGCCGACACCGCTGCATCTCATCGAAAAGCCGACGCCCGGCACCGGAGCCACGCTGATGGTCGATGCCGTGGCCACGATACTCACCGGCACGGGTGCCAGCGTGATGACCGAGGGGCGCGATGACGAGGAATGGCGCAAGCGCGTCACCGCCAAGCTGCGCCAGATCCCCTCGATCATCCTGATCGACAACCTGCGCGCCAAGCTTGACAGCTCGGCCGTGGCGGCCGCGTTGACGGCTCCCTTCTGGGAGGACCGGGTTCTCGGCGCCTCGGAAATGACCCGACTGCCGATCCGCTGTCTCTGGATCGCGACCGGCAACAATCCCGAGTTCTCCAATGAAATGGCGCGGCGACTGGTGCGCATCCGGCTTGATGCCAATGTCGAGCGCCCCTGGCAGCGGGCAGGCTTTCGCCATCCGGATCTGATGGTCTGGATCCGCGCCAACCGCGCGCGCATCGTCGCTGCCTGCCTGACGCTGTGCCAGGCCTGGGTTGCCGCAGGCAAGCCGCGGGGCAGCAAGACCATCGGCTCCTATGAAAACTGGGCGCAGGTGATCGGCGGCGTGCTCGAGACCGCGGGCATCCCCGGCTTTCTCGGCAATCTGGAGGAGATGATGGCCGCGTCCGATAGCGAGGGTGCAGGCTGGAGCACGTTCATCGCCGCCTGGTGGGATCGGTTCGGGACGGCCTCCGTGCTGTCCGCTGACCTGTTTGATGTGGCAGCGTTTTGCGATCCGGGACCTCCGATATCTGGTTCCACAGAGCGCGCGCAGAAAACCGCGTTCGGCAAGGCGATTTCGCGCATGCGTGATCGGATATTCCGGATTGAAACTGTGAGTGTCCGCCTTCGGTCGGCTGGAACATATCAACGAGCTGCTAAGTGGAAGCTTGAGCTTGTTGAGGAGTGTCAGGGCACATCTGATCAACCTGCGGGTGCGGACGCTTGTGAACGTTGGGGAGGTCCTGTGAACATTCAAAACCGATGTTCACACAAGCAACCCACTGATCCAGAAGGCAAATGTGAACATCGTGAACATGGTGAACGTTTTTCCGCCCTTTCACGCACGCGCGCACACGCGCGCGCATATGAGGGGAATGGGCCCGGAATAGGTTCACAATGTTCACAATGTTCACAATGTTCACAAACGACAGTGAATTCAATGGCTTCAGGTTGTGAACTTCTGTGTGAACCTCAAAGCGAAGGTTCACAACCTTCCCCGATCCCCGATTGGCTGAAGGAACTCGACCCATGAGCCCACAGCCGATCTCATCGCTTCATCCGACGACGGCGGCCGGTACCGCCAAGCACATGACCGCCGTCGTCTTCCACCCGAGTCGCCAACCCAAAAAAGGAGACCACCCATGGCTGACCTGACTCTGACCAGCGCCAACGCAGGCGCAATCCCGAAAATGCCCGAGCGGTCTGAGATGGGCCGCGCGATTATCGGCCTTGATCTGGGCACCACCACCGGCTGGGCGCTGCATGGCGCCGACCGTCTGATCACCAGCGGCACCGTGTCGTTCCGCCCCGGTCGCTTTGACGGCGGCGGCATGCGTTACTTGCGGTTCACAAATTGGCTGACCGAGATTGACCGCCTGTCCGGACCGATCGAAGCGATCTATTTCGAAGAGGTGCGCCGCCACATGGGCACCGATGCGGCCCATGTCTACGGCGGCTTGATGGCCACGCTGAGCGCATGGGCTGAGATGCGCGGCGTGCCCTACGAGGGTGTCCCCGTCGGCACGATCAAAAAACATGCCACCGGCAAGGGCAACGCGAACAAGGAGGCGATGATCACCGCTGCACGGGACCGAGGGTTCAGCCCCGTCGACGATAATGAGGCTGACGCGATCGCCATCCTGCTCTGGGCGATTGAAACCCGGGGAGGTGTCGCATGAGGTGGTATCCACACGGCTACGGTGGCCAGCGCCGCGAGCCCGACCTCGTCAAACGCGATGGTTGGCGGGAACTGGGTGTGCTGGCCGTCAGCATCGATGATCACCGTCTGACCTGGCCGGAGCGTGAACTGGTCGAACAGCTGGGGACCAAGCTTTACGGGCCCCGGCCCACGGAGGAGGTGCGCCATGGCTGAACGTAACTGGACCGCTGATGACGTCGCAGAGCATTTCGAGGAAGCGTTCCGCACCCTGCGCAAGCTGCCGCCGGTCAAGGCGCAGGGCTACTTCAACACCTGGCCCGACATCGTGCGGACCAGCCGCGAGATCGCGGCGATGGAGCCGCAACCGATGCGGGTCTGCCCCTCGGCCGCCGCCATCACCCGGCTCGAGCAGACCTTCGATTGGGTCCTCTGGATCGAGACAGCAGAGCGCAAGCTGATTTGGTCTCGCGCGGCCCGCGTGCCGTGGAAACAGATCAGCTGCGAGCTGGGATGCGATCGCACCACCGCGTGGCGGCGCTGGCAGCTTGCGCTCACCAAGATCGCGGCGCGGCTGAATGCGGCGTGATTCCAAAGTGTTGCAACACTTTTGTGTTCGACACATGCAACAGATTGGTGCTATAAACAGGATATGATCGGGAGAAGAGCGTCAAGAACGCCCCCGGTCGTTTCTCATCCCTTTCGTACTTGCGAGGCACCATGGCTGTTCGCCCGCCCATCCATCGCCCGGTGGGGCGACGCGACAAACGTGAGGCTGACCGGGACTACGCCCGCAGGCGTGATCCAGCCATTCGCGCGCTTTACGCCTCTGCCCGGTGGCAGCGCGCCCGGCGACACTTCCTGGCGCAGCACCCGCTCTGCGCCGAATGCGAGCGCCAGGGGCGCGTGAGCGCGGCCAACACCGTCGATCACATCATCCCGCACCGCGGCGACACAGAGCGGTTCTGGGACCCGAACGGTTGGCAGGCGCTCTGTGCGAGCTGTCACAGTCGCAAGACCGCCGCCGAGGATGGCGGCTTTGGCAACGCCCGCCGCCGATCATAAACCAACGCCATCCCCCCCCGGGGGAGGTCAAATCTCTGGGGCCTTTCAGCCCCGGACCGGGCGCCAAGCTTTCTGCATCCGCGGCCAAAATGGCGAGGGGGGGGTAGCGGCCCATGCAACAAGGAAATACAGCCGTGTCCGATCGCGAACTTGTCATCGAATATCGTGCGCTTGATCGCCTCGTGCCTTACGCGCGCAACGCCCGTACCCATTCCGAGGCGCAGCTGGCCGAGATCGCCGGCTCGATCCGCGCGTTCGGGTTCGTGAACCCGGTGCTGATCGCCGAGGACGGCACCATCATCGCCGGCCATGGTCGCGTACTGGCCGCGCGCCTGCTTGGCATGGACGCCGTGCCCTCCATCAGGCTGACCGGCCTGACCGAGAGCCAGCGCCGGGCGCTGGTGCTGGCCGACAACCGCATCGCGCTGAATGCGGGCTGGGACGAGGCGCTGCTGGCGCTGGAACTGTCCGACCTGAAGGAGGCGGGTTTCGATCTCGGGATCATGGGCTTTGAGGACGGCGAACTGGACCGACTGCTGGCCGGCGCGGAAGCGGAGGACGAGACGTCGACGCCACCCGTCATTATCCCCGAGCCTCCGCGTCACCCGGCCTCGCGCACCGGCGATCTGTGGTTGCTCGGCGCCCACCGGCTGCTCTGCGGCGACGCGACGTCCCATGACGACGTGCGCCGGTTGATGAACGGCGAGCGCGCCGTGCTATTTGCGACCGACCCGCCCTATCTGGTCGATTACGACGGCTCGAACCATCCGACCCGCAACAAGGACTGGTCGGCGTCCTACGGCACGACCTGGGACGACAGCAGCCAAGGCGCAGAACTCTACGACGGCTTCATCGGCGCGGCCATCGCAGAGGCGATCACCGAGGACGCCGCCTGGTATTGCTGGCACGCTTCGCGCCGCCAGGCGATGCTGGAAGCCTGCTGGGAAAAGGCCGGGGCGTTTGTGCATCAGCAGATCATCTGGGTGAAGGACCGCGGTGTTCTCACCCGGTCGCATTATCTCTGGAAGCACGAACCTTGCTTCATGGGCTGGCGTCGCCCGAACCGGCCGCCCAAGGTCGCCGATCAGACGCTGCCCTCGACCTGGGAGATGCCGTCCTTCGCCAGGGACGAGCGCCCCGATCACCCGACCCCGAAGCCGCTCGATGCCTTCGGCATCCCAATGCGCCAGCACGTCGCGCGCGGCGGGCTTTGCTATGAGCCCTTCTGCGGCTCCGGGTCGCAGATCATGGCCGGCGAGGTCAACGGTCGGCGCGTCTTCGCGATGGAGATCAGCCCGGCCTATGTCGATGTCGCCGTCGAACGGTGGCAGGCCGAGACCGGCCGCGATGTGATCCTCGACGGCGACGGACGGACCTTCACCGAGGTGAAGGCCGAGCGGCTTGGTGAACACGCAGGCACGGATGCGGAGGCGGATGGCGACGCTGACGGTGATGCCTCCGCCCGCAAGCGGCGCAGCCGGAGCAAGGCGGCATGAAACAATCCCGTCTCATGTCGCTGGCCGAGTCCGTCGCCAACGTGATCGTCGGCTACGGCGTCGCGGTTGTCACGCAGATCCTGATCTTTCCCATCTTCGGCCTGCACACCACGCTGGCGCAGAACCTGAAGATCGGCGCCGCATTCACGGTCATGTCGATTGCCCGTCCCTTCGCCTTGCGGAGGGTGTTCGAGGCGATCCGGATGCGGCGTGCACAATGAAACACCGCGCGGTCACTCGACTGCGGTCTTCGGTGCCCGCGCCATTCGGCGGTTTTTCAGCACCCGCTCAACCATCGCCTGTGCAGGGCCGTCGCCAACCCCAAGGTCGTGGCAGTTCTGCAGGATCAGAAATGCGAGATCTGCGTCGGTTCGGTCCTCGGAGTTGGGCATCGGCTTTCCTTTCGCGAGCGGGGTTGCTTCACCGCGGTCGTATCATTGTCGGCGCCGCGCAAGGACCGTCCCGCCGGTCCGGTGGTCATTGTCGTGTATCACGCGTTGACGCGGTGCTCTGGTTGACTTGCGAGGTGCCGCGATACGAAGCCGGCCGATCTGGCCGCCACGATGAAGGCGCGGCGCGCAGTCGCGACCGATGCCATGCAGTCCATGGCAGCTTCCACCTGGTGAAGCGCACGATCACGCGCCTGGTCGGTGACGGGCCATTTCTTTCGCAACCAGTAGCGGACCTGTTCGGCTGTGGAGAAGTTCTGTATCTCGCCCGCAGACGAAACGACAAAGGACAAAGGTTTGCCCCAGTGGATTTCTATCAAAGTCAGTTCTTTCAGGAAGTTCGGCACCGGGGAACGCTATGCACCCGGTGCTGGGTGAAGGAAGGCGCGCCAAGCCGCCGCCCAGCCTTCATGATGGATGTTTCGCTCAGGCGAGAACGAGATTCGTTGCCGAGTCCCGACCGTTACGGTCGCGCTCCAGATCGAATGAAACGGCCTGACCGTCATTCAGCTGGTGGATGCCAGCCCGCTCGACCGCAGAGATGTGGACGAAGATGTCCTTCGAGCCGCTCTCTGGCTGGATGAAGCCGAAACCCTTGGCGGAATTGAACCATTTCACGGTGCCATTGGCCATCGTGATACTCCTTGTCTGTATGTCGTTCGCACAACGCAACGACCCGGCAAAGCTGACGATCGAGAGCTGAGCCGGAAAAGGAGCAGATTCGAAATCAAGTGTTGCTGACTGCATATGGGGTCCGCTCGTGCGATTTGCGAGGGGTCGACGTCGAGTTTCGTATTCTTCGTGCCCGTTGCATTGGAGAAGATGCGGAAGAACCTGCCATGCCCGGTCGCAAACCCTTGCCGACGCAGTTGAAGCTGGTGAAAGGCACCGCACGGCCGCACCGGATCAACGCCGATGAGCCGAAGCCGGTTGTGGCAACACCACCGCCACCCGATCACCTCGAGGCGGCGGCGGCCGCGAAGTTCACCGAGATGGCGGGGCTGCTGGCCCGCCACGGGGTGATGACCGAGCTCGATGTGGGGGCGCTGGCGCGCTACGTGGTCATCTGGCGGCGTTGGCTCGAGGCCGAGGCCGAAGTCAAGCGCCGCGGCCCGGTGGTCAAGACCGTGGGTGGCAATATCATCCAGAACCCGTTTCTGGCGGTGGCCAACAAATGCCTGGCACAGATGGGACAGATCGAAGCTGAATTCGGGATGACGCCCTCCAGCCGCAGCCGGGTACGCATGGCCGAACCCACTGACAGTCGCGATCCATTCGAGGATTATCTGAACCGTGTCAGCAAGGCGTAAAACCGGCACCGGGCGGAAGTTGCCGTCCTGTCCGGTCACAGCCTACGCAAAGGCAGTCACCGGCGGAACGATCACCGCTGGCCGGCTGGTGAAGCTCGCCTGCGCGCGGCACCTGGAGGACCTGAAGACCGGCAAGAGCCGCGGCCTCTCCTGGGACCGCACGGCGGCGCTGCACGCGATCGAGTTCTTCACCCATCTGCGGCACTCGACCGGAGAGTGGGCCGGGCAGCCCTTCGTGCTGCAGCCGTGGCAAGCCTTCGTCGTCGGCGCGGTGTTCGGCTGGAAACGCGCCGATGGGCTGCGCCGGTTCCGCACAGCCTATGTCGAGGTGGCGCGCAAGAACGGAAAATCGGCACTGCTGGCTGGGATCGCGCTCTACGCGCTTATTGCTGATGGTGAGCCTGGCGCGCATGTCTATGCCGCGGCCACCACCCGCGATCAGGCGCGCATCGTGTTCGGGGAGGCCGAGCGCATGGTGGCGGCGAGTCCGGCATTGTCAGCGCGGGTGACTCGCACCGTGAACAACCTCGCGGTGCTGCCGACCGCGTCGTGGTTTCGGCCGCTCTCGGCGGATGCCAGCAAGATGGACGGGCTCAATGTGCATCTCGCCGCGGTGGATGAGGTGCATGAGCATCCTGGGCCGGAGATCATTCAAAAGCTCAACACCGCCACCGGCGCGCGCCGCCAGCCGCTGATCGTCGAGATCACCACGGCGGGGTATGACCGTCATTCTGTCTGCCGCCAGCATCACGAGTTCTCGGTCAAGGCGCTGGAGGGCACGGTGCCGCATGAGACGGCCGACAGCTGGTTTGCCTATATCGCCACCATCGATGAGGGCGATGACTGGACCGACGAGGCGGTCTGGGCAAAGGCCAACCCCAGCCTCGGCGTGACGGTGAAGATGGACGATCTGAAGCGGCAGATCGACGAGGCGCGGGAAATGCCCGCCCAGCAGAACGCGATCCGGCGGCTGCGGCTGAATGAATGGACCGAACAGGTCACCCGCTGGCTCGACATGGATGTCTGGGCCGAGGGCGGCCCGCCACCTGCCGCCGATTGGCAGATAGTGCGCAATGACCTTGCAGACGTGGAGCAGAAGCTGCTCGGGCGCGAATGTTATGGCGGGCTGGATCTGGCCCGGGTCAATGATCTCTCGGCCTTTGTGCTGCTCTTTCCACCTACCGGGGATCCGGCCCTCGGGGCGCTGGCGGATAAATGGATCACCCTCTGCCGATTCTGGGTGCCCGAGGAGGATATTCTGCGCCGGGGCAAGCGCGACCGGGTGCCTTACGCCACCTGGCGTGATCAGGGCTTCCTGACCGCCACCCCTGGCAATGCCACGGATTTTGCCTTCGTCGAGGCCGAGATCATCGATCTCTCTGCGCGGTTTGATCTGCGCGAGTTGGCCTATGATCGCACCTTCGCGGGTGAGATCGTCCAGCATCTGCAGGATGAGGGGCTGAACCTGGTGCAGTTTGGGCAGGGCTTTTTGAGCATGGCGGCACCGACGGCGGAACTGGAGCGGCTTTCGGTCTCGCGCATGCTTTGGCATGGCGGCCATCCGGTGCTGCGCTGGAACGCCTCCAACGTGGCGGTGCGCCACGATCCGGCGGGCAATATCAAGCCCGACAAGGAGCGCTCCAGCGAGCGTATCGATGGTATCGTCGCCACCTGCAACGCCCTCGGCCGGGCGCTGCTGCGCGACGTCAATGCCGGCCGCTCGGTCTATGACAATCGCGGCATCCTGATCCTTTAAGAGCAACGCCACATGTCTTTATGGTCCCGCTTGTTCGCAGGCAAAGCGCCTGCGGCACCGTCGCCGCGTGCCTCTGTCCAGGACGCTGGTGGTGGTCTGGCCATCACGACCGCAAGCGAGCTGGACGCGGCGCTGCGCGCCGGGGCGCTGAGCGCCTCTGGGGCCTCGGTGACGCCGGACAGCGCCATGCGGGTGGCGGCGGTCTATGCCTGCGTGCGTATCATTTCCGGGGCGGTGGCCACGCTGCCGCTGCACATCAAGCGCCGGGTCGATGCGCGCACCCGCGAGGATGCCTCGGACGCGCCGATTTGGCGGGTGTTGCGACGGCGGCCGAACCGCTGGCAGACACCATCGCAGTTCCGCCGCATGATGCAGGCGCATCTGCTGCTGCGCGGCAATGGCTATGCGATGATCGTGCGCTCGCGCGGCGAAGTCCGCGAACTGATCCCGCTGCACCCTGACCGAGTCGCGGTCACGCAGGGCGATGATCTTACTCTGGCCTACGTCTATACCCGGATGGATGGGCAGCGGGTGTCGCTGGAACAGGACGAGGTGCTGCATCTGGTCGGGCTGACGCTGGACGGTGTGCACGGGGTCTCGGCTATTGCCTATGCCCGCGAGACCATCGGTCTGGCGCTGGCGATGGAGGATCACGGGGCCACGACGTTCCGCAACGGGGCCCGGGTCAGCGGGGTGCTAAAACACCCGCAAAAGCTCGGCCCCGAGGCGGTGGCCAATCTCAAGGCCGGTCTGGACGCGTTCCGCGCCGGTGGCGAGCAGGACGGCAAGAACCTGATCCTCGAGGAAGGCATGGATTATTCCCGTATCGCCATGACCGCCGAGGACGCGCAATGGATCGAAAGCCGCAAGTTCAGCCGCACCGATATCGCCATGTTCTTCGGGGTGCCGCCGCACATGATTGGCGACACCGAGAAGTCCACCAGCTGGGGCACCGGCATCGAGCAGCAGTCGATCGGGTTCGTCGCCTATACGCTCGAGGATCACCTGACGATGTGGGAGGAGGCGATCGATCGCGATCTGATCGGAGCTGACGATACGCTCTATGCGCGCTTTAACCGCGCCGCCTTGGTCAAGGGCGACATCAAGGCCCGCTGGGAGGCCTATGTCAAAGGCCTGCAATGGGGCGTCTACAGCCCCAATGAAATCCGGGCGCTGGAAGACCAGAACCCGCGCGATGGCGGTGATATCTATTATCCGCCGCCAAACATGACGGCGGATGCCGAAGGCCCGAAGGACGATCCTTCTGCGCCGATGCCCGGACCTTCGCAAACAACGGAAAGGGATACCGATGAGCCTGCGTGACCTCCCGGCTGGACCGGAGTTTCAACGGCCTGCTGCCTATCAGTTTGATACGCCGTCCGATGCGCTGGCGAAATGGGCTGACATGCCGAGCGCGGCGACGGCCAGCGACAACACCACGGTCACGGTACTGGACGTCATCGGCGACGACGGCATTGGCGGTGGCGTGAGCGCAAAGCGGATCGCGGCGGCGCTGCGCGCGATCGGCAAGCGTGATGTCACAGTGCAGATCAACTCGCCGGGCGGGGACATGTTTGAAGGCATCGCCATTTACAACCTGCTGCGGGCGCATCCGGCCGCGGTGAGTATCGAGGTGCTGGGCATCGCGGCATCAGCGGCCTCGATTATTGCGATGGCAGGCGACAATATCCGCATGGCGCGGAGCAGCTTTTTGATGCTGCACAACGCCTGGGGCGTGGTGATTGGTAATCGCCACGACATGGCCGAGGCTGCGGCACTGTTCGAGCGTTTTGATGGCGCGCTGGCGGATATTTACGCGGCGCGCAGTGGCATGGCGCGATCTGAGATTGCCGCGCTGCTGGATGCCGAGACGTTTCTGACGGCTGAGGAGGCGGTGGCCGCCGGTATAGCGGATACCATCGCGGGCGGGGCCGACGCTTCCACATACGCGTCCCACGCTGCTGCGCAGTCCCGTCCCGACATTCAAGCCAAACGCCGCATAGATGCGGCTCTGGCGCAGCAAGGCATCCCCCGCAGCGAGCGGCGCGCGATGCTGAAACAGATTACCGGCACGCGCAACGCTGCCGAACCTGCCACGCATGACGCTGGCTTTGACCCTGCTGCCCTGCGGCAGCTTCTCGACACACTTCAAGCCTAGGAGGCTGTCATGACCGACATGACCAAACCCCGCATCCGCGGGGCCGTGCGCGTGCGCGCAGAGACCAGCGATGCGAACGCCATCGTCACCGAATTGAACAAGGCTTTTGCCGCGTTCAAAACCGAGCATCAGGAAGAGCTGAAAGGGATCAACGCCAAGTTTGCCGACGTTGTGCAGGCCGAGAAGGTCGAGCGCATCAATGCCGAGATCGGCAAGCTGCAGACGGCGCTGGATGACACCAATGCCCAGCTGGCGGCGGCCAGGCTCGGCGGCGCTGGTGACGGCCCGGCGGTCTCGACCGAGGCGCGCGACCATGCCCGCGCCTTCAACCAGTTCTTCCGGCGTGGCACCGAGGAGGGCTTGCGCGAGCTTGAGATGAAGGCCGCGCTGCGCACCGACAGCGACCCCGACGGTGGCTATGTCGTGCCTGATCAGATGGAGCAGACCATCGATCGGGTGCTGGGCACGGTTTCGGCCATGCGCTCCATCGCCAGTGTCATGTCGGTCTCGGCGGCCAGCTACAAGAAACTGGTCAACCGGGGCGGTGCCGGAGCAGGCTGGGTCGGTGAGCGCCAGGCGCGCCCGGAAACCGCAACTCCGACACTCGCGGAGCTGTCGTTTCCCGCCATAGAGATCTATGCCAATCCGGCGGCGACCCAGACATTGCTTGATGATGCCCGGGTCGATATCGCGGCCTGGCTGGCCGAGGAGGTCTCGACCGCTTTTGCAGAAGCCGAGGGTGCAGCCTTCATCAGCGGTGACGGGGTCAACCAGCCCCGCGGGCTCTTGTCCTATGACACGGTGGCCAACGCATCCCAGTCCTGGGGCAAGATCGGCTATACCGCCTCCGGCGTGGCCGCGGCCTTGACCGACAGCAGCCACAATGGCGTCGATGCGCTGATCGATCTGATTTATTCGATCAAGCAGGGATACCGGCAGAACGCCCGTTTCCTGATGAACAAGTCGCTGCAGGCGACGGTGCGCAAGCTGAAGTCCAAGACTGAGGAGCTCTATCTGTGGCAGCCCCCGGTGCAGGCGGGTCAACCGGCCACGCTGCTGGGCTATCCGATTACCGACGACGACAATATGCCCGATATTGGGGCGGGGACGTTCCCGGTGGCTTTTGGCGACTTCCGCCGTGGCTATCTAATTGTGGATCGCTTCGGCGTTCGCGTGCTGCGCGATCCCTATACCAACAAGCCCTACGTGCATTTCTACACCACCAAGCGCGTCGGCGGCGGGGTGCAGAACTTCGAGGCGATCAAGCTGCTGAAGATCGCGGCCTCCTGAGCCCGTGCGGGCGGGGTCGCTCGCCCGTACCACACCTCCATTCCTGAAAGGACACTTCGATGAAGGACATGCATTCCGATCTCTCGGTGGCCTCGGCCATCGACGCGGCGACGCTGACGGCGGACAGCACGCCAACAGCGATCGACCTGCGCGGCTATGACGCCGCTGAAATCGTGCTGGCGATCGGCGCTGGCGGCATCACGTTCACGTCCAGCAACAAGATCGAGTTCAAGCTGACGCAGTCCGATGACGACGCAAGCTATGAACCGGTCACCGAAGGCGATGTGCTCGGTGTTGATGAAATCAGCACCGGTGGTGTCATCAAGGCACTCGTGGCGGCGCATGCAACGGCCAACGTTTATCGCTTCGGCTATGTCGGCGGCAAACGATACGTGAAGCTGCTGGCGGCGTTTTCAGGCACCCATGGGACCGGCACGCCGATCGCAGGCGTCGTGATCCGGGGTCACGGCCAGATCAACCCGCAGGCCGCACAGGCCTGATGCTGACGCGCGGGCGGCGATGGTCGCCTGCCTTCTCTTGCGGAGATTGCTGATGACCACCCTTGTTCGCACCACAGCCCCAGCGGAGGCCCCGATCACGCTGAGTGAGGCAAAGGCGCAAATCCGCGTCGATCACAATGAGGAAGATCTGCTGATCCAGCATTATATTGACGCGGCCACCTCGCTGCTCGATGGGCCGGCGGGGTTGCTTGGGCGCTGCCTGGTGACCCAAAGCTGGCAGATGAGTATCGACGCTGTCACCGGGCCAATCCTGCTGCCGTTTCCGGACAGCACCATCGATGATGCAGTGTATACTGATGCTGCAGGTGGCACGCTGGTCTATGATCTTGCGCTGCAGGACCAGCGTCTGCTGCTCCGGCCGAGTTCAGGCCACGGTCGTCCGGTGGCGATCACGTTTACTGCCGGCTTTGGGTCTGCCGCCGATGTGCCGGCAGCCATTCGCCAGGCGATGCTGCTGCTCATTGCCCATTGGTATGACAACCGCGAGGCGGTCACAATGGGAGCGGCAGGATACTCCATGCTCATGGCCGTTGATGCGCTCCTGGCGCCTTATCGCAGGGTTCGGTTGTGACGGCCGGTAGATATGATCGCCGCGCACAGTTTCGCCGCCATGAGGAATATGATGACGGCTATGGCACCGTCTATCGCTGGGAGGATCATGGCGATCCGGTCTGGGTGCAGCTCACCCATGTCAGCGACAGTGAGAAATGGCAGGCCGCCCAGGTGCAGGCGACCGTGACATCCCGCCTGCGTCTGCGCTGGTCCAGCTTCGCCGCCGACATCAGCCCGCTCGATCGCGTCATCTGCGAGGGGCGCGATTACAACATCACGGGCGTCAAGGAAATCGGGCGGCGAAAGGCCATCGAGATCACCGCCAGCGCCCGCGCCGACCAGACCTGACAAGCGAGCCACGCCATGCAGCCTGATCAAAATGTGAGTAAATCGTATGGCTTGTCAGGGCAGGAGTTCGAGGCGATGCTCGCGCGCGCCGCCGAGGAAGGCGCAAAGCGGGCCCTCTCGGACGTCGGCCTGGACGGCTACGAGGCAGCGCTCGATATCCGTGACCTGCGCTCCTTGCTCGACTGTATCCGGCTGGTGCGTCGCACCGCGATGCAAACCGCCGTGCGGATGATCACCACCGGCCTGATGCTGGCGCTGCTCGCCGGCATCGCGATCAAGATCAAAATCTTCGGCGGCAGCCCGTAGCCGCTCACCATCCCGCATCATCAGTCAAACTGCACCCGCCCTCGAGGCGGGCTTTTTTGTTTTGGAGCCCCCCCCCATGACGACGATGTTTTATGATCACTGGCGCGACGTGCCAGATGGCAGTTGGCGCTGGCCAAACTTTTCGCCCGCTGAAATTGCCTGTCGGGGCACCGGCAAGCTGCTGATCAACGAGCTTGCGCTTGATAAGCTGCAGGCGCTGCGTGACCGGCTCGGCAAACCGTTGATTGTCCGCTCTGCCTATCGCAGTCCAGAGCATAATCGCGCGGTTGGCGGGGCAGTGCGCTCGAAACACATGGACGGCGCTGCCTTTGATATTGCCATGTCGAACCACGACCCGGCGGCGTTCGAGACGGCGGCACGTGCGGTTGGTTTCCTCGGGTTTGGATTTTATCCGCGCTCGGGGTTCATGCATGTCGATCTCGGCCCCACGCGCCAATGGGGCGAGCGGTTCCCGGTACGGGCGACCGCATTTGCAGCTGAGACTCCGCCCGCGCGCGAAGTGCTGGCCGCCAGCCGCACCATGAAGGGCGGTGGCGCGGCTGGCGTGGCAACGTTGGGCGCAGCCGGGGTCGAGGTGGCGCAAGGCGTCCTGGCAGAGACCCAGACCGCCATCCTTCCGCTGGTCCCGTATCTCGACACGCTACGTTGGGTGTTCATCGCCGTCGCGCTCGGGGGCATAGCAGTCACGATCTACGCGCGGCTGGACGACTGGAAGCGGGGGCGGCGATGATCGGCGGCCTCCTCGCTGCGCTCGTCGGATCGGCATGCGCACGCGCAATGCTTCGCTACGGCGTCACAGCCATCGCGATCCTTCTGTTCCTGCTTGCCCTGCGCCGCTCCGGCGAGCGTGTCGGTCGCCTCGCGGAACGCCTCAACACCAGGGAGAAAGCCAATGAAGTTCAGCGAAAGATGCTGGAGGCTGCGGCTCGCCGTCCTCGTAATCGCGACGAGCTTGTTGACCGGTTGCGCGACGGCGGGTTTTGAATCAGGCGGCGTGGCCATGTGTCCGCCGGTTGTGGAATACAGCAGGGAGTTTCAGGCGCGCGCAGCTGACGAGCTCGATCTGCTGCCTGAGGGGTCGGCGATCGCCGCAATGCTCGCCGACTACGCCGTCCTTCGGGACCAAGCGCGGGTGTGCGGGTGAAACTTCTGTAACGACGCGGGACGGCGATTGCTTCAGGCCATATTTCTGATATCCATGAAATATGGAAGAACTGATTCCCTCCCGCCTGTCCATCCTCGGTCACCCGCATCGGCTGGCCGTCTTCCGGCTTCTGATGCGCCGCTATCCGGACCCCGTGCCCGCGGGGGAACTGGCGGAGGCGCTCGATCTCAAGGCCTCGACGCTGTCAGCATACCTTTCGGCCCTGAGCCAGGCCGGGCTGGTCTCCCAGGAGCGGGTCGGGACATCGCTGCGCTACCAGATCGCCATGACGGAGGTGCGACGCACCTTCGATTACCTGCTCCTCGACTGCTGTCGCGGTCGGCCGGAGTTCTGTTCCCCCGTCTCCCTCCCATCCGCTTCAGGAAACCAGCTCATGTCCGACCACAAGTACAAGGTGCTCTTCATCTGCACCGGCAATTCCGCCCGCTCGATCTTCGCGGAGTCGATCCTCCGGAAGGAGGCGGGCGACCGCTTCGAGGCTTACTCTGCCGGCACAAGGCCGCGCTCGGAACTGAACCCGTTTGCGCTGGATGTGCTGCAGCAGAAGGGCCATGACATCTCGGTTCTTCGCGCCAAGAACATCGCCGAGTTCCAGGGCGAGAGTGCGCCGAAGTTCGACTTCGTGTTCACGGTCTGCAACCAGGCTGCAAACGAGGAGTGCCCGGCCTGGACCGGCCAGCCGGTCAGCGCGCATTGGGGCATGCCGGATCCCGTGAAGGCCGAAGGAACCGACGCACAGAAGAGCCTCGCCTTTCATCAGGCCTACGGGGCTCTGCACAACCGGATCAAGGTCTTCACGGCTCTGCCGATCGCCTCGCTTGATCGCATTTCACTCCAGAAGGCGGTGGACGATATAGGCCAGGCCGACGCCGGTGCGCGCGCATGACTGTCTATGCCCTCAACGGCCTCGGCCGGATCGGCAAGCTGGCGCTCAAGCCGCTTCTCGAGCGCGGCGCACAGATCGCCTGGATCAACGACGCGATCGGCGATCCGGCGATGCATGCGCACCTGATGGAGTTCGACACCGTCCACGGGCGATGGGATGCCGCGTTCGAGCACGATGCCGACAGCGTGACCATCGACGGCAAGCGCCTGCCGTTCATCGGTACAAGGGACCCGTCGGCGCTGCCACTGGACGGGGTGGATGTGGTCATCGACTGCACGGGCGTCTTCAAGACCGAGGCGAAGCTGGCGCCATACTTCGATGGGGGCGTGAAGAAGGTCGTGGTCTCGGCCCCGGTGAAGGACGGCGGCGCGGCCAACATCGTCTATGGGGTGAACCACGATATCTACGACCCGGCGCGACACCGGATCGTCACTGCGGCCAGCTGCACCACGAACTGCCTCGCGCCGGTGGTGAAGGTCATCCATGAGGCGATCGGCATCCGCCACGGGTCGATCACCACGATCCACGACGTGACGAACACGCAGACGATCGTCGACCGCCCGGCGAAGGACCTCCGCCGCGCGCGTTCTGCCCTGAACAGCCTGATCCCCACCACCACGGGCAGCGCCACCGCGATCACGCTGATCTATCCCGAGCTGGAAGGCCGTCTGAACGGCCATGCGGTGCGGGTGCCGCTCCTGAACGCCTCGATCACCGATTGCGTCTTCGAGGTCGAGCGGGAGACGACCGTCGAAGAAGTGAACGCGCTGTTCAAGGCCGCTGCCGAGGGGCCGCTCGAGGGCATCCTCGGCTACGAGGAGCGGCCGCTGGTGTCGGCAGACTACACGAACGACCCGCGGTCGAGCATCGTGGATGCGCCCTCGACCATGGTGGTGAACGGCACGCAAGTGAAGATCTACGCCTGGTACGACAATGAGATGGGGTATGCGCACCGTCTCGTCGATGTCGCGATGATGGTCGGGGCCGGCTCATGAGCCAGCGTCCCGAAGGCCTCTCCGCCTACATCGCGGTCACGGCGTCCTATTGGGCGTTCATGCTGACGGACGGCGCGCTGCGGATGCTGGTGCTGCTGCACTTTCACACTCTTGGCTTCACGCCGGTGCAGCTCGCCTATCTGTTTGTGCTCTACGAGATCGCGGGCATGGTGACCAACCTGTCGGCGGGATGGATCGCGGCGCGCTTCGGGCTGACATCGACACTCTACGCGGGCCTCGGGCTTCAGATCGTGGCGCTGATCGCGCTGGCGCAACTCGACCCGGGCTGGGCCATCGGGGCCTCGGTCGCCTTCGTCATGGTCGTGCAGGGCGCAAGCGGGGTGGCGAAGGACCTCGCCAAGATGTCTTCGAAGTCGGCGGTGAAGATCCTCGCGCCGACCGAAAACGGCGGCCTCTTCCGCTGGGTCGCGATCCTAACGGGCTCGAAGAACGCCGTTAAGGGGCTGGGCTTCCTGCTAGGCGCGGCACTCCTCGCCACGGTTGGCTTCGTCTGGGCCGTCCTCGCGATGGCGGCGGTGCTGGCGGCAATCCTCGTCGCGGTGCTGATCGCCATGCCGCCGGGCTTGCCGAAGGGGCGCAAGGGCGCCAAGTTCTCCGAGGTCTTTTCCAAGTCCGCCAACGTCAACTGGCTCTCGGCGGCGCGCGTGTTCCTGTTCGGCGCCCGAGACATCTGGTTCGTCGTCGGCATCCCGATCTACTTCTACGCCGTCCTGTCCGACGGCACGACCGAGGGCAATCGCGCCGCCTTCTTCATGATCGGCACCTTCATGGCGCTCTGGATCATCCTCTACGGCGCGGTGCAGGCCTCGGCGCCGAAGCTGCTGCGCGCAGCCACCACGCCCGAGCGCGACCTCGTGCTGAAGGCCCGCGGCTGGGCGTGGACGCTTGCAGCAGTTCCAGCCGCGCTAACCGCGGCGGCGCTCGCGTCGGGCGAGCCGCAGCCCTGGCTCACGGCGTCGCTGGTCGCCGGCCTCCTGACCTTCGGCGCGATCTTCGCGGTGAATTCCGCGCTTCACTCTTACCTGATCCTCGCCTTCACCAAGGCCGAGCGCGTCACGATGGATGTTGGCTTCTACTATATGGCCAACGCCGGCGGGCGGCTTCTGGGAACGGTCCTGTCGGGGCTCACCTACCAGATCGGCGGGCTGCCCCTCATGCTCGGCACTGCCACGCTCATGGTCTGTCTCTCCGCGCTCGCCGCCGGGCGCCTGACCGCGACGGAGCCCGAGGTCACACCGGCATGAGCGTCTTCGAGCGGTACCTGACCCTCTGGGTCGCGCTGGCCATGCTGGCGGGCATCGCCATCGGGGTCATGGCGCCCGTCCTGGTCGAGACGATCGCCGCGGCGGAGGTGGCCAGCGTCAATCTCGTCGTCGCCGTGCTGATCTGGGCGATGGTCTACCCGATGATGGTCGGCGTGGACCCGCGCAGCCTGCGGGATGTCGTCAAGCAGCCGAAGGGCCTTGGTATCACGCTCGCCGTAAACTGGCTGATCAAGCCCTTCACCATGGCCGCGCTCGGCGTCCTGTTCTTCGAGGTGGTCTTCGCCGACCTCATCGCGCCGGAGGATGCCCAGCAGTACATTGCCGGTCTGATCCTGCTGGGCGCGGCACCCTGCACCGCGATGGTCTTTGTCTGGTCGCAGCTGACGCGCGGCGACGAGAGCTACACGCTCCTCCAGGTCTCGGTGAACGACGTCGTGATGGTCTTCGCCTTCGCGCCCATTGTGGCGTTTCTTCTCGGCGTGACCGACATCGCCGTGCCGTGGGAAACACTGGTCCTTTCGGTCGTCCTGTTCGTCGCCCTGCCGCTTGCCGCCGGCCTCTGGACACGGGCACAGCTGGGCTCTCCAAAGCGAATCGTCGCCTTCCGCGACCGGGTGAAACCCTGGGGCGTCGTGGGTCTGATCGCGACGGTCGTGATCCTGTTCGGACTTCAGGGCCAGGTGATCCTCGATCGGCCGCAGGTCATCGCGCTGATCGCCGTGCCGATCCTGATCCAGTCCTACGGGATCTTCGCGCTGGCCTATGCCGCCGCCTGGGCGCTGCGCGTGCCGCACCGGATTGCGGCGCCCTGCGCGCTGATCGGCACGTCGAATTTCTTCGAGCTTGCCGTCGCTGTCGCCATCAGCCTGTTCGGCCTGGACTCCGGCGCGGCGCTCGCCACGGTGGTCGGCGTCCTCGTCGAGGTGCCGGTCATGCTGTCGCTCGTCGCCTTCGCCAACCGTACGCGGGCCGGTTTCGCATGATCCCAGACCTGCCAAACAGCATCTCAGGTCTCCTCCGGATCGAAAGCGAGAAGCCGCAGCGCGTTCAGCGTGACGAGCACCGTCGCGCCGGTATCGGCGAGGATTGCAATCCAGAGCCCGGTGATGCCAAGGATGGTCGTCACTAGGAACACCGCCTTGAGGCCGAGCGCGATCACCACGTTCTGCCTGATGTTGGCCATGGTCACCCGGGAAAGCCGTATCTTGCCGGCCACATCGGTTACCCGGTTGCGGAGGATCGCGGCATCGGCAGTCTCAAGCGCGACATCCGTACCGGAGCCCATAGCCACGCCAATATTGGCGGAGGCAAGCGCAGGGGCATCGTTGATGCCGTCACCCACCATCATGACCTGGCCCTTGGCAGCCATCTCGCGGATCGCAGCGACCTTGTCTTCGGGCATCAACTCGGCGCGGTACTCAATGCCGAGGCCGTCTGATATGGCTGCCGCTGTGCGTCGGTTGTCACCGGTCAGCATCACCGAACTCACGCCGAGCGCCTTCAGCTGCTGGACCGCACGGGCGGCATCCTCTCGAGGCTCATCCCGAAGCGCGATGAGCCCGACAAGCTCGCTCCGGCGGAAGACTGCGACGACCGTCTTGCCCTCGTCTTCAAGGCTCGCCGCCCTCCGCCGCGCGCTGCCGTCGAGCACACCGTGCTCCTCCGCGAACCGTGGCGAGCCCACCCATGCCTGGTCACCCTCCACGACCGCCTCGGCCCCCCGGCCCGGGAGCGTTTTGGCGGCCGATGCGACCAAGGGCGCAATTTCCGCCGCTTCTGCGCGCGCCAGGATCGCCTCCGCCAAAGGATGGCTCGACCCCGCTTCGACGGCGGCAGCCAGCGCCAGCACCTCCGTCTCCGATACCGAGATCGGCACCACGTCCGTGACTCGCGGCCGTCCGTGGGTCAGGGTCCCCGTCTTGTCGAACGCAACATGAGTGATCGCCGCCGCAGCCTCGATCACGGCGCCTCCCTTCATCAGGAGCCCACGCCGCGCGCCGGAAGAAAGCGCAGAGGCGATGGAAGCCGGCACCGAGATCACCAGCGCGCAGGGACATCCGATGAGCAGGAGCGCGAGCGCGCGGTAGATCCACGTATCCCAGGCTTGCGCGAACGCGAGGGGCGGAATGATCGCCACCAGCACCGCAACCCCGACGACTGCGGGCATGTAGATACGGCTGAAACGATCGATGAAGCGCTCCGTCGGTGCGCGGGCACTCTCTGCCTCCTCGACCAGACGAATGATCCGGGCGATGGTGTTGTCCTCGGCCGACTTCGTGACCCGGACACGCAGCGCCGCCTCGGAATTGATCGAGCCTGCAAAAACCGGGGACCCCGGCTCCTTCAGCTTCGGCACACTCTCCCCCGTGACGGCGCTCTCGTCGACGCCCGAAGTGCCCTCGATCACCTCGCCGTCTGCCGGGACCCGGTCCCCCGGGCGCACCAGAACGATCTGGTCCACTTGCAAATGGTCGGCCGGTATCACCCGTGTCCTGCCGCCGATCTCGAGGAGCGCAGTCTTCGGCACCAGGCGAGCGAGCGCCCGGATCCCGTCGCGCGCCTTGTTCGCCGCCACGCCTTCGAGAACCTCCCCAACAGCGAAGAGGAAGACGACCAGCGCCGCTTCTTCTGCTGCATTGATGACGAGCGCGCCGGTGGCGGCGATGGTCATCAGCATCTCGATCGTGAACGGCATACCCGCTCGGGCGGACGCCACGGCGCGGCGCGCGATTGGCGCAACCCCGATGAGCGTGGCGAGGACGAATGCCCAGGTCGCCACGTCCTGGGAAGCGAGCAGTTTCACGGCCCATGCCGCCGCGAGGAGGAGCCCGGTGCCGATCACCAGTCTGCCCTTCGCGGTCCGATACCAACGGGAACCGGGCGCGGGTTGGCTCTCGGGCTCTGTCGATGCAGTGTCGGGCTCGCGTCCTGCGCCATCCTGCGCGCCGTCTGGCGACAACGACCGGTCGCCCGTCGGCAGCACGAAGCGTTTCCGGTCGGGGCTCGACCCTTTTGTCGCGATCCCGTAGCCGAGCCGCTTGACGGTCGCCTCAATCTGATCGCGCGGCGTCTGCCCTTCGTCGAGGGTTAGCCGAAGCCGCTCAGTCATAAGCGCCACGTCGACGTCCCTCACGCCCGGCAAGCGTTCGACCGCACCCCGGACCTTGTTGGCGCAGGACGCACAGTCCATCCCGGAAACCGTCCACTCGTAGGTTGCACTGTCGCTCGCTGTCATCACGCCCTTCCACCCGCCCAGCGGGCGACGTTGTATTTACTGAGTCGGGAATGTAAGATCTCTAGTAGCTATAGCTTCAAGAGGCAATCTGATGCTCACCATCGGAAAATTGGGTAAGGCGGCCGGCGTAAAGGTTCCGACGATCCGCTACTACGAGCAGATCGGGCTCCTGCCGGAGCCGGAGCGCAGCGCCGGAAACCAGCGGCTCTATGGGCAGTCGGCACTGGATCGGCTGGCGTTCATCCGACATGCGCGCGAGCTCGGGTTTCCGCTGGAGGCTATCCGGGACCTTCTCAGCCTCTCCGACAAGCCCGATCAATCCTGCGCAGCCGCCGACGTCATTGCGAAGAAACATCTTACCGCCGTCAAGGCCCGGATTGCGCGGCTGACGGCGCTGAAGGCAGAGCTCGAGCGCATGATCACGCAATGCGCACAGGGCACCGTGGCCGACTGCCGCGTGATCGAGGTGCTGAGCGATCATTCACGCGGCGCGCAGGACCACAGGACGTCCGGGGCCGCCGAATGACGGCGCTGCCGACCCTGGCGATTTATGCCGCCGCGGCTCTGGCCGAAATTGCGGGCTGTTTCGCGATCTGGGCTTGGTGGCGTCTCGGCGCCTCAGCGGTTTGGCTGGTTCCAGGCGTTGCGAGCCTGATCGCCTTTGGCTGGCTCCTGGCGCAGATTGACTCGGCCTTCGCCGGGCGCGCCTACGCAGCCTACGGGGGCGTCTACATCGTGGCGTCGGTCGCCTGGATGTGGCTGGCCGAAGGCGAGCGACCAGACCGCTGGGATCTCACAGGCGGCGTCGTTTGCCTTGCGGGCGCGGCCCTGATCCTGCTCGCCCCGCGCGGCGCTTGAACCTCTAGCGACTAGAGGAATTAGAACTGCCTCTCGGCCGATTCTTGGGGCAGCAGGCCTGCTTCTTTTCTGGCGAGGATCGAGTGGCTTGCGCATGCAGGGCAGATGAGGCCGCCTTGATCCGACGGCCGGCACGAACGGAGGCGAACCTGATGACCAAAGAACTGCCAAAGGATCCGGATGAACGTCAGCGCCGTACGCTCTGGACGGTTCTGCTGCTGAATGCGGCCATCGCCATCGGCTTTTTTGCGACAGGTGCATTGGGCGACTCCAGTGCGCTGATCGCCAACGGTCTGGACAACACCTCCGACAGCTTCGTGTACGCCATCAGCCTTTTCGCCCTGTCTCGTTCGGACAAATGGAAGCGTGCGGCCGCTAACGTGTCGGGGGGGCTCCTGCTAAGGCGGTCCATCAAGATGACGGCAAGACTTAAGCGAGAACACGATGTCTCACGACCATGGCCACGCACATATCGACCCCAAGTCCGGCGACCGACGGGTTTCCATTGCGATCTGGGCGAACGCGCTTTTGACGGTCGCCCAGATCGTCGGTGGCATCCTGTCCGGCAGCCTCGCCCTGATCGCCGATGCGCTGCACAACTTCTCCGACATGGCGTCGCTCGTGATCGCCTTCGCTGCGCGCAAGATCGCGCGGCGGCCCGCTGACGAGAGGATGACCTTCGGTTACGGCCGCATCGAAATCGTCGCCGCTCTGATCAACTACACCACGCTGATCCTCGTTGGCTTCTATCTCATCTACGAGGGCGGCATGCGGATGATCGACCCGCCCCAGGTCGCTGGCTGGACCGTGGTCATCCTCGGCGGTGTCGCGCTGGTGGTGGACACGCTGACGGCGCTGCTCACCTATTCGATGCAGAAGGGCAGCGTGAACATCCGTGCCCTTTTCCTGCACAACCTGTCGGACGCCCTGGCATCGGTCGCCGTGATCGTGGGTGGCGCGCTGATCATCCTTTACGACATGCGGTGGGTCGATCCGGCGATCACCATCGGCATCGCGCTCTATATCCTCTACTTGGCTTTGACCGAGATCGGTGGGCCGATCCGGACCCTGATGCTCGGCAGCCCGCCGGACATCGACAACGACGCGGTTGTCGCCGCGATGCGTGGCATCGACGGGGTGGCTGACATCCACCACGCCCATTTCTGGCAGATGGAAGAGCATGCTGCTGCGCTCGACACACATGTGGTGGTCGAGGTGACTGCATGGGATCGCCTCGAGGACATCAAGCACGCGATGAAGCGGGCGCTTGAGAGCGAATTCGGCATCACGCACTCGACGCTCGAGTTCGAGCGACAAGATCGGGCCCACCAGAATGCTAGCCTCTATGGACATGGAGGAAAGGAGGATGCGGACTGATGCGAGCTGCAGTGTGGTAACGATCCCAATGTCACTATAACGAAAACAATGACTTAGGGTGGAGAAGGTTGTCTTTCAGGCCCATTCCCTCCGCCATTGCACCTTCATATCATATTGTTTTCTATAGATTTTCTGATTTTACCTCGGAATTATCCCCCCAGTTGTCCCTCCTGCCGAAATCGGAAGGCGGGGGAACGGGCGGGAACATAGGGGCATGAAGCCTCGCGTGCGTGACCGCTTCGGAAAACTGCCTTGGTTTTGCACATGCAGGAAAGTGACGCCCGCCGCCGGTCTACATCGGGGACGGTTTGACTTTTCCCGCCCCCCGGTCAGTCCAGAGGCTCTAAAGCCTTCCGCCGAAAACCTGAATCGTAGGGATTCCCTTGAGGCCTGATCTGTGATTCGTCCTGTTTGGGAGGATGGTTCATGTCAGCACCTTTGCCGGATGCGCTTCGGGCGCGGTTTCAGAAGTTGATTGAGGAAGGGTTAAGCGGGCGCGCGGCGGCGCTGCGCTTGAAGCTTTCGCCTGCCACCGGGGCGCGTTGGGGGCTTGCGATCCGTCACACCGGACAGGCCCGCGCGGCACGTCAAGGTCGGCCCAGGGGCAAGGGAAAGCTCGATCCGCATCGTAGCTTCTTCGCGGAAATCATCGCGCAGGACGGTGACATCACGATGCCGGAGCTGGCATCTGCCTTGCATGACGCAGCCAAGCTTCGGCGCAATCGCCTTGTAGGCAGCCGTGTCGCTGGCGTAATCGCCGCGGCTCTCTCGAAAAAGCCGAACACCGCGGTCGCGAAGCTCGGCCGGATAGGCGGGGGGGAATCTCTGCTTTGTCATAGGGCTCATCCTTTGAGTGTTTTACTCTCCGGTAAACCCGGGGCGGTTCAATGAGGGTCAGCACGGATCTCGCTGGCAGGCGATCACATTGATCGCAGCGAAGATCGGTTGCTCGGCGAACACGTTGAACGACTGGGTCAAGAAGGCCGAGGTCGACAGCGGCAAGCGCGCAGGCGTTCCCAGCGAGATGGCCGAAAGAATGAAGGCGCTGGAGCGGGAGAACCGGGAACTGCGCCAGGCAAAGGAGATCTTGCGTAAGGCCTCAGCGTATTTTGCGATGGCGGAGCTCGACCGCCGGTCTAAGTGATGGTGGATTTCATTGAGGCGCATCGTGATGCGCACGGGGTCGAGCCGATCTGCAGGGTTCTGCCGATCGCCCCGTCCACCTACTACGATCACCTGGCGAAGGGTGCCGATCCGGCCCGGTTGTCGGATCGCGCCCGGCGCGACGCGGTCCTGCGACCCGAGATCGAGCGCGTCGGTGCCCGAGATTTCCCAATAGACGCCGAAGACCTTGCCGGCTGCGATGCGAGAGGCCTCGATGGTGCCGCCGGCGCCGCTGGCGAAGCGGATCATCGACTGGACCTGATCCTCGTTCTCGACCTCGCGTCGTGGCGCGTCGGCATCGGCCCGGGCGCTGTAGCCGGCGGCGCCCTGCGGGACCGGGCGGGTCGGGAACCAGGTCTGGGTCTGGGCGATGGTGCTGGCGATGTCGCCCATCAGGTATTGCGCGACCGAGATCACATGGCTGCCCAGATCGCCAAGCGCGCCTGATCCCGCCTCCTTGCGGGTGCAGCGCCAGGAAAAGGGCAGGTCGGGATCGTTGAAGAAACCCTGATCGAACCAGCCGCGAAACCGGGTCGGGGTGCCGATCTCTCCGGCGTCGACGATCTGTTTCGCCAGCATGGCGGCGGGGGTCTTGACGTTGTTGAAGGCGACCATGGTCTTCACGCCCGCGGCCTTGGCGGCGGCGGTCATCTCCTCGGCCTCGGCCACGGTCACCGACAGCGGCTTTTCGCAATAGACATGCTTGCCGGCCGCAATCGCAGCCAGCGCCATCTGGTGATGCAGCGCATTGGGCGAGGTGATGTCGACCACATCGACATTCGGGTCATTGACCAACTCGCGCCAGTCGCCGGTCGAGGTCTCGAAACCGAAGCGCGCGGCGGCATCGGCGGCCAGTTCCGCCGTGGCATCGGCCAGCATGTAAAGATGCGGCACGGCTGGAAGGTCCTTGTAGAGCATCCCGGCGCGGCGGAAGGCATCGGCATGGGCCTGACCCATGAAACCCGATCCGATGAGGCCGATATTCAGTCGTTTGCCGGTCATGAGCTTTCTCCGGTGATCTGGCGGAAGGTGGTTTCGACATGGCGCATGGCGCGCCTGACGGCGGGCCGGGGCGGCGCGTTCGCCGGATCCTGTTCGGCCTCGACCACCAGCCAGCCGCGATAGCCGCTGTCGCGGACGAAGCGGGCGATGGGCGCGAAATCGAGCGCGCCATCGCCCGGCACGGTGAACATGCCGGCGCGCACCCCGGCATTGAAGCTGGCATCCTCGGCGCGGACCCGCTGCATGATTTCGGGGCGGATGTCCTTCAGATGGATATGGGCGATGCGCCCGCCGAAGCGTTCGATCAGGGCGGCATAGTCGAAACCCGCCGCCGCCGCATGGCCGGTATCCAGCAGCAGCCCCAGTTCCGGCCCGGCGGCATCGAAGATGGCGGCGATCTCGGGCAGGGTTTCGGCCACCATCATCAGGTGATGGTGATAGGCCAGCCGCAGCCCGTATTCGCCCAGCAACCAGGCCGCGAACTCGCCGAGCCGGGCGGCATAGGCGCTGCTGTCCGCCATGGTCAGGCGCTGCGACATCGGCGCATCCAGCGGGGCCGCGCCCGCCATCATCGCGACCTCGCCATAGACCATGACCTCGCAGCCCATCGCCGCCAGCAGCGCCGCATGGGGTTTTACGGCACGGCGTTCCTCGGTCAGGTCGCGCACGGCCAGCTCGCCGGAATACCAGCCCGAAGCCAGCGCCAGTCCCGGCGCGTCCAGCAGCGGCTTCAGCACGGCGGCCTCGCGCGGGAACAGCCGGCCCAGTTCCACCCCCTGATAACCCGCCTCGGAGGCTTGGGTAAGGCAGGTCTCGACCGGAGTGGTGCCGCCCAGATCCTCCAGAACGTCATTGGTCCAGGACAGCGGGCTGACCGCCAGCCGCACACCATCGGGCAGGAAATCCATCGCCTATCCCTTCGCCTTCGGGGTCCAGTCGGGGCTGAATTCGATGGCCTGACCGCTCTGGGCCGATTGCACGGCGGCTTCGACCAGACGTTGCGCTTCCAGCCCGTCGCGGATGCCGGCCAAAGGCGGGGTGCCGTCGCGCAGCAGGGCGGCGAAGGCCTGCATCTCGTCGCGGTAAGCCTGTGCGAAACGTTCGAGGAAATAATTCTCGGGCGGCGCGGCGCGGCAGCCCTGCGGGTCCGAGATGCTCAGCGTCGATTGCGGCTGGTTGCCGACCGTCAACACCTCATTGGCGCAAAGCGCCTCCAGCCGCTGATCGTAACCCATCGGGCCGCGCCGGCAGGCCACGATCTGCGCCATCCGGCCCGAGGTCGTGGTCAGGGTGATCATCAGCGTGTCGATGTCGCCCGCCGCGCCGATCTCGTCGGAAATCAGGCAGGCGCCGGTCGCGTAAACACGGGCAATGTCTTCCTCCAGCAGGTGCCGGGCCATGTCGACATCGTGGATCGAGCTGTCGCGGAACATGCCGCCCGAGGTCTCGACATAGGATCGCGGTGGCGGTGCGGGATCGCGCGAGAACATCACCACCTGTTCCAGCCGCCCCGGCGCGCCCGAGGCGATGCGGTCCTTCAGCGCTCGGAAACTGCGATCATAGCGGCGCTGGAAGCCCAGCATGCAGGGGATGCCCGCCGCCTCGACCTGCTGCGCCACCTCGGCGGTCAGCGCGAAATCGAGGCTGATCGGCTTTTCGCAGAAGACCGCCTTGCCGGTTTCGGCGGCGCTCAGCAGCAGCCCGGCATGGCTGTCGGTGGAACTGGCGATGATGATGCCGCCGATGCTGTCATCGGCGAAGACATCCTCGGCTTCGACCAGCGTCGCGCCGGTGCGGGCCGCCAATTGCTCGCGCTGCGGCCCGGCGATGGGATCGACCAGGCAGACCAGGTCGAGATCGGGGTGTTGGGCTGCGTTCACGGCATGGATCTGGCCGATCCGTCCGGCGCCGAAACAGGCAAGCTTGGTCATGATGTCTCTCCTCCTCGGGCCCAATGGCCGCCGGTCCAGAATTGCGATTGCGGCCCGGCCCGCCAAGCGGCATTCTTGAAGAAATTTCTTCAAAGGAGAGGCAATGGCGCGCAAGACCACCGCCGAGGATGTCGCGCGAGAGGCCGGGGTCTCGGCCTCGACCGTGGATCGGGTGCTGAACGGGCGCGGCGGGGTCAGCAAGGCCAAGGAGCAGCGCGTCTATGCCGCCGCGCGACGGCTGAAGCTGGACCGTGCCCTGAACCCGCGCGAGGCGCGCACGCTGCGCGTCGCCGCCTTCATCCAGCCGCCGGCGAATGTGTTTCACGCCGCGCTGAAACGCGCCATCGCGCGCGAGAACCGGGGCCCGAACCCGTTCAACATCCAGATCCGGGTGTTTCATGTCGATCCCGCCCGCCCGACCGAGGCCGCGCGACTGGTCCGGCAGGTCGGTGCGGCGCATGATGCGCTGATGGTCTGCGCCGCCCATGACGACCGGCTGGCGCGGGTGCTGGACGGGTTCATCGCCGCCGGTATGCCGGTGGTGGCGCTGGCGACCGATATCCGTTGTCCCGGCGCGATCTATGTGGGCCCGGACAATTACCGCTCGGGCCGTCTGGCGGGCGAATTGATGGGCCGGTTGCTGGGGCGACAGGGCGGCGAGGTGATCGTCATCGCCGGGCTTCTGGCCATGATCGGCCAGCAGGAACGCCATGCCGGGTTTCGCGACGTGCTGCGCGAACGCCATCCGCTTTGCAAGGTCACCACGCTGCGGGAAAGCGGCGAACGCGGCCATGTCGCGGGCGATCTGGTGCGGCGCGCCCTGCGCCTGAGCCCGCGGATCGGCGGCATCTACAATTCCTGCGCCGGTGTCGGCGCGATTGCCGAGGCCCTGCACCGGGCCGGGCGGCAGGGTGATGTCGTCTTCATCGCCCATGAGTTGACCGAGAACCGCCGGTCGTTGCTGGAATCCGGCGCGGTCGATGTGCTGATCGACCAGAACCCGCAGCTTGAAATCGAAGCCGCGCTGCGCGCCATTGCCGGGGCCTTTGGCCGGCTGGACCCGCCGCCGGGGCCGACCGTCACCCCGGTAACCATCCTCACGCGCGAGAACTGCTGACCGGGCCGCCGGTTGCAATATGCCCTCATCGCGGTGATGATCTGCATCATCCGTCTTGAGGTAAGAACATCATGGCCCGACCGACCATCGCCGATCTGGCCCGCGTGGCCGGCGTCAGCACCGCCACCGTCGACCGGGTGCTGAACGGCCGGCCCAATGTGCGCGAGGAAACCGTCCGCCGCGTCCATCAGGCGGCCGAGGAGATCGGCTATCACGGGGCCAATGCGATCCGGAACCGGATGCTGGCGGACCGGCCCCGGCTGCGCCTCGGTCTGGTGCTGCAAAAGCCGCGCCATGCCTTCTATCAGGATGTGCAGGCGATTTTCGAGGCCGAGGCCCGCGCCTGCACCCAGTGCAAGGTCGAGATATCGACCCGCTTCACCGAGACCGGCACGCCCGAGGAACTGGCCGGGATCCTGCGCAGTTTTCGGGGCCGCGCCGATGCGGTGGCGGCGACCGGCATCGACCACCACCTCGTCACCCGGGCCGTGCAGGAGCTGCGCGATGCCGGGGTGCCGGTCTATTCGCTGCTGTCGGATTTTGCCCAAGGGGTGCGCGAAACCTTTTTCGGCACCAACAATATCAAGGTCGGTCGCATGGCGGGCTGGTTCATTGCCGGGCTGTCGCCGCGTCCCGGCAAGGTCGGGCTGTTCATCGGCGGGTCGCGCTATCACGGCCACGAATTGCGCGAGACCGGGTTTCGCAGCTTCTTCCGCGAGAACGCCCCGGATTTTCACCTGCTCGATACCCAGATCAACATGGAAACCCGGCAACTGACCTATGAGGCGACGGTCAGCCTTCTGTCGCGGCATCGCGATCTGGTCGGGCTCTATTGCGCGGGCGGCGGCATGGAGGGCGCCATCGAGGCCGTGCGCGAGATGCGCCGGCCTGGCGACATGGTCCTGATCGTGAACGAGTTGACCCCGGAGAGCCGTGCCGGATTGCAGGACCGGACGCTGGGCCTGGTGCTGTCCACGCCGGTCCGCCAGATCGCCGAGGATCTGATTGCGATGATGATCGTGACCTCGGACAAGGGCATGGCCGAAACCCCCGGTCAGCGCTTCTTCCCGGCGCAGGTCTGGACGCCGGAAAGCGAGTTCATGAGGTGATTACATCATTTCCAGTTGATTTTACCTCATGAATGATGCGTTCCGGGTCTGCATTTCGTTGACCCGCTGACCCAAATCGGGAATCTTGAGGCGTCGGCACGGGTAAGGAGGCCCGGCCGCGATCTGTTCAAAGTCGCAGCACCAACACCGCTTTCGGGCGGGTGGTTTGGCTTGGTCAAGCGATACCTGCGACGCTGAATGCGTCGCGCTAGGAGGAGAGAATGAAGAAGATTTTGCTGTCGACCGCTCTGGTCGCGGGTCTCGCCGGGGGCGCAAGCGCCGAGAATGTCGGCGTCAGCATGGCGCTGTTCGACGACAACTTCCTGACCGTGCTGCGCAACGGCATTCAGGACCTGGCGAAGGGCATGGACGATGTCGATGTCCAGGTCGAGGATGCCCAGAACGATGTGGCCAAGCAGCTTGACCAGATCAACAACTTCATCGCCTCGGGCGTCGATGCGATCATCGTGAACCCGGTAGATACCTCGGCCACGCAGGCGATGACCGACGCGGCTTCGGCGGCGGGCGTGCCGCTGGTCTTCGTGAACCGCCAGCCGACCAATGTCGACACGCTGCCCGATGGTCAGGCCTTCGTCGCCTCGGACGAGCGCGAATCCGGCACGCTGGAAACCGTTCAGGTCTGCGATCTGCTGGCTGCCGCCGGCAAGACCGAGGCCAATGTCTATGTCCTGATGGGCGAGCTGTCGAACCAGGCGGCGGTGCAGCGCACGGCCGATATCCACGATGTCATCGACGGCGGCAAATGCGCGGTCACGCTGAACATCATCGACGAGCAGACCGCCAACTGGCAGCGCAACGAGGCGCAGGACCTGATGACCAACTGGCTGTCCACCGGCGCGCCTTTCGACGCCGTGATCTCGAACAATGACGAGATGGCCATCGGCGCGATCCAGGCGATGAAGGCGGCGGGCATCAGCATGGAGGATGTCGTCGTCGGCGGCATCGACGCCACCCAGGACGCGCTTCTGGCCATGGCCGCCGGAGAGCTTGACGTGACCGTGTTCCAGGACGCGGCGGGGCAGGGTTCGGGCGCGCTGGATGCGGCGCTGAAACTGGCCCGGGGCGAGGCCGTCGAGCAGAAGGTCTATGTGCCCTTCAAGCTGGTGACGCCCGAGAACATGGCCGAGTTCTCTCACAGCAACTGAGGCGAAGGCCTTGGCAAGTGGCCGGGCGGCGTATTGTCCCGCCCGGCACAACCGGCAGACCTGCCGCGTCCCCTTGGAGGTTTTGAACCATGTCAGATAGTTCGCACGGTGTCGGCGGGCTGAGCTTCGACACGTCGAAGCGCGCCCTTCCGGCGGAAGCCGGTGTCGCCATCGCACTCGTTCTGATCGTCGTCGCATTCGAGCTGCTCGGACGGTTGCTGATGCATGACAGCTTTCTGTTCAACACGCGTGAGAATGTTCCGGGCATCTTCAACCAGGCGCGGCTTCAGATCATCATTCTTCAGGTGTCCATTATCGGCATCATCGCCATCGGCGTGACCCAGGTCATCATCACCGGCGGCATCGACCTGAGCTCCGGCTCCATCGTCGGCATGACCGCCATGATCGCCATGAGCTTCGCCCAGGTGGGTCAGGTCAACGGCATGGACAATACCCGCGCGGTCTTCTTCGACCGGGGCTGGGTCGATCTGCCGGTCATCGTTCCGATCGTCGTTGGTCTGGTCTGCGGGATTGCCGCCGGGCTGATCAACGGGCTGTTCATCGCCTATACCAGGATCCCGCCCTTCATCGCGACGCTGGGGATGATGGTCTCGGCGCGCGGCGTGGCGAAATGGTGGACGGCGGGGCAGCCGGTCTCGTTCCCGACCGAAAGCTATGCCGCCATCGGCGCAGGGATGCGCCCGGTCATCATCTTCATCTGCCTGGCGATCCTGTTTCACCTGATCCTGAAATACACCGTCTATGGCAAGCATACCTATGCCATCGGCTCGAACGAGGCCGCCGCGCGCATGTCGGGCATCAATGTCGCCCGCCACAAGGTGCTGGTCTATACCATCGCAGGCCTTCTGGCCGGCATCGCCGCCATCGTGCTGAGCGCCAAGAACCTGACCGCGCAGGCCGGCATGGGGATGATGTACGAACTCGACGCCATCGCCATGGCGGTGATCGGGGGGATCTCGCTCTCGGGGGGACGCGGCACCATCCTCGGGACCGTGCTGGGGGCGCTGATCTTCGGGGTCATCATCTCGGGTTTCACCTTCCTGAGGCTGGACGCCTATTACCAGGAAATGGTCAAGGGCGCGATCATCGTCGGCGCCGTGGTGCTGGACCAATGGCGGCAGAGCCGCTCGTCCACAAGGTCGTAAGGGGGACATCATGGCTAGCGATCTGCAAACCAATATCTCGGGTGCGACTGCGCACCATTCCGAAACCGTGCCGGGCGATGTGATCCTGCGCACCGAGGGCCTGACCAAGCATTACGGCGGCGTGCATGCGCTGGTGGACTGCAATTTCGAGATCCGCAAGGGCGAGCATGTGGCGATCATGGGCGATAACGGGGCCGGGAAATCGACCTTCGTGCGCCAGATCACCGCGGTCGAGCAGCGGACCTCGGGCAAGGTCTGGTTCAACGGCGAATATGTCGAGTTCGACGGCCCGCTGGCCGCGCGTGAAGCCGGGATCGAGACGGTGTTCCAGACCCTTGCGCTGGCCGATCACCTCGATGTGCCGGACAACCTGTTCCTCGGGCGGGAATTGCGCAAGTTCAACCTCGGGCCGTTCTCGATCCTCGATTACAAGGCCATGCACAAGGCGACCCGCGACGGGCTGGAAAAGACCGGGGTGAAGATCCCCAATATCCGCAACACCATCCAGAACATGTCGGGCGGTCAGCGCCAATGCGTCGCCATCGCCCGCACCGCGACCTTCCATTCCAAGCTGACCATCATGGACGAACCCACGGCGGCGCTTGGCGTGCAGGAGACCGCGCAGGTCGAGAACATCATCCGGGCACTGAAGGAACAGGGCGAGCCCCTGATCCTGATCAGCCACAACATGCGGCAGGTCATGGATCTGTGCGACCGGATCGTGGTCTGGCGGCGCGGGCGCATCTGCGCCAACCTGCGCAAGGAAGACACCGATGGCGAGGATGTCGTGGCCTATATCACCGGCGCCAAGACCCAGCCCGAATACGATACGGCGGCATAGGAGAGGATCATGCGGAAACTTCTGACCATCCCGGCGCTTCTGGTTCTGTCCGCCGCGCCGGCATTTGCCGAAACCCGCGACAACATGGCCGATTACCAATAGGCGCGGACCCCCGCGCCGATCCCCCGATTTCCTGCGGTGCCGCCACCGCACCGGCCCTGCTGTGCCGGATGAAAGGACAGACCGATGAAAATCGCCCTCGACCCGTTCATGCATCGTCATCTGACGCTGAAACAACTGCCGTCCAAAGTGGCCGAACTGGGCTATGAGTGGATCGAACTTTCCCCCCGCGCCGATTTCCTCGAATGGTTCAAGGCGCCGCGCGTGTTCCCCGACCGGGTGAAATCCTTCAAGCGCGCTTTGTCTGACGCCAATGTCGGCATCGCCACGCTTCTGCCCATGTATCGCTGGGCCTCGAATGACGAGGATGAGCGTCAGGCCGCCGTCCGCCACTGGAAACGCGCCATCGAGATCGCGGTCGAGATGGGCGTGGACACCATGAACTCCGAATTCGGGCGCGGCCCGCATCCCGACAAGGGCACCTGTTATTGCTGCCATACGGGCAGCATGATCGAGGCCTGCGAGGATGCCTGGTGGCGGTCGATGGAGGAACTGGTGCCGATCCTGGAGCGCGAAGGCATCAACCTGCATATCGAACCGCATCCCGAGGATTGGACCGAGACCCTGCAGCCCTCGGTGGACCTGATCCGCACGGTGAATTCGAAGCGCGTCAAATTCCTCTATTGCACGCCGCATACCTTCTATTTCGGCGATGACACGGTGGCGATGCTGCGCGAATGCGCGGACGTGCTGGCCCATGTCCACATTGCCGATACGTTCAACCACAAGGCCAGCAGCGGGTTGCGCTATATCATCAACCCGCCCGGATCGCAGGCGCGCGTCCACCAACACCTGAATATCGGGCAGGGCGAGGTGCCCTGGGACGATTTCTATCGCACGCTGGCCGAGATCGGCTTCGACGGCATCATGACCGCCTGCGTCTTTGCGTGGGAGGAAAAGGCCGACGAGAGCGGGAAATTCATGCGCGGCGAGATGCAGCGCCTGATCGACAGATATTTCAAGTGAGGCAGGAAAAATGACCGTCAGAATTGGCGTTATCGGCACCGGCATGATCGGCCGGGATCATACAAGGCGCATCAGCCAGGTGCTTTCCGGGGCCGAGGTGGTCGCGCTCAGCGATTACAGCCCCGAGGCCGCGCGCAAGGTGCAGGCCGAACTGGTCCCCGGGGCAAAGGTCCATGACAAGGGCGAAGACTTGATCGCCGCACCCGATGTGGATGCGGTTCTGGTCTGCTCGACCGGCGCAACCCATGAACCTTACGTTCTGGCCGCCATCGCCGCCGGCAAGCCGGTCTTCTGCGAAAAGCCGCTGGCGACCACGGCGGCGGGCGCGCTGCGCATCGTTCAGGCCGAGGTCGCGCATGGCAGCCGGCTGGTGCAGGTCGGCTTCATGCGCCGCTATGACGCCGGTTACCGGATGCTGAAACAGGTCGTAGACAATGACATCGGCACGCCCTTGATGGTCCATGCGGCACACCGGAACCCGACCGTGCCTGACGCCTATCACACCCCCATGGCCATCCATGACACCCTGATCCACGAAATCGACGTGCTGCGCTGGCTGCTCGACGACGATTACGTCTCGGCTCAGGTGGTGTTTCCGCGCAAGTCCAGCCACGCGCATCAGAACCTGCGCGACCCGCAGATGGTGCTGCTGGAGACGCGGAAGGGCATCCGCATAGATGTCGAGATCTTCGTGAACTGCCGTTACGGCTATGACATCCAGTGTCAGGTCGTGGGCGAGGAGGGGCTGGCCAACCTGCCCGAGCCGATGGCGATCACGCTGCGCAAGCAGGCCCGCCTCCAGAACGCCATCATGACCGACTGGAAGGACCGCTTCATCGACAGCTACGATGTCGAACTGGCCGATTTCATCAGGGCCGCCGCTGCCGGCACCGCCGCCGGTCCGTCCAGCTGGGACGGCTATGTCGCGGCCATCACCTCGGATGCCTGCGTCGCCGCGCAGGAAAGCGGCCTGATCACCCCCATCACTCTGCCGGACCGCCCGGCGCTCTACGACTGAGGTCCGCAATGCGCTTCGCCATCAACCATATCTCGGCCCCGAAGCTGCCGCTGGCGGAATTCTTCGCCATGTGCCGCCGCCTCGGCGTGGCGGAGGTCGAGATCCGCAACGACATCCCCGATGTTCTGGGAACCATGACCCCGCAGGCCGTGCGCGCCGAGGCCGAGGCGCAGGGCATCGCCATCCTGTCGATCAACGCGCTTTATCCGTTCAACCTCTGGTCCGGCGATCTGCCCGACCGGGCCCGGCGCATGGCCGATTACGCGGCCGAGGCAGGGGTGAAATCGCTGGTCATGTGCCCGCTGAACGATGGCACCCGGGTGCCGCATTCCGCCGTGGTCGAGGCGCTTGATGCGATGAAGCCGATCCTGAAGGCGCATGGGCTGGTCGGGCTGGTCGAACCGCTCGGCTTCCCGATCAGTTCGCTTCGGACCAAGGCCGAGGCCATCGCCGCCATCACCGAGGCCGGCGATGACGGCACTTACAGGTTGATGCACGACACCTTCCATCACCATCTTGCGGGCGAGGCGGAATTCTATCCGAACCGCACCGGGCTGGTGCATGTCTCGGGCGTGACCGATCCTGCATTGGCGGTCGGGGACATGCTGGACGCGCATCGGGTGCTGGTCGATACCGAGGATCGTTTGAATAATATTTTGCAAATCAAGGCCTTGCTTGCTGCCGGTTATAATGGTCCCTTCTCCTTCGAGCCTTTCGCGACCGAGGTGCATGACGCGCCTGACCCCGAGGCGGCGTTGCGGGAGAGTATGGATTACATTCGGGAGGCAGTCGCATGAAACCCTTGGACCTTATCACGATCGGGCGTTCCAGCGTTGATCTGTATGGCGACCAGATTGGCGGTCGGTTGGAGGACATGGGGTCGTTCAGCAAGTATATCGGCGGGTCTCCGACGAACATTGCCTGCGGGACGGCTCGGCTTGGGTTGCGGTCGGCGGTGATTACGGGTGTCGGCGACGAGCATATGGGTCGCTTCATCCGCGAGCAGCTTTTGCGCGAGGGGGTGGATGTCCGGGGGGTGAAGACGGACCCGGAGCGGCTGACGGCGCTGGTTCTGCTGGGGATTCGCGACGAGGACAGTTTCCCGCTGATCTTCTATCGCGAGAATTGCGCCGATATGGGGCTGACCGAGGAGGATATCGACGAGGGCTTCATTGCCGAGGCGCGCAGCGTGCTGGCGACGGGGACGCATCTCAGCCACTCCCGGACGCGGGCGGCGGTGTTGAAGGCGCTGGAACTGGCGCGGAAGCACGGGGCGAAGACGGCGCTCGATATCGACTACCGACCGAACCTCTGGGGCGTGGCCGGGCATGGCGAGGGCGAAAGCCGCTTCGTCGAAAGCGCCAAGGTCACGGCGGAACTGCAGGCGACGCTGCATCTGTTCGATCTGATCGTCGGGACCGAGGAAGAGTTTCATATCGCCGGGGGCACCACCGACACGGTTCAGGCGCTGCGCAATGTGCGGGCGGTCTCGGGGGCAACGCTGGTCTGCAAGCGGGGGGCCAAGGGGGCGGTGGCCTTTGAAGGCGCGATCCCGGACAGTCTGGATGACGGCGAGAGCGGGCCGGGCTTCCCGATTGAGGTGTTCAATGTGCTGGGCGCGGGCGACGGGTTCTTCTCGGGGCTGATGAAGGGCTGGCTGGATGGGGCGGATTGGCCCACGGCGCTGGCCTACGCCAATGCCTGCGGGGCTTTTGCCGTCAGCCGGCATGGTTGCACGCCGGCCTATCCCTCTCTGGCCGAACTGGAATTTTTCCTCAAGCGCGGGGTCAAGCGCCCGGATCTGAGGAACGATGCGGAACTGGAGCAGATCCACTGGGCCACCAACCGGCAGGGCCGCATGGGCGGCGACTGGTCGACGATGCGGGTTTTCGCCTTCGATCACCGGATGCAGTTGGAGGAGATGGCGGGCTATACGCCCGAGAAGGGCGGGGCGTTCAAAGAGCTTTGTCTGACTGCCGCGCGGCAGGTGGCGGATGGGCGGAACGGCTATGGCATCCTCTGCGACAACCGGATCGGGCGGGCGGCGCTGCATGCGGCCAGCGGCTCGGGCCTGTGGATCGGGCGGCCCTGCGAATGGCCGGGCTCGCGGCCCCTGACGCTGGAGCCGGAACTGGGCGCGGATTGCGGCGGGCTGCAATCCTGGGCGCGTGAGGATGTGGTAAAAGTGCTGTGCTTCTGCCATCCCGATGACGATGCTTTGATGCGGGCGGATCAGGAGGCGACGGTCAAGCGCCTGTTCGAGGCCGCGCGGCGCAACGGGCTGGATTTCCTGTTGGAGATCATCCCGTCGAAACTCGGGCCGGTGGACGACATGACCACCGCGACCCTGATCCGGCGCTGGTATGAGATCGGGGTTTACCCAGATTGGTGGAAGCTGGAGCCGATGCAGACGGCGGCCGCCTGGGCCAATGCCATCGCCGCCATCGAGGATCACGACAAGCATACGCGCGGGATCGTGGTTCTGGGGCTGGATGCGCCCGAGGCGGAACTGGCGGCGAGCTTTGCGGTCGCGGCGGCTTTCCCGCTGGTGCGCGGCTTCGCGGTCGGGCGGACCATCTTCGGCGATGCGGCGCGGGGCTGGATGAAGGGCGAGATGAGCGACGAAGACGCGGTGGCGCTGATGGCGGAACGTTACGCCCGGCTCTGCGGCATCTGGGATGAGGCGCGGGCGAAGGCGGCGTGAAGAAGGGTGAGGGGCGCTGCCCCTCCTGGCCGTGCCGGCCAGTTCACCCCGAGCTATTTGAACACCAAAGACGAAAGGGCCGGGGCAGCCCGGCGAGGAGAGGCGATGAGCGGGACGATCCGGTTGACGGCGGCGCAGGCGATGGTGCGCTGGCTGAGCGTGCAGATGAATGAGGGCGGCGAGCGCTTCATCGAAGGGGTCTGGGCGATCTTCGGGCATGGCAATGTGGCCGGGATTGGCGAGGCCTTGCACGGGATCGGGGATGCCCTGCCGACCTGGCGCGGGCAGAACGAGCAGTCCATGGCCCATGCCGCCATTGCCTATGCCAAGGGGCAGGGGCGCAGGCGGGCGCAGGCGGTGACCACTTCCATCGGGCCGGGCTCGACCAATGTAGTGACGGCGGCGGCCTTGGCGCATGTGAACCGGCTGCCGCTGCTGATTATCGCAGGCGATGTGTTTGCCAACCGCCGGCCCGACCCGGTGCTGCAGCAGGTCGAGGATTTCGACGATGGCACGGTCAGCGCCAATGACTGTTTCCGGCCCGTGGTGCGTTACTTCGACCGGATCACCCGGCCCGAGCATCTGCTGACGGCGCTGCCCCGCGCCATGCGGGTGATGACGGATCCGGCCAGTTGCGGGCCCGCCTGTCTGGCCTTCTGTCAGGATGTGCAGGCGGAGGCCCATGACTGGCCGGAAGCCTTCTTCGCGCCGCGCGTCTGGCGCATTCGCCGCCCGGCCCCGGATGCGGCGGAATTGGTGGAAGTTGCGGGGCTGATCCGGGGCGCGCAGCGCCCGGTGATCGTGGCCGGGGGCGGGGTGATCTATTCCGGGGCCGAGGCGGCCTTGGCGGATTTTGCCACGCGCCACAATATCGCGGTGATCGAGACGCAGGCCGGCAAGTCCTCGCTGGCGCAGGCCCATGCGATGAACTTCGGCGCGGCGGGCGTCGATGGCGCGGCTTCGGCGAATGCGGTGGCGGGCAGGGCCGATCTGGTGATCGGGATCGGGACGCGGCTGCAGGATTTCACCACCGGCTCACGCACGCTGTTTCCGGCGGCAAAACTGGTCAGCCTGAATGTGCAGCCCTATGACGCGGCGAAGCATGGCGGGGTCTCTCTGGTCGCCGATGCGAAGGTGGGCATCAAGGCGCTGACAGCGGAACTGGGTGACTGGCGGGCCGGGGGTGCGGATCCGGCGATCCGGGAGGCCTGGCTCAAGGCCGTCGATGCGCATTGTGCGGCTCCCACGGGCAATGAACTCCCGACAGATGCGCAGGTGATCGGGGCGGTGCAGCGGGCGACGGGCGAAGACGCCATTGCCATGTGCGCGGCCGGGACCATGCCGGGGGCCTTGAAACTGCTCTGGCAGCCCTCGCAGGGCGGTTATCACATGGAATACGGCTATAGCTGCATGGGTTATGAGGTCGCCGGGGCCATGGGCCTGAAGCTGGCCCGGCCAGACCGCGAGGTGATCTGCTTCGTCGGCGATGGCAGCTATATGATGGCGAACTCGGAACTGGCGACGGCGGTGATGCGGCGCGTGCCGTTCACCGTGGTTCTGACCGACAACCGGGGCTATGGCTGCATCAACCGTCTGCAGGCGGGCACGGGTGGGGCCGCGTTCAACAACATGTACAAGGACAGCAATGTCGAGGTGCAGCCGCAGATCGACTTTGTCGCCCATGCGGCCTCCATGGGTGCCCATGCGGTGAAGGCCGAGAGCATCGCCGATCTGGAGGCCGGGATTGCCGCCGCCCGGACCCGCGACATCCCGACCGTGATCGTGATCGACACCACGGCCCAGCCCGGCCCCGGCGACGGGCTGGAAGGGGCGGGGCATTTCTGGGACGTGGCCGTGCCGGAAGTGGGCGAGACCGCAAAGCTGCGCGCCGCCTATGCCGACTACCTGACCAATATCGCGCGACAGGCGCTTGTGAACTGAGGCTGACATGATCCTTTACGGCACCAATCCCATCGCCTGGGCCAATGACGACGACCAAAGCATCGGCGCCGATATCCCGACCGAACAGATCCTGCGCGAGGCCGGTCGCGAGATCGGCTTCGACGGGATCGAGAACGGCCATCGCTGGCCCGACGATCCCGAGGCACTGAAAGCGCTGCTCGGGGGATACGGGCTGCGCTTCATCTCGGGCTGGTATTCGACGGAACTGCTGACGCGCAGCGTCGAGGACGAGATCGCCGCCGTGCAGCCGCATCTGGCCAAACTCAAGGCCAATGATTGCAAGGTCTGCATCGCCTGCGAGTGCTCGAATACCGTGCATGGCAGCCCCGATATTCCGGTCAACGACCGGCCCCGGCTCTCGGCGGCAGAGATGGCCGAATTCGGCGCGAAGATGGAGGCTTTCGCGGCCTATCTGGCGGGGCAGGGCATCCGGCTTGCCTATCATCACCACATGGGCACGGTGGTCGAATCCCCCGAGGAGATCGACGCCTTCATGGCCGCGACCGGCCCGGCCACGCATCTTCTGTTCGATGCCGGTCATTGCACCTTCGGCGGCGGCGACCCGGTGGCGGTGCTGAGAAAACACGCGCCCCGCATCGCCCATTTCCACGCCAAGAACATCCGCCGCCCCATAACCGAGCGGGTCCGGGCCGAGAACATGTCCTTCCTGCAGGGCGTCTTGGCCGGGGCCTTTACCGTGCCGGGCGATCCCGAGGGGGCCATCGATTTCGTGCCCCTGCTGCGCATCCTCGCCGATCACGACTATGACGGCTGGCTGGTGATCGAGGCCGAGCAGGATCCCGCCGTCAGGAACCCGCTGCAATACCAGTCGCTCGGGCTGAAATCGCTGAAAGCGGCGGCCATCAAGGCCGGGCTGGACCGGGGCGCGGCATGAAGCTTTTCGATCTGCAGCAGGAGGTTTACCGGCCGCTCTGGCTCAGGGTGGCGATTACCGTCGCCTGCCTCGGCTGGGCGGCGGTCGAGTTCGCCTCGGGCGCGCCCTTCTGGGGGGTGCTGTTCGCTGCCATCGGCGCCTATGCCGGACACCAGTTCTTCATCGCCTTCGACCCGAAAGCGCCGGATGAGCGCGACGGAAAGGAATAGACCCATGTCCCATCTGCTGAAAAAACCCTTCGGAGCCCATGGCAAGGTCCATCAGATCACGCCCGAAAGCGCCGGCTGGCGATATGTGGGTTTTTCGCTTTATCGCCTGCGGGCGGGCGAGGTGGCGGCAGAGGCCACCGGCGGTAATGAGGTCATTCTGGTCATGGTCGAGGGCAAGGCGCGCATTCAGGCAGCCGGTCAGGACTGGGGCGAGCTTGGGGACCGCATGGATGTCTTCGAGAAGACCCCGCCGCATTGCCTCTATGTCCCGAACGGGCAGGACTGGCAGGCCGAGGCGACCACCGATTGCGTGATCGCTGTCTGCGCCGCGCCGGGAATGGGCGGTCATGCGGCCCGCAGGATCGGCCCCGAGGGCATCACCCTGACCCAACGCGGCGAGGGCAGCAATACCCGCTGGATCAACAATATCGCCATGGAGGCCGAGGATTATGCCGACAGCCTGCTGGTCACCGAAGTCTTCACCCCCGCCGGCAACTGGTCGAGCTATCCTTCCCACCGCCATGACGAGGACGACTTCCCGCGCATCACCTATCTGGAGGAGACCTATTACCACCGGCTGAACCCCAAGACCGGCTGGGCGGTGCAACGGGTCTATACCGATGACGGCTCGCTCGACGAGGTGATGGCGGTGAAGGATGGCGACGTGACCTGCGTCCCGCGCGGCCACCACCCCTGCGGTGCGCCCCATGGGTTCGAGCTTTATTACCTCAACGTCATGGCCGGACCCCGCCGTAACTGGCGCTTCGTCCCGGCACCGGAGGTCGAACATCTGTTCTGAGGGAGAACCAGAAGGATCGACCCGCCGTAGCCGATCTTGTGAAAGCCGAGATCGGCCTCCGGCAGGAATTTCTTCAATTTGTGGAGCCCAAGGGCAGGACCCGCTAGGATTCGAAGAACATCTGGCAATTGTCATGATGGCGCGCAGCCAGCCTGTGGGCTTGATGGCCGCCCGCAAATTCTCGGCACTTGAAGGACACATAGTCTATGTCCATCAATTCCGGGAACAGCGTAATGATTTCGTGGCGGGCCTTTGCGCTTACCGATTTCAGGGCCTCTGGTCCTGTATACATGCTTTCCGTGACAGCATTATTGGAGAATACCAATTCATGCTTGTCAAAGAGGATATGAAAATACTGTGTGCTCTTGAGGTCATTGGCAATGGCAATGGCCCCACCATTCAAAAGATGCTTGGCCGCAATCAGCACTTCATTTCTGTTGAACATGCGCCTGGCAATTTTCGACCTGATCAGGATACGGTGCTGCGGCGAAACAATGAGATCGTGCAACGGTATATTGTTTCCCAATGCGCCGGCGGGAATGCGTATTGGTCGAAGATTGTCATTCTCGCGAAGCGTTTCCTCGGAAACATGCGTGGCGCCAATCCAGCGGATCGGTTGATAGCCACTGTCCATGGTCAGGATCATGTCGCCCTGGTGCAGCGTTTCGATGGGGCGCTCACCATGTTCTGTCATGATCATTGTGCCACGGGTGAAGCAGGTGACGCGCGTATTGTCGGCTGTCAGGTCCGAACCTGTGACGGAAGCCCCTCCGTTCTGAAGTGTCAGGTCGATCCCGCTGATAATGGACGAATAATCCGTGCCGTTGATGATGCCGTCCAGCTTGCCGTCTTCCGCATCCGCCTTGAGCATGTTGAGGTTGCCGCCGAACTCGTCGATGCCGAGGGCGTTGACCTCGGCCAGGGTGGTGTCGTTATAGAAGCCGGACAGATCGATGTAGTCGTTGTTCGAGGTGTCGCCGTCATCGAGCGCGCCGGTATTGCCGGTATTGAAGTCCGTTATCGTATCCGCGCCGTCGCCGGCGGCGTAGGAGAACTGGTCGTTTCCGTCCCCGCCGGTGATGCTGTCCGCGCCGGTTCCGCCGGTAATGCTGTCGTCCTCGGTGCCGCCATCGATCGTATCGGCCCCCATCCCGCCATAAACGGTGTCATTGTCCGCGCCGCCCGAAATCGAATCGTCATGGCCGGGAATGAGGGCTTCACCGTTGATCGAGATATAGTCGGGATCGGAAGCATCCACCACGTCGGCACCGGTGGGCGAGAGGGTGGTGCCCGGGGGCGGAACCGCGCCGATCGGCAGCAGGATCTGCCCGTTCTCATAGCTGACATCGCCGGCGTCGGTGGATGCATCATAGCCGTCGATGGCGCCGCTGCGATCCCGGTCGACGTCGATGACGATCATCTTGTAGGTAATGCCGTCGCTGCCCAGGAACTCCGTCTCATGGTCGGCAGAGTAACTGTAAAGGACGCCGTTGATTTCGACCATCTGATCGCTGTCAGCGGGAGTTTCATCCGTGACATTGTCGCCGCCGAGGCCGGGGTCGTTGTCGACAAAGCGAATATCGACGGGGGCGCCGCTGACTTCGATTGTCGCCGTCGTTGGGGAGGTTTCCAGATCCCCTGCGGTCATTTCGAAATTGAAATCGCGGACGTATCCCTGAATCACATAGTCCGAGGCATCGGCAGGAATTTCCTCGACATAGTCGCCATAAATCAGGTCGCCTCCGGCACCCGCTTCGATGGTATCGCCGCCGCCTTCGCCCAGGATGACGTCGTTCTGACCGGCGCCCTCGTTCACCCCGTCGTTGTCGTCGTCGACATAGCCCGCGCCAATGACCTCTCCGGCGCTGGTTCCGTCCACCTGTCCGGCGAGATCCGACCAATAGGGCTCTGACGGAAAATCGCCGACATCGTCATTCACGGACGCGTCGACCTCCAGCACCTGATAGGTGGCATTCGGGTCGAGAACCTGTTCAGACACATATCCCGATGTGCCGCCGCTGACATTGTGAATCTGATAAACGTTGAACGTATTGGTCCCATCGGTCACCTTATAGGCGGCCTCGAATTCGAACGTATCAGACTGGTTGCCTGTATTTCCCCAGAACTGCGCGCCGTCGAGGGTTCCCGACAGGTCCTGATCGAAATCTTCGGGCGGGAAATCGCTGGGCCGGGTATCAACCGTATCCTCGGTGTCGATATCGTCCTTGAACGCCAGCGGATCGGGCGTTCCTGTTACCGTGAATGTATTTCCGACCGAGACCGGAAGCGAACTCAGATCGGTCGTACTCCAGACCAGCACATCCTTTTGAATGCCCATTGAAGGTTCCTCCGATAGCAATTTTCGGTCGGGCCAATAGATTATCGTCAGAATGACATTCTAGATTTGTTTTCGTGAATTCCGGGCTACAATATCCATGGGACATGCTATGGAATTGTAGCCGTTATCGGGGCTGCGAATGGTTCTGGCCCCTTTCCTGTTCCGGGATCGCGGTTCTGCGAACACCGTCTGCGGGTGATTGACGCGATGGCCCCGAGGGGCGCAGTCTTCTGTTGGCGCAGGGGTGCGAATCGGCATAAGCAGATACGTGAACAATTGTTCATAAAACGGGAGGGATCATGTTCACCCACGGCATGGAATTCGATCCGGGCGCGGATATCGGCGCTCTGCGCGCGATGGTGCATCGCTAGATCTTCACCGTGTATTACCGAAACCAGAAAGTGCTGCGCGAGGTCGGTCTGTTCAAGACCGCCGGGCGGCGGCTGAAAATCGAGGACCGGCGTGCGCTATGTGCGCCGGCTTGTTCCGGGCGCGCCGGAATGAACCTCGTGCTTTGACTGACGCTGAGTCGCGCATTGCCCCCCGCAACCTCCCGATCTGACCTGATCACATATTGCCTGGCCTTCGCCGCAGGATGCGTTGCGATGGTGGCTGTCCTGTCGTTGATCGGGGGCGTGGCGCTCACCTGGGCCGATCCGGGCGATCCGATGGGGCTGTTCATCCTGCTGATCGGCCCGGTATCGGGTCTGGCGGTGTTCCAACGCCTGTTTCGCCGGACCGGACGATGGAAGGGGATCGGGTTCTGGCTGGTCGCCCCGCTGGCGATGGCGGCGGTGGTGCTTTTGCTGCGGCCTTTTCTGGCATTGTTCGACCCCGCCGCGATGCCGCTATGGCTTGTTCTGGTCCTGCCGGTTCTGGCGCTCTTTCTGCTCGGGGTTGCGATCCTTCTGATCTGGTCTGCGGACGATTGACGCAATGGCCCCGAGGGGCGCAGTCTTCTGTTGACGCGGCGGGGTCGGATCGCGCATATTCCGGCGTATCTGAACAACCGTTCAAATAACAGGAGGGGATCATGTTCACGCATGGCATGGAATTCGATCTGGGCGAGGATATCGGCGCGCTGCGCGAGATGGTGCATCGCTTCGCGCAGGAGCGCATCAAGCCGCTCGCGGCCGAGACCGACCGCACGAATGCCTTCCCGAACGCGCTTTGGCAGGAGATGGGCGAGCTCGGTCTTCTGGGCATCACCGTGTCCGAGGAATATGGCGGCTCCGGCATGGGTTATCTGGCCCATACCATCGCGACCGAGGAGATCGCGCGGGCCTCGGCCTCGATCAGCCTCAGCTATGGGGCGCATTCGAACCTCTGCGTGAACCAGCTGAAGCTGAACGCGAGTGAGGAGCAGAAGCGGAAATACCTGCCGAAGCTGTGTTCCGGGGAACATGTCGGCGCCCTGGCCATGTCCGAGGAAGGCGCGGGCTCCGACGTCGTCGGCATGAGGCTGCGCGCCGAGAAGCGGAACGGCTATTATGTGCTGAACGGCTCGAAATACTGGATCACCAACGGGCCGGATGCCGATACGCTGGTGGTCTATGCCAAGACCGACCCCGAGGCCGGATCGAAGGGTATCACCGCCTTCATCGTCGAGAAGGGCCTCACCGGCTTCACCCAGGGGCCGCATTTCGACAAGGTCGGGATGCGCGGCTCGAACACCGGTGAGCTGATCTTCGAGAATTGCGAAATCCCCTTCGAGAATGTGCTGGGCGAAGAAGGCAAGGGCGTGCGCGTGCTGATGTCGGGCCTCGATTACGAACGCCTGGTGCTGTCGGGGATCGGGACCGGCATCATGGCGGCCTGTCTGGACGAGGTCGTGCCTTACAGCAAGGAACGCAGGCAGTTCGGCAAGCCCATCGGGGATTTCCAGCTGATGCAGGCCAAGATCGCCGACATGTATGTCGCCATGAACACCGCCAAGGCCTATGTCTACGAGGTCGCCAGGGCCTGCGATGCGGGCAAGGTCACCCGGCAGGACGCGGCGGGCGCGGTGCTTTACGCGTCCGAACAGGCGATGGTGCAGGCGCATCAGGCGGTGCAGGCGCTTGGCGGGGCGGGCTTCCTGAATGACAGCGTGGTCAGCCGGCTGTTCCGCGACGCCAAGCTGATGGAGATCGGCGCCGGCACCAGCGAGATCCGCCGGATGCTGATCGGGCGCGAGTTGATGGCCGGGGCGTGAGGGGGACGGTCATGCGTGCTACAGCCGTCATTGGCCCGCGTGCCAGGTCGGGAAGATGAGGGCTCACGCCACAACGGCTGACCGGGGTGGGCGGGACGCTGCCGGCTGGCCCCTGACCCGTCCCGTTTCCCGGCGCGCGGTGCCTGCGCGCGCGCCCGGATGCGATCGCTCAGAAGCGATGGATATAGGAGACGCCGTAAACCATCGGGTCGACATTGACCTCGCCGATCTTGTCGCCGTTCAGCTTCACATCGGCGTCGATGTCGATCCAGCGCAGGTCGCCGCGGATGGCCGAGCGGTCGTTGACCCAGTAATCGGCCCCCAGATGCGCCGCCAGCCCGAGGCTGTTCTTGACCTGCAGGTCGGCGCCCTCCAGCGGGCCGCGCGCATCGGCGTCATAGAAGCCGGTGAAATTGATGCCGAGACCGACGAAGGGCTTGAACTGCGGCGTGGCGTCGAAGTGATATTGCAGCGAGACGACCGGCGGCAGTTGCTTGACCTTGCCGATCAGGGTGCCATTGGATTCGATCTCGTGGCTGAAGGGCAGCGCGCCCAGAACCTCGATCCCCAGATTGTCGCGGATGAAATATTCGACGGTGATGCTGGGCCGGGTGCTGTCGCCGATATCGGTCGGAACCGCGCCGTCGGCCAGGTCGCCATTGTCGGATTTGGGGTTCACATTGGCGATGCCGACGCCAATCGTCCAATCCCCCTGCGATTGCGCCAATGCCGGCGCGGCGGCCCCCAGTCCCGTGGCGATCAGGGTCGCGGCGATCAGAAGCTGATGTGTCATGGCCGTCCTTTCAACTGGTCAGATATGTCATGCGCGCAGACCAGAGGCCTCTGGCCCCGGATCGGCATTGATCTGCATCAACGAAGGCCGGCTTTGCGCCCGGCTGCGTCAACATGGCGCATGATCGCGCGGCGGATGGGAGCCGGGGCCCCCGGGACCGGTCAAGGGAAGGATATGGAATGAAACTGAAAACCTCTGCCACCCCGTCATCCGATGCCTTCCGCGCCAATCGCGAAGCGCATCTGTCCCTGATCGCCACCGCCCGCGAAGCCGCCGAAGCGGTGCTGGCAGGCGGCGGCCCGAAGGCGATGGAACGGCACGTCTCGCGCGGGAAGATGCCGCCGCGCGAGCGGGTGGCGAACCTTCTGGACCCCGGCAGCCCGTTTCTGGAAATCGGCGCGACGGCGGCGCATGGCATGTATGACGGCGATGCACCCGGCGCCGGGGTGATCGCCGGCGTGGGCCGCGTCCATGGGCAAGACGTGATGGTCGTGGCCAATGACGCCACGGTCAAGGGCGGCACCTATTACCCGATGACGGTGAAAAAGCACCTGCGCGCGCAGGAAATCGCCGCGGAATGCTGCCTGCCCTGCATCTATCTGGTCGATTCGGGCGGGGCCAACCTGCCCAATCAGGACGAGGTCTTTCCCGACCGCGACCATTTCGGCCGCATCTTCTATAATCAGGCGCAGATGAGCGCGAGGGGCATCCCGCAGATCGCCGTGGTCATGGGCTCCTGCACCGCCGGGGGGGCCTATGTCCCGGCCATGTCCGATGTGACCATCATCGTCCGCAATCAGGGCACCATCTTCCTTGCCGGCCCGCCTTTGGTGAAGGCCGCCACCGGAGAGGTCGTCAGCGCCGAGGATCTGGGCGGCGGCGATGTGCATACGCGGCTGTCGGGTGTGGCCGACTATCTGGCCGAGGACGACGCCCATGCGCTTGCCCTTGCCCGCCGCGCCGTGTCGCATCTGAACCGGGCGCTGCCGCAGACGGTGGTCTGGCAAAGCCCGGAAGCGCCGGCCTACGACCCCGAGGAAATCCTTGGCGTCGTGCCGGGCGATCTGCGCACGCCTTACGATATCCGCGAGGTCATTGCCCGCGTGGTCGATGGCTCTCGCTTCGACGAGTTCAAGGCCCGCTATGGCGAGACGCTGGTGACCGGCTTCGCCCATGTCGAGGGCTGCCCGACAGGCATCGTCGCCAATAACGGCGTGCTGTTTTCCGAGGCCGCGCAGAAGGGCGCGCATTTCATCGAGCTGTGCAGCCAGCGCAATATCCCGCTGATCTTCCTGCAGAATATCACCGGCTTCATGGTTGGGCGCAAATATGAAAACGAGGGCATCGCGCGTCACGGTGCCAAGATGGTGACGGCGGTGGCGACGACCAATGTGCCGAAGATCACCATGCTGGTCGGCGGCAGTTTCGGGGCCGGCAATTACGGCATGGCCGGGCGCGCCTATGGCCCACGCTTCCTCTGGACCTGGCCCAACAGCCGCATCTCGGTCATGGGAGGCGAACAGGCGGCAGGCGTGTTGGCCACCGTCCGCCGCGACGGGATCGAGCGCAAGGGCGGCACCTGGACCCCCGAGGAAGAGGCCGAATTCAAGCGTCCCACCATCGAGATGTTCGAGCGTCAGTCGCACCCGCTTTACGCCTCGGCCCGGCTCTGGGATGACGGTATCGTCGATCCGAGGAAGACCCGCGAGGTGCTGGCGCTGTCGCTCCGCGCCTCGTTGAACGCCCCCATCGAGCCGACGCGCTTTGGCGTCTTCAGGATGTGACATGGACCCGGTTGGCTTCAAATTCGGCGACAGCCGCGAGCTCTGCGACCGGCTTCTGGCGCTGGTCCGGTCGGGCGCAAAGACCGCCAGTTGCGGCGCCGTTCGAAACGCTCGTCCCGCTGGACGAAACCTCATGAGGGAGGAGCCGCCATGTTCCAGAAGATCCTGATCGCCAACCGGGGCGAGATCGCCTGCCGGGTCATCGACACCTGCCGCCGGCTGGGGGTGGCCACGGTCGCGGTCTATTCCGACGCCGACCGCGCCGCGCGCCATGTCGCCATGGCCGACGAGGCCGTGCATCTGGGCGGGCCGGCACCCAAGGACAGCTATCTGCGCGGCGAGGCGATCATTCGCGCGGCCCTCGATACCGGGGCGCAGGCGATCCATCCGGGTTACGGCTTCCTGAGCGAAAACCCGGATTTCGTCGATGCGGTGGAAGCCGCCGGGCTGGTCTTCATCGGGCCGTCGGCCAGGGCGATCCGGGCCATGGGGCTGAAGGACGCGGCCAAGGCGCTGATGGAAAAGGCCGGTGTGCCGGTCGTGCCGGGCTATCACGGCGAAAATCAGGATGCGGCGCATCTGGCCGCCGAGGCCGAAAAGATCGGCTATCCGGTGCTCATCAAGGCGGTGGCCGGCGGTGGCGGCAAGGGGATGCGCATGGTCGAACGCGCGGGCGATTTCGCCGATGCGCTGGACAGCGCGCAGGGCGAGGCGCGCACCGCCTTCGGCAATCCCGATGTGCTGATCGAGAAATATATCCTGCAACCCCGCCATATCGAGATGCAGGTCTTCGGCGACGGGGTTCGCGCCGTGCATCTGTTCGAACGCGACTGTTCCTTGCAGCGCCGCCACCAGAAGGTGATCGAGGAAGCGCCCGCGCCCGGCATGACGCCCGAAATGCGGCAGGCCATGGGCGAGGCTGCCACGCGCGCGGCAGAGGCCATCGGCTATGCCGGTGCCGGGACCATCGAATTCATCGTCGACGGCGCGGACGGGCTGCGCCCCGACGGGTTCTGGTTCATGGAGATGAACACGCGGTTGCAGGTCGAGCACCCGGTGACCGAGGCGATCACCGGTGTCGATCTGGTCGAATGGCAGTTGCGCGTGGCCTCGGGCGAACCGCTTCCGGCCCGGCAGGAGGATCTGGCCATTCGCGGCCATGCCTTCGAGGCCCGGCTTTACGCCGAGGACGTGCCGGCGGGGTTCCTGCCGGCGACGGGCAGGCTCGCCCATCTGGAATTCCCGGATCAGGCGAGAATCGAGACCGGGGTGCGCCCCGGCGACACGATCAGCCCCTGGTATGACCCGATGATCGCCAAGGTCGTGACCTGGGGACCGACACGGGCGATTGCGCTGCGTGCGCTGGAAGCGGCGCTGGTGGATACCGAGGTCGCGGGATCCGTCACCAATGTCGATTTCCTGATCGCCCTGACCCGGCATGACGGTTTTCGCGCCGGAGAGGTCGATACCGGGCTGATCGGGCGCGATCTCGACGCGCTGATTGCCGCCGCCGAGCCGGACCCGCGCGCGCTGGCGCTGGCGGTGGTCGGGCTGGCGGGGCTTTCCGATCCCGGCGTGACGGGCGGCATGACCCTGTGGCAGCCCCTGCGCCGCACCGTCGCCTGGGAGGGCGGCGAGGCAATGCTGGAGGTCGAAGGCCCGGGTGCGGCCCGTGTCAGCGTGAACGGGCAGGCCCATGAGGTGCGCTGGCAGGGCAATCGCTGGTGGGTCGATGGCGATCTGCGCCGCAACCGCATCGTGAACCACGCCGCCGGCACCAGCGTCTTCGGCGGGCGCGCGGTCTCGCTGAAGCCGCTCGATCCGCTCGACCGGGCGGGCGAGGAAGCGGGCGGGGGGCTGACGCTCTCGCCCATGCCGGGGCTGGTGAAGGCGGTTTTCGTTCAGGCCGGGCAGGCGGTCGCGGCGGGCGACCGGCTGGCGGTGCTGGAGGCGATGAAGATGGAACACACCCTGACCGCCGCCCGCGACGGCGTCGTGGCCGAGGTGCTGGCCCGGGCCGGCGATCAGGTCGAGGCCGGGGCGGCGCTGATCCGGCTGGAGGAAGACGAGGAGGCCGCAGCATGAGCGAATATGTCGAGATCTTCGAGATGGGCCCGCGCGACGGCTTGCAGAACGAGAAGCGGCTGATCCCGACCGCCGACAAGATCGCGCTTGTGGACATGCTCTCGGGCGCGGGGTTCCGGCGGATCGAGGTGACCAGCTTCGTCTCTCCGAAATGGGTGCCGCAGATGGCCGATGCGGCCGAGGTCATGGCCGGCATGACCCGCGCGCCCGGCATCAGCTATGCGGTGCTGACGCCGAACATGAAGGGCTATGAGGGCGCGAAGGCGGCGCGGGCGGATGAGATCGCGGTCTTCACCTCGGCCTCGGAAGGGTTCGCGAGGGCCAATCTGAACGCGACGATTGACGAGAGCTTCGAGCGTTTCGCCCCGATCATGGCGGCGGCGAAGGCCGATGGCATCCCGGTGCGGGGCTATGTCAGCGTGGTGACGGATTGCCCCTTCGACGGGCCGACGCCGCCCGACAACGTCGCCCGCGTGGCGGCGCGGCTGTTTGCCATGGGCTGCTATGAAATCAGCCTTGGCGATACCATCGGGCAGGCGACACCCGAGAAGATAGATGCCATGCTGGGGGCGGTGCTGGACGGGGTGCCGGCGGAAAAGCTGGCCGGGCATTACCACGACACGGCGGGCCGGGCGCTTGCCAATATCGACGCCTCGCTGGCGCGGGGGCTGCGGGTCTTCGATGCCGCCGTGGGGGGCCTGGGCGGTTGCCCCTATGCGCCGGGTGCCGCCGGCAATGTGGCGACGGAACGGGTGGCGGCGCATCTGGCGGCGGCGGGTTACGCAACCGGCCTCGACATGCAGAAGATCGCCGGGGCCGCCGATTTCGCGCGATCCCTGCGAGCAGAAGGAGACAGCGCATGAGCGCCGACATGGAATTCCACAGCATCCGCATCGCCTGCGACGGGCGCGGCGTGGCGACGCTGTCGCTGGCCCGCCCGGAAAAGCACAACGCGCTGTCGGCGCAGATGCTGGACGAGTTGACCGAGGCCGCCAATATGCTGAGCCATGACGGTGCGGTGCGCGTGGTGATCCTGGCCGCCGACGGCCCGACATTCTGCGCCGGCGGCGATCTGGCCTGGATGCGCGCGCAGATTACCGCCGATGCCGAGACCCGGCGGGCCGGGGCGCGGCAATTGGCGAATATGCTGATGGCGATGAACACCATGGCAAAGCCGCTGATCGGTCGCGTCCATGGCAATGCCTTCGGCGGCGGCATCGGCATGATGGCGGTCTGCGACATGGTGGTGGCGGCGCGGGACGCGAAATTCGGCCTGACCGAGACCAAGCTCGGCCTGATCCCGGCTACCATCGGGCCTTACGTGCTGGCGCGGATGGGCGAGGACAAGGCGCGCCGCGTCTTCATGTCGAGCCGCATCTTCGGTGCCGAGGAGGCGGTGACGCTGAACCTTGCCGCGCGGCTGGCCGATCCCGAGGATCTCGATCAATGCATCGAGGAGGAGGTGGCGCCTTATCTGCTTTGTGCGCCCGGCGCGGTGGCCGAGGCCAAGCGGCTGGCCCGCACGCTTGGGCCGCGCATCGACGCCGACATGATCGAGCACAGCATCGACCGGCTGATCGCGATGTGGGAGGGCGACGAGGCCCCCGAGGGCATCGCCGCCTTCTTCGACAAGCGCAAGCCGCGCTGGCAGCAGGGCTGATTAGCCGCGAAGCAGCCTTCCCAGACGGGCGATGCCCTCATCCACCATCGGCTTTTCATGCAGCGTGAAGCTGAGCCGGATGGTGTTGCGCCCGGTGCCGTCTGGAAAGAAGGCATGGCCGGGGACGAAGGCGATCTTCTCGGTCTTCAGGGACCGCGCCAGCAGCTCCGCGCCGTCGGTGCCTTCGGGCAGGGTCAGCCAGGTGAACATGCCGCCTTCGGGTCGGGTCCAGCTGACGCCTGCGGGCATTTCGCGTTCCAGCGCCGCCAGCATCAGGTCGCGGCGGCGGCCATAGGTTTCGCGCAGCATCGGCACATGGGCGGCGAAATGCTCGCGCGCGACAAGATGGGTGGCGATCTGGTTCAGGGTCGAGGAATGCAGGTCGGCGGCCTGTTTCATCAGCACCAGCCGACCGATGACCGGGCTGGCCGCGCAGACCCAGCCGATGCGCAGCCCCGGCGCCAGCGTTTTGGAGAACGAGCCGCAATAGATCGTCCGGCAGGCCTCGATGTCGCCCTTGCGGGCGATCTCGGTGGCAAGGATCGGGGGAACGGCCTCGCCGTCATAGCGCAGCGCCTGATAGGCGGCGTCCTCGATGATGGCAATGTCGAGGTCTTCGGCCATGTCCAGCAGGCGCTCGCGCCCGGTCTGGTCCAGCGTGACCCCGGTCGGATTGGCGAAATCGGCCGAGAGATAGGCGAATTTCACCCGGCCCGGCGCGGCGGCATCACGGAAATCCTGCGCCTCGCGGTTCGATCCGGGGTCGAGCCGGTCATAGCGCGGCTCATAGGCGTTGAAGGCCCCGAGCGCGCCGAGATAGGTGGGCCAGCCGACAAGCGCGGTATCGCCGGGCGAGAGCATCAGCTTGCCCAGATAATCCAGCGCCTGCTGCGAGCCCGAGGTGATCAGGATATTGTCGCGCGTGCAGGGCACGCCGATCAGCGCCATCTGTTCGGCGATCCAGTCGCGCAGGGGCGCGTAGCCTTCCGAGACCGAATATTGCAGCGAGGTGGCGCATTGCGCATCCGACAGCGCCTGTCCCATCGCCTGCCGGAATGCCTGCGCCGGGAACAGCGCCGGGTCGGGGATGCCGCCGGCAAACGAGATGATGTCGGGCTGGTCGAGCAGTTTCAGAAGCTCGCGGATTTCGGAGGCCTTCATCCGCGTCATCCGCGTGGCCAGAATCTGTTCCCAATGCATCCGAGTCGTCCCCTTGCTGTCCCTGCAGGCAGGGTTTGCGCGCGGCGGGGGATAAGTCAATAGGGCTGACCTGACGGCGGGGAAGTCCCATATTCGCGCGGGCAGGGCTTGAACCTTGTGCGCAGCATGCCTTGGTGTTGGCGGTAACGAGAACGGCAGGAGGTGAGATGAAGGCCTATGTGATGACGCGCCATGGCGGCCCCGATGTGGCCGGGATGCGCGATATGGCCATGCCGCAGCCCGGGCGCGGCGAGGTGCTGTTGCGGGTCCATGCGGCCGGGCTGAACCCGGTGGATTACAAGATCCGCGAGGGCGCGTTGAAGGCCATCCAGCGCTATCCGCTGCCGGCGATCATGGGCAACGAATTGTCGGGCGTGGTCGAAGCCTTGGGCGAGGGCGCCGAGATGTTCGCGCCGGGCGAGCGGGTCTTCGCGCGGATGCCCAAGGACCGGATGGGGGCTTTCGCAGAATATGCGGTGGTGCCGCAGGCCCTGCTGGCGCGGGTGCCCGAGGGGTTGGACATGGTTTCGGCTGCCGGGGTGCCGCTGGCCGGGCTGACGGCGCTGCAGGCGCTGCGCGACGAGATGGGGCTCGGGCTGGGTTCGCGGGTCTTCATCCCGGCGGGTGCGGGCGGCGACGGCACATTCGCCATCCAGATCGCCAGATGGCTGGGGGCCGAGGTCACCACGACCGCCTCGCCACGTGGCCGGGATCTGGTCGAGCGACTGGGGGCGGACCGGGTCATCGACTATACGGTGGAGCGGTTTCAGGACGTGCTGAGCGGCATGGACGGGGTATTCGACCTGCTGGGCGGCGACAGCCTGATGGCGTCTTTCGGCGTGGTCAGGCCGGGCGGCATGGTGGTCTCGGTCTCGGGCCTGCCCGAGCCGCAGACGGCGCGCAAGGATCTGGACATGGGGCCGCTGATGCAGGCGGCCTTCTGGTATGTCTCGCGCAGGCTGCGTCGCGAGGCCCGCGCCCATGACGTGCGCTATCGCTTCCTGTTCATGCATCCGAGCGGGGCGGAACTGGCCGAACTGGCGGCGCTGATCGAGGGGGGACGGCTGGAGCCCGTCATCGACCGGGTGTTCCCCTTTGCCGAAGCCGGCGCGGCCATGGCCTATCTGGAATCGGGTCGGGCCAAGGGCAAGGTGGTGCTGCGCATGTAGGCGCCCCTGGCGCGCCAAAGCGTGAACATGCGTTGCGCGGGGGGCACCTCGCGTGTATCAGGGCTGAAATCACGGGCAGAACGAGGTATATGCCGATGCGCAGGGTTGTTGTCACCGGTCTGGGAATGGTTACGCCGCTGGCCTCTGGTGTGGAAGAAACCTGGAGCAGGCTTCTTGACGGCCAGTCCGGCGCCGGGCCGATCACGCATTTCGATGCGTCGAACGTGGTGACGAAATATGCCTGCGAAATCCCCTTCGGCGATGGCAGCGACGGCAGCTTCAACCCCGACGACTGGATGGAGCCGAAGGACCGCCGCAAGGTCGACGATTTCATCCTTTACGGCATGGCCGCGGCAACGCAGGCGGTGCGCGATGCCGGGGTCGAGAACCTCTCGGACGAGGAAAAGCTGCGCGCGGGGGTGATGATCGGCTCGGGCATCGGCGGGCTGACCTCGATCGCCGAAACGGCGGTGCTGATCAAGGAGAAGGGGCCGAAGCGGGTGTCGCCCTTCTTCATTCCGGGCGCGCTGATCAACCTGATCTCGGGTCAGGTGTCGATCCGCTTCGGCTTCAAGGGGCCGAACCATGCCGTCGTGACCGCCTGTTCGACCGGCGCCCATGCCATCGGTGACGCGGCGCGGCTGATCATGCTGGGCGATGCCGATATCATGGTCGCGGGCGGTGCCGAAAGCCCGATCAGCGAGATCGGCATTGCCGGCTTCAACGCCTGCAAGGCGCTGTCGACCAAGCGCGGCGAAGATCCGCAGGCGGCCAGCCGCCCCTATGACGAGGACCGCGACGGTTTCGTCATGGGCGAGGGCGCGGGCGTGGTCGTGCTGGAGGAATACGAACACGCCAAGGCACGCGGCGCGAAGATCTATGCCGAGGTGCTGGGTTACGGGCTGTCGGGCGACGCCTATCACATCACCGCGCCCTCGGAAGATGGCGATGGCGGCTTCCGGGCCATGCAGAACGCGCTGAGGAATGCCGGGCTGGAACCCGCCGATGTCGATTATGTGAATGCACATGGCACCTCGACCATGGCAGATACGATCGAACTGGGCGCGGTCGAGCGTCTGCTGGGCGATCATGCCAAGGACGTGACCATGTCATCGACGAAATCGAGCATCGGGCATCTGCTGGGCGCAGCCGGCGCGGTCGAGGCGATCTTCTGCATCCTCGCCCTGCGCGACCAGATCGCGCCGCCGACCATCAACCTCGACAATCCGGCGATTGCGCCGAAGCTGGATCTGGCCCCGAACAGGGCCGTGAAGCGCAAGATCGACGTGGCGCTGTCGAACAGTTTCGGCTTTGGCGGCACCAATGCCAGCCTGATCGTGGGCAAGGTGCGCGACTGATGTGGAAGAATATCGTCTCGACTTTCCTGACGCTGGCCATTGTCCTGCTGATCGCGGTGGCAGGCGCGGTGGCCTGGGCCAAGGCGCAATATCAGGGGCCGGGTCCGGCCCGGGTGGCGCAATGCGTGCAGGTGCCGCGCGGTGCCAGCCTGACCGCCGTCAGCAAGCGCCTGCAGGAGCAGGGGGCGATTTCCAACGCCTATATCTTCCGCGCCGGGGCCGACCGGGCCGGCAAGTCGCGCGAGCTTAAATTCGGTTCCTACCTGGTGCCGGCGCAGTCCAGCATGGAAGAGATCGTCTCGGCCATCACCAGCGGCGGGCCGTCGACCTGCGGGACCGAAGTGATCTATCGCGTCGGCGTGCGTGCCGACAGCGTGGTTCTGCGCGACATCAACCCCGAGACCGGCGTCTATGAGGAGCGGGTGAAATACGACCCCGCGACCGAGGAGGCCCCGGCGGCGATCCTCGATGCCGAGGAGCAGGTCGATGCCCGGCTGCGCATCGCCGTGGCCGAGGGCGTGACCAGCTGGCAGGTGGTCGAGGGGCTGAAACGCGCCGATTTCCTGTCGGGCGATGTGTCCGAAGTTCCGGCCGAGGGCACGCTGGCGCCGGACAGCTATGACGTTGCCAAGGGCGCCAGCCGCAGCGAATTGCTGGACCAGATGGAGGCGCGCCAGACCCGCATCCTCGATGCCGCCTGGGAGGCGCGACCCTTCGGGCTGCCCTATGAGAACCCCGAGGAGGCGCTGATCATGGCCTCGATCGTCGAAAAGGAAACCGGCGTCCCGGACGAGCGCGCGACCGTGGCCAGCGTCTTCGTGAACCGGCTGGAGCAGGGGATGCGGCTGGAGACCGACCCGACCGTCATCTATGGCGTGACCGAGGGCAAGGGCGTTCTGGAGCGGGGGCTGCGCCGCTCGGAACTGGATCGCAAGACCGACTGGAACACCTATCAGATCGACGGATTGCCGAAGACGCCCATCGCCAATCCGGGCCGCGCGGCCATCGAGGCGGCGCTGAACCCGGCGGACACGGAATATGTCTTCTTCGTTGCCGATGGCAGCGGCGGGCATCAGTTTTCCCGCACGCTGGAGGAACATAACGCCGCCGTCGCCCGCTGGCGCGAGATCGAAGCGCAGCAGGGTGCAGCCAACGGTTCTGGCGGCTGAGAGCCGCCAGGGCTTGACAAAAGACCGGACCCGCGCGGAACTTCCGTGCGGGTTTCTTGTTGGTCCGCGAAGACTTATGCCGCTTCACGATCCCATAGAGGAGTTTGATATGAGACTTTCCGACATGTTTGCCAGCCTGTCCCGCAGCGCCCAGGATATGGAGCAGCGGGTGGCCAAGTGGCAGGACGAGCTTGGCGACAAGAGCGAAGAGATGATGGCGAGCGCGAAGAGCTGGCTGGCCTCGGCGCAGGAGCGCGACGACGAGTTGAAGGAGCAGGTGAAGACCTATCTGGACGATGCCAGCGAGCAGGTTCAGGCGCAATGGGCCAAGACCCAGACCGACTGGGATGCGGGCGTGGCCGCCGTCAAGGAAAAGGCCGCCGAGATGCGCAAGAAGGCCGAGACCATGCAGGCCGAGGATGCCGCCGACTGGTACGAGGCTTATGCCGCCAATATGGTGAACTACGCGCAGCAGATGCAGGAATCGGCCTCGAACGCCGTTGCCGCCGCCGCCGAGAAGCGCGCCGCCGCCGAGGCCATGAAGAAAGCCTGAAGACCTGTCACGAAGACCCCGGATCGCGCGCCTTGTGGTGCGCGATTCTGCGTTTCGGCGGGGGGAATCGGAAGGTGTTGCGCGTCGCGCGCTGGTGGTGTTGCGCAGGTTAAGTTATTATTATCATGGGATAATTATTCGATAATGGACACGTATAGGATTAGTCATTGACTTATCGAACGATCTGAAGTAGAAGTTATCCATGCTGGGAGAAATGGGCAAGCCGCCGGGTCGCTGACCTTGGGCGGCTTTTTCGTTTCTCGGCTCGTGCGGACAGATCACGAGGCGGGGCATGACTGGATGACAGTGAATTTCGATCCGGGGAAGGAACAGCCCGAGGGGCCGTTCCTGCCGCAATCGGCCATGGAAGACATCGAGATCGCGGGGCTTCTGTTCCGCGATTGCGCGGAAGATCTGACCCGGCTGCAGCAGAAGCTGCGCGCCGGCGAGATCGGCGAGTTGAAGGATGCGGTGAAAACCGCGCGAGAGCTTCGATCCGCCACGCAGCTGATGCTGGAGGAAAGGAACAAGGTTGAAAAACTTCGCAAGGAAATTGCCGGAAGCGTCGGAGACGGCTGTTTCGACCTCGACGCGGCCCGAGATGAAATCGGGCGCCGCCTGGCTTGCCTCCGCCGCGCCGGGGGAAGTTGACGAATTTCTGGCCGGTCTCAGCGACAATGCGCTGGCGAGCCTGCCCTGGATCTTCGAGTTCTGGGCGCTGCCGCATCAGTTGCCGCCGCAGGGCGACTGGAAAAGCTGGGTCATCATGGGCGGGCGCGGTGCGGGCAAGACCCGTGCCGGGTCCGAATGGGTGCGCAGCAAGGTCGAGGGGGCCGTGCCCGAGGCGCCGGGCGAATGCAGTCGCGTGGCCCTGATCGGCGAGACCTTCGATCAGGTGCGCGAGGTGATGGTCTTCGGCGATAGCGGCATTCTGGCCTGTTCGCCGCCGGACCGGAGGCCGGAATGGCAGGCCGCGCGCCGGCGGCTGTTATGGCCCAACGGGGCCACGGCCACGGCCTATTCGGCGCATGAGCCCGAGGCGCTGCGCGGGCCGCAATTCGACGCCGCCTGGGTCGATGAACTGGCGAAATGGAAAAAGGCCGAGGATGTCTGGGACATGCTGCAATTCGCGCTGCGTCTGGGCCGGCATCCGCAGCAGGTCGTGACCACCACGCCGAAGAATGTCGAGGTGCTGAAGCGGATCCTGCAAAGCGCCTCGACGGTGACGACCCATGCGCCGACCGATGCCAACCGCGCCTATCTGGCGGAAAGCTTTCTGGCCGAGGTCGAAAGCCGTTACGGCGGCACGCGGATGGGCCGGCAGGAGTTGGAAGGCGTGCTGCTGGAGGATGTCGAGGGCGCTTTGTGGACGACCGCGCTGATCGAAGGCACGCGGGTGGACCGGCTGCCGATGCTCGACCGGGTGGTGGTCGCGCTCGATCCGGCGGTGACGGGGGGCAGCGGTTCGGACGAATGCGGGATCGTGGTCGCGGGCGTGGTCACGGCGGGCGAGCCGAAGGACTGGCGCGCCTATGTGATCGAGGATGCCAGCGTCCGGGGCGGGCCGATGGATTGGGCGCGCGCCGCCATTGCCGCCATGGACCGCCACAAGGCCGAGCGGCTGGTGGCCGAGGTCAATCAGGGCGGCGACCTGATCGAGAGCGTGATCCGCCAGATCGACCCGCTGGTGCCGTTCCGGGCCCTGCGGGCCGGGCGCGGCAAGGCGCTGCGGGCCGAGCCGGTGGCGGCGCTTTACGAGCAGGGGCGGGTGAAGCACCTGCGCGGGCCGTCGCTGGGCACGCTGGAAGATCAGATGTGCCGGATGAGCCTGCGCGGCTATGAGGGCAGGGGTTCGCCCGACCGGGTGGATGCGCTGGTCTGGGCGCTCCATGAGCTGATGATCGAGCCGGCCTCGGGGTTCCGGCGGCCGCAGATGCGCAGCCTTTGAGGCCGCTAAGACATGGCGACAGAATCCAAGGGCTGCCCGGCGGGGCGGCCCTTTTTCCTTGAACGACACGGAGGCGAGGCATGGCGTTTCGTTTGTTTTCGCGGCAGCCCGGGGCGGCGCCGGCACTGGAAAGAAAGGCAAGCGCCACCGGGCGCGTGGCGGCACTGGCGGCGGGATCGGGACGGGTCATCTGGTCGGCGCGGGATACCGGCACGCTGACGCGCGGGGCCTTCATCGGCAACCCGGTCGGGTTTCGCGCCGTCCGGCTGATTGCGGAAGCCGCGGCGGCGGTGCCGCTGATCTGTCAGGATGCGGCGCGGCGCTATGACACCCATCCGCTGCTGGACCTGCTGCGCCGGCCCAATCCCGGACAGGGCCGGGCCGAGTTGTTCGAGGCGCTGTTCGGGCAGATCCTGCTGAGCGGCGACGGTTATCTGGAGGCGGTGAGTGCCGGGGACGGGCTTCCGGCGGAATTGCACGTTCTGCGCTCGGACCGGATGAGCGTGGTTCCCGGCCCGGATGGCTGGCCCGTCGCCTTCGAATATGCGGTGGGCGGGCGCAAGCACCGGTTCGACATGACCGGCAGCCCGGACCCGATCTGCCATATCCGCAGCTTCCATCCCACGGATGACCATTACGGGCTGTCGCCCCTGCAGGCGGCGGCGGTGGCGGTGGATGTCCATAACAGCGCCTCGGCCTGGTCGAAGGCGCTGCTGGACAATGCCGCCCGGCCCTCGGGCGCCATCGTCTACAAGGGGCCGGACGGGCATGGGAACCTGTCGGCGGAACAATACGACCGGCTGGTGATCGAGATGGAAAGCCATCATCAGGGCGCGCGCAATGCCGGGCGTCCGATGCTGCTGGAAGGGGGGCTCGACTGGAAGCCGATGGGGTTCTCGCCCTCGGACATGGAGTTCCACCAGACCAAGCAGGCGGCGGCGCGCGAGATCGCGCAGGCCTTCGGGGTGCCGCCGATGCTGATCGGCATTCCCGGTGATGCGACCTACGCCAATTACGCCGAGGCGCATCGGGCCTTCTACCGGCTGACGGTGCTGCCGCTGGTCAGCCGGGTCGCGGCCTCGGTCGCGTGGTTTCTGTCGGAGCATCTGGGGGCCGAGGTCGATCTCAAACCGGATCTCGATCAGGTTCCGGCGCTTGCCGAGGAGCGCGACCAGCAATGGGCGCGGATCGGCAATGCCAGCTTCCTGAGCGATGCCGAGAAACGCGCGGCCCTTGGCCTGCCGCCGCTGTCGGAGGGCTGAGCATGGAGGGTTCGCGCTTTCTCGACGATCCGCATCACCACCGTTTCGAGGCGCAGGAGCGGGTCATGGCGCTGCAATTCGGTGCCGTGGACAAGCGGCTGGAGCGGATCGAGACGCTGATCGAGGGGCTGGAGAAGCGGCTCTGGATGACGGTTTACGGCGTGGTCGCGGTGATCCTGACCCAGGCCGTGCAGTCGATCATCGAATATGCACCCAAGGGAGGCTGAGGGATGGAAAGCGGTCTGGAATTGAAATTCGCCGGCGGCAGGCCGGTGATGACCGAAGGGGCGGTCATCGAAGGCTATGCAAGCCGCTTTGGCCTGCCCGATCATGGCGGGGACATTGTGGCGAAAGGCGCGTTCGCGGCCTCGCTGGCCCGGCTTGCCGCGCGGGGGGACAAGGTGCGGATGCTGTGGCAGCACGATCCCACCAAGCCCATCGGCGTCTGGGACGAGATCCGAGAGGATGCGACCGGGCTTTGGGTCAAGGGGCGGCTGCTGCATGATGTGACGCTGGCGCGCGAGGCCGCGACCCTGATCGAGGCCGGTGCCATCGACGGGCTGTCGATCGGCTATCGCACCATCCGCGCCGAGAAGGACCGGCAGGGCCGCCGGGTGCTGAACGAGGTCGAGCTGTGGGAGGTGTCGCTGGTCACCTTCCCGATGCTGCCCGAAGCCAAGCTGGGCGCGAAAGCCGCCGATGAGGCGCAGGAATTCGCCGTGGCGTTGATCGCCGCGACGCAGGCGTTGCGGGGCTGATCCGGCCGCCAGACAGGTTCGGGCGGTGCCAGCCGCGCCACCCGCACAACCGGGGCAAGGGCCCCGATCACCGATGAGGAGACGCTGATGACCGAGGTCAAGACGGGGGCGCTGGCTGCCCCCGGCGAGTTGAAGGGCGCGCTTCTGGGTTTCGTCGAGGAACTCAGGACCTACCGCCAGGATATCCAGAAGAAACTCGATGCACAGGATGAACGCATGAGCATGTTCGAACGTAAGACTGCCTTCCGCAGCCGCAGCCCGCTGTCGACCGAGGCCGCGCCCGAGGTGCCGCATCAGAAGGCGTTCAATGCCTATCTGCGCAATGGCGACGATGCCGGGCTGCGCGGCCTTTCGGTCGAGGAGAAGGGCCTGACCGCCGCCGCGGAAGGCGGCTTTCTGGCGGCGCCGCAGGTCGCGGAAGGGGTGCGAAGCGCGCTGTCGGGGGCGGTATCGCTGCGCGCACTGGCCAATGTCGTCACCGTCGAGACCGCCAGCTATGACGTGCTGGTCGACCGCGACGATGTGGTGACCGGCTGGACCGCAGAAGGTGATTCCGCCGAGACCGCGAGCGGGGGCGTCGAGCGCATCTCGATCCCTGTGCACGAGCTTTCGGCCATGCCCAAGGCCAGCCAGCGCCTGCTGGACGATGCCGCCTTCGATGTCGAGACCTGGCTGGCCGAGCGCATTGCCTACAAGTTCGCCCGTGCCGAGACCTATGCCTTTCTGAATGGCGATGGGCTCGATAAGCCGATGGGGCTGTTGAATGGGAATTTCGACGAAACCGGCAAGGGCTCGATCACCGGGATCGGCGAGATCAAGACCAGCGTCTCGGGCGGGTTCGATCCCGATTTCGCGGCGGACACGCTGATCGACCTGGTCTATGCGCTGCCGGCGCAGTACCGGGCCAATGCCGCCTTCATCATGTCCTCGAAGACTGCCGCCGTGGTGCGCAAGCTGAAGGACAATGATGGCCGCTTCATCTGGGCCGACAGTCTGGCCGCAGGAGAGCCGGCGCGGCTGCTGGGATATCCGGTCGTGCTGATCGAGGACATGCCGGACATCGCCGCGAACAGCCGCTCGATCCTGTTCGGCGATTTCAAGGCGGCTTATACGATTGTCGAGCGCCCCGAGTTGCGGGTGCTGCGCGATCCGTTTTCGGCCAAGCCGCATGTGCTGTTTTATGCCACCAAGCGCGTGGGCGGCGGGTTGGTCGATGGCCGTGCCCTCAAGGTCCTGAAGTTCGGCGCCTGATCGCAGGCTGTCGAGGGCCGCGCCGGCTGTCTTTCCGCCGGCTCAGCAACTGTCCGCGCATGCCCGGAGGGGCGTGCCGGCGCGGCTTTTCCCTGGAACAACCGGCCAGATCGGTCGGCTCGGACGGGAGGTTCGGGATGATACTTGTCGAAGAGACGACACCGGCGGATGCGGCGCTGCCGGTGGCCGAATTGCGGGCGCATCTGCGGCTCGGCTCGGGGTTCGAGCTGGTCGCCAGCCCTGAGGAGGACCGTGCGCTTGCCGGTTTCCTGCGCACCGCCATGGCCACCATCGAGGGGCGCACCGGCAAGGTGCTGCTCAGCCGGGCCTATCGCATGGTGCTGAACGACTGGCGCGACGCCATGGGGCAGGCGCTGCCCATGGCGCCGGTCGGCGCGGTGACCGGCATCGTCATCGAGATGCCCGACGGCAGCACGCGCGGGATCGGGGCGGATCGCTGGTTTCTGGTCGAGGATGCGATGCGCCCGATGATCCGGCCGCGCGGGGGATGCCTGCCGCATGTGCCCGAAGGGGGGCGGGTGGTGATCCGTTTCGATGCCGGTTTCACCGATAGCTGGGCCGGCGTTCCGGCCGATCTGGCGCAGGCGGTGCTGATGCTGGCCGCGCGCTACTATGAGGATCGCAGCGATGATACCGCCCGCCATGCCCTGCCGATGGGGGTCAGCGCGCTGATCGAGCGCTGGCGCGCGGTGCGGGTGCTGGCCGGGCGGGGGGCGCGGTGATGGCGGCTCCGATGCTGAATGTGCCGCTGGTGCTGGAGGAGAAGGACCGCCAGCCCGACGGCATGGGCGGTTACCGGGTGATCTGGCGGCCGCTCGGGGTTCTGCACGGGGCGCTGCGCGCGGGCCCGGGCCGGTTGCGCGGCGGCGAGGCGGGGCCGGAAAGCGTCAGCCTGTGGCGGATCACGCTGCGCGCCTTTCCGGTTGGCGATCCGCGCCGCCCCGTGCCCGGCCAGCGGCTGCGCATGGGGGCGCGGCTGTTTCGCATCGACGCCGTGACCGAGACCGGCACTGCCGGCCGGCACCTGATCATATCCGCGCAGGAGGAGTGAGGATGAGCTATCTCGCATCGGCGGCGCTTCAGGGCGCTGTCTATCAATGCCTGCGCGCCGATCCGACGCTGCGCGATCTGGTCGGCGACGCGATTTACGATGCGCTGCCGATTGATCCACCCGGCGGGGTCTATGTCTCGCTCGGCCCCGAGGAGGTGCGCGGGGTCTTCGACAGCGGCGGTTCCGTGGCGCGGCATGATTTCGTGATCTCGGTTCTGGCCGGCACCGATCAGGGCGCGGGGTTTCGCGCCGTCAAGGAAGTCGCTGTCGCGGTCAGCGCCGCGCTGGAAGGGGCGGAACTGGTCACCGATACGGGCCGCCTCGCCGGGCTGTGGTTGCTGCGCGCCCGCGCCCGGCGGGTGGAAAACGGCGCCGCGCGGCGGGTCGATCTGACCTTCCGCGCGCTCATGGATCTGGTTTGAGGAGATAGGAAATGGCGGTTCAAAACGGACGCGATCTGTTGATCAAGATGGATATGACCGGTGCCGGCGAGTTCGAGACCGTGGCCGGTCTTCGGGCCACGCGGGTCAGCTTCAATGCCGAAACGGTCGATGTCACCAGTCTGGAAAGCGAGGGCCGCTGGCGCGAGCTTCTGGGCGGTGCGGGTGTGCGCTCGGCCTCGATCTCGGGGTCGGGCGTGTTTCGCGATGCGGCCACGGATGGCCGCGCGCGGCAGGTCTTCTTCGATGGCGAGGTGCCGCAATGTCAGGTGATCATCCCCGATTTCGGCATTGTCGAAGGCCCGTTCCAGATCACCGCGCTGGAATATGCCGGCAGCCATAACGGCGAGGCTACCTATGAAATCGCGCTGTCCAGTGCCGGCGCGCTGATCTTCGTGGCGCTGTGATGGTCAATCCGATGCGAGGCGAGGTCGAGATCACGCTGGACGGGGTGGCGCATGTCGCGCGGTTGACGCTTGGTGCCTTGGCCGAGCTGGAAGCGGAGCTTGGCACCGGATCGCTGGTCGAGATGGCCGCTCGGTTCGAGGAGGGGAACTTCTCGGCCGGCGATCTGATGGCGGTGATCCTGGCCGGGCTGCGCGGTGCCGGTTGGGCCGGAAGGCGGGCGGATCTGCTGGCCATGGATGTGGCCGGCGGCCCGGTCGCGGCTGCGCAGGCGGCGGCGCAATTGCTGGCGCGCGCCTTCGTCGTGCCGGGCTGAGGTGCCGGCATGGGCGGTCTCGACTGGTCCGGCCTGATGCGGGCCGGGATGCATGGCCTGGGTCTCGCGCCGGATCGGTTCTGGTCGCTGACCCCCGCCGAACTGGCGCTGATGCTGGGTGTCGATCCGGCATCGGCGCCGATGACCCGGTCGCGGCTGGAGGCGCTGTCACGCGCCTGGCCGGACCGCAAACCGAAGCAGGAGGATGACTGATGGCTGACCGGAACGGTCTGGACCCCTATGGCGATGGGCTTGAGCAGCAACTGGATAAATCGGCGGATATGGCGGCAAGCTTCACCGCCGAGCTTGGCCGGATGCAGCAGTCGATCTGGCTGACCGGGCGCGAGGTCGATAGCTTTGCCAGTGGCATCGGCGGCGGGCTGAAGCGCGCCTTCGACGGGCTGATCTTCGACGGCATGAAGCTGAGCGATGCGCTGAAGGGCATCGCGCGCAGCATGGCCGATACCGCCTATAACATTGCCATGAAGCCGATCCGGGATGCGGTGGCGGGTGCGCTGGCCGGTGGCGTCGATGCGGCGGTATCGAACCTCATGCCCTTCGCCGATGGTGCGGCCTTCAGTCAGGGCCGGGTGAGCGCCTTCGCCAAGGGCGGCGTGGTCAGCCAGCCCACCCGTTTTCCGATGCGCGGCGGCACTGGCCTGATGGGCGAGGCCGGCCCCGAGGCGATCATGCCGCTGACGCGCGGTGCCGATGGCCGGCTGGGGGTCGCCGCTGCCGGTGGCGGTCGGCCGGTCAGCGTCAATATCACTGTCAACACGCCGGATGTTGCGGGTTTCGCCCGCAGTCAGGGCCAGATCGCGGCGCAGATGGGCCGGATGCTGGCCCGTGGCCAACGCAATATGTGAGGCGAGATGTTCCACGAGATCCGTTTTCCTGCGAACCTGTCCTTCGGGTCGGTCGGCGGCCCCGAGCGGCGCACCGAGATCGTCACCCTGACCAACGGCTATGAGGAGCGCAACACGCCCTGGGCGCATTCTCGGCGGCATTACGATGCCGGTCTGGGCCTGCGCTCGCTGGACGATATCCATGACCTGATCGCCTTCTTCGAGGCGCGCGGCGGCCAGATGCACGGCTTTCGCTGGAAGGACTGGGCCGATTACAAAAGCTGCGCGCCGAGCCTGTCCCCGGTGTTCCGCGATCAGGTGCTGGGGCAGGGCGACAGCCGCAGCACCGCCTTCCGGCTGCGCAAGCGCTATGCCTCGGGGCCGGCCAGCTATCATCGCCCGATCCTGAAGCCGGTCGAGGGCACGGTGCGGGTCGGTGTGGGCGGCGACGAGCAGCGCGAGGGCGTGGATTTCGAGGTCGATACCGCAACCGGCATCGTCACGCTGGCCGAGCCGCCGGGTGAGGGGGCAAGCATCACCGCCGGTTTCGAATTCGACGTGCCGGTGCGTTTCGATACCGACCGCATCGCGGTTTCGGTGGCGTCCTTTCAGGCTGGCGACATGCCTCAGGTTCCGGTGATCGAGGTGCGGCAATGACGACGACAACCATTGCTCGGGCCTGGTCGATCACCCGCGCCGACGGCATGCAGCTGGGCTTTACCGATCACGATGCCGAGTTGCGCTTTGTCGGGCTGAGCTTTCGCCCCGATGTCGGTCTGTCGGCGATGGCGGTCGTTCAGGGGGCCGGGCTTTCGGTCGACAACAGCGAGGCGATCGGCGCGCTGTCCGATGGTGCGATTGAGGAGGCCGATATTCTGGCCGGTCGCTGGGACGGGGCCGAGATCTGCCAGTGGGAGGTGAACTGGGCCGATCCTGCGGATTACCGGCTGGTCTTCCGGGGGCATCTGGGCGAGGTCACGCGTTCCGGCGGGGCGTTCAAGGCGGAATTGCGGGGTCTCTCAGAGGCGCTGAACCAGCCGCTGGGGCGGCTGTTTCATCCGCGCTGCTCGGCTGTGCTGGGGGACGGGGCCTGCAAGGCCGATCTGGACAGGCCGGGGATATCGGCGGAAGCGCAGGTGGTTTCGGTCGATGGCGCGGTTCTGCGCCTTGGCGGATTGCCGGGGGTCGAGGATCGCTGGTTCGAGCGCGGCGCGCTGCTGGTCCTGAACGGTGCCGCAGTTGATCTGCGCGGCCATGTCAAGAATGACCGCGCCAAGCCCGGAGGCGCGCGGGAGATCGAGCTTTGGGCGGTGCCGGGCCTTGTGCCGGCGGCGGGCGACCGGGTTCGGCTTGTCGCGGGTTGCGACAAATCCGCCGGGATGTGCCGGTTGAAATTCGACAATTACCCGAATTTCCGTGGCTTTCCGCATCTGCCCGAAGAAGACTGGCTGATCGCGCCCGGCAAGGAGCAGCCGAAGCGCGCCGAATGGCTGTTCCGGCCCGGCAATGAGGGTGAGATCATTGAAATCTGATCCTGCCCCCGAAATCCTGCGCATCGCGCGAAGCTGGCTTGGCACGCCCTATCTGCATCAGGCCTCGGTCCGGGGGGCGGGCAGCGATTGCCTGGGTCTGGTCCGGGGCATCTGGCGCGAGCTTTACGGGGCAGAGCCCGAGGTCGCGCCGGCCTATAGCCCGGATTGGGGCGAATATGACCGGGCCGAAGTTCTGCTGGCCGGGGCGCGCCGGCATCTGTTGCCCGATGATGACGAAGACAGGCCGGGGCAGGTGTTGCTGTTTCGGATGCGCATGGGCGCGGTCGCGAAACATCTGGGTGTCGTCTCGGCCACCGGGGCGGCCCCGGCCTTCATCCATGCTTACGACCGCCACGGGGTCGTCGAAAGCCCGCTTTCGGCGCCCTGGCGGCAGCGGATCGCCGCAAGGTTCCGCTTTCCTGAACGATAGGAGTTCCACATGGCAACCATCCTGCTTTCCGCCGTGGGTGCGGCGGTCGGTTCAGGCTTCGGCGGCACCGTTCTTGGCCTGACCGGCGCGGTGATCGGCCGTGCCATCGGGGCGACGGCGGGGCGGCTGATCGATCAGCGGCTGCTCGGCGCCGGTTCTCAGGCGGTGGAAACCGGGCGGATCGACCGGCTGCGCATCCAGACCACGGGCGAGGGCATCCCGATCCCCCGGCTCTGGGGGCAGATGCGGGTGCCGGGTCATGTGATCTGGGCCGCGCCGCTGACCGAGGTCAGCTCGCGTCAGGGCGGCGGCAAGGGGACGGCGCCGCGTGTGACCAATATTTCCTATCGCCTCAGCCTTGCGCTGGCGCTGTGCGAGGGGCCGATTCTGGGTGTGGGCCGGGTCTGGGCCGATGGCGAGGAAATCCCGCCCTCGGACCTGAACATGCGGGTCTATGACGGATCGGAAACCCAACTGCCCGATCCCTGCATCACGGCGCATGAGGGCGAGGATACGCCGGCCTATCGCGGCATCGCCTATGTCGTGCTGGAGGAGCAGGATCTGGAACGCTGGGGCAACCGGCTGCCGCAGTTGAGCTTCGAGGTCACGCGGGCGGCGAAATCGGGCGGCGGGTTGTCGCGCGAGGTTCAGGCCGTGGCGATGATCCCCGGCACGGGTGAATATTCGCTGGCGACGCGGGCGGTCAGCTATGATCTGGGTTGGGGAGAGACGGTGCCCGCCAATAGCGCGACCGCGCTTGCCGAGACCGATTTCGCGGCTTCGATGGATATCCTCGGGCGCGAGTTGCCCCGGGTCGGATCCGTCTCGCTGGTGGTGTCCTGGTTCGGCGACGACCTGCGCGTCGGCCATTGCACACTGCGGCCCAAGGTCGAGGATGCGGGTCGTGACGGTCAGGGCATGGCATGGCGTGCCGGCGGGATCGGTCGCGCGGCGGCGATGGAGGTTGCGCGCAAGGACGACCGACCGATCTATGGCGGCACGCCTGCGGATGCATCGGTTATCGAGGCATTGCGCGCCATCGCGCAATCGGGTCGGAAGGCCGTGTTCTATCCCTTCATCCTGATGGAGCAACTGGCCGGCAACGGTCGCCCCGATCCATGGACCGGCGCGGTGGATCAGCCGATCATGCCCTGGCGGGGCCGCATCACCGCCGAGATTGCCCCCGGCCGTGACGGCAGTCCCGATGGCACGGCGGCCAATCTGGCAGCGGTGCGGGCCTTTTTCGGCGATGCCGCGCGCGAGGATTTCGCGATCTCGGACGGTGCGATCACCTATACCGGTCCGCAGGAATGGTCCTATCGCCGTTTCATCCTGCATTACGCGCATCTTTGCGCCATGGCGGGCGGGGTCGATGCCTTCCTGATCGGATCGGAAATGCGGGGGCTGACGCAGTTGCGTGGCCCCGAGAACCGCTTTCCGGCGGTCGAGGAGTTGCGCCGGCTGGCGGCTGACGTGCGCGCCATTCTCGGGCCGGATGCGAAGATCAGCTATGCGGCGGATTGGTCGGAATATTTCGGCCATCATCCGGGTGGGGGTGATGTCTTCTTTCACCTCGATCCGCTCTGGTCCGATCCGAATGTCGATTTCATCGGTATCGACAATTACATGCCGCTGTCCGACTGGCGCGAGGGCGAGGATCACAAGGACGCGCATTGGCGGCGGATCGACGCGCCGGGCCATCTGGAAAGCCAGGTCGCGGGTGGCGAGGGTTATGACTGGTATTATGCCGACAGCGCCCATCGCGAATCCCAGATCAGGACGCCCATCGAGGATGGCGCTTACGGCGAACACTGGATCTGGCGCTACAAGGATCTGGTCAACTGGTGGGGCAACCGCCACCATGATCGGATCGAGGGGGTCAGGCAGGCGGTGTCCTCGGCCTGGGTGCCGCGCTCGAAACCGATCTGGTTTACCGAGATGGGCTGTGCCGCGCTCGACAAGGGAAGCAATCAGCCGAACAAGTTCCTGGATGCGATGAGCTCGGAATCGCGGCTGCCTTATCATTCGAACGGGGCGCGCGACGATGCCATGCAGGCGGCCTATGTCAGGGCCATGACGACTTACTGGTCGGACCCGGCGCATAACCCCATGGGCAGCTATGGTGGCCATATGGTCGATATGTCGCGCGCCCATGTCTGGTGCTGGGATGCGCGGCCCTATCCGGCCTTTCCGGGGCGGGCGGACCTGTGGTCCGACGGTCCGGCCTGGGATCGCGGGCATTGGCTGAACGGGCGGGCCGGGGCGGTGCCGTTGGCCCGGGTGGTGGCGGATATCTGCGCGGCGGCGGGTGTCACGGCGATAGACGTATCTCGCCTGTCGGGGCTGGTGCGCGGCTACTCTGCCGGTGGGGCGGAGACTGCGCGGGCGAGCCTGCAGCCGCTGATGCTGGCCTATGGTTTCGACGCGGTCGAGCGTGACGGTGTGCTGAAATTCATCATGCGCGACGGTCTTGTCAGTGCGGAGCTGAGCGAACCGGCCTTGGCCGAATTGGAGGAGGTGGCGCATGAAACGACGCGCAGCGCCTCGGCTGAGATGGTCGGGCGGTTGCGGCTGACCCATGTCGCGGTCGGCGGCAGCTATGCCACCTCGACCGTCGAGGCGTCACTGCCGGACGACCCGTCGCCGGTGGTCTCGGACAGCGAGATGGCGTTGCTGATGACCGTGCCCGAGGCGCGCAATACAGCCGCGCGCTGGCTGGCCGAAGCGCAGATCGGCCGCGAGACGGTCCGGTTTCGCCTGCCGCCTTCTCAACGGTGGCTTGGGCCGGGGGATGTGGTCGCGCTGACGCGGCGCGGGGACAAAGTCGCGCATCGCTGGCGCATCGACCGGGTCGAGCGCGCCGGTGGCATTACCGTCGATGCCGTAAGGACCGAGCCGGGCATCTATCGGCCGGTGGATTATCAGGAGGATGGCATCGCCATTCCGCGCTATCAGCCGCCGATGCCGGTCTGGCCGATCATCATGGACCTGCCATTGATGCGCGGCAATGAGGTGCCCCATGCGCCGCATATCGCGGTTGCCGCCAAGCCCTGGCCGGGATCGGTCGTGGTCTATGGCTCGGCCAGCCCGGACAGCGATTTCATGCTGAATACCACGCTGCCGCAGGGGGCGATGATCGGCGTCACGGAATCGCCTTTGCGCAAGGCGAAGCCGGGCCTGATTGACCGCGGGCATGGGGTGTTGGTGCGCTTTGGCACCGGGGCACTGGCGAATGCGTCGGAAAATGCGGTTCTGCATGGGGCGAATCTGGTCGCCATCGGGAATGGCAGCCCCTATGGCTGGGAGATTTTCCAGTTCACGCGGGCAAGTCTGGTGGCGAGCAATCTCTGGTCGCTTGGCGAGCGGTTGCGCGGGCAGTTCGGCACCGACGCGACCATGCCCGATGAATGGCCGGTCGGGTCGATTGTCGTGGTGCTGGACGGCGCGCTGCGCCAGTTGGCGCTGGATCCCGCCACGCTGGGGCAGGTGCGGCATTGGCGGATCGGTCCGGCAATGCGCGGGGTGGATCATCCCAGCTATCGCCAAAGGGCCACCAATACGCCGGGCGCGGGCCTGCGACCGCTGTCGCCGTGTCATCTGCGGCTGGTGGGCGAGCGGCTGTCATGGATCCGGCGCACGCGAATACAGGGCGACCGTTGGGATCTGCGCGATGTGCCGCTGGCCGAGGCGCGCGAAGCCTATCTGATCCTCGTCGAAGCGGGCGGCGAGACCCATGAGTTCGAAAGCGGCGCTGCGGCGTTCGATCTGCCTTCCGGTCTGGCGGGCCAGGCCGGGCAGGGGCGGCTGACGGCCTCGGTCGCGCAACTGTCCGAGCAATTTGGACCCGGTCCCTTCATTACCAGGAGCTTCTGATGAGCACGCAACAGACCCAACGCCTTGGCCTTCCGCTGGTGCAGGCGGCGCAGGCGCAGAAACATGTCACCGTCAACGAATCCCTGGCCCGGCTGGATGGGCTGGTCAATCTGGTTCTGGTGAGCGCGAGCCAGACCTCTCCTCCGCTGGCCATGATCGAGGGCAGTTGCTACGGCGTGCCGTCCGGTGCCGGCGAGGCCTGGGCCGGGCAGGATGGCAGGATCGCCATTGCCTCCAACGGCGGCTGGGTCTTCGTCGATGCGCAGGCGGGGATGCGGGCCTTCGTGGTCGATGTCGGTGTGCCGGCAATCCACGACGGCACGGGTTGGATCGAGGGTGCCATGACGCTTGGTGCTTTCGGTTCGGCGCTTGCGGCGCGGGTGGCGGAAACCGAGGTCGCGGTCTCGGCGGGGACCAGCATGACCACCGATCTTGTCATTCCGAACTCGGCCATGGTGATCGGGGCGACGGCGCGGGTGAGCGAGGCGCTGACCGGCACGCTGAGCAGTTGGGCCATGGGCACCGAGGGGGCGACCGACCGTTTCGGATCTTCGCTTGGCATTCAGCAGGGATCATGGGCGCGCGGCATGCTGTCGCAGCCCTTTACCTACTGGTCGCCGGCACCGGTCATCCTGACGGCGACCGGCGGGGCTTTCGCCGGCGGCAAGGTCCGGCTGGCGGTGCACTGGCTGGAACTGACATTGCCACGCTGACGGGTTTTCCGCGCTGCGGCTTTGCGCTAATCTGCCGGGCAAAGGAGAGCCGCATGAACAGTCCTGCGAAAGCTGAAATCCTGAACGCTGCGCCGGTCAGTGGCACGGCGCTCTGGTCGCAGATCTGCGCTGAGGCGCGCGAGGCGATTGCAGACGAGCCGCTTCTGGGGGCGCTGATCCATGCCGGGTTGCTGCATCACGACAACCTGCAATCCGCATTGGCCTATCGTTTCGCGATGAAGCTGTCCTCGGGCGAGATGAGCGCCCAGCTTCTGCGCGAAATCGCCGATGCCGCCTATGCCGCGCGCCCGGAACTGGTCCTTGCCGCCGAGGCCGATATGCGCGCGGTCTATGAGCGCGATCCGGCCACGCACCGGCTGATGCAGCCCTTCTTGTTCTTCAAGGGGTTTCAGGCGCTGCAGGCCTATCGGATCGCCCATTGGCTCTGGACCGAAGGCCGCCGCGATATGGCCTATTTCGTGCAGATGCGCTGCTCCGAGGCGTTTGGCGTCGACATCCACCCGGCGGCGCGGGTCGGCAAGGGGGTGATGATGGATCACGCCCATTCCATCGTCATTGGCGAAACGGCGGTGGTCGGGGACAATGTCTCGATGCTGCATTCGGTGACGCTTGGCGGGACCGGCAAGGCCGATGGCGACCGGCACCCGAAGATCGGCAATGGCGTGCTTATCGGGGCCGGGGCCAAGGTGCTTGGCAATATCACCGTCGGGCGGTGCAGCCGGATTGCGGCGGGTTCGGTCGTTCTGGCCGATGTGCCGCCCTGCAAGACCGTGGCCGGGGTGCCGGCGCAGATCGTCGGTGACGCGGGCTGCACCGATCCGGCCTTCGCCATGGATCACCTGATCGAGGTGACCGCGATGGAGGAGGGCGAGGACTAAGCCAGTCCCGCCACCCATTCCGGGACGATTTCAGTCGCCGGGCCGATGATGTGGCGATGGAAGTCGCGACTGACGGCCGAGCGATCCAGGTTCAGCTCGATACATTCGGCGCCGCAACGCCGCGCATGCTGGCCGAAACCGGCGGCCGGATAGACATTGCCGGATGTGCCGATGGCGGCGAAGATCTCGGCCTGTTCGAGGGCGGACCAGATCCTGTCCATGTGATAGGGGATTTCGCCGAACCAGACGATGTCGGGACGCGCCGTGGCCTTGCCGCATTGGGGGCAGGGCGTCTTCGTGTCGGTCCTGACCGGGCTGGGCCAGCGGTGGCCGCAACTGGCGCAAAGCGCGCTGTTCAGGGCACCGTGCATGTGGATGACATGGGCCGAGCCGCCGCGTTCGTGCAGGTCGTCGACATTCTGCGTCACCAGCGTCAATTCGTGCTTTTCTGCCAGTTCTGCCAAGGCGAAATGCGCGGCATTGGGCTGCGCTTCGGCTGCGGCCTTGCGCCGTTCGTTGTAGAAGCGGTGCACAAGGGCCGGGTCGCGCTGATAGGCTTCGGGTGTGGCGACATCCTCGATCCGGTGGTCTTCCCACAGGCCGTCGGCGGCGCGGAAGGTCCGCAGGCCGCTTTCGGCTGAGATTCCCGCGCCGGTCAGGACGACGATGCGCATCTCAGCGGCAATAGGATTCGGCGGTGCGAGTGAAGGTCTTGTAGCGGGCCCAGAAGGCGTTGTCGGAATCGCGCTTCGACATGCGCACCTCCTGCGCCTTGTGAGGGTCGCGGAAGAATGCAGCCGCGCGGCGCTGATCGGAGCGCGACAGTGTCTGGTTGGCCACCTGCTGGGCGCAGCTGCAAAGCGCGGGCTGGCGGGCGCCGCGATCCGTGCGCACGCAGGCGCTGTCGATGGGGCCGGCCATGGCCAAAGGCGTGGTCAGCACGACCGCCGCGGCGGCAATGAGAATGCGATTCATGACTGTCTCCTCGGTTCTGCCTGGATTGCCGTTTCGGCATTATTGGGGGCGGCACTGCCTGCCCCGATTGCGCCAAGACTAGCAGGAACCCGCCATCCGCTCAATCGTTGCGTGTCGCGAAGGGGTGGGGATCGGGCAAAAAGCGCCCCCATATCTTGTGTCAGGCGGGCTTTGGATCGAAGCCCGCAGCACGAATCACCTCTGCCGCGCGCGTCGGGTCGAGGCCTTCGACGGTGACTTCCTTGCGTTCCAGATCGACCGCAGCCGTGCCGCCGGCCTCGGCAACGGCTTTTTCGACGGTCGATCTGCAATGTCCGCAGGTCATGTCTGATACGATCAGTTTCATCGCTTTTCTCCTGTCACTTGCGCATCGTGACCCATATCCGGGGCATCGGCAATATCGCCGATGATCTGGAAACGGTCGACATCGACCATGCCCATATCGGTGATCTTCAGGTGCGGGATCACCGGCAGGGCGAGGAAGGCGAGCTGCAGGAAGGGCTCGTGCAGAACCACGCCGAGATCCCGCGCGGCCTTGCGCAGGCGGACAAGCGCATCGTGGACATGTTCGAACCCGTCGGCGCTCATCAGGCCGGCGATGGGCAGGGCGAGTTCCGCCGTCACCGCGCCGTTTTCCACCACGACGAAGCCGCCGCCGATCTCGGCCAGGCGGCGCGCGGCCACGGCCATGTCGGCGTAATCCACCCCAACGAGCGCGATATTGTGGTGGTCATGGCACACGGTCGAGCCGATGGCGCCGCGCTGCATCCCGAAACCGCGCACGAAACCGTTGGCGATATTGCCGTTGCGGCCATGCCGCTCGACCACGGCGATACGGGCCAGGTCGCGCGCCGGATTGGGGCGGCGGTCGCCATCGGTTGCGGCGATGTCCTCGATCAGGTGATCGGTCAGGATGCGGCCGGGCTGGATGCCGATGACAGGCGTGGGGCCCGTGCCGGTCATGTGGAAGCTTCCTGCATCCAGCGGCGGCAGGTGGACGGAGTTCAGCCCGACCAGCCCCCGGATCGTCCGGCCCCTGAAGGCCTCGTCGTCGATCGCCACGCCACCGCAGATCACCCGACGGATCGCGCAGCTTTCCACATCCTCCAGCACCACGATATCGGCGCGCCGGCCCGGCGCGACCTGACCGCGATCCTTCAGCCCGAAGGCCTCGGCGGCTGACAGCGAGGCAGCGCGATAGACCGCCAGCGGGTCGCAGCCATGACCGATCAGCCGGCGGATCATGGCGTCCAGATGGCCTTCCTCGGCGATGTCCAGCGGGTTGCGGTCATCGGTGCAGAGGCACATGTAAGGCGCCGTCAGCGGTGTCAGCGCCGGCGCCAGAGCATCCAGATCCTTCGAGACCGAGCCCTCGCGGATCAGCACCCGCATTCCCTTCTGCAGCTTCTCGATGGCTTCGGTGGCGGTTGTCGCCTCGTGCTCGGTGCGGATGCCGGCGGCGATATAGCCGTTCAGATCCCGCCCCGAGAGCAGTGGCGCATGACCGTCGATATGGCGGCCGGCGAAGGCGCGAAGCTTTTCCATGCAGGCCGGATCGCGGGTCAAAACGCCGGGATAATTCATGAATTCCGCCAGCCCGATCACCGCCGGATGATCGGCCAGTTCCAGCAGATCGCCGGCATCCAGCCGCGCGCCTGAAGTCTCCATCGGCGACGAGGGCACGCAGGAGGACAGGTTCACCCGCAGATCCATCACCGTCATCCGCGAGGCGTCGAGGAAATATCTGATCCCCTCGGCGCCGATCACATTGGCGATCTCGTGCGGGTCGCAGATGGCGGTGGTCACGCCGCGCGGGGTGACGCAGCGGTCGAATTCCGAGGGCGTCACGCAGGAGCTTTCGATATGCAGATGCGTGTCGATGAAGCCCGGCACCAGCGTCGCGCCGGAAACGTCGATCTCGCGCTTTCCCCGGTATTCCGCGCCGATCCCCACGATCGTATCGCCCGCGATGGCGACATCGCCCGCGATCCGCGCCCCGGTGACCATGCACCAGACCTGGCCGCCTTTCAGAACGAGATCGGCGGGGGTCTCGCCGCGGCCCTGGGCGATGCGGTTTTCCAGTGTGGATCGGTCGTTGCCGGTCATCTTGCTCTCCTGTTGAGCGCCGATGATCGTCCCGCCGCGCGCCAAGGTAAAGACCTGTGGCGCGGTCAATCGCGACACCTGCCCGGATGCCGGACGACGCGCCCCCACGCATGGTTGCAAATCCCCCTTCCAGCGCCGCAATCGCGCCTGTATATGCGGCGCATGACCGATCTCGACCTCATCCGCAATTTCTCCATCGTGGCGCATATCGACCACGGTAAATCCACGCTGGCCGACCGGCTGATCCAGCTGACCGGCACCGTCGCCGAGCGCGACATGAAGGCGCAGCTTCTGGACAGCATGGATATCGAGCGCGAGCGTGGCATCACCATCAAGGCCAATACCGTGCGCATCGCCTATCCGGCGAAGGACGGGAAAACCTATGTCCTGAACCTGATCGACACGCCCGGCCATGTCGACTTCGCCTATGAGGTCAGCCGCTCCATGCGCGCGGTCGAGGGTTCGCTTCTGGTCGTCGATGCCACGCAGGGCGTCGAGGCGCAGACGCTGGCGAACGTCTATCAGGCCATCGACGCGGATCACGAGATCGTCCCGGTCCTGAACAAGATCGACCTGCCGGCGGCCGAACCCGACCGGGTCAAGGAACAGATCGAGGATGTGATCGGCATCGACGCCTCGCAGGCGGTGCCGATTTCCGCCAAGACCGGGCTTGGCATTCCCGATGTGCTGGAAGCCATCGTCACCCGCCTGCCGGCGCCCACAGGCGACCGCAACGCACCCTTGAAGGCGATGCTGGTCGATTCGTGGTATGACGCCTATCTGGGCGTCGTCGTCATGATCCGCGTGATGGATGGGGTGATCCGCAAGGGCGATCAGGTCAAGATGATGCAGACCGGCGCCAGCTACAAGCTCGACAAGCTGGCCGTGCTGACCCCGGCGATGAAGGATATCGCCGAACTCGGCCCGGGCGAGATCGGCGTCTTCACCGCCTCGATCAAGCAGGTCCGCGACACCCGCGTCGGCGACACCATTACCCATGAAAAGAAACCCGCCGCCGCCGCACTTCCGGGCTTCAAGCCGGCGCAGCCGGTGGTGTTCTGCGGTCTCTTCCCGGTCGATGCCAACGATTTCGAGGCGCTGCGCGACGCCATCGAGAAACTGGCCCTGAACGATGCCAGCTTCTCCTATGAGATGGAGACCTCGGCGGCCCTTGGTTTCGGCTTCCGCTGCGGCTTTCTGGGCCTGCTGCATCTCGAAGTCATCCGCGACCGGCTGGAACGCGAATACGACCTCGACCTGATCACCACCGCGCCTTCGGTGGTGTTCCGCCTGCATATGCGCGACGGCGAGGTGCGCGAATTGCACAACCCCGCCGACATGCCCGACCTGACCCTGGTCGATCATATCGAGGAGCCGCGCATCAAGGCCACGATCATGGTCCCCGACGAATATCTGGGCGATGTGCTGAAGCTGTGCCAGGACCGGCGCGGCATCCAGATGGACCTGACCTATGCCGGTTCCCGTGCCATGGTCGTCTATGACCTGCCGCTGGCCGAGGTGGTCTTCGACTTCTATGACCGGCTGAAATCGGTGACCAAGGGCTATGCCAGCTTCGACTACCAGATCAGCGAATATCGCGAGGATTATCTGGTAAAGATGTCGATCCTGGTGAATGACGAACCCGTCGACGCGCTGTCGATCATGGTCCATCGCGACCGCGCCGAGGCGCGGGGCAGGGTGATGGTCGAGAAGCTGAAAGAGCTGATCCCGCGCCACATGTTCAAGATCCCGATTCAGGCCGCCATCGGCAGCCGCGTCATCGCCCGCGAAACGCTTTCTGCGATGCGCAAGGACGTGACCGCGAAATGCTATGGCGGCGACGCGACGCGAAAGAAGAAGCTGCTGGAGAAGCAGAAGGCCGGCAAGAAGAAGATGCGCCAGTTCGGCAAGGTCGAGATACCGCAGACGGCGTTTATTCAGGCGTTGAAGATGGAGTGAGATCGTGAACCGATCCGCTGCACCGCCCGCGATGCCCCCTGCCTTGCGGCGATGAGGCTGCGGGTGGCCACCCGTATTGTCGAACGCAGCGACTGGATAGTTTGCGTAGCGTCATGGTTGTAGACTGAAACCCCGCCAGGAATGGCGGGGCCTTTTCGGTACTGATCAAAAAGCAACTGCACGTAGAAGTTATTAAAATTGTCTAAACTGATATGTTTTTCTGCTCTCGGTTACCGAGTAGACATCGTGTTTGGATCACGTCTGGATTGTCGGTCAAGCGGTCTTGGACGAGTAGCATTGTGAACGAGGAGCGACGGCATGGCAGTCTATGACTACAAGAAGGTTTACGAAGAGAGCGAGATCGACTTTCCGACCGGCTACAATCCCGGGGTGGGCATGACCATCGGCGAGACCTTCACCGTAAATGGCGGCGGCGACAACATGCTTCTTCAGGATGACGACCTCCTCCTGCAGGACAGTGTCAACGTTGAGAGTGTCAGATCTTCTGTGTATGAGCGATCCGGTCCATGCTTCTTCGAAAGGA
>NZ_CALMYP010000005.1 GCF_937873615.1 uncultured Paracoccus sp.
ATCACGTTGCGTGGTCCGTTTTCCGCGACATTGGCGGACGGAACCGATGTGACCCCCACAAGCAGCAAGGCCATCGCACTGCTGGCGCTGCTGGCAGACGCGCCGACGATGCGTCACGGCCGCCGCTGGCTTGAGGACAAGCTGTGGAGCGACCGCGCCCCCCAGCAGGCGCAAGGCAGCCTGCGCACCGCCCTGCTGGATATTCGCCGCAGTCTTGCCGAGGCGCGCGATGTGCTGGGCAGCGATCGCAAGCATGTCTGGCTGGACCCTGCGGCGGTGCGCACCGATCTTGCCAGCAGCACCGCCGAGGGCGAGTTTCTGGAAGGGTTGGATGTTGGCGATTCCGAGTTCAATGACTGGCTGATCGCCAAGCGCGTCGCGTTGCAGGAAAATCCGTCGTCCACATCGGCGCCAGCCGACGCCAGGCGCGCGATCCTGATCCAATGCGGATCGCCGGGGCCGACAGACGGCACCGAAAGCACCTTCGCCCGGCTTGTCGACGATCAGGTCGGCAAGACCGTCAGCGGATTCATTGCCCTGGCCCGTCGAACGCTGCGCCAGGAAAACCCCGATCTCATCATCCGAAGTTCAATCGAGCGGGGAGAGCGAGGCGCGGTGATCTTCGTTCAGGTGATCGACCCGGTCAGCGACGACCTGGTGCATACGGAACATTGCTTCGTCGACGATCTCAGCGCTTTTCTGGGCGATCAGCAGGCCTTTGGCCGGTTCTGCTGGGGCATCGCGGATACGGCGCTGGAACAGTTGCCGCAGCGCACCAACCCGGATTCCGCCATTGCCGTCAGAACCCGCCACGTCCAATCCGCCTTGCGCAACGCGTTGCAATTCGATGGCGACTCCATGGGGCGGGCACTGGAAGGACTAGGTTCGGCTTTCCTGCAACTTGAATCGGGCCTGTTCCTTGCCTTCAAGGCCTGGGTTCTGATGTCGATGGTGATGGAGGAGATTCGCCCCGAAAACGCCGCATTGCTTGCCGAGGTCCGAGAGCTTCTGAACAATGCCGAGCGGAGCTCGCCCAATGACGCCATGGTCGCCGCCATTTCGGCCAGCGTGCGCGGCAGCCTTCTGGGCGATCACCGCAGCGCGCACCGCCTGGCGGCCCAGGCCTTGCGGGAAGACGCCAACAATATCTTCGCGCTGCTGGCCATGTCCAAGGCCAACGCGGTCATGGGCGAAGCCGAGGTCGCATATCGAATGTCGCGCCATGTCTGTCAGATCGCATCGAATTCCAAGTTCGCGCCGATGTGCAACCTGCAGCACTCGATTCTGTGCATCTCGATGAAGCGCAGCGATGAGGCCATGCAGGCCGCGCTGCGCGCCGCTGCGGGCAGCGAGTTCTACCGCGCGCCGCGTCGACAGCTTCTGGCCCTGCAGACCATCAGCCGCGACACTGAAGGCGCGCGCAACTCGATCATAGACCTGTCGCGGATCGAGCCGGGCTTTTCGGTCGAGCGCTTCCTGTTCGATCAGAAATATCCCGTCGATACCTTGCGCAATGCCGGCTATCTGGATCTCGCAATGGTCGGGCTGCGCGAAATCGCCGATCTTTAGACGCATCGCGCGCCCCTGTTTTCAGTGACGCTGCGTAAGTCCCCGTAGGTGCCTTTGTAACTTATTGAAGCAGACATAACCGACATTATCTGATCGGTATCAGAAGAGTTCTCGATGAAAATCCCGGACCTTATCCTGTTGTAATTGAACATGAAAGGAACTTGAGATGACCGTCACGATTCCCACGAATATCGAATCCCGCCCCATCGCCATCATCGGTGCCGGCACCCTTGGCAGCCGCATCGCGCTGATGCTGGCGACGCAGGGCGCCGAGGTGCGGATTTCCGACCCGAACGAAGATGCCCGCGCCAAGGGCGTGGCCTTCGCCAATGACAATCTGGCCAAGCAGGTCGACGCGACCCCGAACGGCAAGGCCGGCAAAATCGTCGGCGCAGCGACACTGGAAGACGCGCTCAGCGACGCCTGGCTGGTGATCGAGGCGGTGCCGGAAAAGCTCGACCTGAAACGCGCGATCTTCGCCGATCTGGACCGCCTGGCGGCGCCGGATGCGATCCTGACCAGCAATTCCTCGTCCTTCCCGACCTCCGAATTCATCGAAAAGGTCGCTAACCCGGCCCGGGTGCTGAACACCCATTTCATGATGCCGCCGCTCGTCAATTCGGTCGAGCTGATGACCAGCGGGGCCACCGATGACCGGATCATTGCGCTGCTGATGGACACCTTCCCGAAATACGGTCTGACGCCCTATCATGTGATGCGCGAAAGCGTCGGCTTCATCTTCAACCGCATCTGGGCGGCGATCAAGCGCGAAGCACTTGCGGTCGCCGAAGAAGGCGTCGCCGCCCCCGATACCGTCGACCGCATCTTCCGGCAGAATTTCGGCACCGATCTCGGCCCGTTCCGGATGATGGATCAGGTCGGTCTGGATGTAGTGCTCAATATCGAGGAGCATTACGCCGCACTGCGCGAGGGCCTGCCCGAAGGGCCGCGCAAGCTGCTTCACCGGATGATCGACGAAGGCCGGCTTGGCGTGAAAAGCGGCAAGGGCTTCTACGACGATTACAGCAAATAATTCCAATTCGAACCGATGGAGGCTGACATGACAGCTGCAGCAGACACGACACTGGTCGTTCTCGATATTCTCGGCCAGAAAGTTTTCACCATCAATGGCGACGGCGAGGAAGTGAACGTGCTTCGCACCGGGCTCGACAAGGCGCCGGACGGTGTCTTTATCGACACCGCCAGGGGCCATGTCTATGCCACGATGATGGGCACGGTGGACATGAAGACCCAGACCTCGCATGTCGAAGACGGCGCGGTCTGGCGGATGAATCTCGACGGCTCGGACCCGGTCCGGCTGGTCGGCGGCGGGGTCACCGAGACCCCCAAGCAGATCACCGCCGACCTGCAGAACGGCAAGCTCTACTGGTGCGACCGGGAAGGGATGCGGGTGATGCGCGCGGGCCTCGACGGTTCGGACGTGGAAACGCTGGTGGTCACCGGAACGCGGCCGCGCGATACCGACGATGCCAGCCACTGGCCGGTGGGGATCGCCGTCGATCCGAAGGCGCGGCAGTTCTATTTCACGCTGAAGGGCAATTCGGATGCCGGGCAGGGCAGCATCTGCCGCGCCGGCTATGACCTGCCGGACGGAGAGACCCCGGAAACCCGCAGCGATGTCGAGGTGCTGTTTCGCAACCTGCCAGAGCCGATCGACCTGGAATTCGACGGCGAAGGCGGCTTCCTTTACTGGACCGACCGGGGCGACCTGAAAGGCGGCAATTCCTTGAGCCGGGCGGCCTTCGACAAGACCGGCAGGTTCGAGGCCGAACCGAAGCTGCTGATGCAGGATCTGGGCGAGGCCATCGGTCTGGTCGTCGATCATGCCAGCGGCCATATCTTCGTCAGTTCCCTGAACGGCGTGCTTTACCGGGCGCGGATGGACGGGTCCGATCAGACCGTGATCGGCACATTCACCGGCCTGTCGGGCATCGCCAAACTGTGAACCGCGTCAAGCGGAGGAATGGAGAATTCCAATGAGCAACCAAGCACAATCCCGTGGCACCATTGCCGTCATCGGCGGCGGCGTGATCGGCCGGTCCTGGACCGCCGCCTTCATCGCCAATGGCTATGACGTGGTCATCAGCGACCCGGCCGAAGGAATCGCCGAAAGCATCCGTGAAAAACTGCCCGCCGATCTGCACGGCATCCCCGGCAAATCCTTCAGCGATGCCGAGATCGCGGCCCTGATCGACCGCGTCAGCTTCGAGCCGGACATCGCAAAGGCGGTGCAGGGCGTGGTCGCCGTGCAGGAAAACGGCCCCGAACGGAACGATTTCAAGGCCGAGCTTTTCGCGAAGATCGAGCCCCTGGTGGGCAAGGATACGCTGCTGCTGTCGTCCAGTTCCGGCATTACCCCGGACATTATCGGCGCGAAGATGACGGATCCGCACCGGGTGGTGATCGGCCACCCGTTCAATCCGCCGCACCAACTGCCCTTGGTCGAGATCTGCGGCACGCCGGATGCGGACGAAGCCCTGATCGCACGGGTGATGGCGTTCTATCGTGGGCTGGACAAGGCGCCGGCGCGCCTGAACCGCCCGGTGCCGGGTTTCGTCGCCAACCGCTTGCAGGCCGTGCTGGTCGGCGAGGCGCTGAGCCTGGTCGACAGCGGCGTGGTCGACATGAAGACCCTGGACGAGATCATGCTGAATTCTCTCGGTCCCCGTTGGGCCAGCATCGGCCCGCTTCTGGCGCTGCATCTGGGCGGCGGAGATGGCGGTCTGCACCGGGTGCTGAGCCAGCTTTACAACCATGTCGTGCCCAGCATGGGCCTCGACCCGCTGCCGGATGACAGCATCGACCGGCTGGGCAAGATCGCCGAGGAAACCTATCCCCGCAGCGAGGCCGCCGACTATATCGCCCTGCGCGACCGGCGCACCATCGGGATGCTGGAAAGCCGCGAATAGGGTGGCCGATACCTTCAATCGGCAGAGGCCGGAGCCTCCCTCATGAGTTCACCCTGAACAAAGCGTTCGGCCTCTGGCGATGATTTGATGGCGCCGCTGTAAGCAGCGCTAGAAGGCCGGTCATGAAGGTGTAAATGCGGCTTCTCACGAAGGCGGATTTTGCTTTTCGGCAAGCGCCACGGCTCGGTCGATGTAGTCCTTGGTGATATAATTTACGAAGCCGAGCCGATTCCCGGCCACGAAACTGGCCTGATAGGATTTTAGCGTCGCCGTTTTGCCAAGCAAAGCCAATGCCGCAAGATGCCAAACTCCGGCAGCGCCCGGCGTCGACGGATCCACTGCACATAAATCTTCATACCGTTGGTTGATGTCTACGGATTGTGCCCATTCAATTGCGGCTGCACAGGTCCCTTCTATGTGGCGTCGGGTGATTTCTGTCTGCTGAATGCGCAGCTTGTTCCGAACATTCGCCTTTAGAAGATCGTTATACTCACCACGACCACCCTCAATCTCCTTGACAGCTGAGGTAAAGTCAGCGCTCTCTATTGAAAAACTCGCTTCGAACTTCTGGTAGGCACCCAGATCTTTGACTTTGAAAAGTATCTGTACGACACGATCACCGATATCTTTATCGGCATAGTGATCAACATTCTTCTTGGGCGTCCAGCCAAGTTCACAAAATGTCTCAGTGATTTCATTCGTGATCATTGGTTTACACCTTCGAAAGTACGAACCTCAACGGGAATGCCATTGGGATAGCCTTGATCCTTCAGGGGTACACCGGGGCTCAATCCCAAACGTTCGGCCACTTGGCCAGTTGGGATTGCATCACCATTTGCAACCTGCGGGTAAATTTCTGCTTGATTGGGGCTAAGGCCAGCATCACCGGTCTTAACCTCAACAACCTGGACAATACGGCCATTTTCATCACGTGCAACGACACCGCCTCGTGGTCTGACACCCTCTATGCTCTTTGGTTATTTACCAACCTTGTCGCCGCCTCATATTCCGCTCTAGCGGCAGTCCCTGCATTCCCATATTGGGAAACCCATTGATCATAGCGACCAGTTCGGTGCTGCCCCAAGTGCAAACTTACCTACGTTCTAGGGAATCTAAAACGCCCTCCACGAATTGACTTCCGAAACGCCTTTTGATCACAAAACTTGGATATCTTTTCGAAATCCTTTAGCTCGGCATTTTCAAAAATATTTACTCTCCCAATTACTTCACCACGATCACTAAACATATAGGCTATCAAGCCGAGACTTGTTTCTCCTTGAAGGCCTCCCGGGAATACGCATTTAAGCGCCCCCTTACAAGCAGGCAGAAGGTTCAAGCGTTCCAGTACGATTCGGGCACTTGACAGTTCCCAAAAGTAGTCGACGCCTTGGAATTTTTGGCCAGAAAGTGGGCCTTCTCCAAACGATAACATTACCCGCTTTCCATCATCAGAAGCGTCTAGATTTTGCGTCTCGACGACATTTCTGCTTTCGTCAAGCAGCGGAATATTGACACTGAATGCCCGCATCGACATAGCCTTGGGTTTCAGGCGCCCGAGGAACCGGCGGCGGTGTGATCGCTCAGGATAGATTATCCTGTAGCCCAAAATTATCTGGCAAGTCGCTCAGATAGCTCTTTCGAGCCGCGTTCGTTTCATCTGCTGCCGCTTCGTGGACAGCTGCGATGAAATCCGCCAGATCTTCCGCATCCAAGCCTTGCAGCTCTGCAATGATCTCTTCCATCAGAGACACGGCAAAATCACTGTTTACCTGCCCTTCTTCGGCAACCTCAAGGCGATACAACAAACCTGCAAGACAAGCCGATAGTCTTTTCAAAAATGAGTTTGTCATTCCGGTACCACTTTCACGGTTATGTTTGTTACGCCAACCTCTTCTTTGTTGCTCGATTGGCCTGAGCGGAGGCGCAGAGTTCAGACAAACTATGTGAGACGGGTCTCGGAGAAGTTATCCAGGCTGACGTATAATTCATCATCCTCCAGCTGAAGATGTAGCGTTAAGGAATTATCCAGAAGCAAGTCTATCTTTGTCTTATTTGGCATCTCATCAATCAATACATCCATAATCTGCTCGCTTCCATCCAGGGCGCCCTCGAACATCAATATGAGCGGTGCAACGCATGAATATCCTAAGCTTTTATCGAAGAATAGCTTCCCCAATGGATCTTGGCCTAGCCGCAACTCTCCAGAGCCGCCTGCTGACAGTTCGCTCAATTCACCGGAATGATCTTTGAATACCAAGGCAATCACACCATTGGCTTCCCCCCCAAGCGGCATAAAAAACGTGGCCAGGATTTGGGCAGTATTCAAGCCGATTAGTTCACGTTGAATTATACGCGTCATTGACCTATCGCATTGATGACGTTGGGATTAGTTATTCCATTTTCCATCACAGTCACGAACTCTTTAGATCGGGAGGTCGCTACGACATCACTTCCCTTAATATAGAACAGAACATCCCGCCGACCGTTTGGCCCGCCACCGGACATTGAACCGCTCACAACTCTATCAGGACTTGCGCCGATTTCTTCTACCATGTCTCGAAACTGTTGACGATGGGCTGGATTTGATACGTCTAAGCCAAAGTCTCGCATGTGTTGTGCACTCTTGGCTCCCCATTGGGAGTTGGAAATGGTCATAGCGGGCGGGTTGGCTACACTCTTTGTGGCAATAGAGGACCGTAAAAGCGCGTAGACTGCCCCACTGGTTTCCGCACCATCGAATGCGCGCAGATTGCCGGTTTGCGCAGGCGCAGTGCCGGTCGCCATCACTTTTGCGCTGGTGGGCGGTGGCGCGCGGGCGGAGTTCGTCAGATTGACCGGCTGAGCGCTCAGTTCCAGCGTCACCACGGGATAGCTGACCCGTGTCCAGTCCCCCGGCGCAGAAAACGTCGCAGCCGTCCCAAATGCCACTATAAGCAGCGCACTAAAGGTTCGGATCAGGAAGCAGAGGAGGTGCGTCATCCTGAGGCTGTCTGCTCAGCCAAGGCAACCGCACGATCAATGTAATCCTTGGTGATATAGTTTACAAAACCAAGCCGATCACCCGCCGCAAAGCTCGCCTGATAGGACTTCAGTTTTGCAACATCACCAAGCAATGCCAAGGCGGCAAGATGCCAGATCGGGCGGGCACCCGGCGCATTCGTCGGCAAAGCCGCATGTTCCCGCAGTGCCTTGTCCAAATCTTGTGCCTTGGCCCACGCAATTGCCTCATCCGACGCCTGACGGACGTGTTCCTCAAGGATTTCAGGCACACGAATGTCCGGGTTATTCCACGGTGTTACGAGAGGAGCGGATATCCCGTAACCGGGGTCAACCTTAGCGCACGCGCTAGAGAAGGCATCCGTTGAGGTTGAGCGCATAACCCATAGCTGCTGTTTGTCAGGCAATCTTTTCAAACCGTATATGATATCCGCAGTCCGATCCGACAACCTATAGGATGCAAGGCGATCACCCACCTCATCTCTCGATAACGACCAGCCCAGTGATTTCAATGCATTCGTAATTTCGACAATCTTCATTGACCCGCCCCTGGAAACTCACGAACCTCGATAGCAATACCGTTCGGATAGCCTTGATCTTTTAAAGGCACGCCCGGTCGTAGCCCAAACCTTGCGGCGACGTTCCCGCGTGGAATGGCGTTCCCATCCTTGATCTGAGGAAAGATTTCAGTTTGCCGGATGCTCAGATCGGCATTGCCAGTCTTGATCTCGATTATTCCCTTCGTTCCATCGGGAGCTTCGTAGAGAATATCGGGGCGACAACGGCCAACACCACACGCACTCCCGAACGATGCTTCACCGTCTGCAACCTTGTAACCTTGGCCCTTCAACTGGTCGATCACATCCGTGCGCATCTCATTGTGATGGGTATAGTGATCGCGGATTGTCAGGCGCGGTCCAGTATTTGTGGCATCACCCACCCGATCAATGACGTCATTGACCTCGTCTACCTTGCCGGCAGTCACTGCAGCTCGCGTGGCCTTGAAGACTGCGACACCCCCGCTGCCGATTTCTACGACCAGGAGACCTCCTTCGATCCAGGGGGTCAGTTCGTCGATCTGGGCCTCGGACATCCCGACGGCGCTCAGCCCATCGTGAATGGCGTCAGGGCTTTCCTCGCCGCTGATCAGCGTTTGTGCACCGTCATAGATCTTGTTGCTTTCACCAAGCGCCGCGCCCGCGGCAACGACGGCGCAGCCGGTGCCAACAGTTGAAACGCAGGCGACCGCAACCACCGCGACGGTTCCGACCCCGACGACAAGGTTCATCGTTCCATCGTGCTGGATCGCCTTGCTGACGACGGCGTCGTATCCGGCCTGTCCCGGATTGTCGCGCATGATGTCGACCGCAAATTCGTCAAGGCTTCCACCCCAGTCGACTTCGATGCCAAGCTCACCCGACGAAACATCAAAGTACCCGGCGCGCTGCCAACTGAACATCTCCCCAGCCCAGTCAATATAATCCTGCGCCTCGTTCAGTGCCGCCGTGCAGTCCTGACTGGGTCCAGCCCGGCAGACCTCCAGCATTTTCAGCGTATTATCGGCTGACGCACGCTGCAGTTCCTGCAGTTCCGCGCGGGCTTCCGCGCAGCGCGCGGGCCTTGGTCCGGGACCGGCCCCGCACTCATAGCTATTGACCAGGCGGATCAATTCTTCGGCACGTTCGCGCTGTTCCTTGTCCAGATAGTTGTTGTCCACCTTGCTGTTGTTGATGCCCAGATTGGTCTCGAACTGCGCGACATCGCCGCCCGATGTCAGCCCGGCCAGGATCGGGTTGACGATCCTGACCATGGTCTCGGCGGTCAGGACATAGCCGTCGGCGCCGTTCGATGCGTGCAGGACGCCGGTGACATATTCGGTCGCTGCGGCCGAGACGAAGCCGCCGGCACAATTGCTGCCCGAAGCCTCGGCGGCGGCGCAGCCGACGATGCCGTGCAGAAGCATGCCGTCCAGCGATCCCTCGTCGGATTTGACATCGCCGATCCAGCCCTGGCCCTCGGCCATGAGGATACGGATCGAGCTGGCCTGCAGGCTGTTGAGGATATTGTCCTCAAGATCGCCGCCGTAGATCACGGTCTGCAATGAGCCGGAGACCAGGCCCTCGACCATCCATTTCTGGCTGAACAGCTCGGTGCCGGCGATGCCGGCATCCGACAGGCTGCGCAGTACATCGGTCTCGTAGATGCCTTCGAACCCGCCAGACAGGTCGCCCGGCAAGCCGTTCATGGCGAAGGTGAAGGCCGCCTGCTTGATGAGATTGTCGAAATCGACCTCGCCCGAGATCACGCCATCGACGGCGGTATTGACCGCAAGCGTTGTCCAGGCGCCCCAGCCGAACTGCTGCGCCGCGATGGCGATCAGCACCTTGGTCAGCACGCCGGTCTGAACCGTCTTTTCGTAGTAATCGACCTCAAGCAGCTGGGTCGGCGTGCCATAGGTGACGCGGCCGGACTGATCGTTCTCAAGATGCCGCAGATAGTCGGTGCCCGGCCCGGTCATGTCGGCAAGCGAGATGGTGGTCAGCTGGGCGTCGCCGTCATAGGCATCGGCCATGGTCTGGGTCCAATGCGGGGCGGGATCGCCATCGCCGCCCTCACCATCCGAGCCGCCTGCAGCATAGGCCAGAATCCCCTGCGGGCCGAGCGCATCCATAAGCTGGCCACGGGTGAACTGGTCCAGGCTGGTCGCGCCATCGCCGCGCCCACCGAAGCGGATCGCCGGGCCGTCCGGGTCGAGCAGACCGTTGGTGCCACCCACGGTAATACGCGGCATCTCGGCGGTTTCGTCCAGCGTGACACGGGTCTTATCGGTGATGGTGAAGCCGTTGTTAACGTTGCTATGCTCGAACCGGTAATGGGTGTCGATGATCCCCTGCAGGTAGACCTGCGAGGTATCGAGGTTGAAATCCCCGCCAATATCGAAGGTGCCGCCCTGGATCAGCACCGAGCCGGCGACGGCGGAAAGGTCCAGATCTCCGACGGTCGTGACCTTGGCCCCTTCCATATTGGCCAGGATATCCTCGGTCGATTTCGAGGAGGAGAACAGGCCGAACACGAATTTCGTCGTCTTCTCGCGCTTGTCGCCGATGATGTTCTCGACGGCGAGGAAGTCGATATTGCCGCTCGCGGCGGTCATGGCGACATTGCCGCTGTCGATGGCGGCCTGTCCCTTCAGACCCGCCGCCGTGATCGAGGTGCCTTCCGCGACAATGCTGCCAGCCGCCCAGATGTCGATTTCGCCCGCCGCCAGGGACACGGTGTTCTGCGTACGCTCGAAATGCTGGGTCCGGGTGCGCTTCTTCTTCAGCCCGAGCCACGAGCTCTTCTTGCGGGCCTTGTCGGTGTAATATTCGTCAGCGACCGACAGCAGCAGCACATGGCCCTGCAGTGCTGCAATATCGATGCGCCCGCCGGCCTGCAGGTCGGACCCGGCAAGGGTCACATTGGCAAACCCGTCTTCGCCGGCGCGTTCGCCGGTCGACAGAAGCGCGATATCGTCGCCGGCGGTGATCGTCGTCACCAGATGGGAATTGCGGCGCTCATAATCGTAATTGCTGCCGTCCTGGTCCCCGAACTCGGATTCGCGGTTCACCGTGCCAAGGCTGATCTCTCCACCGGCGACGGCGATGAAACTGTCGCGCGCGTTGGCCCTGACGCCATCAAGCGTCAGGTCGCGCCGGGCCTGCAGGTTGACGGTTCCCTTTGCGTTGATGGCGGCACGCTTGGTGACCACATCCTGATAGCCGTCGCCGGTGGTCACGCGCCGGGTGCCAGAGCGGATGGTAATATCACGCGCAGAGATCACCACATCGCGACCGCTGACCACGCCCGAGACGCTGTTGTAATCGCCACCAGCCGACAGCACGACCGAGGCGACGCGCTCTCCTTCTTCGGTGGTGGCATTGGCGCCGCCAAGGATCAGGCCGTAATTGTTGGCGATATTGTGCGAGGCTAGGATGGCCGTCTGGCCTTTGGCCGAAACGATTGCGCCATAGCTGTTGTTCAAGCCGCCGACACTCAGCCCCAGCCCGGCATCGCCGGCGATCTGGGCCCCGGCCCTGTTGGTGCGCACCTCATCATGCGTGACCGCATCCAGCCGACCCCGCAGGCCCGAGCCGCTGAGGAAGGTGTAATCGTTCCGGGCCAGATGCGCGACCGCCCCGCCTGCGCCAGCCTGCGCCGGTTCGGTGATGGTTGCATAGCCGTTGCTACGGTTGACCAGCCGTCCCGACACCTCGCCGTAAACCGTGCCGCGCGCCTGGATCGTGGCCGCCGCATAGCTGCGATTGGCGGCATCTCCGGAATGGGCGCCGATATTGCTCAGCCGGTCGAGGTCGAGCGCGATATCGCCATTGGCCGAAATCAGGCTGTATTCGTTGCGTAGCTCTTCCCCGCGCAGGACCAGATCGCCGCCCGACAGGATCTGTGCCGGGGCGGCATCGGTGAAGCGCAATTCGCCAGCCGGGCTGTCCGCAGCGGTCCGGCGCAGGTTCTGCAGGCTGGTGACATTCAGATACATGTCGCCCGTGACGGTCTGGATGACCCCGCCGCCGCGATTGGTCAGCAGGCCTAGGGCGTTGTAATTCCCCTCCGCATCGGCGCTGCGCGCCGAGATCGCGAGACTGTTCTCGGCCAGGATCAGGCCGCCGTCATTGTCGATCCGATTATTGAAGCGCAGCGCCATATCGCCGCCGGAATAGAGCAGGCCGCTATTGTCCAGCCGGTTGCCGATCAGCTGCAACCCGTCCATGCCGGCAATGGCGCCGGCATTGTCGACACGCGCGACATGGATGATCAGCGTGCCCTCGGCGACCAGTTCCTCGCCCTTTTCCGTCACCAGTTCGTCAATCAGCCCGCCGGTCGAGCTGGCCAGTTCCAGCGTGCCCGGGGCGCTGATATGGCTGAGATCGGGCACCTGATCGGCGCGAATGTTCAGATAGCTGTCATCGCCCAGGGCAATGATGCGGCCGCTGTTGTTCAGCGCCTCATGCGCGGTGATGCGCAGCGCGCCGCCGTCGGTGACGATGCGGCCAGTGTTTTCCAGCGTGCCGGCCTCGATGGTGCTCAGCAGCGCCTGATCGTCCTCGTTGACGACCGCCGCCATGCGGATCACGCCATTGTTCAGCAGTTGATCGTCGATGCTGATCGCCATCAGGCCCGAGGACTGGATGCGGCCATCATTGGTCAGGTTCCCGGCAGAAAGCGACAGCCAGCCGGCCTTGATCACACCACCCTCGGCATTGACGATGTCATCGGCACCGGCAATCGACAGGGCGCCAACATCGATGGTCCCGCTATTGGCGGCCTGTCCGCCAGTCATCTGCAGGCTGAAACTGCCCTCGGTCAGGATCCGGCTGCGATTGTCGAAACCGCCGACGCTCAGTTCGTGATTGCCGCCGACGATCTGGCCGGTATTGCGCAGGGTGCCGCCGATCTGGCCGGAGCTGTTGCCCGAATAGGTGCCGCGATTGTTGAAATCGCCGCTGACGGCGAATTGCGCATCTGCCAGCGCCAGATCGCCGCGATTATCAAGCGCGGCGCTGCGGATCGTGGTCGCCCCCTCATAGGCCAGGATGTCACCATCGGCCCGGTTCAGGATGGTGCCGCCCGCCGCCAGCGACAGCGAGCCGTCGCTATAGATCAGCCCGCCATTGGCCAGCCCGGCCGTGGCCGCCATGACGACACGCTCGGCCCCGTAAAGGGTGCCGCTATTGTCGATGCGGTCGCCGCGCAGGTTCAGCCCGCTGGCCTGCAGGGTGCCGCTGTTGATCAGCGCCCCAACCGCCACCGCCCGGATGACCCCGCCCGCGATGATCGAGCCGCTCTGGCGCAATCCGCCACGGCTGGTCAATTCGGCATTGCCGGCCACGACATAGCTGCCGCCTGCGTCAACGCTGCCGCCGGTCATGCGCAGCGCGCCAACACCTTCGCTTTGCCCGCGATCGGTCAGCGTCCCGCCGGCCTGCATGGCAAACAGGCCGGGCGTGCCCACCGTACTGCCATGGCTCAGGTTGCCGGCTGCCGACAGCAGGATATCACCGCTCGCCGCCAGCGCACCTTCGATGCTGGCCGAAGCGGCGCTGTCCATGGCGATGCTGGCAGCCACCGCCGTTGCATCGAAATCAAGCCGTCCGACCGTCGATGCCAGGCGCAGCGCGCCCATAGCCCCAAGGTCGCTGCCCTGAACGCTCAACGTGCCGGCGCTGACATCAATATCGCCGCCAGCCCGGACCGCGCCGCCGTTCAGCGCCAGCGCGTCGCCCCTGCCCCGCAGGGTCACATCGGCAGTGCCGGACTGGATCAGGCTCAGCGCGTCGCCGCTGATCCGGCTGGCCGAGATATTCAGCGCACCCTCGGACAGCACCACGGCGGCATTGCCGGCGGCAGAGCCGCTCATCGCCAGCCGGGTGGTGTCGATCTGCAAGGTCCCGCCGGATTGAATGACCCCGCCGTCGATGCGGACCGCATCGGCCACGCCAATCACCGCCGCCCCGGTCCCCTGCTGGGCGATCAGGGCGGAATCCGCCATCGTCAGATTCTGCGCGGTCAGGGCCAGCCCGTCCTGCGCAATGATCTGCGCCGCCTGCCCCATCGACACCGCCTGCGCGATGTCCAGCGTGACGCTGCCGCCCTGAATGCCGCTGGCCGCCGCCATGTTCAGCGACGCGCTGCGAAGATCGAGCACGCTGGCCGCAAGAATGCTGGCCGCAGCCTCCAGGCTGGTCGCACCGGCAATGTTCAGAACCGTCGTCGGCCCCATCCCGGCAATCTGCGCGTTCTGCCCCAGCGAAAGTGCCGCGGCATTGACCGTCATCGTCCCGGCGCTGAGCATCGAGACACCCGCTTCCGCGCTGTCCGCCCCGGCAATCGCCAGGGCGCCGCCGATATCCGCGCTCAGCCCCCCGCCCGAGATCACATCGGCCTCGATTGCGGTATCCCCGGCAGAGCTGATCCGGGCATCGCCACCCGATTGCAGACCGGTCAGCAGCAGCGATCCGCCGCTGACAATATCCGCCGTGGTGCCGGCATAGATCACATCGCTGAAGGCAACGCTTCCACCCGCCGAGACATCGACCGCGCCCTGCGCCAGCAGGCGCGCGGCAGACAGATCACCCGCCGCGCTCAGCCAGGCATCGCCGCCCGACAGGAAATCGCCGCTGATATCCAGCGCGCCAACCAGCGTGTGCAACGCCCCGTCGCCGCCGGCGCTGAAACTGCCGACCTGCATCGTATCGGCGGTGATGGCGACGGATTTCTGACCGTAGACCGTGCCGATCCGCAGGTTGCCGGCAATCTGGGTGGCGAAGTCATTGGGCAGCAGCAGCGTGCCGATCCGGCTGTCGCCAATGCCGCTTTGCATGTTCAGATCGCGACCGACCTGCATGGTCTCGATATTCAGCAGGCCACCGGCATCGAGCGAAATGTCACGCTCCGCCATGGCGCGACCCCCGATGACGATCTTGCCGCCGGCGCTCATGTCGATATCGCGACCGGCCAGCACATCGCCGGAACCCGGCTGTGCCGCGCCCTCGGGCACGCTATCGCTTTCGGCCAGCCGGCTGTCTTCGTCGCTGTCGGTCTCGGCCTCTTCTGCCGCTGCACCTTCGCCGATCAGGATATCGCCCGCTGCCCGCGCGATGACGTCCTCGCCCGCGCTCAGCCCATCGCCACGGATCGAGCCGCCGCTGGCCAGATCGACCACACCATCGGCGATGATCGCCCCCGAGGCGGTCAGGTCGCCGGCGCTGTCGATCAGCGCATCGCCACCCGCCTGCACCTGGCCAAGCGTGGTGGCCCCGGCACTGGTCACGCGCGCATCCTGACCCGCCGCCAGCAGGCCGGTCATGACCAGATCACCCTGACGGCTGTTCAGCGAAGCAGAACCATTGCGGCTGATGACATTGGTGCCGGCCAGTGTCAGCTTGTCGCCCTGCAACTCCAGCCCGCCATCCCCGGCAATGGTGCCGGGGCCAAGATCGACACGGCCTGCATCCATGGACAGCGTGCCGCCGCTGGTGATCCCGAAATCGCTGCCCGTGGCGCTGTCGGCGCGGATCGCCATATCGCCGCCGCTGGCAAGGCTGCCGCCGTTCAGCGCCAGCCGGCCCGTGTTCAGCACCATATCGGCACCGGCCTGAACCATCGCGCTCGCCGCAAGTTCCAACCCGTCGGTTTCCAGCAGCAGACCGCCGCCGCTGGCCAGAACCGCGCCCCGGCCAAGGGCCGTATCACCCGTGGCCAGAACGCTCGCCCGCCCGCCCGCGCGAATGACCGCATCATCGCCAAGGCCCAGATCGCCGGTATTCAGCACCAGATTGCCGCCGCTCGACAGCGTGGCATTGGCACCCAGCCGGATATCCTGGCTGGCCGAGACATTGGCAGGCCCGCCCGCCTGCACCGCCGCACCCGAACCGAGCGTCACCTCGCCGGCCTGAAGCGACAGCGTATCGCCGGCGGAAATCACCGCATCCTCGCCCAGCGACACCGCCTGCCCGGCCATGCGCACGCCCTGCGATGCCGCAAGCTGGGCATCGCCCCCCAGGCTCAGCCGCCCGAAACTGGCCGAGACATCGCCATCGCGGGCAAGGGCGACGGCATCGTCCTGCAAGGACACCCCACCGCTCGCGTTCAGGTTCAGGTCGGTCGCGGCCAGCATCTGCGCGGAACCGGCGATGTTCAGATCGCCAGAACGGGCGCGCAGGTCCAGGCTTCCGGTCCGGCTGGTCACCACGCCGCCAAGCGCCAGGCGGTCGCCGCTGAAGCTCAGGTCCGATCCGGCAATCACCTGCCCATCGCCAAGCGAAACCGCGCCGGCATTGATCGTCAGCGACCCGTCGGTTGCGATCAGCTGGCCTTCGCCGCTGATCGAGCCGGCCCGCAAGCTCAGGTCGTCCTCGGTGGCGATGGTGCCATTGGCGAAGGTCAGATTGCCCACATCCAGGCTCAGCGCCTCGGGGGCCAGAACCGCGCCGCCATTCAGCGCCAGCCCGTCCACCGCGATCCGGGCCGAAGGCGCGGTAATGGCCGCATCCTGCCCCAGCACATAATTGCCGCCATCCAGCGCGATGACGCGCCCGGCCGCCAGCCGAGTCTCGGCGCTCAGCACGGCAGCACCGCCGGACAGGCGCAGGTTCAGTGCATCCGCGGCCAGAAGCGTTCCGCCCGTGGCCAGGTCCAGCCCGCCGCCGGCGATATTCAGATCTTGCGGCGCATAAAGCGAGGCGCCATCGGCAATGCGTAACGTCCCGCCGCTGGCAACCGAGACATCGGCGCCGCGCGAGGCGACGACCGCGCCCTGCCGCAGCACCGTATCGCGCCCGGCGCCCAGTTCCAGCACGCTGTCAGAGACAAGCTGACCATTGGCGGCAATGACCAGATCGCGCGCGGCCTCGATCTCTGCCTGTTCGCCGGCAAGGATGCTCTCGCGGATCTCGACATCCGAATGGGTGCTGCGCAGGGTCACCTTCGGCGCGGCGGCCCGGCCCATGACCAGACGGCCATCGGCGGTGATATGCATCTCTCCGGCATTCGCGGCCATGTTCTGCGGCGCGCGCACACCGGCCCCGCTTTCGGTCGAACGGATGATGATCCTGTCGGCATACATGCCGCCCAGCACCGTCGAATCGATGGCGATCTCGGGCGCTTCGCCGCCGCCATCGCCTTTGACCGAGACCTCGCCGGTTGCATAGATGACATTGTTGCGCCCGGCCACGACCCGGACGGACTGGCCGTTGATCGCCCCGGCGAACTTGACCGTGCGGGCCAGCAGGTCGAACTGGCTGACCCCGCGCGCATCGACGCCGCCCTGCCCGATCACCGCATGACCGCGCGAGATGTCGATGCTCTCCAACGAGCCGGTGGCGCCATATTGCGGCAGGCCGGTGGTCAGGGTGGCGTGATCGGTATTGATGAAGCCGCAACCGTCGCAGGTCAGGCCATAGGGATTGGCGATGACGACATCGGCACGCGCGCCGGCGACCTCCAGATAGCCGCGCAGGTCCGAGGGGTTATTGGCCACGACCTCGTTGACGATGACCCCGGCGGGCCGGCCCGACAGGTTGCCATTGCCCTGAACATAGCCGCCAAGACGGGTCTGCCCATAGGTCGCGTCGATATTGTTCAGGATCGCGCCGTCGCTGCCGACGCTGAAACTCTCATAGGTGTTGTGCGACACGCCGGCATCGTTGGGACGCTCGATCATCACCACGGGCGTGCCGGTGGCGGTATGGACCAGACCGGGCGCCGAAGGACCGCCGGGCGTGATGCCCTGCGCCATCAGCGGGGTGCTGAGAACGGAACTGAGCGCCACAACGCATGACGAACCGATCCCGATCACCTGCCGCACAACACGCATCATGTTTCTGTCCTCGTCACATCGTATCGGGCCGCGTCGTCACCGACGCGCAGCCCATCAAAAACTCAGTCCCACCGCAACCCGGACATGGCCGTCCGGCTTCTGAAGCCCGTCGGACACGCTGACCATGTCGGCATAGCCCAGATCGAGCGACAGCCGCCCGCCAACCAGCCGAAGCCCGGCCACCGCCCCCACCGCCGTGCCCGCGAACACGTCCAGATCGCTTTGCGAAAACACCCGCCCGGCATCCAGCCCGGCATAGACAACCGGCTGGCCGAACCATTCCGACAGCATCGTGTCAGAGGTCGCGCCGCTGAAGTAATACCACAGCTCGTTGCGCCAGAAGATGCCGGAACTGCCCTGCGCCAGCAGCACCTTGGAGGCCCGCACCGTGCTGTTGCCGCCAAGCTGGAAGCGCTGATCGCCGTAAAGCCGGTCCTTCGAATACTGAAGCTCTGCCGCCGAAATCCAGCGCAGCGCCGTGCCAGGGCCGTGGTCCAGCTGCCAGCTGCGGTCGTAATTGCCGCGCAGCGAGATCAGCGAATATTGCGCATCGGGCTGGCGGTCGGGCTGCGCGCCCGCGTCCTCGGCCCCGAACAGCTTCACCCCCTGCTCGATCCGCGCCACCCCGGTCAGTTGCCCGCCCATGAAGCGGCGCTGATGGGACAGTTCGGCACCGATCGCCGTCACCACCCGGCTCGACGCGTCGATGCGCACCCCGGCGACATTGTTGCGCTTTTCGTTGCGGGTCAGGTCAAAGCGCAGATGCGTCATCGAATCCTGATCGCGCGTCAGCAGCCGGCGCGCACCCAGCACGGTTTCCCAGGAATCCCCATCGGCATCAATCGGCGCGACGATCCCGGGCAGGACCGTGTCATAGGCCGACCAGCTCTGATTGAACGAAAACGCCCAGTTGCCATAGGGCACCGAGACGCTGAAACCCGCCTGTTCCGAGGAATTGCCCGACCGGCCAATCGCGAAAGGTGTCTGGTCGACGGCGCGCGAATAGCTGAAATCCCAGCGATCGTTGATCCCGATCAGGTTATCCCAGCCCAGGCTCAGCGTCGGGTTGAACTCGCCGTTATCGGCAAAGCCGTAATTGTCCGTCGAAACCGAAAGCCGCCACGGCTTCGGGTCGGCCACCGCCTCGACCTGCAACACCGAACTTCCGACCGCCGCCCCCGCGTCAAGCGCCATCCGGGTGCCGTAAAAGCTGGGCATGGAGCGGATATTGTCCAGCCCCTGCTCGATCTCGCGCAGGTTGGCGACCTTGCCGCGAATGCCCGGAAAGGTGAACCGCTCCCACAGCGGATCGGGGGCGCCGTTGAATTCGACACGCTCGATCCGGCCTTCGATGACGTCGATGCGCAGGATGCCGTCGCTCAGGTCCTGCTCGGGCAGATAGACCCGAGAGGTGATCAGCCCGGCTTCGACATATTGATCCGTGACCGTCTTGAGCGCCTCGTTGAACTCGGCGATCCCCAGGCAGCGACCTTCGAGCGGCGCCAGCGACTGCTCGACCGCCGCCGGCGGCAGGCTTTGCACGCCGCTCACCTGAATGTCGCGGATCGGCAGGCAGGCAACGGCCTGGGCCTGCAATTCCGACGCGCCCGCCAGAGCGGCCAGGGCCACCGCCGCCAGCCGCAGGGGGCGACCGGCACAGGCCATCGCGCCAAGGGGGTCGAGCCGCGGCATCGCGCCTTATTCCGCCGTCGCGGCGGCTTCGCCTTCCGCTGCCTCGCCCGCCGCCGCCGAAATCTCGGCCATGCGCGCCTCGGTCCAGCCTTTCGCCGCCGCCTGCGCCTCCAGCACCTGCTCAGGGGTCATCGCCGCCTCAAGCTGATCGCGCAGCACCCCGGCTTCGGCCAGACCGCGCACCGCCGCGAGCGAGGCGAATTTATAGGCCTCGACCGGGTTGGCCGGCTCGCCAGCCTCGTTCGGCGCGCCCTCAAGCGCGGCCATCTGGTAAAGCCCCAGGGCATTGCCGGCCTCGGCGGTCTTCTGGAAATAGCCGCGCGCCTTGTCCGCATCGGCGGCAATGGCCGAGGCCTCGTCACCGTTCAGCCAAAGCTGGCCGAGGAAATTCTGCGCGGCGATATTGTCCTGCTCTGCCGCCGCTTCCCAATTCGCAATGGCCTGTTCGACATTGCGCTCGGTGCCCTGGCCGTTGAACTGTGCCAGCCCGCAATTGAACTGGCCATTGGCATCGCCCGCCTCTGCCGCCTGGCAGAACAGCCGCGAGGCCTCGGCATAGTCGCGCAGCAGCACCGTGCCTTCCTGATAGAGCACGCCCAGCCGGTTCATCGCCAGCACCGAGCCGCGCTCCACACCCGCCGCATAAAGATTGGCCGCCCGGCCCGGATCGGCATCGGTGCCGGCCCCGATTTCGAACATGCGGCCAAGATAGAAGGCCCCGTCCCCGTCGCCCCCCTCATAGGCGGCCTGAAACTCCGTCGCCGCACTGGCGACATCGCCCGTCTCCAGAAAGCCTATACCTTCGGCTACGTCGGCAAGGGCGGGAATCGCGGTCAGGATTGCGGGGATGAGGGCAGCGTAAGCTGTTCTGATCATGACGTTTCCAATCACTGTTTAACGGCGCCAGACATGTTTTTGACCAGCAGGGCTTGCCCGCCGCATAGACCGACCTATCCTTTTGAACAATAAGCCCGGACGGAATATGTGCCCTCGGTGCAGGTTTTCGGCCGTTCTGGCGAGAAACCGCCGACTGGCGCGGCTGACAATGCCCGTCAGGGCGGCAGATCGCAGGTTGCTGGGCTCGGCTGCCGGCTTTCTTCGCAGCTGCGCAAAACCGATCTTCTGTCTGTCACCCCGTCGCCAGTGCCAGCCTTTCGCGCCGGCGCTCTGCCTGGATGTCGGGATCGGCATCGAGACCGGCGGCCAGAAGACGTTGGGTATAGGCCTCGCGCGGGGCGTCGAAGATCTGACGCACCGGGCCTTGCTCGACGATGCGGCCGGATTTCATCACCAGCACACGGTCGGCAAAGTCGCGAACGACCGGAAGGTCATGGGCGATGAAGATGAAGGCGATGCCCAATTCGTCGCGCAGCTTGCCAAGGAGCGCGATCACCTGCGCCTGAATGGAAACATCCAGCGCCGAGACGGCCTCGTCGCAGATGATAAGTTCCGGCTCCAGCGCGAGCGCGCGGGCGATGGCGATCCGCTGGCGCTGACCGCCGGAAAACTGGTGCGGATAGCGCTTTGCATGTTCAGGCTGAAGCCCGACCTGGGTCAGCAGTTCCGCCACCCGGTCGCGCCAGCGGTCCTTGGGCAGGATCTCGGGGTGGATGACCCAGGCTTCCGAGATGATCTCGAAGACCGACATATGCGGGTTGAGCGATTGGGTCGGATCCTGAAAGACCATCTGCAACTGACGGCGGAACCGGCCCATCTCGCGCGGGGACTTGTTCAGCAGTTCCTCGCCCTTCCACTTGACGCTGCCTGCGGTTGCATCCTCCAGCCGCAGGATCAGCCGCGCGCCGGTGGATTTGCCCGAGCCGGATTCGCCGACAATCGCCAGCGTCTCGCCGGCATGAAGGTCGTAATTCACCTGATCGAGCGCCGTATAGGCGCCATAGGTCTTTGTCAGGCCGCGCACCTCAAGGATCGGGGCCTTGTCCTCGTCCGGGCTGCGCATTTCGCCTTTGCCCGGCGCTGCCGCCAGCAGCTTCTTCGTATAGGGGTGCTGGGCGTTGTGATAGAGTTCGCGCGGGGTGCCGGTCTCGACGATGCGACCGCTTTCCATGACCACGGCACGATCCGCAGCCTCGGCCACGACGCCGAGATCATGGGTAATCAGCAACAGGCCCATGCCGGTTTCGTGCTGCAACTCCTCCAGCAGGGACAGCACCTCGGCCTGAACGGTCACATCCAGCGCGGTCGTGGGTTCGTCGGCGATCAGGATATCGGGCTTCAGCGCCAACGCCATCGCGATCATCAGCCGCTGGCGCTGCCCGCCCGAGAACTGATGCGGGTATTTCGACATCGATTCCCGGGCATTCGGAATGCCGACACGTTCCATCAGCGACAGGGCACGGGCATAGGCTTCGGTCTTGGGCTGACCATGGGCCATGGCGGTTTCGGCGATCTGCCAGCCGACCGGATAGACCGGGTTCAGATGGCCGAGCGGGTCCTGAAAGATCATCGAGATCCGCCTGCCGTTCAGATGCCGCCGCTCCTCCCCGGTAGCGTTCAGAAGATCGCGACCCTCGAACAGGATTTCGCCGCTGGTGATCTCTCCCGGCGGGATGTCGATCAGGTTCATGATCGCCGAGGCCGAGACCGACTTGCCCGATCCGCTTTCGCCAAGGATCGCAAGGGTCTCGCCCCGGTCGAGATACCAGGAGATACCGTTGACCGCATTGACGATGCCCTGCGCGGTGTGGAACCGGACCGAGAGGTCGCGCACCTCCAGAAGATGTTCAGCCATTCTTCTTCCCCCCGATTTCCAGCCGCCAGCGTTGCGTCGGGTTCAGCGCCACCCGCATCCAGCTGGACAGGAGGTTCAGCGACATGGTGGTCAGGATGATGGCCAGACCGGGCCAGAAAGCCAGCCACCAGGCATTGGTCAGATATTGCCGCCCCTGACTGACCATCAGGCCCCAGGTCACCTCGGGCGCCTGAATGCCGATGCCCAGGAAGGACAGCGCCGATTCTGCCAGCATGACGAAAGCGAAATCCAGCGTCGCGATGGTCAGCAGCGTCGGCAGAATCACCGGCAGGATATGCCGGAAGATGATCCGGAGGTTCGAGGCCCCCATCACCCGCGCGGCCTGCACGAACATGCGTTCGCGGACCTCAAGCACCTTGGCGCGGGTGGTGCGCAGGTAGATCGGGATGCGCGTGATGGCGAGCACCAGCACCAGATTGGCGATGGAAGGCTCAAGCATATAGAGCACGATCACGGCCAGAAGCAGCGAGGGGAAGGACATGATGACATCGGCCAGCCGCATGATCACCTCGCCGGTCCATTTGCCCGCATAGCCTGCGATCAGACCCAGGCAGGTGCCGACGATCAGCGATCCGGCCACCGCGCCCGCCGCGATCAGCATGGTGTTCTGTGCCGCCACGATGATCCGCGCCAGCAGCGGCCGGCCAAGCGCATCGCCGCCGAGGATGTAGAGGAACCCGCGCGCCATGTCGAAGGGCGGCGCATTGCGGGCGCGCAGGTTGGTCTTTGACGCGACACCCTCGAACAGCATCGGCCCGAAGATCGCGCAGAGCAGCACGACGATCAGGAAAATGACCGCCGCAAAGGCCATCTTGTCGGCCCAGAGCATCCGCAGCACGCGGGTCACTTTGGAAGGGCTGGGCGGGGCGGTTCCGGTGCTGTCGATCTGGCTCATCCTCGGCCCTCCTCAGTTGCGGATCCGCGGATCGAGCAGCGCATAGGCGATGTCGATCAGGATGTTCATGATGAAGATGGCAATGGCGGTGACCATGATCGCGGCAAGAATGACGTTGAAATCGCGTTGCAGGATCGAATCGATCATCAGCTTGCCGACACCGGGGAAGCCGAAGATGGTTTCAACCACCACCGCCCCGTTCAGCAGCGCCGCCGCCTGATCGCCGATCACGGTGATGACCGGCAGCATGGCATTGCGCAGCGTGTGGACAAAGATGATCCGGCGGTTCTTCACCCCCTTGGCACGCGCGGTCTTCACATAGGGCGAACCGAGCGCCGTGATCATGGAGCCGCGCACGACCTGCAGGATCAGGCCGAAGGGACGGATGAACAGCACCGCAACCGGCAGGATCCAGTGCCAGACGCTGCCCGTCCCCGAGGTCGGAAGCCAGCCGAGGCCGACGGCGAAAATCACGATCCCGACAATGGCGATCCAGAAATCCGGGGCGGATGCGCCAATCAGCGACAGGACCGATGCGAAGCGGTCGAAGGGCTTGCCGACATTGAAGGCGGCGATGGAGCCTACGGTAATGGCCGCGACCGTCACCAGGGCCATGGTGATCAGCGCCAGCCAGAGCGTCCAGACAAAGGCCTCCAGCACCACATCTATGGCGGGGCGGGCGCGGCGCAGGCTCTCGCCGAAATCGAGATGGACAAGATCGCCGATATAGCGCCCGAACTGGACCAGAAGCGGGTCGTTCAGCCCGTGGATTTCGCGGAAGTTCTGGCGCATCTCCTCGGATGCATCGACGGGCAGGTAAAGCGCCGCCGGGTCCCCGGTCAGGCGCGACAGGAAGAACACCAGCACGATCAGCACCAGCAATGAGACGAAGCTCGACAGGGCGCGCTTTCCCAGCATGGATTTCATGGCGTTCTCCGCTGACAGACAGGGGGGCCGCGCGCCATTGCGACGCGCGGCCCTTTTTGTGGCGACCTTATTTCGGGGTCACTTCGGCCAGTTGCAGCTGGCTGTTGGTCGCAATGGTCGGCGTGAACTCGACATTGGCGCCGATACGGGCATGGCCAACCATGTGGAACAGCAGCACATCGGCGATCACCTCGTCATGGATATAGCCGAACAGTTCCGACCACAGCGCCTCGCGCTCCTCTCCGGTGGCGGCAGTGGCGCGGTCGATCAGGTCATCGGCCTTCTCATCGACGATGCCGGACTGGCGGCCCTCGGAGTGATACTTGAAATAGGCCGAGAAGACCGGGTCGCCGCGCGAGTTGTCATGCTGCGCGCCCACCAGGACCGGCTGATCCTGCACATAGGGCTTGGAGTAATACTGCTCGTGCTCTGCCACCTCGACCATCTGCAGGCGGATGTTGAAGCCGACTTCGGACAGCATGGACTGGATCGCCTCGAAGGTCTCGGTTGCGCCGGGGAAGTTTCCGGTGCGGCCGACCAGCAGGATTTCCGTGTCGACCGGCACTCCATCGGCGGCGGCTTCCTCCAGCAGCGCCTTGGCGCGGTCGGGATCATAGGGCCATGCCTTGGTGTCGGGGTTCCAGCCAAGCGTGGTCGGCACGTTGATCGCGGTGGCGATTTCCGTCCCTTCGGCGAGAATCGAGCCGATGAAAGCCTCGCGGTCGATGCCGATATTCAATGCCTCGCGCACCCGCTTGTCGTTCAGCGGCGGCACCGCATGGTCGATCCGCAGATAGGTGGTTTCCGAGTTCGGATAGGACTTGTCCATCTCGGTCGTTGCGTCGATGGCGGAAATCGAGGGCGCGATATCCGCCTCTCCGGTGGCGACCATGGCGGCACGAACCGAAGGATCGGCGCGGAAGACATAGGTCGCCTTCTCGACCGCCGGTTGCTCGCCCCAGTAATCGGCGCGGCGGTCCAGCGTGATGCTTTGCCCCGGCTGCCAATCCGTCAGGGTATAGGGGCCGGTGCCGATGGGTTCGCGCGTAAACTCGATCGGGGTTTCCGAGGGCACGATGGTCAGCAGCGACAGAAGCAGCGGCAGGATCGGCTGGGCCGGTTCGGTGGCGAAGTCGATGGTGTTTTCATCGACCACGGTCGGCGTGATCTCGATCCCTTCATAGTAACGGGAAATCTCGCAGGTGATCTCGCTGCTGCCGGCGCGTTCGAAGGAATGCTTCACGTCCTCGGCGTCAAAGGCGCTGCCGTCCGAAAAGGTGACCCCCTGACGAAGGTTGAAACGCCAGGTTTTGTCGTCCACCTGTTCCCAGCTTTCGGCAAGACGGGGCTTGAGCCCTTCATCGCCGCGCACATCGAGCTCGGTCACCATGGGCGACCCCTCGGGCGTAGGGGCAGAAGTGACGGTTCGGGCGCTTGCGGGCCGCGATGCGGCGATGCGCGCCCAGACCATCGTCGTCGGCGACCGCGACACGATGCAGCGGGCGGCGAAGGTCAGCGGCGTCGATCTTCCGATCATCGCGCCCGACGCGGATGGCGACGGTATCCGCTTGGAACATGTGCCGGTGGACGGGCTGCCCGGCAGGTTCGGCGTGCTGTCCCCGGCCTGTGGCGAAGCGGCCTTCCACTATATCGAAAAGGCCGTGCAAATGACCACGGGCGGTAAGGCCGCCTGCATCGTCACCGCCCCGATCAACAAGGAGGCGCTGAATGCCGCCGGCCATCACTATGACGGCCATACCGGAATGCTGGCGCATCTGACCGGCTCGAAATCGTGCTGGATGCTGCTCGCTTCCGAGCGGTTGAACGTCGTCCATGTCTCCACCCATGTCTCGCTGCGCGATGCGATCGAGCGGGCGACGACGGCGCGGGTGCTGGAAACGATCCGCACCGGCCATCGCCACCTTCAGCGTATGGGGCTGGAACAGCCGCGACTCGCCGTGGCCGGCATCAATCCGCATTGCGGCGAAAACGGATTGTTCGGCCATGAGGATGATGACCATGTGGCGCCCGCCGTGAAGGCCGCGCAGGCCGAAGGCATTGACGTGCAGGGGCCGATCTCGGCCGATACGGTCTATCACCGCGCCTATCAGGGTGGCTTCGATCTGGTCATCGCTCAGTATCACGATCAGGGGCATATCCCGATCAAGCTGGTGGCCTTCGACACGGCGGTCAATGTCTCGCTTGGCCTGCCCATCGACCGCTGCTCGGTCGATCACGGCACTGCCTTCGACATTGCCGGCACCGGCAAGGCAAGCCATGAAAACATGCTCTGCGCGCTGGATTACGCGGCGCGGATGGCGGCGGCAAAACGAGGATGATGCAATGACCGAAGCCAAGGAAGCCTTTGTCGCCCTTGTCACCTGTTTCAACGATAACGAGACTATCAATTACGACGCCACCCGCGCCCAGGTGCGCCGCCAGCTTGCGGCGGGCAACAATATCATGTGCGCCGGCACCAATGGCGATTTCTCGGCCCTGACCTTCGACGAGAAGGTCCGGCTCTGCGGTGAGGTCGTGGACGAAGTTGCCGGTCGTGCAAAGGTGATCGTCAATGCCGGGATGCCGGCGACATTCGAGACCCGGCTTCTGGCGCGCGAATTCGACCGTATCGGTGTCGATGGCATCGCGGTGATCACGCCCTTCTTCATCGACTGCACGCAGGAAGGGCTGATCCGGCACTTCTCCGCCGTCGCCGACGCTGTCGAAACGCCGATCTATCTTTACGACATCCCGGCCCGCACCCAGAACCATATCGAGCCAGAGACCGCACGCCAACTGGCCGCACACGGCAATATCGCCGGGATCAAGGATTCCGGCGGCGCGCAGGAGACGCTGGCCGCCTATATGGCCATCGGGCGCGAGGTCGACGGCTTCGACGTCTATTCCGGCCCCGATCATCTGGTGCAATGGTCGTTGGAAAACGGCGCCAGGGGATGCATCTCGGGCCTCGGCAACTGCCTGCCCGATGTGCTGGCGCGGATCGTGTCCTGCGTGAATGCCGGCGACAGCGCAGGCGCGGCAGAGGCACAGAACACCTATACCGCTTTCCGAACCGATCTCTATAAGCTCGGCTATCCGCCTGCCTTGGTGAAGCGTGCGCTTTACCTGCAGGACGCATCGGTCGGCCGGTCCCGTCAACCGGCGCTTTTGCCCGATCCCGAACAGGACAGGGCCATTGAAGCCGTATTGGCGAAATACCTTTGACCCGGCGCAATCCCGTGGCGAACTGATCTGGTTACGCCAACCCAGTGCCGAGGCTGAGCACCCAAGAACGAGCAGCTTGACAGAGGCCGTTCACCGCTTCGGGAAAAGGAAGGTCACAATCGCCCGCGCGGCCCATCCATCCGGTCCGTTCTCCGGGGCATCGGCCCAGTAGCGCACGCCGCCGCCCAGGCTGATGGTGCGCTCGCCGATCTTCATGACCTTGGTGGCCAGAAGGTTGATCGGAACCGAGGCCTCGTTCTCGACCCAGTCATAGGTGGTTTCGGTATTCAGCGCGAAGGTGACCGCGTCGGGCGTGGTGTAATTGATGAAGGGCTGCACGAAGGTGGCGCTGATATCGGTCGGATCGCTGCCGCCGCCCACATCCCACATGTGATTGGCCAGCACGCCGAAGGTCCAGGGGCCGGTCTGCTTCAGCACCACGCCAGTCAGGCCGGCGGCGAATTGGTCGGCGCCCAGACCGTCATCGCCGGTGGGCAGAAGGAAAACCGGACCGGCGCCCCAGATCAATCCGCTTTCCGTGCGCTGGTTGGGCGAGATGAAAAAGCTCTGCACGATATCGCCGACGCCAGATTGCGAGGTTCCGGGACGGATATCGGACTGATCGATGAAGGGGACGATGGAACGCGAGATCAGGTTCCAGTCGTCATTCAGCCGGATCGGAACGACCGGTTGAAAATTGACCGTAGTGCGATGCCCGTTCCCGTCAGGGCCATAGCCGGAATCGTAATTGAACTGGAACGGCACACTGACCAGTGATGAGACTGGGTTGCTCAACTGTTTGGCGAGTTCGGTATCGTCCTCGGCAGTCGCAGGCGTGGAGGAAAAGACCAAGGCGGCTGAGAGTAAGCCAGAAAATGACAATCTGTGCATGGTGGGGCCTCCGGCAGAGGGTTTGAATCGGACAGGAAAAGAACCGGAGACCTGCTTGCCGGCCGGTCGTGGCCGGGACCCCAAGAAGGGGTTGCGCAGGTTTCGAGTGAACGAAGCAACGTCGAACCATATGGTACAGTACCGACGCCATGTTTTGAAGCCATGATTTACGCCGGACCGCCACGATTGGAGGCGGTCACAGGATCCTGCGCCAGTTGCTCGGTTGTCGCGACTGACGAAGGAGTGCGCCCAGGTGACCGAACGGAGATCAGGTGCCGCTGGCCAAGGCACTCGCGAAGCGCGCCCTCAGCCCTTGACGCCCGCCGAAATCATGACTGCTTCGGTTACACGCTTCTGGAAGATCAGGTAGCCGATGATAACCGGGGCGGCCGCCAACAGGGCCAGAGCCATCATGCGCGCATAAAAGACACCGAAACTGTCGTTCACCTGCGTGATACCGACGGGAATCGTCATCATGCTTTCGCTGGTGACCACGAGGAACGGCCAGAAGAAGTTGTTCCACGCACTGATGAAGGTGATGATCGCCAGCGCCGCCGTGATGCCCCAGTTCAACGGCAGGTAGAGCTTAAACAGCAGAGCGAACTCCCCGCCGCCATCCAGCAGCACGGCTTCGCGCATCTCTTTCGGGATCGCGTCGAAGAACTGCTTGTAGACGATCACGACGACAGGGACGATCAGCTGCGGCAGGATGATGCCCCACCACGAATTGACCAGCCCGAGATCGCTCATCAGTACGAATTGCGCGACATAGAGCGCCGGCACCGGCACCATGAAACTGGCCACGACGACAAGGTACAACAACTTTCGCCCGGGGAAGCGCAGTTGCGACAGGGCATAGGCGCACATCATGCCGGTGAGCAGGACAATGACGGTGATGATCACCGAGGTGCCGACGGAATTGAGATACCACATCGGCAGTTTCGACGTGGATAGCACCTCAATGTAGGCCGAGAAATTGAGCTCGTCGATCCAGACACCCGCATCCGAGACGATGCGGCTCTCGCTGCGCAGCGAGGTGGTCAGTGCCCAGTAGAGCGGAAAGATCCAGATTGCGGCGGCGATCAGCACCAGCGCGGCGAAGGTGATGTTGCGGCCCTGTTTGGCGGTCATCTGCGACGCCCCCCGATACGCAAGAGTTGGAACTGCAGGACCGACACGATCACGATGATTCCAAAGAGCACCATGGCGATGGCCGAGGCGTAGCCGCCGTTGTTCAACTGGAACGCTTCTCGGTACATCTGCATCAGCACCACATAGGAGGAGTTGAACGGCCCCCCGTTCGACAGCAGATAGACCTGGTCGAACAGTTTCAGTTGCAGGATCAGTTGCAGCGTCAGCACCAGTGCCGTGATCGGCCACAAGAGCGGCCATGTCACCCGCCAGAACCGCTGCCAGGCGGTCGCCCCATCAAGTGCTGCCGCCTCGTAGAGGTCGTCGGGAATATTTCGCAACCCGGCAATGAACAGCAGCACGTTGAAACCATTGGTCCACCAGACCGTCACCACGGCGATCATCGGCATGACCCAGTGGGGGTTCTTGAACACCGGCACCGGCTTGCCCGTCACAGCCTCGATCAGCGGTTGCAGGATGCCGAACTGGAAATCCAGCATCCACGCCCAGATCATCGTCACCACCGACACCGGCAAAACGTAGGGCAGGAAGAACAGCGTCAGCACCAGCGCCTGCACCCGGCCCTTCAGCTTGCCGACCGCCAGCGCGATCAAGAGTGCGATGATGGTCGTCGGGATGACCGTCAGCAGGACGAAGTAGAAGTTGTTCCAGACCGAGGTATAAAACAGCCGATCGTTGAACAGCTTGATGTAGTTGTCGAGCCCGATCCAGTTGCCCTCGCCGATCAGCGGCGCGTCGGTAAAGCTGAGCGCGATGACCTTATAGGTCGGGTACAGGAAGAAGACGCCGAAGATAATGAGGAAGGGTGCGACCAGCAGAATCGCATCCCGTACTTCCCGGCGGCGACGTGTGGCGATGGACATGGCGACCTCCCTGTGTCTTCTGGCCTGGGCTTGGGCCGGGGACGCACAGAACGCCCCCGGTCGTGTCGGATCAGTTCAACAGGCCCTGAAGCTGGTCCTTCATTTGGGCCGCCGCATCCTCGGCACTGAGGAAACCATGAACCGCGGGGGCGATCAGGTTATCCACCGCGTCATAGATCGGCGAGGCGACACCGGCGATCTTGGACCGCGGGTCGAAGGCGGCGTTGTCCGCCAGCGACACATAGGTTGCGTTGGGTTGCAGCTGGGCATATTCCTCGCTGTCAACCGTGGGCTTGTAGGCCGGGATATGGCCCGCACCGGCCCATGCCAAGGAGTGTTTCTCCATCCAGCCGATTACCGTTAGCACCGCCTCGCGCTTTTCCGGCGTCATGTCCGGATCGTTCGGGATGGCGAAGGCATGGCTGTCGGCCCATGTCGCGGGCTGGTCCAACATCTGCGGCACCTCGTTGGCGAACCATTCAAAGCCCAGCGATCCGTCCTCGGTCTGGTCCTTGAAGGTGGGCACCTCCCAAACGCCGTTGATGTGCAGCACGGACTTCTTGCCGGAAAACAGCGCGACAGAGGCCTCGTAGGCTGCCTGCTCTGGGATCAGCCCCGCCGCACGCCAGTCGGCCAGCGTCTGGATTGCAGTCACGGCCTTGTCCATATTGTCCCCGGCCAGAACTTCGCCGTCGGTCAGGATCTCACCGCCCTGCTGGCTGAACAGGGTGTAGAACATGCGCCAAGTGCCGCCGCCACCTTCGGACTGAAAGCTGAGCGGATCGGAATAGCCATTCTCCTTGGCCCATGTCAGCAGGTTGGTCATGTCCTCGATGGAGCCGATGTTCGTCAGGTTGCCGTCGCCATCCAGCCATTCGGTGCCTTCAAGAGCGGTACGATTGTAGTACACCACGACCGCGTGGATATCGAAGGGGATCGCCATGAGCTGGCCATCGTCCGTCGAGGCGGCGGTGATCGATGCCTCGAAGAAGTCGTCCCTGGAGAGACCGGCAGTTTCCAGATCCGCGTCCGAGATCGGCGAGAGCACGTCCTCCTCCAGTGCCAACGGCAGCCGCGAGAGGTGATAGGTCATGATGTCGGGCCCTTGGCCGACGGCGACCGCGGTGCGCACCTTGGTGTAGAAGGGCAGGCCCCATTCCAGCGTCGTGCCTTTGATTTGGATATCAGGGTGTTCGCCGTTGAACTCGTCGATCAGCGCCTTCATGCGGACGCCGTCGCCTCCGGCAAGGAAATCCCACCACTCGATCTCTTGCTGTGCCCATACGGGGCTGCACAGGCCGGTGATCAGGGCGGTTGTCGCCGCCAGCTTCTTCAATGCGTGTCTCATCTCAGTCCTCCTCCTTGTTGTCGGTCCTTCACCGAATGCGCTCGCCCTCGGGGGTAAACGCGAAAATGCGGTCGGTCTGCGGAGCGACGGTCTGCAATGTGCCGTGCATGTTGTGACGCACGCCGGTCTGCTGAAAGATCACCGCATCGCCGCCTTCGAGGGTGCCGTGCTGGTAGGACACGCCGCCCAGTTCCTCGGCCACGTCGACGGTGACGCGCAGGCCGTCGGCCTCCGTCACCATCAGGTGCTCGGGACGCATGCCCAGAACGAGTTTGGCGCCCACGTCGGGGGGCGAAGATAGCGGTACGTCAAGGGACAGGTCCGGCTGTCCGGTCAGCCGCGCGCGGAGGCCGGTTTCGGTCCGCGCCTCGACAGTGGCGTCGAAGAAGTTCATCGAGGGCGAGCCGATGAACCCGGCGACAAAGCGGTTGTTCGGATCGTCGTACAGGTCCAGCGGTGCGCCCGACTGCTGGACGTGGCCACCTTGCAGCACGAATATCACGTCCGCCAGCGTCATCGCCTCGACCTGATCGTGGGTGACGTAGATCATCGTCGCGCCCAGCGTCTGGTGCAGGCGGGCCAGTTCCAGCCGCATCTGCACGCGCAACTCGGCATCAAGATTCGACAGCGGTTCATCGAACAGGAACACGTCCGGCGCGCGCACGATCGCCCGGCCGATGGCAACGCGCTGTCGCTGGCCGCCGGAAAGCTGCGCGGGCTTCTTGTCCAGCTGTGCGGTCAGTTGCAGGATCTTTGCCGCCTTGTGAACCTTTTCTTCGACTTCGGCCTTGGGACGCTTGGCAAGGCGCAGGCTGAAGGCCATGTTCTCGAACACCGACAGGTGCGGGTAGAGCGCGTAGGACTGGAATACCATCGCCACGCCACGGTCTGCCGGGTCGACGTCGGTCACGTCGCGGTCCGAGATCACGATCTTGCCGCCGCTGGAGTCCTCAAGGCCTGCGATCATCCGCAACAGGGTGGACTTGCCGCAGCCCGAAGGCCCGACGAAAACCGCAAACTGCCCGCGCTCGATATCGATGTCGACGCCGCGGATGACCTTGACCGCACCAAAGTCCTTGGTCACGCTTCTCAGGTGAACACCGGTGTCCTGCATTCTGTCTCCTCCACGCGCTGCTCCGCCTACGACCCGACCGACAGGCGGATGACGTTGTAGCTAAAGGCTGGCAACCTACCCTTGATTGCCTTGTCTTCTACGCCCAACGCCTCTCCCTTGCGCGGCTTGATCCTGTCCGGGTCCTCACTGGTGTTGGCCACCCGCGCCAGAGTGTGGTCGCCGCCCATGACCTGATGATCGACAAGGGTCAGGTCGGTGAACCCGTGCAGCGCCAGATCCAAATCCATCGCCGTATCCAGGCTGCGGTTTATCGCAAACACGGTGATCGATCTGCCATCGGGGGCCAGTACCGCCGCCACGTCGAGATAGTTCACGTCCTGCGCCGCATCCGCATCATAGCGCGGCCCGTCCACCGCCACGTTCAGCGCGGTTCCCCGTCCGTAAAGGCTGGCAAACTGGTAGGGATAGTAAATCGTCGTCGCCCATGCCTTGCCGCCGCGCTCGGCACGGATCGGGGCGATCACGTTCACGAGCTGCGCGATGCAGGCGATCTTGACCCTGTCGGACCGGCGGATGAACTCGTTCAGCAGGCCGCCCACGAAGATCGCGTCTTCGAGGTTGTAATCCTCTTCGAGCAGGGCGGGGGCCTCGGGCCAGTCCCAACTGTGCCAGTTCTTCGTATCCTGCGCCCGGTTGTGGTACCAGACGTTCCATTCGTCGAAACAGATGTAGATATCGTTCTTGGCCCGCTTCTTGGCCTTAACGTAGTCAATGACTCCGGCGATGGACTGGATGTAGCGGCCGGTCTCCTCGATCTTGGCGAAGTAGTTCAGCGTGTTGTGGCTGGTATTGCCAAAATACTTGTGGAGCGAGACGTAGTCGACGTTCTCGTAGCACTCTTCCAGCACTTGCCGTTCCCAATCCGGGTAGGTCGGCATCTCATCGTTGGATGACCCGCAGACCACCGTTTCGATGCCGCTGCCGAAGGCCTTGACCGCCTTCGAGGTTTCGTCAGCAAGACGTCCGTATTCCTTGGCCTCCATGTGGCCGATCTGCCAGGGGCCGTCCATCTCGTTGCCAAGGCACCACATCTTGACCCCGTAAGGGTCGGCGACGCCGTGGCTCTGGCGCAGGTCGCTCCAGTAGGTGCCAGAAGGGTGGTTGCAGTATTCGACGAAATTGCGCGCTTCTTCGATGCCGCGTGTGCCGAGGTTGACCGCCAGCATCATCTCGATACCTGCGTCCCTGGCCCAGACTGCGAATTCGTTGATCCCCACCTGGTTGGTTTCCTTGGACCGCCAGGCCAGATCCAGACGCACGGGACGGTCTTCCTTGGGGCCGATGCCGTCTTCCCACTTGTAGGCCGAAACGAAGTTGCCTCCTGGATAGCGGATTGCGGGGATATTCAATCCCCGCACGAGATCCATCACGTCGCGGCGAAAGCCCTGCGCGTTCGACGTCGGGTGGCCGGGTTCATAAATGCCGCTGTAGATGGCGCGGCCCATATGCTCGATGAATGCCGAATACAGGCGGTCGTCAATGCGCGCGATGCTGAAATCGCGGTGGATTGTTGCGCGGACTTTCATGTCCTCTCCCCGGTGCGAGTCTTTCTTGGCAATCAGGTTATCCGCCCGGGTCATTGACGGAAATTTACATTTTCTGCTCTCGCGTTGACAGCATTGGTAACATGCAGGCGCGTCAACCCTGCGGCAGCCGCGCCCGCACCCGGTCCAGCAGGGCGCGCGCCGCACGAGACATCAGCCTGTCGCGCGGGCACAGCACATAATACGGCTCGATGGAGATCGGCTTGCGCGTCTCAAGCAGGACGAGATCGGCCTCGTAAGGCGGTGACAGCAGCAGGTCGGCCACCTCTTGGGTGATGACCGCAATCACGTCGGAGTCGCGCAAAAGCGCCATGATCGCCACAACCGATGCGGACTTGATGAGATTCCGAGGCAGGTCGATGCCCTCGTCGTGAAAGGCGATTTCCAGCGCATGCCGGATGGGGGCGCCACGGTCCTGCATGGTCCACATGGCATCCCGCAGATCGGCCAGCGCAACTGGCCCCGACCCGGCCAGGGGGTGACTGTTCCGCACCATCAACAGGACAGACTCAGTCTGCGCCGGCAGGATGTCAAAGCCACGCGAATAGTCGTCAGATCCGACCCGACTGAGGACGAAGTCGAAGTCGCCCCGCTCAAGCCCGTGCATCAGCTGCGCCGTCGAGGAGACATCGAGCGAAACGTCCACCAGCGGCGCTTCCTGTTTCATGTCCAGGATCGCCGGAATCACGATCGCCAGTGCGCCGCCCGTCACCGCGCCGACCCTGACCGCGCCGCCCTGACCGGCCAGATGCGCATCGAATTCGGTGGCCATCTGGTCAACGTCATGCATCAACTTGCTGGCGTGCCGAACAAGGACCTCGCCTGAGGGTGTGGGCACCATACCCTTCGGTCGGCGCTCGAACAGCGTTGTGGTCAGTTGGGTTTCCATTTCGGCCAGCATGCGCGAGGCGGCAGGCGTAGTCATGCCGCACAGGTCCGCGGCCAGCCGCAACTTGCCCTGTTGGGCAATTGTCGCAATCAGGCGTAGTTGCACCGGTCTGAGCGAACGAAGGTAAAGATTCACGTCAGGTGCCCTCCCGATGGTCCAGGTCTGCGGCTTCGGAGCCTGGCTGGATGTCGTGTGACCCCTGGCACACCAGACGCGCATTTCCGGCGCCAATGTACGAGGTTGCCCCGATGTGTCAGGACGGTGGACAGCGTCCAACATGACGCCCTGATTGGCAAGCAGATCGACGGCATCGGTCCGATCAGGTCCGGGTCAGGCATTCAGGAAAGATTGCCAAGCGCGTGTAGCGATTGCCTGTCATTTCTATACATAATCACGGCGACACGCGACGCGCGGCTATCGCCTCAAAGCTCAATGGACAAGTCGCATGGATTAAGCATGACTCTTCGCGATCGGGCGGTCTGCAACCCGACAAAACCGAGGTGATTACAGGGTAGCGTGGATGGCCTGTGCTGTGTCCCCGTCAATTATCAGTGTGCGAACGATTCCACTCGACAGCAGTGCCCGAGTCGCATCGGCCTTTTCAAGCCCACCCGATAGCAGGACAGTATGGGTTGCCCCAAGCGTGCGGAACCCCACGGCCAAGGTACGGTCGTTCATGGAATGGCGGACCGGTTTGCCCTCGGCATCGAAGAAGATGCCATTTGTGTCGCCGACAGCACCCCGGCTGTGAAGCTCGGCCAATTCGCGGGACGATATCATGCCGGATTGGCGCAGCAGCGATTGTTCGGTCAACTCACCGACCGAGATGATCGCGAGGTCGGGACGGCGGGCCATCTCCAGCACTGATTGCACAGTAGTCTGCGACAGCAGGATCTCGCGATCCTGGGGTGTGTTAGCGATGAAGGGGACGGGTAGGAAATAGCCGTCGCCCCCGGTCGCTCGCGCCAGTGCCTGCACGACTTCGAACGGATTGAAGGCGCTGTTGGCGGTTAACGATCCCATCAGGCTGACGAACCGTGCGCCGGGTGCGAAAGTGCCGGCCATGTTGCGGGTGATCTGGTCGAGTGTGCGCCCCCAACCGGTGCCGATGATCGAATCGGGGTGACGGGCCAGATGATCACGCAGCAGCGTTGCCGCCAGTGTCCCAACTGCGCGACGCGGATATTCCGCCAGATCGCCCGGCAGTTTCTGACCGCGTGTCAGCCCGAAGGCGGGCGAGCAGATGACGCGCTCCAGCCTGAAACGACTGCGCAACTCGTCTTCGATCTGCAGCATTCCGCTGCTGCGGGTGTCGATCGAGATCGACACCATGCCCGCGTCTTTTGCCAATTGTAACAATTTGTTAATCCGCGCCCGGGTGGTGCCCAGCCGGTTCGCGGTCTCTTCCTGATTTAACCCGCCGACATAATATAGCCATGCCGCTTGGCCCATCAGTTCCTGGTCGTCTGCATCTCTCATGGCATGATTCTAACTGCTGTCATGCAGGCTTACAATTGTCCCCATCGCTGCAATTACATATGTATTATGTCTTGACAAAAGTAATCTCGACTTGCAGGGTTGGCTCCGTTGCGGCGTGGAGGAGCGTGGCGCAGCATCCAGTTCAGGGAGGGAGTAATGAATAGATTTTCGGCAAGGCTTGCCGCCTATACGACCGCAGTCGCGTTAGCAGCAGGCGCCGGGACGGCGGTCAACGCGCAGGAGGCGCTGGATATCGCCTGGGTCCATTCCAATGCCGCAGCACAATCCGAACAGCGCGTGAAAGCCGGGTTCGAGGCTTGGCTGAGCGAGAAGGGCTATGGCTGGAATGTCAGTTTCCTCGACAGCCAGGGTTCGGGTGAGGCGACGGCGTCGAACCTGCAGGATGCAGTCTCGCGCGGGGTCGATGCGATCATTATCACCATGTCCGATCTGCGTGCCTCGAAAGCGGCCATCGACGTGGCGCTTCAGGCCGGCATCCCGGTCTTTTCGGTCGACAGCGGCTATGTCGACGGAATCCAGGTCGATATCACCACCAACAACTGGGCGATGTCGGCGGATGTTTCGCCCTATCTGCTGGACCAGATGGGCGGGCAGGGAAACGTGATCTTCCTACGCATGGCTGAGCATCACGGCACCCGCAAGCGCGGCGACGTGATGGCGGTGGTGCTACAGGAATACGGCGATGTGAAGGTGCTGGCCGAGCACAATATCGACTACACCGCCTTCTTCGAAGACACGACCTCGACCATGCAGGATTTCGTCGCCCGCTTCGGCGAGGATATCGATGCCGTCTGGGCGCCCTGGGACGAGCCGGCGCAGGCCGCGATCAATGTCATGCAGGCAGCGGGGCTGAGTGATGTAAAGGTGATCGGCATTGATGGCCATCCCCAGGCCGTGGCCGAGGTCTGCAAGCCCGACAGCATGATGATCGCCACCGTCAGCCAGCCGTTCGAGGGTATGGGCGCGCAGGTCGGCGACTGGATCGAGCAGATCGTCGGTGAGGGCAAGCCCCGCGACGAAGTGATCCCCAGCAATATCGTCTATATGGACGCCCCGCTGGTCACCAAGCAGAACTGCCAGGACTTCATGTAACGCTTGTTCCCCGGCCGGCGGGCTGCCAGCACTGGGTGGCCCGCCGCTTTCGTCACCGTTCTCGCAACTATTTGGGAGGTCACGCATGTCCGTGCATCTCTGCGATATCCTCATGGAGTTTCCAGGAACCCGCGCGCTTGACGGGGTCGATGTGACCTTCCGCTTTGACGAGGTCCACGGGTTGGTCGGTGAAAACGGGGCTGGCAAAAGCACCTTCGTCAATGTCCTTGGCGGCTCGTTGCAGCCGACCGCAGGACATATCGAAATGGAGGGTCAGAAGGTCGCCTTCGCAACTCCGCGCGAGGCCTTGCAGCATGGCATCGCGCATGTCAGCCAGGAGGGCAGTCTTGTGCCGTCGCTGACGGGGGCCGAGAATATCATGCTGGGGGCCGAGCCGCGCAGCGCGCTTGGCGTCATGCGCAGGGGCCGGTTACGGCAGGTGGCCTGGGCCCTATTGGCGCAGTGGTTTCCATCGGTTCAGATCGACCTCGATCGTCCGGTGATCGATTTGCCCATGGCCGAGCGCAAAGTGGTCGAGATCGTCCGTGCGCTTCGTGGCGAGATTAGCCTGCTGATCCTCGACGAACCGACTGCAACACTGGAAGCGCCAGAAAAGAAACAACTTTGGGACATCATCAGGACTCTGCCGGCCAAGGGGGTCGGCGTGGTGCTGATCTCGCATTTCCTGACCGAAGTTGTGGCCCTGTCCGACCGTATCACTGTGTTGCGCGACGGCCGCCATGTTGGCACCCTGAACCGCGCAGAGGCAAGCGAGGCAGTGCTGACCGACCTGATGCTGCGCCGCGAGGGCGAGACCGGACAGGACCGCCCGGCCGATGCGGCAGATGCGGGGTCCACGACGACCGGCCCGGTTGTCCTGTCGGTCGAGGACTGGCGTGCAGGTGCCATCAGCATGGAATCCTTTGAACTGCGCGCGGGCGAGATTGTCGGGCTGATCGGACTGACCGGCGCGGGGCATTTCGGCTTCGCCCGCTCGCTCTATACCCGTCAAGGGGTGCAGTCGGGCCGAATCGCTGTCGCCGGCACCACGATCACGCGGCCAGGCGTGCGGGCCATGCAACGTGCGGGTGTGGCGCTCGTCCCCGATCACCGCATGGAAAACGCCCTGTCCGGTGAAGGCACCGTGGTCGAGAATCTGACCATGGTGCATCCAGAATTCGCGGCGAATAGCGGCGTGCTCAGCCGCCGGAAAGAACGCGACGAGGCCGAGCGCGTGATCCGGCTTTTGAACGTCAAGACCCCGAACCAGCGCCAGTTGATCCGCAACCTTTCGGGCGGCAACAAGCAAAAGGTATCGATCGGCAAATGGCTTTACGGGGCGGGTGATGCCTACAAGGTGCTGATCTTCATCGAGCCGACGGAGGGTGTCGATATAGGCGCCAAGATGGAAATCTACGCCCATATGCGCCGCCTCGCCAATGCCGGGGCGGCGGTGTTGATCGCCTCGTCCGATCTGGGCGAGATCGCGCAGGTCTGCGACCGCGCCATTCCCTTCATTCATGGCCTTCCCGGCGCCGAGATCCCGGCTGCCGAATTTTCCGAAGGCCGCTTCATCCAGGCTATATCCGGAGAGGCCGCATGACATCCCAGACCGCAACGCCGTCGGTGACGGCCAGACCGATCCGCTCCGACCTGGTGCAGCGCTATTCGACACTCGGGGTGCTGATCCTGATGTTCGTGGGCTTCTCGCTGTTCGTGGATCGGTTCCTGACGCCCTTCAACCTTATGAATATCCTACAGCAGATCGCTATCCTGACCATCGTCGGATCGGGACTGACCTTCGGCTTCGCGGCGAAGGAAATCGACCTTTCCGTCGGCTACACGGTCGGCCTGTCGGGCATTCTGGTGCCCTTCCTTCTGACCACTGGCACGCCCTTGGTGCTTGCTTTGCTGGCCGGGCTGGCAGCAGGAATCGTGGTTGGGCTGATCAATGGCGTGCTGATCACTCGGATCGGCATCCCTTCGCTGATCGCGACGCTGGCCATGGGCTCGATCCTCTTCGGGGTCAACTTTCTGCTGACCGGCGGGCGCGCCATCTATGGCGGTCTGCCCGACACCTATCTGGCGCTTGGACAGGGCTGGTTCCTGGGCATCCCGAACCTAGCCTATTTCATGGTCATCTCGGTCGCCATCGCCTGGTTCGTGATGGAGCGCACGGTCTTTGGCCGCTACGTCTATGCCGTCGGTGGCAACCAGAAGGCGGCCGAGCTTTCGGGCGTGCGCATCACCTATTACCGCATGGCCGCCCTCGTGCTTGTTTCGGTTTTCGCGGTGATCGCCGGCGCACTTCTCGCCTCGCGGTTGGGTTCCGGCCAGCCCAATGTCGGCGAGCGCTACCTGCTGGACGGCCTCGCCACGGTCTTCATCGGCATGACCATGTTTCGCCCTGGCACGGCGACGGTGCTGGGCACCTTCTGTGGCGCGCTGTTTATCGGGGTGATCAATAACGGCCTGAACCTCATTGGAATGGACACCTATATCCAGAACATCGTGAAGGGCGTCATCATCCTGATCGCGGTGGCGATCGTGTCGCGCACCACCAAGCTCAATCTGCTCTGAGGACGCCATCATGACCACCACCAAACCGAGCTCGAATACCGAACTTCTGGAACTCTACCGCGCCATGCGCCGCGTCCGCACTTTCGAGGAGCGAGTGGGAGAGTTGTTCGTGCGCGGTCAATCAGCCGGCTCGATGCTGCATCTTTCCATCGGCGAGGAAAGTGCGGCGGTGGGTTTCGCCTCGCTCATGCAGGATGGCGATACTTTCACCACGCATCATCGCGGCCATGGCATTTTCCTGGCCCGCGGGGCCGATCCGAACCGGATGATGGCCGAGATCGGTGGCAAGGAGGCAGGCTATTGCAGGGGTAAAGGCGGCTCGATGCACATCGCAGATATGGGGCTGGGGCATCTTGGCGCCAATGCCATCGTCGGCGGTGGGATCCCCGCTGTCGTCGGTGCGGGGCTGGCGTCGAAAAGGCAAGGTGCGGGCGCGATCTCGGCGGCCTTTTTCGGCGATGGAGCGATGCAACAAGGCATTCTTTACGAAAGTATGAACATGGCGGCGCTTTGGGATCTGCCGGTGATCTTCGTTTGCATCAACAACCAATATGGCATGGGCACCCGCATCGAGCAGGCGACGAAGGGCCGGGCGCTGCATGAACGTGCGCGCGCCTTCGGACTGAATGCCGAAACAGTGGACGGGCTGGACGTGCGTGACGTGCGTGCGGCATCGGCCCGGCTGATTGACGCCGCGCGGGGCGGCAAACCGGGCTTTCTGGCCATCGAATGTTATCGCTTCTTCGGACATGCCCGCATGGACAAAAGCCCCTACCGCTCGGAACAGGATGAACGCGAAGGTCGCGCCCGTGACCCGGTTCTGTTCGCACGGCAGGCGCTTCAGGAGGGCGGACAGGCTGACGCGAAGGCACTGGACGCCATGGATGCCGAAATTGCAGCTGAAATGGATGCAACCATAGATTTTGCCGTCGCTGCGAAGGAACCGATGCTCGGCACCATGTTCCGCGATGTTTATGCCCCCGGCGAACCGGAGCCGGAAGCCGTCGTCGCCCGCATTGACCGTATTCTGGCAAGGGAGTGAGACCATGGTCGAGATGACCTATCGCGACGCGCTGAAACAAGCCCTGCGCGATGCCATGACCGAAGATGACAACGTCATGGTGATCGGAGAGGAGGTTGGTCGCTATGGTGGTGCTTATGGTGTTACCAAGGGACTTTACGAGGAATTCGGCGCGGAACGAATGATCGACACTCCGATCTCGGAGCCAGCCATCATCGGCGCAGCCGTGGGTGCTGCCATGTCCGGCCTGCGACCGGTCGCAGAGTTGATGTATGTCGATTTCATCGGTATGACCATGGATCAGCTGGGCAATCAGGCGGCCAAGATCCGCTACATGTTCGGTGGCCAGATCGGTGTGCCCATGGTCCTGCGCACCCAGGGCGGCACAGGGCGTTCGGCCGGCGCTCAGCATTCGCAATCTCTTGAGGCCTATGTCATGCATACGCCGGGTCTGCGGCTGGTGATGCCCGCCACCGTCGCTGATGCCTATCACCTGCTGCGCCAGTCGCTGAAACAGCCCGATCCGGTCGTTTTCATCGAGCATAAGGCGCTGTATACGCTGAAGGAGGATGTGGATCTGTCCGCGCCCGCCCCCGAATGGGGCAAGGCGGTCGTGCGTCGGACGGGCGACGATCTGATCATCGTCACCTATTCCCGTCAGGTTCATAACACGCTGGCCGCCGCCGAGGCGCTGTCGAAGCAGGGCATCGAGGCGACGGTGATCGATTTGCGCAGCCTAAACCCGCTGGATTTCGACACGGTACGAGAGCAGGTCGAACGCGTCGGTCGAGTCATGGTTGTTTCAGAGGGGGTGATGACAGCCGGTGTCGGCGCCGAACTGTCGGCGCGCATTCATGAGGAGTGCTTCGACTTCCTCGCCGATCCCGTCATCCGCGTCTGCGGCGAGGATATTCCGATCTCGGTATCGGTCGAGCTGGAGAAGAACTCGGTCCCGACCGTATCCCTGATCCGCGAGACGGCCGAACGGCTTATCGCCCTGAGGAGCGCGGCATGAGCACGGTCACACTACGGATGCCCCGTCTCGGCGAGACGATGGAGGAGGGGACCGTGGCAGGCTGGCTGCTGGCGGAAGGTGACAGCTTCGAACGCGGCACGCCGCTGATCGAGTTCGAGACCGACAAGACGGCGGTCGAATATCCCGCACTCGGTCCGGGGCGGCTTGTGACGCTGCTGGTCGCGAAAGGCGACCTGGTGAAGCTGGGCGCGCCGATTGCCGAAATCGACCTGATGGGTGCCGAGGATTGGACCGCCACCGGCGAGGATGAGCCAGAGTCGGAAGCCGCCGTTGCAGAGACAGGCGAAACTGTGGTGATCGATCTGCTGATGCCGCGCCTGGGCGAGACGATGGAGGAAGGCCGGATCATCGGCTGGATGGTCGAGCCTGGCGCCGAATACGCGCGCGGCGAGGCGATCCTGGAGGTAGAGACCGACAAGACCGTCGCCGAATTCCCCGCGCTCGTGGCCGGGCGCCTGGTCGAGTTGCTGGTGGCGCCAGGTGATATGGTCAAGGTCGATACGCCGATCGCGCGAATCGAGGTCGCCCGCAGCGATGCTCCGGCGGACAACAAGCCGCCGCCGAAGGCTGTGCCGACCCTGAAAACTGCTCCCGCCCAGATGACTGCAACCGAAGTTGCGCCCGTGGCCGACACGGCGGGTCCGGTTCGGGCAACTCCCCTTGCCCGGCGGGCCGCGCGTCTGGCTGGGCTGGATCTGCGGAATCTGCGCGGCAGCGGTCGACGTGGCCGGATCGAGCTGGCCGATGTTACACGCGCGACTGAGGGTGGCGCGCTCGCGGCCTCGAACTGGGGTCCGGCAGATGGCGCGCCGGTGCTTATGCTGCACGGCTTTGCCGGTGATCGGGGGACCTTTGAACAGCTTGGACGAGCGTTAGGTCGTGCCGGGCTTTCGGTGCGGGCCGTTGACCTTCCCGGCCATGGCGAGTCCAGGGCCGAGGTGCAGGGCTTCGATGATATCGTCACGGCTATCGCGGCAGAGCTGAACCCGTCGCGCCCCGTACATCTCGTCGGCCATTCGCTGGGGGCCGCGGCAGGCGTCGTCGCAGCGTCGCGGCGGGGTGGCGTGTCGTCGCTGACACTGATTGCGCCCGCCGGGCTGGGCCTGTCCATCGACGCGGCGTTCATCGAAGGCATGGCGCTCGCGGAAAGCCAAGGTGCCATTGGGCATCTGCTGCGCCGCCTCTCGGACCGGACGGCGGACTTCTCGGCCGAGATCATCGCCGACATCCATGCCGATCTGTCGCGGGGCCGGCTGCACATGCTTGGCGCCGAGATCAGCCGGGGCGGTCGGCAGGCGGTGAATATCCGCGGTGATCTGGCGCGGCTGGCCGAGGCGGTTCCGGTGCGGATCATCTTCGGGCAGCAGGACCGCATCGTCGATTGGCACGAGGCGCTGGATGTTTCACCGGCCATCGCGCTTCATCTTTTACCGGGCGCTGGGCATATGCCGCAATGGGACGCCCCAGCCGAGGTGGCGGCCATTATCATCAGGGGAGGGGCGTATGTCTGAGGCAGATAGTCCCACCTTGCCGCAGGGCTTTGCACCGCTGCCCCATCGCTGCCGCGCATGGAGGGTCGTTCGCGCCCTTTGAACGAGTTTGCCCATGATACGAGGAGGAGATCATGGCCTATTTCCTGACGGCTGACGGCGGTACCGAAAGCCTGCGCGCCCGGGTCTACGACCTGGACGGTAATTGCCTCGGCACTGCGGCTGTACCTTACAAGACCAATTTCCGGCCCGGCCGGGTCGAACAGGACCCTGAGGATTGGTGGCGAAATTTCGTAACCGCCGCGCGCGGCGCCATGGCCGGGGCCGGCATCGATCCGGCTCAGGTCGAGGCGATCTGTTATGCCACCACTTGCTGCACCGTGGTGGCGCTGGATCGCGAAGGCCGCGCGCTCAGACCTGCGATCATGTGGATGGACGTGCGCGCCCATGACGAGGCGCAGGCGGTGCTGGAGACCGGCGATCCCGCGCTGGCACTGAACGGCGACGGGCAGGGGCCGGTCTCGGCGGAATGGATGATCCCGAAATCGCTCTGGCTGAAGCGCAACGAGCCTCAAATTTTCGCCCGCGCCCATCGAATCTGCGAATATCAGGATTTTATCACCCATCGCCTGACCGGCGAATGGGCGGCCAGCCTCGATAATGCTGGGTTGCGCTGGCATTATCGATCCCGTCAGGGCGGCTGGGCCTCCAGCTTGCTGGCGGCTCTGGATCTGTCCGAACTGGAAGGAAAATGGCCGGACCGCGTGGTCGCGCCGGGCGAAGTGATCGGCACGTTGACGGCGACCGCTGCGGCCGAACTGGGCCTGCCGCCCTCGGTCAAGGTGGTGCAGGGCGGCGCCGATGCGCTGATCGGGATGATCGGGCTTGGCGTCAGCCAGCCGGGACAATTGGCGATGATCACCGGTTCCTCGCATCTGCAATTCGGTGTGACCGAGGGCCCGGTCCATGCGCCGGGCGTCTGGGGCAGCTATGCCGATATCGTCTATCCCGACCGCTGGATCGTCGAAGGCGGGCAGACCTCTACCGGTTCGATCATCAACTGGCTGTCGCGCCTGACCGGCGGGCCGCTGGATTTCGATGCGCTGAACCGCAAGGCCGCCGCCCTGCCGCCGGGCAGCGAGGGACTGCTGGTGCAGGATCATTTTCAGGGCAACCGCACACCCCATACCGATCCATTGTCGCGTGGCGCGCTTGTCGGCCTGACGCTGGGGCATGAATTGCACCATATCTTTCGCGCCGTGATGGAGGGGATCGGTTTCGGCACCCGCGCCATCCTCGATGCCTTTCGTGCGGCAGGCTATGCCGGACAGGAGATGACCGTCGGTGGCGGGGCCACAGCATCGGACCTATGGCTGCAGATCCATGCCGATACGGCGGGCATCCCGGTCCGGGTGCCAGCCTCGCCCGATGCGCCCTCGACCGGATCGGCGGTGCTGGCGGGCGTTGGTGCCGGACATTTCGCCACGATAGACGACGGCATCGCGCAGATGGTCCATCCCGGTCGCCTGATCGAGCCGATCCCCGCGAACATGGCCCAATATGACGCGATTTATGCCCGTTACGTCGCCCTTTACCCCGCCTTGAAGGAGGTGTTGGCATGAGACTTGCCGACCGCTTCTCGCTGGCTGGCAGAACAGCGCTTGTCACCGGCGGCGCGAAGGGGATTGGAGCTGCCATTTGCGAGGTGCTGGCCGAGGCTGGTGCGACGTTGATCGTGGCCGATCTGGATGCGGCTGCGGCCGAAGCTCTCGCCGCAAGCATCGGCGGCAAGGCCGCACCGCTCGCCGTGACCGATTTCGGCGCCTGCGCGGAGCTTGCTGCCCGGCACACGCCCGATGTGCTGATCGCCAATGCCGGCATCGTCCACAACGCCCCCACGGTTGAGATCGACCCTGCCGATTGGTGTCGCGTGATTGATGTGAACCTGTCAGGCGTCTTCAACGTCCTGCGCGCCTTTGGCCCCGGCATGGTTGCGCGCGGGTCAGGCGCCTGCGTCTGCACCTCGTCCATCTGCGGCGAGGTCGCGGTCTGGCCGCAACCGCAGGCTGCCTATAACGCCGCCAAGGCGGGGGTGAACCTGCTGGTCAAGTCTACGGCGCTGGAATGGGCGCGGTCGGGGGTGCGCGTGAATGCCGTGGCACCAGGCTATACCGCGACCGAGCTGACGCTGGCCGGGCGTTCCAAACCGGAATGGTTCGAGACCTGGATGGACCGCACGCCGATGGGTCGGCTGGGCGAGCCGCGCGAGATCGCCGATGCGGTGCTGTTCCTCGCCTCGGATGCGGCCAGCTTCGTGACCGGCACCGTCCTGACCGTCGATGGCGGTTATACTGCAGCATAAGAGGAGAGTTGAGATGACAACAACCAGAACGGCGCTGGTGACCGGTGCCAGCCGTGGTATCGGCGCAGCTATCGCGGTGGGATTTGCGCGGCGCGGCTATGACGTGGCGCTGAACGATATCGAGCGGCAGAAAGGCGATCTTGAGAAGGTCGCGGCCGAGATCCGCGCCTTGGGCCGGCGGGCCGAGATCTGCCTGGCCGATGTCAGCGACAAGGCCCAGGTCGAGGCCATGGCCGCGCAGGCGCTGGCGGCTCTGGGTCATGTCGACGCGGTGGTGAACAATGCCGGCATCCTGATCGCTGGCGAGGTCGACGGCCTGCCCGAGGGCATATGGGACGTGGTCATGGATGTGAATGCAAAGGGCGCTTTCATGGTGATCCAAGCGCTCCTCCCCTCGATGAAAACGCGGGGTTATGGGCGGATCGTCAATATTGCCTCTATCGGCGGCAAACATGGGGCACCGGAGCAGGCACATTACTCGGCCTCGAAGGCGGCGGTGATGGGGTTTTCGCGCGTCCTTGCGCAGGAAGTCGGGCCGCTGGGGATCACGGTGAACTGTGTCTGTCCGGGCATCATCCTGACCGATATGGGCCGTGTGAACCTGGATGACCCTGCGATACGCGGCGCCTGGCAGGCAAAGACGGCCATGGCGCGGATCGGCGACCCGGAAGATGTTGTCGGTCCGGTCGCGTTCTTCGCTTCGGACGATGCGGCATTCGTGACCGGCCAGACGCTGAATGTCGACGGTGGGATCGTCTTTTCCTGATCGTGAAGCAGCCAGATTGGGATTGTTGTAAGCAGCCTGAACGGCATTGCCGTGTAATTGAGAAGAGCACTCGCCGGGTACTCAAGCGGCCATTTCTGCAGCATAGGTATTCCAGAGGTCGAAAGCTTCGGCACTGGCGTGGCGATAAGAGATTGTTAACCTTTCAGGCGGGGCAGGCTGTATGTTGTCCTCGTCAAAAATGTTTAGCCAGACACGAGACCCCAAAAAGTTGGCAATGCCAACTGTGATGCTAGGCCAACGCATACCTTGCAAGCTCGATCCCCATAGCTGCCTCACAAGGCGGGTAGACAGCGGGATCGAGAACGCCCGCGCCCAGCGGAATGATCGACTTGGAGACCAGCAACACATGCATGTGCATCCCCTCATGCAGCTGACCGACCGACAAAGGTTCCGCATCGGTCGACAGCGTCGTGATCACATCGGGGAAGCTGGCAAGGCGGCGACCACCTGCATCCTCGACGGCCATGTATTCGTTCATCACATGCAACGTGATCGCCTTGTCGCCCTCCCCGAGCGTTACAGTGCCGATATCGAAGGCTTCATTCGTATACTGCACTTTCTTGCGGGTGATGACCCCCTCGGCGATCAGGCTGCCGCCTGTCTTTTCAACGATGGCATCCAGAACTGCCGACGCCCCTCGCGGTTCCGCAGCCAGAATGGCATGACCCAGATCCAGTGCCATTGAAATCCCGCCAAGTGCAGCGTTGCGGGCAACATAAGAGGCCCGCAGCGGATTGCGGGCCGAGGCGATGAAGCCGCCGGACATGTCCGACGCCGTGCGCAGCACCGGCGAAACCCTGGCCGTGGCGCCGCGCGTCACAAGCTCGATATAACGGTTCTCGTCGCGGTTACCGCCGACGGCGGTCTGGATCATCTGTTCGGCGCTGCCAGCCATGCCGATTGATCCCATGTCGCCGGTCGGATGCGCGCGGATATCGCCGACCGCATCGACGACCTTGCACCCCAGCATCGCCGACGGAAGCCAGGCATTCAGGGTGGAGGATTTCCCGTTTTGCCCGACCATCAGCCCGGCCACTGGCGTGCCCAGGGCGTCGTTCAGCAACTGGACGGCGCGGATGTAGTCGACGCCGCGCATTTCCCATGGGGTGGTAGAGGCCGGGGCGCCGATGGCCGCCGCCGTCGCCACCCAGTCCTGTTCATCGAGTTCGTCGATACTCACGAGTTCGGGCTTGCCGACCCCCATCGCCGCCCGGCCCAGCATCCGCCCGTGATCGGCCCAGCCCCCGCCACCGGCGGCATAGACCGACCCGCCACGAACCGCCGGCTCGATATCCCTCTCGGTCAGAATACGTCGCATCGTCGCTCCTTTTCTTTTACCGGGCGCGGATATCCTCCAGCCACAATGATTGGTTCAGACGAACAGTTTCCCCGGGTTCATCCGTCCGTCCGGATCGAAAACTGCCTTGATCTGCCGCATCAGCGCCAGGTCGAGCGGAGGTTTCAGCCGCGCCAGTTCAGCCGCGCGCAACTGGCCGACGCCATGTTCGGCGCTGATCGAGCCGCCATGGCCAAGGACCAGATCATGCACCGCCCCGGCCAGCACCGCATGGCGGGCGTAAAAGGCTTCGTCTGCGGTGAAGTTCGGCCCGATCACGTTGTAATGCAGGTTGCCATCGCCAAGATGCCCGAAAACGATGGACTGCGCCCCCGGAACCGTCAGCGCCACCCGGTCGCCGGCCCGCGTGACGAATTCGGCCAGCCGGTCGATCGGCAGGGAGATATCGTGCTTGGCCGTCTTGCCGACGCGCACCAGCGCCTGCGAGATGCTCTCGCGCATCAGCCAGAACGCCTCGCGCTGCGCCTCATTGGCCGCGATCAGCGCATCTTCGGCCAGCCCGCTTTCGATGGCCTCGCCAAGTGCGACATCGCAAAGGTCACGAAGCTGTCCGGCATCCATCGTGTCGGTGCATTCCAGAAGGACGAGGGCCGGAGGCAGGTCGGCAAATGGCAGGCGCACATCCGGCACGAAGCGGGCGATCAGGTCCAGCGCTGGCCGTTCGAGATATTCGAAGGCGCTCAGCCGGTCGCCGCAATGCTGGCGCATCCGTTGCAGCAGCGTCAGCGCCGCACCGATATCAGCCAGCGCGACCACCGCCGTATAGCGCGAGGTCGGGCGCGGTACGAGGCGCAGTACCGCTCCGGTGATGACCCCGAGCGTGCCTTCCGACCCGATGAACAGGTCGCGCAGGTCCAGCCCGGTATTGTCCTTGCGCAGCGCTGTCGTGCCTTCCCAGATCCGGCCATCGGGCAACGCGACCTCCAGCCCCAGAACAAGTGAGCGCATCGGTCCGTAGCGCAGGACCGAAATGCCGCCGGCATTGGTGGCGATCACCCCGCCGATCATCGCGCTACCCTGCGACGACATCGCCAGCGGGAACAGCAGGCCGTTTTCCTCGGCTGCCTCATGCACCTGCTGCAACGTGACACCGGCCGAAACCCGCGCAGTCATCCCCAGCGGATCGACAGACAGGCTTCCCGCCATCCTGCGCAGCGAAAGGACGACCGCCCGGCCCGACGCATCCGGCGTCGCCCCGCCGGACAGCGAGGTATGGCCGCCCTGCGGCACCACAGGACACCCGTATTCGGCACAGACCTTCAGCACCGCCGCGACCTCGTTGGTCGATCCCGGCAGGACGACAGCGCAGGCGCTGCCCGTGTATTTCCCTGTCCAATCGGTAACGAAGGGCGCCATGTCCTTCGGCTCGGCAAGAAGATTACGGGGCCCGACAACACGGGACAGGGCATCGCGGATCGCATCTGCGCTCATTCGATCCGCTCCTCAGATCGAACGGATCAGGCCGCCATCGACCCGGATCCGGCTACCCGTGACATAGGAGGCCCGCGACGAGGCGAGGAAGGCCACGACATCGGCGAATTCCTCGGGCCGGCCATAGCGCCCGGCCGGGATCGTCGCGGCCGAGGCGGCAGCCACATCGGCAACCGCCTTGCTGCTGCGCTTCGCCGCCTCGCCGTCCAGTTCGTCAACCCGTGCGGTGTGGATGCGTCCCGGAAGGACAATGTTCACCGTCACCCCGTCGCCCGCAACCTCGGAGGCAAGCGTTTTGGACCAACCGACGATAGACGCGCGAATGCCATTCGACAGCGCGAGGTTCGGAATCGGCTGCTCCACCCCCGATGAAGTCAGGGTGATGACCCGTCCCCATTTCGCGGCGCGCATCGCCGGCAGCAGCGCACCGGTGATCCGGAACAGGCTGGCGGCCATGGCGGCGAATTGCGTGGTCCACTGTTCGTAGGTGGCATCGGCGGCAAGGCCCGGCGGCGGGCCGCCGGAATTGTTCACCAGAATATCGACGCCGCCCTTCGCCATGACCGCCCCTATCAGCGCAGTGACACTTTCCGGCTGCGACAGGTCGAGCGGAAGTGCCTTGATGTCGCCCTTTGCGTCTTTCGCCCAGGCCTCGATCGCCGACGGATCGCGCGAGGCGGCAAGGACCGTCGCGCCTTCGGCCGCGAGTGTCCGGGCGATGGCCTGGCCAAGACCCCGGCTGGCCCCGAGGACAAGCGCCCTCCGCTTGGAAAGTCCGAAATCCATCAGTGCAGCTCCTTCAGCCGTTTTTCCTGCCGTGCGATCAGTGTCTCGATCTCGGCCACCGCCGCAGGCGAGAGTTTTACCCCCGGACGCCGCTGCGCGTCATGTCGGATGGCACCCCGACGCGCCAGAACGTATTTGCGCACGGCCAACCCCATTCCGGGCTGCTGTTCCACACGGGCCATGGGAAGGTAGGCGTCGAACAGGTCGCGCGCACGATCATACTCCCCCTTCCGCCAAAGCGTCGTCACATCCGAAAGCATCTCGGGATAGGCGAAGCCGGTCATCGCGCCGTCGGCACCGCGGCCCATTTCCTCGGGCAGGAAGATGCCGCCATTTCCGCAAAGGATCGAGATCCGCTGTTTCAACCGCCCTGCCTCGCGCAGGGCGCTGATCTTTTCCAGCCCCGGCCAGTCTTCATGCTTCAAGCAGACGGCACTGTCGATCTCGTTGAAGATGCGGGTCAGCACGGGAACCGACATCTGGACACCGGTCGCGAGCGGGAAGTCCTGAACGACGAGAGGGGTGCCGTCGGTAAATTCGGCAACCTGCCGGTAATATCCCAGGATCTGGTCGTCGGTTCGCAGCGAAGCGGGCGGCGCGACCATGACCCCTCCCGCGCCATCGGCCATCACCGCGCGCGTCAGTTCCGCCATCTGCGCGAAGCCGGGTGCCGAGACGCCGACAACCACCGGCATCCGACCGTCTACCCGCGCAGTCACCCGCCGGGCAACCGCACAGCTTTCGGACAGCGTCAGCTTGGGTGCCTCGCCCATCATGCCCAGCAGGGTCAGACCGGTCGCCCCGCGCTCGACATAGAATTCGACCATCCGGTCGATGCTCTCGAAATCGATATCGCCTTCGGGCGTGAAGGGCGTAACCGCAATCACATAGACGCCATTTGCGGAAGTGGTCAGCGCAGACATTCTGTCTCCTTGTCAGGCCCGGGACATGGCCACGCGGCCGATGGCTATCGCCACCGCCGCCTGGTTGGGGTCGATCACCGGACAGCCCAGTTCGAGTTCAAGCCGCCGGCGAAACCCCGCCATGCCGGAGCAGCCAAAGAGAATAACCTCCGCCCCATCGTCGTCACGAAGCTTGCGACCGATGGTGCACATCCGTTCAAAGGTCCGCGCCTCGTCGGACAGCTCGGCCACGCCAAGCTCCAGCGCGCGGTCGCCGGCAAGGCGGCTGTTCAGCCCCATGGCACCGATCATGCGCAGGTGGCGCGGGATGGAGCGACCGAGAATCGAAATCACACCGAACCGCTGGCCCATGGTCAACGCGGTCAAGATCCCGGATTCCGCGATGCCGAACACCGGCCGGTCCGATTGTTCACGCAACGCGGCCAGGCCGGGGTCGGAATAGCAGGCAACCACGAAGGCAGAGGCACTTTCCTCAAGCTCGGCGGCAAGGCGCAGCAGCGGCCCGACGATCAGATCGACATCAGCCTGAGTCTCAATCCCCGGGGGGCCTTCGTGCAGGGTATGGGTCATGATTGGCGTCACGACAGCAGCGCGCATCGGATCGATGGCCCGGTCGATTGCCCCAGTTACCTTTTCAAGACTGTTGGGGTTGATCACATGGATCGTCATGGAGCGTCCCCTTCGGCTGGCGGACCGGTTTCTTCCTGATTTAAGCTGTCTACCAATCCCCCGGGCAGTTGTCCTATGCTGAGCCTGACTCGGCTATAACATCTGATCATAGGCGCGCGATGAATCTGAGGCAGATTGAGGTTTTCCGGGCAGTCATGAACACCGGCTCGACCAGCGGCGCCGCACAGTTTCTGTCGATTTCACAACCCGCTGTCAGTCGGATGCTGACCCATACCGAGGAAAGTCTGGGCTTTCCCCTGTTTGAACGACGGCGCGGCAAGCTCTTCCCCACTGACGAGGCCCGGCAGTTGCATCTTGATGTCGAACCGCTGTTCCTCGCGGTCGAGGCGGCCGAGGCGCGGATCGACGATCTGCGCAATGGCCGCACGGGCCGGGTGCGGGTGGTGGCAATCCCGACCATCGCGAACACGATCCTTCCGCAGGCAATGCGAATCCTTATGGCGACCACGCCGAATGTCGAGATCTCGGTCGATGTCCGACGGTGGGAGCAGGTCGCGGCGCAGGTGGAATCCAACACTGCCGATGTGGGCTTTGCCATGATGTCGGACGACCGGCCCAACCTTCGGCGGATCCCGATGCATGCCGGCCGGCTGGTCTGCATCCTGCCACGCGATCACATGCTTGCCACGCGACCGACGATCTATCCCTCGGACCTGATCAATCAACCCTTCGTTCGGCTGACCCCCGACAGCCCGCTCGGCAGGCTGACGCGCGATTGTCTGGGAGACGTGAACCACCTGATCCGCACGGTCGTCGAGACAAGGTATAACAACACCGCCTGCGCCTTCGTAAACGCCGGAATCGGGGTCGGCCTGGTAGATGAATTCGTATTAAGCGCCGGGGGCTATCCCGAACTCGTCTCGCGCCCCTTCATCCCCGAAGGCAAGGTGACCGCCTATGCGATCGTGTCCGAGCACAGGCCGGTTTCACGGCTGGTGCGACGGGTCATGCGCGGCGTCCAGAAACAGCTTCAGGCGCGAGGCGTCCCTTCTTGATCGAGCCGCAGAACTGCATCGAGCAGGACCTGCGCCGCAATGGCACAATCTCCGGGTTCCGCCCATTCCTCGGGCGTATGGCTGAGGCCCGCGCGGCAGGGCAGGAAGATCATTCCGACGGGCCCGGTGCGGGACACGAACACCCCGTCGTGACCGGCACCGCTGGGCATCAGCGGGGCTTCGATCCCACGCAGCCGGGCGGCCTCCTGCAGTACCGATATCACCCCCGCATCGCAGCGCGTGGCGCGGGCAAAGCTGATCGGCTTGCGGACCAGCCCGAAGCCACCCGCCTCGATCTGCGCGAAAGCGGGCGCAAGGTCATTGTTCACGAAGGCCTGAAGCCTCGCCTCATCCTCGCTGCGCGCCTCCAGCACCAGTTCCACCGTGCCCGGAACGGCATTGGCAGCATTGGGGTGAACATCGAAGGCGCCGATTGTCGCGACCAGTTCGGTTCCCTTGCCATTCGCTGCCCGCGCCAGCCTGTCCACCGCCGTCACCAAACTGGCGGCGGCCACGAGCGCGTCACGCCGCAGGGCCATCGGTGTGGCTCCGGCATGATCCGTCTGTCCGCAGATGGTGATCTTTTCCCGCAGGATCGCGACAATCCCGGTGACGACGCCCACAGGCAGGCCGGCGCTTTCGAGAACGCGCGCCTGTTCGATATGCGCCTCCAGATAGACATGGGTCGATCCGGCCGGTCGTCGCGCCGAGGCCAGCCGCTCGGGGTCGCCACCGACATAGCGCAGCCCCTCAGCCAGCGTCATGCCGTCCGGACGAGTCATCGCCAGCGTCTCGTCGTCCAGCGCCCCGGCCCAGGCCCGGCTTCCGATGCAGGACAGGCCGAATTCGCTGGGCTCCTCGGCCAGAAAGTCCACCACTTCCAGCGCATGGTTCAGTTCGACCTGCGCCTCGTTCAGGCTGCGCGCCACCTCCAGCGCCGAAAGCACGCCCAGAACCCCGTCGAACCGCCCGCCCGAAGGCACCGTATCGCTATGGGAACCGAGCACAACGGGCGGAAGGTTGTTGTTACGCCCCGGCCGCCGACCGACCAGATTACCTCCGGCATCGGTCGACACCTCCAGCCCCGCGACCCGAAACGCTTCGGCCAGCCAGGCCCGTCCCTTCAGGAACATCGGCGTGAAGGACCGCCGCGTCCATGGGCGATCAGGCTCCGTCAGGGCGGCGAGTGCCTCCAGATCGCCCCAGAGGCGTCCGCCGTCGATCTGCGGGCCGGTCACGCGGCGGCGCCGAGACATGGGCGGATGAAGCGATCATGCCCGCCCGCCGCATTGACAATCCTTTGGCCATCCCAGACGGCCTCGCCACGGCACCAGGTTCCCGCAACACGTGCATGGAAGGTCCGCCCCTCGAACGACGACCATTGCACCGCCGACTGGCTGTTCGACGGATCGAAGGCATAGGTCTCGGGCTTTAGCACCACGATATCGGCATCCTTGCCCACGTCGATCGATCCCTTGCGGTCGTCGATCAGGAAATGCCGCGCGGGCCCCTCGCTCAAAAGCTTGGCCACGGTCAGAGGCGACAGGCCATGTTCGGCACATCCAGACCAGAAGGCGGGCAGCAGCGTCTCCAGCCCCGGACCGCCCGACTTGTTGGCGAAGATGTCCGGATCGTCCTTGCGATCGAGCCCCCAGCTCACATGGTCGGAGGAAACGAAGGTGCAGTTGCCCGCCGCGATATGGGTCCAGAGCTTCTCCATTTCGGCGCGGGGGCGAATCGGCGGATAGTGCTTGATCCGCGCGCCGAAGCGCTTGGCATGGTCCTCGTGGTTGAGCATCAGATACTGGACGCAGGTTTCCAACGAAACATCATGCCCCGCGTTCCGATACATCCGGTGGATCTCAAAGCCCCGGTCGGTGGAAACGTGGACGACATGGGCCCGGGCGCCGGTACGCGCGCCAAGCTCATAGACCTGCGTCGTCGCCATATCCTCGATCAGCGGCGTATGCGCCCGCATGAAGGCGTCCCAACCGGTATCGCCCGCCTCACGCATGCGGGTGACGTTCTTCGTGGTCAGATACTGGATCTGGTTATGCACCCCGCAGGCCAGACCCGAAGGACGGATCAGTGCGAAGGCCTTTTCCAGAACGTCGTCATCCACGCGCGGGAAGCGGCCCGGCGCCGCCTCGAAGGTCGAGAACTTGAAGGCGCAGGCCCCGGCCTCGATCAGGCCGGCGGCCTCGGGCAGATTGTCCTCATCCAGCAGCGTCGCATAAAGCGCGACATCCACATGGCAATCGCGCCGCGCCTCGGCCACCTTCGCGTCAAAGGCTGCGCGGGTGGAAATCGCGGCGGGATCGTCATAGGGCATGTCGATCGTCGTAGTGATACCGCCCGCCGCCGCGGCGCGTGAGGCCATGCCCAGCCCCTCCTGGTTCAACTGGCTTGCCGCATGGACCTGCCCGTCGATCACCCCGGGCATGATCCAGCAGCCACGGAAGTCCTGCACCTCCTTTGCGGAAGGTGCGGCCCCCTGGCCAACCCTGGCGATCTTGCCACCTGAAATGGCGACATAGGCATCGCTGAGAATTTCGTCGGGGCGAACGACATTGCCTTTGATCACGAGGTCGAATTCGGACATTTGCTTCTCTCTTGCTATTCTGGGTTCAGGGGCGCAGCGATGCCACGCGGTCATTTGGCAATCAGATTGGGCAGCCAGAGCGTGATTCCCGGCATCAGGACCAGCAGCAACAGCACCACGAGGTCACAGAGCAGGAACGGCATGCAGCCCTTGTAGATCTGTTCGGTCGATACGTTCATGTCTTTCGGAATGACGCCCTTCATCGCAAAGACGTTCAATCCGACCGGTGGCGTAACCGACCCGATCTCGGTCAGCTTCAGGGCGATCACGCCGAACCAGACCGGATCGTAGCCCAGCTTCATCAGCACCGGGAACACGATGGGAAGCGTCAGCGCATAGATGCCGACGGGAACCATGATCATCCCGAGGAAGAACATCAGCGCCATGATTGCCCAGAGGATCACCCATGACGGGACGTCGAGGCTTGTCAGCGCCGCGGTCAGTTCCGTCGGAAGCCCGGTAATGGCCAGCACCCGGCTGTAGAACAACGCACCGATATTGATGAGAAACAGCATCGCCGTGATATTCGCGGATTCGCGCATGGCATCGGTGACTTCGCCCATCTTGCGGAAGGCGCGCAGATACCAGCTGAGGCCTAGCGTCAACAGCGAGCCGACCGCCGCCGCCTCGGTCGGGGTGAAGGCCCCCGAATATATCCCGCCGAGGATAACGATGGCGATCAGTGCGACGGGCCACATCTCTACCGCGCTGGTGCGCGATCCCATGGAGTCGATATGCGCGCGGATCTTCCTCTCGTCGTCGGGACTGGGGGCAAGTTTCGGATTGCGGCGCACCAGCAGGTTGATCATCACCGCATAAACCGTCGCGGTCATCAGGCCGGGCACGATGCCGGCGGCGAAAAGCCGGCCGATGGATTGCTGGGTGAACAGGGCGTAGATGATCATCATCATGCTGGGCGGGATCATCGAGGCGAAGGTTCCCGCCGAGGCGATGACGCCGACCGACAGCACGCTGTCATATTTCAGCCGCTGCATCTCGGGTAGCGCCATCCGGCCGAAAATCGCCGTGGTCGCGATGGACGACCCGGAAACCGCCCCGAACAGCCCGCAACTGAAGCAGGTCGCGATCAGCAACGACCCCTTGACGTTGCGCATCAGGGCATGCACCCCGTCATAGGCCCGCCGCGCCAGACCGCCGTTCGAGGCGAAGGCCCCCATCAGGATGAACAACGGAATGGCCGTCCAGGTGGGCGAGGCGATCGAGAAATAGGAGGCCTGCCCCAGCAGGCTGACCGACTTGCCGAATCCGAGGATCAGCGAGGAGGTTATGATGCCGCTCAGGATGAACGACAGGCCGATCTGCATGCCAAGGGCCATCAGCACCAGCAACAGGGCGATGCAGGCCACGCCGGCGATCAGGAAATCCATCTGTGGTCCTTTCGGGCGCGGGAATTCAGAATTCGCCGCTGGAGGTTCGGGGGGGCGCGGCATCCTGGCCTGGCCCGGAGAAAAGCTCGGTGACGATCTGCAACAGGTAGACCGTCATGCCCGCGACCATGATGAACTTCGTCGGCCAGAGCGGCAGGCTGATGGCCCCTTCCAGCGAGTCATTGGTCACATAGGCCTTGGACGCATCCCGAAAGACCGCCATGTAGAAGATCACCACCGTGATCACCGCAAGGACCTGAACGACCTTGCGCAGGATATGCGCGGCCCGCGGCGGCAGCATGTTTTCGAGGATTTCAAGCCGGACATGCTGCTTGTGCTCCTCACAGCCGGCAAAGCCGAGATAGACGACGGCCATCATCACGAATACGGACATTTCGGCCAATCCCAGCAAGGGCTTGCCAAAGACCCGCCAGAGGATGTCGATCGTCAGGATGGCGACCATCGCCATCATCAGCCAGCCGCTGACCATGGAAAGGATCTGGTTGGTCCGGCTCAGGATTCTTCGCATCGCGTTTCCTCATGCCTTGGAAAAGCAGGACCGCGCGTCATGCACGCGGTCCAGCGGGACGTGTCACTCTCGCGCCATCGCCTCATCGAAGATCGCGGCGGTCTGATCCATCACCTCCTGCGCGTTTTCAAGACCGGAGGCCTTAGCTTCCTCGACCCACTCCGCCCGCAGCTTGACAAGCTCATCGGGGTTTTCCCAGATCTCGATGTCGGCGGGGCTCAGCTCCGTGACCTTCACGCCGGCCGCGATCTCTGCATCGCGGATCGAGTTGAATGTCGCATCATAGACGGCCCCGAACTCGGTCTCGGCCTTGGCACTGGCGGCCTGGAGCGCCGCGCGGCCCTCATCCGACAAGCCGTCATAGAACTCCTTGTTGGCGATGTGCACGAAAGGGATAGAATACCAAAGTTCCTTTGACAGCATGACATTGGGCGCCACCTCGTCGAACCTCATCAGGTGGACACCGTCGTAGTTGGAAAACACGCCATCGATGGTGCCGGTCTGCAATGCCACATAGACATCACCCCACGGAACCGAGACCGGCGCCGCCCCGGCATTGCCGAGATACTTGAGCAGCCATTTACCGCCCGCGCGCCACTTGTAGTCCTTCAGTCCATCGAGCGAGGTCATTTCATACTTGCTGACGAACACGCCCGGCAGGCCGGCGGTCGTCATCAGCGGCACGACGCCAGCCGATTCCAGTTCCTCGCGGTAGGCGGGGACCCGGTCGTAAAGCTGATGATAGAACCACGCCATGTTCTCGAACTTCGCTGGGCCGCGCGGGAACAGCGGAAAGATCGTGTGGGCGACAAGCCGCTCGGGGTAATGCCCCGGAAAGACGAAACCGAGATCGGCGATCCCATCGCCGACGCCGCTCAGCACCTCTTTCGAGCCCATCAGCGTACCGCCGAACATCGGGGTGACCTCGATGCTGCCCGTGCTGGCCTCTGCGATGGCGGGCAACCAGACGTCGTTGACGAACTGCGTCCGCATGCCGCCCAGCGGGTCGTGATCGGTATAGCGCACGGTCTCGGCGCGAAGCGGCAGCGCGGTCGTCGCCGCCAGCAGGACCGCTAGCGAACCGGTGCGTAGCAACTTCAGTGAAAACCCCTGTTGGTAGGCCATGATTGATCCTCTTGTTGCATCGATCGGAGTTCGATACGTCTCCGACCCTGATCGTTCCAGTTAAGATCCGTCGGGCCGACAGGTCCAATAAGGAGAGGGGCCAGCCTATAACTGAATGTTATTCAGCCGCGCCATACCATACCCCAGCACGCCACTGGCGAGGCGATAACGCTGTCAGACCGGAACGGACGGACGTATCTGACGGCTTTGTCAGGCTGCCTGTCCCTGAGTGCCGCAATCTGCCAACACGGTTTTCAGGCGGCGGGCTCTGCGGCATAGTCGGCCCAAATGCTGAACGCGCCAGACCTCGCATGACGGAATGGCCAGGTGGTGACGCGATGACGTTTCGCGCGGAACTATGTGGCGATCTGATCGTGGGCTGAGAGAAACCGTTGCGCCTGACCCGGGGAGTTGAAGCGCCCCATGATCTTCTCTCGTCGCCGGGTGTGCCGATCCGAAGCTTCGGCCCGATTGTTCAACCGCTTGTGCTGGCGATGTTCGATCCCGGGAGCAATCTCGGCTTTAAAGCGTTTCGGCTTGAACTTGAGTCGCGGGGGATTCTCTTGAGGCATCAGATGTGATTCATCCTGATTGGGAGGATGGATCATGTCAGCACCATTACCATCGGCGCTTCGGACGCGGTTTCAGAGATACATTGAAGAAGGGTTGAGCGGGCGGGCGGCGGCGTTGCGTCTGAAGGTGTCACCTGCCACGGGTGCACGGTGGGCGCGGCAAGTGAGGATCAAAGGCCATGCGGAACCTGCGCCTCAGGGACCTCCGCGCGGAAAGGGAAAGCTCGCCCCGCATCAGGCTTTTCTTGAGGAACTGGTCGCCCAAGACCCCGACATCACGCTCTTCGAACTTCGCGATGATCAAGCATGAATGCGAGAGTCTGATGCCAAACGTCCACCTGATCGAACCGATGCAGAAATATGTGCAGGCACAGATCGAATCCGGCGCCTACGCCAAACTGAGCGAAGTCGTGCGCGCCGGCGTAAGGATGCTGATGGAGAAGGATGGCGCGCGGCAGTTCTATGCCCTCAAGGCCGATCTCGAGTTGGCAGCCAGCCTGGCCGAAAATGGGGATTTCGCCGAGTTTGATGCCCAAGCCTTCGAACCGGATGCGTTTGATCGCCGGCCCGCATGACTATTCAACTTTCCGGACGGGCCAGGTTCGACCTTGAAGAAATACGCAGTTCCACCGTCGAGACCTGGGGCAGGGATCAATGACTCGTCTATTACCGCTAGTCGGTCACCGCCTTCGAGCGGATCACCGGGGATTCCGACGCGGGCCGGAACAGGAGTCTCTCTGTCCTGGGGATGCGGTCCCTCAACTGCCAGCGTCACATGAACTTCTACAAACAGCTCGATGCGGCGGATGACGCGGCAGTCATCCTGCGCATCGTGAACCAACGCCGCGACATGCCCGCGCTCGTCTACTACGAAGATCCCGACAGCGGCTAAGTCTAAAGCCTCCCGCCTTTAGCTTGAGACATATCCGGCAGCCTTGAAGTAGTTCGAACACTCTTGCGGTGAGTAGAGATCGCAGACCTCGGCGATGGCCTGTAAGCGTTGTCTGGCGATCACCTTCTGCTGACGGGATAGATTTGCGACTTGGC
>NZ_CALMYP010000006.1 GCF_937873615.1 uncultured Paracoccus sp.
GAGTATCCCAAACCGCATGGGCCGGCCCGGATACACAAAGTTCAGGACACTCCCCCTTTGACAGCGCTTCGGCCAGTGTCGTCATGATCGTGGTCTTCTTCGTCTCGCTCGCACTCGGCGTTCCGGTCGCCTTCGCAATGGTGCTGGGTGTCGTCACCACAACATGGAGCGGCGGTCTGCTGCCCACCTCGGGGATCATTCAGAACATGGTTGCGGGATCGAGCAAATTCATCCTGCTCGCCATCCCGTTCTTTCTGACGACAGGCTATTTGCTGAATATCGGTGGCCTGTCGACGCGGCTTATCGACTTCGCTTCGGCCCTGTTCGGTCATTTCCGTGGCGGCCTTGCGCAGATCAATGTCTTCAACAGTGTGCTGGTGGGTGGCATATCGGGATCGTCCGGCGCAGACGCGGCCAGCACGACCAAGGTGCTGGTGCCGCAGATGGTCAGTTGCGGTTATTCACCCGCCTTCGCCTGCGCCGTCACTGCCGCGTCGTCGGTGCTGCCCAATGTTCTGCCTCCGGCCATCGCCATGCTGGTCTACGCGTCTGTCTCCAACGTCTCGATTGCCAAGCTGTTCGTCGCGGGCATCGTGCCGGGCCTGCTGATCGCGGCAGCCCTTATGATCTGCAACAATCTGATCGCCCGCAAGCGTGGCTACGAGAAATCGGGGACGCGTGCGTCTTGCGAAGTCGTGCGCAGGACCTTCCTGCGTGCTCTGCCGGCGCTGGTCATCGCTGTTGCCGTGCTTGGGTGCATCCGCTTTGGCATTACAACGGCAACCGAGGCCGGCGTCATTGCGCTGGTTTGGGCCTTCATTCTCGGCAAGTTCGTGTTTCGCGAATACAACTGGCGCCAGCTTGGCCGGTCTTTGGCCGATTGCTGCGTCGACAGCGCGCTGATCGGCTTTCTGATCGCCGCGTCGGTGCCATTCGCATGGGTTCTGATCGCCGACGGCCTGCCACAGCAACTTGTCGGATTCGCCCGCGATTACGCGCTTGGGCCAACGGCGCTGATTGCGGTGTTGGTGCTGACCCTCTTCGTGGCCGGTTTCTTTCTCGACCTTACGCCTGCAATCCTGACCGCAGCGCCGCTGTTTCTGCCTTTGCTTACTGCCGCAGGGTTCGACCCGGTGCAGATCGGGATCATCATTGATCATCAATCTGCAGCTTGGCGGTCTGACACCCCCTGTGGGCATCCTTGTCTTCATTACGGCCCAGATCAGCAAAACCCCGGCTTCGTCGGTCTTCCGCGAGGTGATGCCTTTTCTCGCTGCGATCATGCTGGTGTTGATGCTGGTATGCGCAATCCCCGCCTTGACGCTAGGACTGTGGGCGTTGATCGGCTGATCATGGCTTCGGCGTCCGGTCGGCGAGATATTGATAGTCACTCCGGTCCAAAGTTCGGACACCGCGCGATTGGCGAAGTGTCGTGTCTGGCTTGGGTCCCCGTGGTAAAGGAACGCTTACCTGTGCCGAGGTCGACTTTTTGATAACGGCTTTACCACCTGACTTGCGGATACCTTCGCCGGCACAGACAAGACTGCGCATCTGCGTCGAAGGGCAGAGTTGTCCCGCAATGCGGCCATCCCCAACCGCCTCCACAACGACGCCTTGCCGCGCAACTGACCTCGTACAAACCATACCCGCGCCCCTCCCGAACCCGCCTTCAAAACTTGTCGACAAATAAAATACAAACCATATAATCGCCCCATGAACAGGCCGATTCTGGCCCTCGACGACGTGACACACAGGAGACGCGACATGGACAGGCAGATCTTCTTTGGCACCATCCCGGCGCTGATGACCCCGTGCAGGGACGACCGCACGCCCGATTACGACGCCCTTGTCGCCACCGGCAAGCGCATGATCGAGGCCGGCATGTCGGCCGTGGTCTATTGCGGGTCGATGGGCGACTGGCCGCTGCTGACGGATGAACAGCGCATGGAAGGCGTCAAGCGCCTGTGCGACGCGGGCGTTCCGGTCATCGTCGGCACCGGGGCGATCAATACCGCCAGCGCCGTGGCCCATGCCGCCCATGCCCAGAAGGTGGGCGCAAAGGGGCTGATGGTGATCCCGCGGGTGCTGTCGCGCGGCCCTTCGCCCGCCGCGCAGAAGGCGCATTTCAAGGCCATCCTCTCGGCCGCGCCGAAGCTGCCGGCGATCATCTATAACAGCCCCTATTACGGCTTCGTCACCAAGGCCGACCTGTTCTTCGCGCTGCGGGCCGAACATCCGAACCTGATCGGCTTCAAGGAATTCGGCGGTCCCGCCGACATGACCTATGCGGCCGAGAACATCACCAGCGGCAATGACGAGGTGACGCTGATGGTCGGCGTCGATACCGGCGTCTATCACGGCTTCGTCAATTGCGGCGCGGTGGGTGCGATCACCGGCATCGGCTCGGTCCTGCCGAAGGAGGTGCTGCATCTGGTCGCGCTCTGCCAGGCGGCAGCCAAGGGCGATGTCGAGGCCCGCGCCCGCGCGAAGGAGCTGGAAGAGGCACTGGCGATCCTGTCCTCCTATGACGAGGGGCCGGACCTGGTGTTGTATTTCAAGCATCTGATGGTGCTGAAGGGCCACCCTGAATTCACCCTGCATTTCAACGAGACCGACGCGCTGTCGGACAGCCAGCGCGGCTATGCCGAACAGCAGCTGAAGCTGTTCGACGCCTGGTATGCCGACTGGTCCAAACAGGGTGGTGCGGTGCGGAAATACGCCGCCTGATCCCAAGGTTCTGAAACGTCAGACGCGCCGCAATCGCTTGCGGCGCGTCTTGCGTTCAGCCGGCCAGCAGCGCCGCATTGCCGCCCGCAGCCGTGGTATCGACGCAGAGATGCCGTTCATGCGCGACATGGGCGAGGTCGGGCATGGCGGTGATCAGCGGCTGGATCTCGCCCTCGCGCGCTGCCAGCGCCTGCGCATAGGCGCGGCCGGTGTCGGCATCGCCCCACCAGATCGCCGCCGAAAACCCCTGCAATTCGCCAAGCGCCGCCGCATCCAGCGCGCCATCGACGCGCAGGGCCTGCCCGCCAAGCGCCTCGACCGCCGCCGCCTGCGCCGCCGCCGCGACCTTGCCGGGACCGAGACACAGAACCGGCGCCCGGGCATGGGTGGACAGCCGGTTCAGCTCTCCGGTCGGGCCGGGCATGATCTCCTCGGTCAGTTCCTGCGGGCTGGCCTGCGCGAGGGCTTTTGCGATGGCAGCCGGATCGGCGGCACCGGCGGGCTTGCCGGCAGGCAGGCTTGCGGTTTCGGGGGCGTAGAAGCGCGGCAGATAGTTCGGCCCGCCCGCCTTCGGCCCGGTGCCCGACAGGCCCTCGCCCCCGAAGGGCTGGCTGCCGACGATGGCGCCGATCTGGTTGCGGTTGACGTAAAGGTTCCCGACATGGATCGCATCGGCGATTTCCTGCACGCGGCTGTCGATGCGGGTATGCAGCCCGAAGGTCAGCCCGAAGCCGCGCGCGTTCACATCGGCGATCACCCGGTCCAGATCGGCGGCGCGGAAGGCGGCGACATGCAGGACCGGGCCGAAGATCTCGCGCTCCAGATCGCCGATGCCGTCGACCTGGATCAGCGTGGGCGCGATGAAGGTGCCGGTTTCGGGCGCGGGCCGCTGGTGCAGCACGCGGCCGCTTTGGGCATCGACATAGGCGCCGATGCCGTCCCGGGCCTCGGCGTCGATCACCGGGCCGACATCGGTCGACAGAAGCGCCGGATCGCCGACGACAAGCTGGTCCATCGCGCCTTTCAGCATCTCGACCAGATGGGGGGCGACATCCTCCTGCACATAAAGGCAGCGCAGGGCCGAGCAACGCTGCCCGGCGGAACGGAAGCTGGAGGCGACGATGTCGCGCACCGCCTGTTCGGGCAGCGCGGTGGAATCGACCACCATCGCGTTCAGCCCGCCGGTCTCGGCGATCAGCGGCGTGCCGGGGGCCAGGTTCGCGGCCATGGCGCGCGCGATCCGCCGCGCGGTTTCGGTCGAGCCGGTGAAGACCACCCCCCCGATCCGCGCGTCCGAGGTCAGCGCCGCGCCCACCGTCGCGCCCTCGCCCGGCAGCAGTTGCAGCGCATGGACGGGCACGCCCGCCCGGTGCAGCAGGCGCAGGGCGATGGCGGCGATCAGCGGCGTCTGCTCGGCCGGCTTGGCGAGCACGGCATTGCCGGCCATCAGCGCCGCGGCGATCTGGCCGGTGAAGATGGCCAGCGGGAAGTTCCACGGGCTGATCGCGGTGACGATGCCGCGCGGCGCGCCACCCTGCCTTTCGCCTTCGGCGGCGTAATAGCGCAGGAAATCCACCGCCTCGCGCAATTCGCCCACGGCGTCGGGCAGGGATTTCCCGGCCTCGGCGGTCAAGGCGGCGAAGATCTCGCCATAAGCGGCCTCATAAAGATCGGCGGCGCGGCGCAGGGTGGCGGCACGCTCGGACGGGGTCGCGTCCCAGACCTGCGCATCGGCGATGGCGCGGGCGGCGGTGGCAGCATCGGCCTCGGTCACCTGGGCCACGGTCTCGCCCGTGGCGGGGTTGAGGATCGGCCGCGTCGCCCCCTTTGGCACCGAAACGGTGATCGGGGCGGCATCGGGCAGCTGTGCGGGCGCGGCGGCGGCGATGTCGGCCAGCACGGCCTCGTCGCTCAGATCGAAGCCCTGCGCATTCGCGCGGCCCGCGCCGAACAGATCCGCCGGGGCGACAAGCGCTGCCGGTGCCGCCGCCGTTGCCAGCGCGGCGAAGGGATCGCGGGCGATTTCGGTTGGCGGCACGTCCTCGTCGACGATCTGATGCACGAAGGAGGAGTTCGCGCCGTTTTCCAGCAGGCGGCGGACCAGATAGGCCAGCAGGTCGCGATGCGCGCCGACCGGGGCATAGATCCGGCAGCGGCCCCTGGTCTGCCGGATGACGATCTCGTGCAGGCGCTCGCCCATGCCATGCAGGCGCTGGAATTCGAAATCCGTGTCCCCGACCATGTCGAGGATCGCCGCGACCGTATGGGCGTTATGGGTGGCGAATTGCGGATAGATGCGGTCGGCATGGCCGATCAGCCGCCGCGCATTGGCGATATAGCTGACATCGGTTTCGACCTTGCGGGTGAACAGGGTGAAGCCTTCCAGCCCCTCGACCTGGGCGCGCTTGATCTCGGTATCCCAATAGGCGCCCTTGACCAGCCGGACCATGATCCGGCGGTCCAGCCGTTCGGCCAATGCGTGCAGCCAGTCGATGACCAGCCCGGCGCGCTTGCCGTAAGCCTGCACGACGACGCCGAACCCGTCCCAGCCGGCCAGCGAGGGGTCCGACAGCACCGCCTCGATCACCTTCAGCGAGATGACCAGCCGGTCCTGTTCCTCGGCGTCGATATTCATGCCCATGTTCGCGGCCTTGGCGGCACGGGCGAGGTCCAGCACCACCGGGACCAGTTCTTCCATCACCCGCTCTTCCTGCGCGACCTCGTAACGCGGATGCAGCGCCGAAAGCTTGATCGAGATGCCGGGATTGGCCTGCACCGACCCCTTGTCGCAGGATCCGGCGATGGCGCGGATGGCGGCGCCGTATTCGCGGGCATAGCGCGCCGCATCGGCCTGCGTCATCGCCGCCTCGCCCAGCATGTCATAGCTGTAGCTGTAGCCCTGCTTCTCCATCTCCTTCGCGCGATCCAGCGCCGCGCCGATGGTCTGGCCCAGCACGAATTGCCGGCCCATCTCGCGCATGGCGCGGGTGACGGCGGTGCGGATCACCGGTTCGCCCAGCCGGCGGATGGCGCCGCGCAGGGTGCCGACGATGCCCGGCTGGTCGTCGTCCAGCACCTTGCCGGTCAGCATCAGGGCCCAGGTCGAGGCATTGACCAGCGACGAGGTCGCCTCGCCCAGATGCCGGCCCCAGTCCGAGGGGGCGATCTTGTCCTCGATCAGCGCATCCATGGTGGTCTTGTCGGGGACCCGCAGCATGGCCTCGGCCAGACACATCAGCGCCACGCCTTCGCGCGTCGACAGCCCGTATTCGCCCAGGAAATGCTCCATCAGCGTCGGCTTGTCCTCGGCCCGGATGCGGGTGACCAGTTCGGCCGCATTGGCGCTGATCCGGGCGCGCGCCTCGGGCGAGAGGGCGGCTGTGGCGACGAGTTCGTCCAGCAGCGGCGCTGCGGGGCGGAATTTCGCTTCGGTGGTGAAGGCGTGAAGGCTGGCGGCAGGCATGGAAATCTCCCTTGATCGGGCAGATGTAATCGCTTGACGGTGGACGATGCGCCCATAATGGGCCAGATTGGCAGGCAGACCGACTTATTTTTGCAAGGGCGATAGACCATGACCGGGATGGACAGCATCAATCGCAGGATTCTGGCCGAACTGGTGTCGAATGCCCGCATCCCGATCACCGAACTGGCGCGCAAGGTCGGCCTGTCGAAGACCCCGGTCGCGCAGCGCATCCGCCAGATGGAGGAGATGGGCCTGATCCAGGGCTATCGCGCCATCCTGTCGCCGCTGTCGCTTGGCCTGACCCATGTCACCTATGTCGAGGCGCGGCTGAACGACACCCGCCAGAAGGCGCTGGAGCAGTTTAACGACGGCGTGCGCGCGATTTCCGAGATCGAGGAATGCTACATGATCGCCGGCGGCTTCGATTACCTGCTGAAGGTGCGCTCGCGCGACATGACGCATTTCCGGCAGATCATGGCCGAACGCATCTCGGCCCTGCCGCATATCCACGCGACGACCAGCTATGTCGCCATGGAGGCGGTGGTCGAGCAGAACTGGACCGAGATCTGACGCGTGAAACAAGCCGGCCGGATCGTCCAAGGGCCTTGACGTCACGCCGAATTATGACGCGCCGCCTTGCGCCGACAGGTTTCAGGTAGGAACCTGAAGTCGCACCTGTCCAAGCGATTCGGAAGACCGAGATGACCCGCATCCTTCACCGTAATATTGGCCCCGAACTGCCCCGCGCCGTCGCGGGCGATGGGGTCTGGATCACCGATGCCGGGGGGCGGCGCTATATCGACGGCTCGGGCGGGGCGGCGGTGACCAGCCTCGGCCATGGCAATGCCGAGGTGCTGGACGCGATGCGCGCGCAGATGGACGCCATCGCCTATGCCCATACCTCATTCTTCACCACCGACGCGGCGGAATCGCTGGCCGAGAGGCTGATCGGTCTGGCGCCCGAGGGGCTGGACTATGTCTATCTCGTCTCGGGCGGGTCCGAGGCGGTCGAGGCGGCGCTGAAGATGGCGCGGCAGTATTTCGTCGAAATCGGCCAGCCGCAGCGCCGCCATATCATCGCCCGCCGGCAAAGCTATCACGGCAATACCATCGGCGCGCTGGCGACCGGCGGCAATGCCTGGCGGCGGGCGCAGTTCCAGCCGATCCTGCCCGAGACGCATCACGTCTCGCCCTGCTACGCCTGGCGCGACCAACGCCCGGAAGAGACGCCGGACGATTATGCCGCCCGGCTGGCGCAGGAGCTGGAGGACAAGATCCTCGAACTCGGCGCCGATCAGGTCATCGCCTTCGTTGCCGAGCCGGTGGTCGGCGCGACGCTTGGCGCGGTGCCGGCGGTGCCCGGCTATTTCCGGCGCATCCGCGAGGTCTGCGACCGCTACGGTGTGCTGCTGATCCTCGACGAGGTGATGTGCGGCATGGGCCGGACCGGCACCATCTTCGCGCAGGAACAGGAAGGCGTCAGCGCCGATATCACCACCATCGCCAAGGGTCTCGGCGGCGGCTATCAGCCGATCGGGGCGACGCTGCTTTCGGCTAAGATCTATGACGCGTTCAGGAACGGCTCGGGCCTGTTCCAGCACGGCCACACCTATATCGGCCACCCCATCGCCGCCGCAGCCGCCGACAAGGTGGTCGAGATCATGTCGCGCCCCGGCCTGATGGAAAACGTCAACGCCATGGGTGCGCGTTTGCAGGAAGGTCTGGAAGCCGCGCTCGGGCAGCATCCGAATATCGGCGATATCCGGGGCAGGGGGCTTTTCCGCGGCATCGAACTGGTCGCCGACCGCGACACCAAGGAACCGCTGGACCCGGCGCTGAAGACCCATGCGAAGATCAAGAAGGCGGCGATGGCGCGCGGGCTGATGTGCTATCCGATGGGCGGCACCATCGACGGAGTGCGCGGCGATCATGTGTTGTTGGCGCCGCCTTATATCATCGCCCCCGAGGAGGTGGACCAGATCGTCGAGCGGCTGGCTGGCGCGATAAAGGATGTGATCGGATAGACAAGCGCCGCTTGTCCCGGCGGTTTGTGTCATCGTCCCGGTGCGGCGCAGTCCCCTGCGGCCGCGCAGCTGCTTCCATCCTGCCGGTTCAAACTTCGGGCGGATACCAGAGGCCGCTCTCGCCCCGCTCAAGAAGCGGGGTGGCGAAGCAGCCTCGGGTCCTGCTCGTCCAGTCGTCGGTTTCGGACAACAGGTCGCGCCACCGATCAGATTGCAGCATCGCCGCACCAATGACGACTGGCGCGACATCGACCGCATCAAGCAACCGCAGCGCGGCTTGCATCGATGCACCGCTGGAAATCACATCGTCCACCAGTGCAACCCTGCGCCCCTGAATCAGCGGCAGCATCCGAGGATCTACATAAAGCCGCTTGGTCTGATCGGGCGTGGTGATCGAGGATAGCGGAACAGAGAGCGCCTCCTCGTACCAGAACTTGCGCGAATTCCCGAGCGGTACATAGCGGCCATGTCCAAGCCGCTTCGCAACCTCGGCCGCAAGCGTCAGACCGAGCGTCGGCAGCCCGACCACGATTTCGGGGTCCAATGGCGTCAGGCGGGCCGCAAGATCGTCGGCCAGGGCGCTGACGACCGGGAAGCTCGCCTGGTTGATGATCAGCGAGGCAAGGGCGTGCCGGCCATCGGCCAGCGGTCGGATCGGCAACATGATCTGCCGGCCATCGGCCAAGGTCGCCGGGTAGGCGCGTTCGTGACCGATGGTCGCCGAAAAGCTGCCCGGCGGGAAGATCTCTTGCCAAAAATCATGCGGTTCCATCCGGTTCCCTTACCTATCCGCAAGCTCACGCTCGACCAGGCGGGTCCAGAAGCGGACGCCATTTTCGATGGCCGCATCGTTGAAATCATAGGCCGTATTATGGTGCAGCGCGCCATCTTGCGCCGGACCGTTGCCAAGCCAGACATAGCAGCCGGGTGCCTCATGGGCGAAGAAGGCGAAATCGTCGCCGGCGGTCGAGGGCGGGAAGGCCGTGCGAACCTTCTGACCGAAAACCTCGCGCGCCGCCGCGAGCGCCCGAGCGGTGGTGTCGGCCTCGTTGATGACCGGGGGAATGCGGCGGATGAAGCGATATTCGGCGGCAATTCCGAACATCGCAGCCGTGCCTGTTGCGAGCCGCCCGATCTCTGCTTCAAGCTGGTCGCGGACTTCGGGGGAATAGGCGCGCGCCGTGCCGCCGATCTCGGCGATGTCGGGGATGACGTTCAGCGCCTGCGGATCGCCCGCCCGGACCGAACAGGCGCTGACCACCGCCGGTTGCAGCGGATCGACGACACGGCCGACGATGGTCTGCAGCGCGGCAAGAAAACTGCCCGCCGCCGTTACCGGGTCGCGCCCCAGATGCGGCTTGGCGCCATGTGTTCCAGTGCCGCGAAAAGTCACCAGCCAACTGTCGGACGAGGCAAGCTGCGGTCCTTCGACCACGGCGATCTCGTCCACGTCGAGGCCCGGCATATTGTGCAGCCCATAGACGGCATCGCAGGGGAATTTCTGGAACAACCCCTCCTCGACCATACGCCGGGCGCCGCCCCTGCCCTCCTCGGCTGGTTGGAAGATGAAATGCACAGTGCCCGAGAAATTCCGGCGCCGCGCCAATGCGCGCGCAGCGCCGATCAGCATGGCGGTATGGCCGTCATGGCCGCAGGCATGCATCCGGCCCGGAATCGTGGAGGCATAGGGGCGGTCGGCGGTTTCCGGCATTGCCAGCGCATCCATGTCGGCGCGCAGGCCGATGGTCCGCCCGCCCGTGCCCGCACGAAGCGTTCCGACGACGCCGGTTTCCGCCAGCCCGCGATGAACGTCGAGGCCGGCTTCCTCCAACAGCCCGGCAACGATGTTGCTGGTCCTGATCTCCTCAAAGCCCAGCTCTGGATGGGCGTGCAGGTCACGGCGCAGCGCGACGAGGAAGGGCATATCTGTGTCAGTCATCTGTATATCCAGCGCAGCGTTCGTGTGTCATGGCAGCACCTCGATCACCGGCGAGGCGATGACCTCTCCGGTTTCGACATCCGCGATGCCCCGGTCGGTCTGGTGGGGTCCGGTATTGCAGGCCAGCGTTGCGCCGAAACAGGCCTTGAAGACCAGATAGGGCGGCTGCCACGTCACGATTTCATCCATTGCGCTGCGCAGGGCCGCGAAGTCCCGTGCCACCTGTCCTAATGCCGCGGGCGAGATGAGGCCTGAAACCGGCAGTTCCAGCAGCGCCGTGACCTCGCCCCGGTGGACCACGGCCATGCCGCCGCCTGCCGCGATCACGGCATTGGCGGCGGCGGCCATATCCTCGGGCGATGCGCCGAACACGGTCAGGTTATGGCTGTCATGCGAGACGGTGGTGGCGAAGGCACCCCGCCAGTCGCCCCATTCACGCAGGAAACCAACCCTCGGTCGGCTGTCGGCAAGCCCGTGGCGATGGGCGACGGCGATCAGCGTGACCCCCGGCGGCGGGACCACGAAGCCGCCTTCGACCTCTGCCTCGATCTTGCCCCAGCGGGTGAAGCGTGGGCGGTCGATGCTGCGCAGGATGACGCGCCGCCCCTTGGACGGAATCCGGAAATCGTCCGGCACCAGCGGATCGAGCTTCACCGAATGTTCAAGCCCGACCCTGTCCGCCTCGGGTTGTGGGGTTTTCAGGCGGCCAGCCTCGGCCACGACCGCGCCGCTTGCGATGACCGCCCGCGCCCGGAAGTCGGAGAGGTCATCAAAGATCGCGATATCGGCCCGCCGCCCTCCCGCTATCAGCCCGAGATCGTCCCGCCCAAGCCGGCGCGCGGCATTCAGCGTCGCCGCCTGAAGCGCCCATTCCGGTGCCAGCCCGTATCGCACCAGCCGCCGCACCACATCGTCCAGCCCGCCGCCGGTTTCCAGATCGTCGGGGAAAACGTCGTCGGTGCAAAGCGTCACCGTCTGCGGCAACTGGCCGAGCGCGTTCAGCGCCCCAACAAAGCCCGGCAACAGGTGGTCGTGAGAGCCGCGAAGCTCGATGGTCAACCCGGCGCGCAGCTTTTCCAGCAGGTCCGCGCCCGAGGTCAACTCGTGATCCGACGATACGCCCGCCGCCTGAAAGGCCGCGAGATCGGCGCCCGACAGACCGCGCGCGTGGCCGCAGACGGGCTTTCCGGATGCGAGGCCGGCATTGACGATGCCGCTCATACGCGGCCCGCTGTCGATCACACCGCGCATGTCCATGACCTCGGCCAGACCGCCGATGTCGGGCCGGGCCAGCATCTCGGCAACCGCATCCGGGCCAAGATCCGCCCCCGCCCGTTCAAGGCCGGGGGCTGACGGGACACAGGACGGGGCCAGCACGATGAAGCGCAATGCCAGAGAGCGCGTGGCCGCAATGGCGTGATCGACACCGGAAAGGCCGTGGACATTGGCCAGTTCATGCGGGTCCCAAACGACCGTGGTGACCCCGCGCGGCAGCACCGCACCGGCATAGCTTGCCGGGGTAATCATGGAACTTTCGACATGCATATGCGTGTCGATCAGTCCGGGCGTGACAAAGCCGCCCGCCGCATCAAGCGTGGTCGCGGCATCCGTGCGGCTGCCCGGTGGATGAACCGAGGCGATGAGCGGACCGACGATCCCGACATCGGCGGGGCGATGTTCCAGCGTCACCATGTCCAGCACCGTGCCGCCCGCGATCAGCAGATCGAAGGGGGCATCGCCACGCGCCGCCGCGACCGCACGCCGCCGCAACGCCGCATCGGTAAGGTCGCGGATGTCGCATGCTTGGTCCGTCATGCCCGCCCCGCCTCGGCCAGCAGCGCCGAAAGGATGAGGCCGCGCACCGCCTCCGCGTCGCAATCGGCGGCATAGGCGGCATTGAACTCGGCATGGCTCGGGCGCGTCTCGACAACGGTGCGGCCACGGGTCAGCGCACCGCAGCATTCGACGGCGATATGGGCGGGCGCGAAGGTGACCAGATCGGGTCGGGCGAAGGCAACCGCCGCCGCCGGATCGTAAAGCGCCATGGCAGGCCGTCCGCGACTGGTGGCGATCTCGACATAGCCGGCCAGCAGATCGGCCAGCAGATCGGCATTACTTCCGCCCGCCGAACTTAGCGGCGCGATATCCTCTGGGCCGACCAGAATCCGGCGGCAGAAATCCAGATCGACCATGCGAAGCGGCAGGCCATGCGCCAGAATGATCGCCAGTGCCTCAGGGTCCGCCAAAGCGTTGAATTCGGCCGAGGCGGTGTGATTGCCACGGCTCAACCCGCCGCCCATCCAGACCAACTCATCAATCCGACCGGCAAGGTCGGGCCGCGCCAGCGTCAGCGCGGCGAGGTTGCCAAGCGGGCCGAGCGCCAGGATGCGGCGCGGTGCCGGTGCCGCCTCCAACCAGCGGCAGAGCGCGGCGAAGGCGTCATGCGCCGGGCTGGTTGTCACGTCCGGCAGCGTTTGACCGCGCGTCGGGATGCCGCTTTGGCCAAGAATGTACTCAGCCGTCTGCAACTGCCCCATGACCGGACGCGCCGCCCCGGCATGGATCGGGAAGTCCCAACCGAAAGCCGTCGCTGCGCCAACGGCGTTACGGCACACCTGTTCAAGGGTGCTGTTGCCGAAAGACAGCGACACGCCGTCGATGGTCAGCCCGGAATGCTGCACCACCAGGATCGCGGCAATGTCGTCAAAGCCCATGTCGGTGTCGATCCAGACCCCCATCGCATCAACCCAGCACTTGCAGCGGGGCGGCGCTGTCGACCGGCAGGTCGAAGGCAACCTCGGCCCCCAGCGGATAGGCGGGCAATGCGGCATCGGTCTCTGCCTTGATGGTGCCGAGCGGGGTTTCCAGAACATATTCGCGGCTCGACCCGGCGAAAGAGACCCCGCGCACCCGGCCCTGCAACGGTCCGGTGCCGAGCGGCACGGCGCGCGGGCGCCAGGCCAGCCCGGCGGCATCAGGCAGGGGCCGACCGGGTGCGATTTCGCCGGCATCGGTCGCCAGACGATCGCCTTTGATGCGGGCGATATTCTCGAATCCGACGAAATCGGCGACGAAGGCAGAAGCCGGGCGATTGTAGATGTCTTCCGGCGTGCCGATCTGCTCGATGCCACCGCCGCGCATCACGACGATCCGGTCGGCAAGCGCCAGTGCCTCGACCTGGTCATGAGTGACGAAGATCATCGTCACGCCGCTTTCCTTCTGCACGCGCTGCAATTCGGTCCGCATCTCCAGCCGCAGCCGGGCGTCCAGATTCGACAGCGGCTCGTCCAGCATCAGCAGCTTGGGCTGCATCACCAGAGAGCGTGCCAGCGCCACCCGCTGCTGCTGGCCGCCGGAAAGGTCGGGCGTCTTGCGCCCGGCAAAGTCCGACAGCCCGACTGTGGTCAGCCCTTCCTCGACACGGGTTCGCAGCGCCGTGCCGCTCAGGCCGTGCAGCTTCAGCCCGAAGGCGACGTTATCGAACACGGTCAGATGCGGGAACAGGGCGTAGGACTGGAAGACCAACCCGATCTCGCGCCGGTTGGCCGGCACGCGGGTGATCTCGCGCCCGTCGAGTGTGATGCGCCCGCCAGCCACCGGCATCAGCCCGGCGATGGCGCGCATCGTCGTGGTCTTGCCGCAGCCGGATGGCCCCAGCAGGGCCACAAGCTCGCCAGCGGCGATGGACAGGCTCAGCCTGTCGACGGCGACGGTTTTACCGTAAGCGAGGGTCAGCCCCTCCAGCACGAGATAGGCATCAGACATAGCGCGAGAACCCCAAAAGACGTTCGGCGGCAAAGACGACCGCCATGGACATGAAGGCGAGAAGCGACGACAGCGCGGCGATGGAGGGATCGAAGACGATCTCCATATAGCCCAGCATGTCGATGGGCAGCGTGCGGACGCCCGGCCCCGACAGGAACAATGAGACCGGCACCTGGTTGAAGCTGGTCACGAAGCCGAGGATGAAGGCCGCAAGGATGCCACCCCGGATATTCGGCAGGATGACGCGGAAGAAGGCGCCCATCCGCGACGAACCGAGAAGGACAGCCGCCTCTTCGATATCGGTGCGAAGATTGGCCAGACTGGCCGAGACGACCCGCACCGCATAGGGCAGCACCAAGGCCGTATGGGCAAGAAACAGCGCCAGCGTGATCGACAGCCCGACCGGAATGACGAAAAAGCGCAGCAGCGCCAAGCCGACGATGATGCCCGGCACGATGATCGGCATGGAGACCATGAAGCGCACGGTCTCGGACCCCGGCAGGCGATAGCGTGACATGGCGTAAGACGCCGGAATACCGAGGATCAGCGCCGCAAGCGTGCTGCCGACAGCGAGGAACATCGAGATCGCGAAGCTCTGCCGGAAGCTTTCCACCGTGAAGACCTTGACGATCCACTTGAGCGAGAACCCCTGCGGCGGGAAGGCCAGCGTGTCGCCGGCCGAGAAAGAGGCGGCGACAATGATGATGAAGGGTCCGATCAGGAACCCGAGAACCAGTAGCAGGACGATAGGGCCCGCAGTATTGCGCATCATGATTTCCTCCGCACGCTCGCGATCCTGCGCAGCAGGATATTCGCGGCAAAGCTCATCGAGATCAGGATCAGGGCGATGACACTGGCCGAGGCGAAATCGCTGGCGACAGTGACCCGCTGGTAAAGCAGCGTCTCCAGCATCAGCACCTTCGATCCGCCGAGGATCGCGGGGGTGATATAGGCCGTCATGGCGCCGGTGAAGACAAGCGTGCCGCCGATCACCAGCCCCTCGCGGGTCAGGGGCAGGATCACTTTCCAGAAGACCTGAAACCAGTTCGCCCCCAGCACCCGCGCCGCAGGCACCACATCGCGCGGCAGGTTTTCCAGCGCGCTGATCAGCGAAATGATCATCAACGGCAGGAACAGTTGCAGAAGCCCGATGAAGACCGCCGTCTCGGTGAACAGGATACGCAGCGGCTCGTCAGTCAGGCCGACGAAGGACAGCGCCTGATTGACGATCCCGGTGCGTCCGAGAATGACGATCCAGGCATAGGTCCGCGCCACCGGCGAGATCATCAGCGGCAGCACCACCAGCCCGATCATCCGACCCTTGGCCGAGGCGGGCAGGGGCACGATGGCGTAAGCCGCCGCATAGCCCAGAACCGCCGCAACCGCAGTCACCAGGAAGCCTAGCTTCAGCGTGCGCAGGAACACTGCCCGGTTGAGCGGTGAGGCGAAGAAATCGATATAGGCCGAGATGCTCCAATGCCCCGGGGCGCGGAACCCCTCGGAAAGCAGAAGCACCACCGGCACCAGAAAGACCGTGGCCGCGAAAAGCGCGGCAGGCAGCGCGAGCGCCAGGGCCTCCTTGCGGTTCTGGAACATGTCGGGGAATCCTTGCTTGGTCCGGCGGGGCGAACGGCCCCGCCGGATCTATCAGGTAAATGTGCTTACTGGCCGACCTTGGCGTTCCATTCCTCAAGCCAGGCGTCGCGATTATCGAGCAGCATCGCCGAGGGCATCAGATCAAGGCTTTCGGCGGTTTCGGCGCCATAGGTGATGTTGTTCGCCACCTCGTCCGAGACCTGCACCTCGGCATTGGCCGGGCTGTCAACCATGGCCTCGGCCAGTTTGGTCTGCACTTCGGTCGACAGCCAGAAATCCATGAACTGAAGGGCGAGGTCGCGGTTCTGCGAGCCCTTGGTGACGACCATGACATTCATGCCGCCGCTTTGCCCTTCGCTCGGCGTCGCCCAGGCGATCGGCAGGTCCAGCTTCGCCAGCGGCGCCCATGCAAAGCGCCCGATGGGGGCGGCCCAGATCTCTTCCTGCTGCATCAGCTGCACGAGTTGCGAGGATTTCACATAGAAGGTGACAATCTCGTCCTTCTGCTCGCCGATGGCCGCGATCGGGGCCTCAAGGTTGGCGGTGTCGGAACCGAGCGCCTTGCCAAGCATGTAAAGCGCCGGCGGTCCCTGGTTGGTGGTCACGTTGGGAAAGGCGATATGCGATACCACGTCTTCCTTGAGCAGATCAGCCCAGGATTCGACCGTCATCTTGTCGCTGCGATAGGCAATGGAGGTGGCGTAGAAAGTATAGCCGACACTCATGCCGTCGCCGTTCGGATCCTTGGCGAAGTCGTAAAGCTTGTCGTAATTCGTCAGCTTCGCGTGGTCGACCGGATCGATCAGCCCCTTCCGGCTGGCATCAAGCGCATCCGCCATCGACACCACCGCCATGTCGATCACCGGGCTGGCCTTGTTGGCCTCGATCTTGGCAAGGCGCTCGACGCTGTTGCCGGTTTCCACGACCAGTTTGCAGCCGCACTGGGCCTCGAACGGGTCATAGACGATTTCCTTGAACTCATCCTGCGCGAAGGCATAGACCGAGATCGTCAGCGTCTTTTCCTGAGCCTGTGCAAATCCTGCCGAAAGGACGAGGGCGGCTGTGCCGGCAAGCAGTGTCGTCTTCATGTTGGTTCTCCTTGTTGGGGTGTTTTCTTTGCTTTGATCCGGGCGGGCGCGGTTGTCTGCCGAATGACCAGGGTCATCGGCACACGCGGATGTTCGGCGCGCGCGGGCGATGGTGCGGAGGGCGCGCCAGCGGCGTCCTCGTCGATTGTGCGCAGCAATGCGGCGATGGCCCTTTCTGCAACCGCCTTCATGTCGGTGCGCGCGGTTGTAATGCCGGGTGCGATCACCGAGGAAAAGGACAGGTCGTCAAAGCCGGTCAGGCTGGCCTCCTCGGGGACGCGGATGCCCGCACGCTGCAATTCGGTCAGAACGCGCAAGGCGATAAGATCGGAAACCGCGGCAAAGGCGGTGATGCCCTGCCCGACCAGCGACGGCAGCCCCAATGGTGCGGTCTCGCCGTGGCCCCGCGCATGGTCTTCCAGCCAAAGGATGTCCATCTGCGCCCCGGCCATGCCGAGCCGCGAGCGCAATCCGCCGATGCGGTCATTCTGGACCACCGACCCAGGATTGTTGCCGATCAACAGGAAACGGCGGTGACCGAGCGACAGCAGGTGATCGGCGACCAGTTCGCCACCCTGCCAGTGATCGGCGGACACCGTGTTGCCGGGGGTCGAGGGGCTGTCGATGACGGCAAAGGGGCAGCCGATATCCGTGATTCGGGTGCTGTATCGCGGCACGATGACGACGCCGTCCACACCCAGCTCCATCAGATGGCTGATGGCCTCGGTCTGCCCTGCGATGGTCCCCCGGGCGTCTGCGATCAGCACACCGTGGCCAGCCTCGGAAGCGGCATTTTCGATGGCGCGCGCGATCTGCGGGAAAAGCGGGTTGCTGATATCGGGCAGCACCAGACCAAGCACCTGCGCCCTGCCTGTGCTGAGGGCCCGCGCCGTTCGGCTGGGTCGGTAGCCCAGTTCGCGCGCCGTATTGCGGATCCGACCGGCAAGCGCCTCGGACACGCGACCCTTGCCCGAAAGCGCGTTCGACACCGTCGCCACCGAAACATCAAGCGCGGCGGCAATCTGGTTCAAATTCGGTCGAGGGCGTCCGGCGTTCATCGATCCGCGAGGTGATTAAGCGTTTAACCTACGCTAGACGATTCGTTTCGCCTTGTCGATTCTCGAATTTCGACCTGCTCGGCGAACCCGTGGCACCGGACCACCGCATGACGCGGATGATCCTGGCGGCCATATGGTCCAAAGCCGTCGCTTCGCCGTTCCGGGGGGTTATTCCATGCACGCTCCCGCGACAGTCTGATTCACCGGCTGCTCATGTCGCGGGAGCGGCATAACCCGTCGTTCTATGTGGGGGAGGGACACAGACGGGTTGGCTGTTTCATATCGAATCTCGTCTTCTAGAGGCCCGCCCGCCGCGATGTAGCGGTCGTTTCGGTTCGGGGGTCAGGCCAATCCTTTGGATCTTCGCGGCGATCTCCATGAATTCGCCGCTGAGTGTTGCGCCCAGATAGGGGGCGAGGTCAAAGACGCCAGTCTCGATCTGCTTCCCGGCCCTTTTGAGCAGCACGAGTGCTGCCTTGGCCTGGGGCGGCAGGCCCGCAGGATCGCCTGACTGGATGTCGTGGCTGATGACGTTGTCCAAGATGCTGCCTTTACGTTGCTGATTGAGCGAGCATTCGGCCCAGGTGGGTTGATTTCAGATTATCCGCAAAGGTCCCGTCTCCGATAGATTCGCAGTTGTAGAGAGCGGGAACGATTCCGTATCTTTGTGGGCCATTCGATGGGGCCAGACGACAGAATCCGGGTCTTGCTGCTACTGTTGGGTGCAATTGCCAGACGTTGCGACCGGGGCTATCATTCAGGAATGAACGATGGATCCTTTGTCGATGGGTGAAAGCAAGCTCGAAAGGCACTCGACAGGACGCGCGCTCGCTTCGGCGGTGCTCCTGGAGAAGGTCGTGCGCGACGCGTATGAGAAGCGGCAATCCTCGGAAGTTCAGCCGCTGCAATGGTCCATCCTGCGCTATCTCAGCATGTCGAGCGAGGACCGCAGCACGATCAGCTGGATCGCGGGCTTTCTGGGCATCACCCATGCCCCCGTCGTGCGCGCCGTTAAGACGTTGCAGCAGCGCAATTACGTCGCCTTGCACCCCAACCCTGCCGACGGTCGCAGCAAGATTGTCCGGCTGTCCGAACAGGGTTTGGCCCAGTTGAACGACGACCCGCTTCTGGCCGTGGCCGAGCGGATTGAAATGCTGGCGGAGGATGAAAAGATGGCCTTGATCTCGTCTGTCAAACAACTGATTTCGAATAGGAATTTTGAAGGGGAGGAAAGCGATGGCGTCGATCCTTCTCGTTGACGACAACACATTGGTCATTGCTGCCTTGACGGACCTGCTTGAAGCGGACGGCCATGACGTGATCGCGCATGAAGGCGTGGCCTCGGCCGTCGCATTCATCGAGGGCGGGACCCATGTCGATGTGGCCTTGATTGACTACTGGTTGTCCGGAGAAACGGCTGAGCAGGTGCTCGTTGCCTTGCGCCGGACACGCCCGGATGTGGCGGTTGTGCTTATCACCGGCGGCAGCGAAACGGCCAGTGTGGAAACAACCCGTTGGCTGGGCGTGTTGGACGGCATCGACGGCTTTCTTCAGAAGCCGTTTCTGCGCGAGGATCTGCGCCTGCTCTTTGAGAAACTCGGGCTGTGATCAGGCGGGCGGCGTGCTTAGCAGATCGGCATAGGTTCTGGGCAAGTCGCTCAGGCTGAAGAATGAGGGCGTATGCGCCTCCTCGATCAGTTTGCGTGGCGACATGTCCAGCTTCTCGATGACGAGACGCGAAAGCCTGGGCATATCCGGCAACTCATCCCGGGTGATCGCGTGAAAGCCGATCAGCGTGTTGGACGAATGTTCCGAGAGCCGCGTCGGCTTTGCATAGGCCATGGAGATCATTTGCGACGGCTGCGCGAAGAACGTCAGGAAGACATAACCCTGATCGGCAATGTGCAGGCAGATTCCGCGATACTCGCGATCCTTCAACCGGGTTCCTTTGGGGAAGAATTCGCGCGGGGCATAGCCCCGGATGACCATGGCGCCATCCTGTCGCGAAATCCGAAACAGCTTGCGAAGGATGGTATTCTTGCGCGCGGCACACCATTGCCACATGGCATATAGCCCGTCGTCCAGGGCGCCGCCATCGTCGAAGAAATCATGCTCGGATACTGCAAAGCCAATCGCGGACATCCACGACACACTATGCGCGGGCTTCGGGCCAGAGCTTTTCACCAGCATCATCTCACCCAGAAGACTTTCGTTCAGCGGATCGGTGAGGATGCGGGCATCAACCATGAAATAGTCGCAGATCTTCTTGAGGACATGGGGTTTGGGAAAGCTCTCGGCGCGAAGATAGCGTTGAAACTGAATGCGCCCGATATCCAGATCGTTGCGGACCTTGGTCTGGGTGCCTACCAGCGAGGTCAGCAGACGAAGATTGTTGCCGAAGACCGGCAGAACCGATGTGGCTGCGACGAAATTCGTGGGCGCCCGCTCTCTCTTGAGCTTCAAAATGTTCTGTTCCAGCATCTTTGGATCCGGCAGCTGGCAGCTAGGCCTGTCAGCAACCGCCTTCTGCTATGAAAGGAATATTAAGTGCTAATAGCACATAATCTACCGTTAAGCAAGTTTGACGGCATTTCACAAGCCGTTTCCCGCTCATTCCGCGACGTCGCGGGGCAAACTTGTCAATCGGGGCTTACTTGTGAAGGCCACTGACCCAATCACAGGTTTTGAATGAGAAGGTCCAGTTCCGACCAGGCAAAGGGCTTTTCAAGGCGGGCGTCAAACAGGCTTGCCGTTCCGTTGGGCCGTTCGCTTTCCATGTTTCCGCTGATGAGAATGACCCTGCTGCCACTTGCGCCACCACGGATGAGCCGGGCAATATCGACCCCGCTGCCATCGCCAAGGCGGAGATCGGTCACGACGACATCGAAGGGTCCGTCGGCCTGCAACCGATGCGTGGCTTCCGCAACAGATGTGGCCGTGGTCACACGATATCCCCGGCCGTCCAGATAGGTGCGCCCGACCTCGCAAATGTCGGGCTCATCATCCACGAGCAGCACCGTCCTGCCTTGATCCGGCGCAACAAGCGGGCGCTCGCCCCGCTCCTCTGCGGCTTCGACCGCGTCCCAGGGGGCGCGCGGCACGGCGATCATGAAGCAGGCGCCGTGCCCGACCTCGCTGCGGAATGACAGCTTGCCGCCGAATTCTTCGGCCACGTTATAGGCCAGCGTCAGCCCAAGCCCGGTGCCCTTCTCGGCCGGTTTGGTGGTGAAGAACGGGTCCATGATACGCTGACGAATATTCTCTGGAATGCCAGGGCCGTCATCCTCGACGGTAAAGACGATGAAATTCTCGCGCGCGGCGCCAACAGGCAGATCGTCGTCAGGTCCGGCCTCGCGCAAGGTCAGCCGGATAGGCCCCTTGTCGTCGATCGCATCGCGCGCATTGATCACGAGGTTGAGCAGCGCATTTGTCAGCCGGGGGCGGTCCACGCTGATATAGGCATCATGGACGCCAATCTCGCTGCTGATGCGGATTTCATTGCCGATCCGGCCCTTGAGAAGCACCTGTAGATCCCGCAGGATCTCCGCTGCGTTTTCGATACTGACCTCGGCTCTGGATTTGCGCAGGAAGGTCAGCAGGGTGCGGACCACCGACCTGCCCTGCCCAACGGCGGCCATGGCGATGTCGAGGCTCCGCTTGCTTTCGGGCGAAGGGTTGCGGCTCTGCTCCAACTCGATGGTGCCAGACAGGATCGCGAGGATATTGTTCATGTCATGGGCGATACCGCTGGCGAGGATGCCCAGGGATTCCAGCTTTTGCCGCTGAAACAATTCCTGCGCGAAGGCGCGGGCCTCGGTCTCGTCCGAAATCATCAGGGCCTCGCCGCCATCGCCCAGATCGATGCCGATCAGATGCAGAATGCGGTTATCCTTGAGTTCGACGTCGATGTCGAAAAGGTTTTGCCCATCGTTGCCCGACGCCATCCGGCGGGTGATCCGGCGTGTGACCGAGCGGACCCCCTCTGCGGCTTCGAGCCTGTCGATGAAGGCCTGAGCATCCTTGCCGAATTTCTCGGCCGCAACTTCGCTCAGGCAGTCCAGAATTGGCGCATTGCGGTTGTACCAGGTCAGATCCCCGGTCGGAGAAATGTGCAGCGCAGCGCGATTGGCCACGGACAGGATCTGCTGGATAATGCGGATATACTGCTCGTTCAGCGAAATCTGTTCTTCAAGCCGGGTGACGGTCCGGGCAAGGTCGTGGCGCTGTTCCAGCAGATCCTCGATGATCGAGTGGATGAAGCGGGCACTGTCGTGGATTTCGGCGAAGCGGAAATTCTCCGCGCTCGGCAATGGCACGGTATCGCTCTTGCCAGCCCGGCGAATCCAGCTTGAAAGCGCGCGCAGCCCGGAAATCAGTGGCAGGCTGGTCGTCCAGTAGATCGACGCCGACACCAGCACGATGATCATTGCCGCTTGCAGCAGGATTGCCAGCAGGCTCGGCTCGATCAGGTTGCCCGCAGTTTCACCGACCATCACCTTGACCGACAATTCGCCCTGGCGACCCGAAGAGACGTCGATCTTCCTTTGCATCTCCAGGTTCGATTCCCCCCAGATCCCCTGCAGCATGTCGATGACCCAGGAAGTCGGCGGCGGCGGACGTTCGGAATGCGCGAGCACCTCGCCGAAATCGTCTTTCAGCGTCGCCGAGAAAATGCCGGTCGCGTTCAGCAAGCCGTCAGTGACCTTCTGCGCCTGAGTGCGGTCCAGATATTCGACCGCCAGTTCCGCCGGTCCATTGGCGCCGATCAGGACGGAGTTGACGGTTTCAATCTCCCACCGATGCAGCGCCCCTCCCGCAAGGAGCACGGTGATGGCAACCACAATGACGGTCAGGCCCGCGACCAGGCCAGAGGTCAGGCGAAAGATGCGGTTGACACTCGGGATCGGCGAACCATTTGCGCCGATCAGCCGCCCGGTTTTGTCCTGCTTGCTGTCGGCTTGCGTCTGCGGCCTTACCCGTTGGTCGAGGTCCATGTGACGATACTAGCGCTGCTGGCCCGGCGAGCAGTCCCGGTGCTGGCTTTGGTGCCAAAGCGCATCGGCTTCACCAGTTGCGCCGCCATGACCCATCCGATCACTGAAGCCCAGGTAACTGACGATCATCATACCACTCCTTCCAGATCTGATCGAATGTCCCATCGTGCCGGGATTCCCGATAGGCGGCGCGCAAATCGTCGCGCAATCCGGGATCGACATGCAGGCTGGCGGTCAGGTGATTCGTTGCCGGCTTGAACTACGGGGTCTCGATGCCGACCAGCTCGTTCGGATCGAATGGCAGGTCAGGCCCCGCCATCCGTTTAAGCGCATGATAGCTGAACCAGTCCGTAATGGCGCCAAAGACGCGCCCGGTCGCCACACGCGTGCCAAGTGCCTGAACCAACCCCTCGGCCTGCAATGACCCCGCCGAGACCGTGCCGATGAAATGCGCGGCAAAATCGGGGTCCGTCTTCAGCCTGCGGTCAAATTCCGGCTCGATCACTGCGGCAGAGACGCTTTCGAAGATGCGGTCCCCAATGGTGAAATCATCCAGGGATTCGAAGCGGGTATCGGCATTTTCCTTGCGAACGACGATATAGAATTCGGCCTGTCCACAGGGGCCGATGAAATCCATGACCTTCGCCCGCTCCTCCCGCCATGTCACATTGGGCAGAAGCTGGATTTCGCCGGTTTCCAGCATCTTGAGCGCGCGCGCCCAGACGAGGTATTCCTGCATGGGCTGAAGCGTGACCCCGATCCGGTCGCACAACAGGCGTGAAAGCTCGATCTCGAACCCTGTCCACCTGCCGTCGCCCAGGGAAACGCAACGCGGCGGCGCATCGAGCGTGCGCTGAATCAGGACCGTGCCGCCGGGCGCGGCGCGAGAGAGAAGCGGGGCCGCAAAAGTACCCGCAGCCAACCCGGAGAGGAGATCACGACGTTTCATCACATGCTCCGACGCGTATTCTGTGCTGGTCCCTGCCAGATCGGGCTGCTCTGGACGGAGGCTGGGCCATACTACCGCATATCTGGCGATTTGTCAGTTCCCCGACGCATCGGTATAGGACCAACTGGGCGTGTTGAGGTTTAATGATATTGCATCTACACCGCTCGGTGTAGATGGTGCGAGTCGCGGGATGTGGTTGACGGTCGCAACTGTCTGCACGGTCTCAGGCTAACGACGGACAGTCCAAGTGCTTTATATTTGCGTTCCGGTTCGTCGCAAGAAATGCGAGAAGACCGGAGAGTATCGGTTTGCCACTCTCCTAGAAGGCGAGCTTCAGAAGCTGGGACACCAGACCGAGCTTGTTCTGGCCGATGACATCGCACCACAACCTGTGCCGGGATCTGCCGCACTGCATATCTGCGGCGCATCCATCAACCTGCCTATCACCGGTATTCCCAACCTTCTGTGGCTGGTCTCCAGCCCGCATCTGCTGACATGGCCGCTGGCGCGGGCTTATCAGCACCTTTTCGTCGCCTCCGCCTTCTTTGCGGAGCGTCTGAAGGAGCTGGGGCTGACGCATGTCAGCTATCTGCCGCAATGCACCGATCCTGATATCTTCACGCCACCCGATCCCGCAGCGCCACGCGAACGCGACTTCTTCTTCGCCGGAAACCTGCGCAACGACTTTCGCCGCACCACCGTGGAATCGCTGCTGCGCCTTGGCGCCGAGATCGAAATCGTCGGGCAGGGATGGAGATCCGCTTACCCTGATGCCGGCGTTCGGCAACGCTGGATCGACACGGACCAGCTCGCTGGCAAATATCGCGCGAGCCGCTTCGTTCTGGACCATCACGAGCCGGCGATGTTGCGGTATGGCTTTCTGAACCACCGGGTTTATGACGCCCTTGCCTGCGGCGCCCGTGTAATCAGCGATCAGGCTGCCATCCCGCCTGAGCTGGCCGCTGCGGTCATGGTCGTCAACCCTCGCCGCATGACCGCCGATGTCATTCGCGAGGCGCTGAGCCTGCCTGACCGGACGCCGGCAGAGATTGAGGAAACGCGTCAAGTTCTGGCGCGAGACTATTCGTTCAAGACAGCCGCCAAGGTGATTTCCGAACAGGCAAGCGCACTTGTCGCACGCGCGTCCTGTCATCGCCGGCCTTTGGAAGGTCTGGACACGGCGGTGGGGCCATTTGCCGCCACCAACCAAGCGGAACCCAGGTTGTATGTGACGGACGACCGGGGGCTTCATCAGGAACTTGTGGAAAAAGCCGGAAGCTGGAAGCTTTGGGACGGCGGCGCACAGGATAGCGATCTGCTGGTCGCGGCGCATGACCTGTCGGCGGCGATGGAAGCCATGCCGGAACGGCAGGCGGTGGTGATGCTGACTCCGACCGGTCGGGCGAAAATGCAGCCGGGCAGTTTCGAAGATCAGGAGGCAATGCTGATCGTGCCACGCCTCAATATGATCGGAACTCTGGCAACGGATGCCAAGCTTCGCTCACGCCTGCGCTTCGCGACGGTCGGGACCCGCAACGAAACGTCCGGCTTGATGCAGGCCGCCGCAGAGATATTGGAGAGTTGGCCGAAGGCGCCAATCGCGCATTTCACCTATGTGGTCGAAACGCTCCACCAGGCCTTGCTTACCGGGCAGTCCGTTCCGCCACAGGTTCTGGCCGTGTTGGAAGGCGCGATGCTGCGCTTCGACCCGGAGGGCAGGCTGCCTCCCACGGACATGAATGGCATGAAGATCGTCCGGGCTTCGGCGTCGAATGGCCGTTACTTGCTTGGTCGCAGCGACGTTCAGCATGACTCAGCCGAGGCGGCATCGGAATGGCATCAGCCGAATGGTCGCTCCGAAGGCACGGGGCCTCAGTCACCGGAAGATTTCGTCGTCCTCGCCCCGCGTGAGCGGACGCCGCGATTTGCCGGTGAGATCGGCGTCTTCCTTCATATCTTCCATGTCGAAGCGGCCACGCGGCTCAGACAGGTCATTGATCGCTTGCCCACGGCCCGGCGCATCTATATCTCGACCGACCGCGAGGAAAAGGTCGGGATCATTGCCAAAGCGTTCGAGGCAGACATGGCCTCGCAGCGCGCAGAGATCAAAGTGTTTCCAAACTGCGGTCGTGACGTCTTTCCGAAGCTGTTCGGCTGGATCGAAGAACATCGCCGGCACCCGTTTGTCCTGCATCTGCACAGCAAGAAATCAGCGCATCTGACCGACACTGAATTGTCTTGGTTCGACGATCTGGAACAATGCCTCGCGCCCGACGCGGGCACGGTGAATGCGATCATTGCCGCCTTCAAGAATGCGCCCGGGCTGGGCATGTTTGGCCCACGGCCATTCCCCAAGGTCGCGGGCAACATTCGTTGGGGACATAACATATGGCAGGGGCGCGAGTTGCTGCGGCGGATGGATCTGCCGCTGGCACTGGCCGAGGAGCCGGTGCGCTTCCCGGCGGGCAGCATGTTCTGGGCGCGGCCCGAGGCGCTTGAACCGCTTTTCGCCTTGAACCTGACGGCGGCGGATTTCCCGGCCGAATCCGGCCAGCTGGACGGCACGGTTGCGCATGCGCTGGAACGCTGCCTGGCATTGTCGACCATGCGGGCAGGTCTGCGCTATCTGGAAATCGGGCCATCATCCGAAGGGCAGGAACTTGTCGATATTGCTGGCATTCGCGGACTGATCAAGGATCTGGTCGCCAGCACGCCGAATTAGGAAAACGGCGACCTTCCAGAAGGGTATGGTCACAACGCGGCACGCTGTTCCAGCCCCTGCAGCACTTTGGGCAGGTGCCGCAATGCAACGGGTCTGGCAGTCCGGATGCTCAGCAATTCGGCCATTTGCGACAGCCGTCCGAAACCGATACGGTTTTCCGCCATGCCGTGGCGGATATAATGTTTGAAGCCGCTGCGCACCCTGCCCCCGGCGACGGCGCTGGCAACATCTGCGTAGCGCGCGAGGTATTCGGTCTCGTCCGCCTGTGCCGCAAGCTGCTCGATCCTGAGTGCCGCGTCGCGGTCCCCAACTGCAAGCGCCAGGCGGAACATGCAGTCCTGAAGCCGCTGATCGGGATGGCTGAAAAGCGGTGCGCTGCGCAGCGCCGCCATGACCCGGACATGATCGGGCGAGGTCGGTGCTTCCAGCATGTCGCGCAGCAGCGCACTTACGTCGTCATAGGGGCATGGCCTTGTCGGGGAACAGGTCGAAATGAGATCGAGAAGCCGGCTGGCCGCCGATTCTGTCGCGACCCTTTCCCTCACCGGGTTTGACTGCGTCATTGCCTGCCCCGACATCGGGGCCCGCATCGCGCTTATGCGCGGCACCGAATCCGATGGGTCAGCACCGACTGGATGCAGAACGACGGCGCTGCCGGTCAGGATCAGGCCACGACTGCTGGCCGCAAGCGTGTCATAGGCAAGCCAGGGCGCGCCGAGGAAATAGACGGAATCATAGGCATCCTGCGCGGCGAGGTGACGGGCGACGAGATGTGATTTGCTGCGACCTGTGCTGACGCCGTGCGGCAATTCCAGAAATTCAATGAAGGTTCCGGGCAGGCTCAGCCCGATCGCGATGGCTTGCCGGGCTGTGGCGGGCAGCGTGCTGCTGACCGGCACGAAAATGTCGATCAAATGCTCTCGTGCGGCTTCGGCCATCATATCGGCATATCGGGGGATGATCGGTTGCCCGTCGGCCGCCATCTCTGGCTCATCGAGGATGAAGCAGAGCCGTCCCGGCGGGCGGGCGATCATGTGCTGGACCCTTCGCCGGGAGGCCCTGCCTGAACCATCGCCACATGGCCTTGGGCCTTCAGCCAGCGCAGGATTTCCGACAGCCGCATGACCGAGCCGTTCATGTCGTTGAACAGTTTTGCGACCTCGTAGGCAGAATCGAAACCCTGCCGACCCTCGGTTTCGCCGCGGCGCAGGAAATGCTGCAACCCGCCCGCAACCTGCTTTTTTGCGACAGCTGCGGCGACATCGGGGTTCCGGTTCAGGTAGTCGGCTTCCTCCTGTCGCAGAATATCGCGGATCAGTTTGTGCACCTGTTGATAACGCCCCGACCGCAGCAGCAGCTCGACCAAGGCGACCCGGATGGCCAGTTCCTCTGCCGGTCCCGGCTTTGCGCGCAGCAGCGCATCGATCATGCCAGATTGGTCGGTATCATCCGATTCGGATCGGGCAAGGGTCCGCAGGTCGTTGAGGATGATACCGATTTGAGGTTTGGCCTCATGTAGCCTCTGCTGGATGCGCGACGCCAGCGTATCGGCATTCGCGACCGGCGTTTGCCCGCGGATCAGTCGATCTTCCAACGCCTGCCGGGCGGCGACTGGTCCGATCTCGGTGCGGGCAACATTGGCGGGCGTCTTGCCCCCTGCCGGCTTGCCTGCCTCGCGAAGATGCCGGCGCTCGGCATCAACGTCCCGCGCCCGCCGACCGCTTCCGAGAAGCAGATAGTCGCGCCAACTCTCTGGCTGCGCCGTAATGTCTATTTCATTCGCAACCCGCGCGAAATTGCGGATGGCCGATGTGCTGGAGATCATGCTGGGGCGACCGACCTCGTAGAGAAAGGCCGGATAGGGGCAAAGTTCGACCCGCATTCCCTGCTGCACGGCGCGCAGGTACAGCTCGAAATCCTCATGGCCGACACCCTTCAGCGTGGAATATCCGCCAAGCCTGTCAAACGCCTTGCGCGAGATCAGCGCGGTTGCCGGCCCGAAGACGTTCTCCTCGACCGCCAGCGAAAGCGGGCCGCCGCCGAGCGGGTGGTGGTCGATCCGGCCGGGAAATCTGTCCGGGTCGGGCCAGGCCTCGAAACGACGGGCCTCGTCCATCGGGACCTGCAGGCCGGTGACGATATCTGCGCCAGTGGTCGTGGCTGCGGTTACCAGCCGGCGAACCATCTCTGGCAGCGCGATATCGTCATCGTCCAGAAAGCACAGATAATCGCCCGTGGCCGATCGGGCAGCCGCGTTACGGGCAGCGCCCAGATAGCCGTTGGATTGGCGCAGCAACTTGCCGCCAAGTCGTTCTATTGTTGGCTCGATCTCGGTCAGCGCAGCCTGCACCCTCGCATCGGGAGAGCCGTCATCGACCACGATCAACTCAAGATCGGGATAGGTCTGACGCGCCACCGAAGCAATGGCATCGACCAGCTTTTCAATCCGCTGATAATTGGTAATGCAGAGGCTGACGCGTGGCGGCAGCGCGTCGGTCGGGGATATGTTTTTCCTGGGCGTTGGCTGTCCGGCATGAAAATCCAGCCCGCCAGACGCGTCGGGGATCATCAGGCAACGCTCCGGCGGCGGCGTGCTCCAACGCTTTTCAGCCAGCCATTCGAACATCTGGCGGTCCGGTCCGATCAGATAATCCGTCCGCGCAATGCACTCACGCTCCATGTAATCGGTCTTGAGTTGCGCGGCCTCGGTGAAAAGGCTGTCATCACGTTCCAGCATCCAGCGACAGGGTCCGCGCAAATGGAGGGCGAAGACAGCCTCATTGAAGGCAAGACCCTGATCGCGCGCCAGCAGGCAATGAAAGGCAAGACCGCCACGATCTGCGAAGTGGAGGATGTCGAATTCCTGCTGCATGTTCAGCAGATGCTGGAACACGCCATAGCTGATCGCTGCGGGCGTGCCGGCGTCACGGCTGTAGCGCGCCGGGTCCGGGTTCTGCACGCGGATGTTGTGCTTGGCAAAGCGGTCCGTGATGTCGGTTTGCGCCGCCCTGTCGAGGCGATGGGGCGACAGATGAAGAATGGTAACACGATGGTTCGGCGCAAGCCGTTCGGCCAGTTCACAAAGACCGGGGTCGAGGCAGTCTGTCGGCCCCGCTGCCGCCAGTTGGTCAGTCACAAGGCAGACGGAAAGCGGTCGGTCGATCATGCGCCCGGCTGCCGCTGCGAAAGCTCGGGATAATCGAAACCCAGCCAGTGCTCCTGCGAAAGATCGAGCGTTGCCGCGATGAAGCGCAGGTCATCCGGGGTCATCTCAGCATAGGGCCGGTTTCTGCGATCGGCCCATGCGGACTGTGCCATGTCCTCATCCACCGGCACCAGTTGCTCAACCGGCTTTTGCCGGGTCAGCCGGGACAGGGCGGCCACGAATGTCGCCGGGTCGTCGCGCACCTCTTCATAGCACAGGATCATCCAGTTCCTGTAGAGGTGGCGCACCTTGAGCTGGCTGCGGATCTTGAGATTGCGCAGCTCAACCACATTGGCGATGCGCGCACCGGTCATTGGATGGCGATCCAGCATCAGCTCTCGTCCGGTGACATCTTCCATGACCTGACCGCTGATGAGTTCGGTGTTGAAGACAGAGGACCATTCATGGCGGATGAAGTCGCTGAAACCCGCGGGTTTGAACCAGTCACCTGCCTGATGTGGGTTGCGGTGGATGCTTCTGATCCAGTCAAGTGCCCCGCGCACGATCACCAGGCCCAGTTCATCGTCATGACAGAAGGCCGGATTGACGAAATCGTGCTTTTCCCAGTTATAGCTGTTGGAAAAGGCCAGATCCGGCAGGTTGCGCGCGATCAGTGCCCGTAGGAAATTGGTTCCGCTGCACCGTTCGCCGTAAAGCCGATAGCGCGTGAGCGTGACGTCATTTGTCCTTGCGAGGCGCATAGTTAACAACCGGAAGCCCGTATTCCAGATCAGGCTTGTTGCAGGATTTCCGGCAGATGTCTATCGGTGTGCGATCTTGTCCGCCGGATCTGGACAGGCGGCTTACAAATGGGAACGGGTGGAGCAGTTGGACAGCATGAGGTCGGGCAAGGTGAAGAAGAAGGTTTGCCTGGTTCTGGACGGACCTGAACCAGGAGATGACGGCCGCCTTGCATTGCTTGACGAATTTGACGGGCTGGCCGATCTGTGCGGCGCTTTCCATGTCGATATCCTCATTGTCGGCTGGCCAAGCATTTCGAACGGCCTGAGACAGCGCATGACCGAGCCGCTCAGATCGCTTGGGGCAGCTATCCGCTTTGTCGACCCCTCGGATTATGCGGACATTCAGCCCGAGACCGCCCATCGCGGCAAGAGCCTCGCCATATTTCGCCATCTGTCAGAGGAGGGCGACTACGATATAGTTCACTTCCTTGGCCTGCCTTGGCTGGCTTTCTACACGCTCTGCGCCCGCAGTCAGAGCACGGCTTTCGTCGATAGCGTCATCGTGTTGCAACCGGACAGCCTGGATTCCTGGCGCTTTCGCGAGGGAGACGGGCTTCCCGTGGATGCGATGGACCTGATCCTTGAATTCATGGAACAAGGGGCCGTCGCCCGCGCCGACTATCTGGTCATGCCGAGCGTCTATTCGCTGGATTGGATGCGAGAAAATTGCTGGACCCTGCCGCCAGAGGAACGCTGCCGGGTTATCCTGCCGGCGGCTGCGCCAAGCGAAGCGGTATCCGGCAGGGTCGACAAGGTTGAAGAACTGATCTTCGTTACCTCCGAGACCGCGCCGAACGATTCCCGGGTGATGATCGGCGCGCTCAACCGTCTTGCCCCACGGCTGGTGGACGACGGGATCCGGGCGTCCCTGCTGACTCGCTTTCACACGGACGAGTTTTACCATTCCGGCACCGACCTGATCGAGGGCGCCGAGGGGTGGGATTTTCCGTTGGCGATCTTTCCAGCAGACCAAAAGGCGGCACTGAAGGCCCGGCTGTCTGCCGCGCCGAATGCCGTGATGATCCTGGCGGAAGAAAAGCCCTTCAGCGCGCGCGGTGTCGCGCCGGCTATCACGCATGGGGTCCCGGTCGTCACCTCCTGTCTGGGTGGCGCGAACGAAGTGATTGCATCGACCCAGCGGGCCGAGTTGACTTGCGAGATGACGGCGGAAGCTTTGGCCAAGCACCTGGCATCCGCCCTGGAAAACGGGCTGCCCAGACCCATCGTCAGCGAGGCGGCGCGGAACAGCCGGGCCATTCATTCGCTCTATGACGAGGCGACTGGCCGCTTTTCCCCACCCGCGTCAGCCAGCGTCGACCTTCCACTGGTGACGGTCTGCATCACCCATTACCAGCGTATCGGCAAGTTGCGAGAGGCGCTTCGATCCGTTCTGGCGCAGACCTATCCCCGGATCGAGATCATTGTCGTCGATGATGGTTCGCCAGATGCAGAGGTCCAGGCCGAGCTTGATCGGCTGGAACCGGAACTACACCGGCATGGCGGTAGGCTGATCCGGCGCGAAAACGGCTATCTCGGCGCTGCCCGCAATAGCGGCGCTGCAGCCGCGCGGGGTCTTTACGTCTGCTTTCTCGATGATGACGATCTGGCTCTGCCAGACATGGTTCAGACACTGGTTACCGCTGCCCGTAGCACCGGCGCAGAGATCGTCAGCGGACTGCAAACACCGATGCCGAACAGCCGTCGCGACGAGGCCCTGCCCGATCCGTTGGCCTTTCCGGGGAAGGTGGAATTCTTCCCGCTTGGCGGTCCACTTGCGCTGACCCTGACGCATTATTGCCTGGCAAATGCATCCTCGCTGATCCTGTTAAGCGCCTTCCAAGAGATCGGCGGTTATACGGAACTTCGCGATGTCGGCGGAGAGGATCACGAATTTTATACACGCGCCCTACAGAACGGGATGCGGATCGAGATCAGCCCGCATCTCGCCTATCTGTATGAAACCGGCATTCCGAGCATGTGGGGAAAGCACTCGCATCGGCGACATATGGCGCGCGTTGCGACCAGTATCGAGTTGGATCACCGGGCGCCGCAACTGCGCGACCTGTTGCTACTGACGGCCAGCGACCGCGCCCGGCAGTTAACTTCCAGTATTCGAAGATTGCAAATGGTCAACAGCGCGCATGTCGACATTCTGCAACAGCTCCACGGCGCGAACGACCTGCCGGACCAGTTGCGGCATCTGAGCAATTATGCGCATCAGCTTGGTCGGGATGGGATTGCCCGCGCATATCATGCCAGTCTGACATCGCGGAAGAAGCAATCCGCGCCAGAGCACACGGTCCCAAAACCGGCTGCTGTCAGCCCGGGGGCCAAAGCTGCAGCCTCTCATCGGAATGCGCCCAGAGATGAGAATTTTCCGGAGCATCTGCAACGCCTTCTGGGTGATCTTGCTGCCGACGCCGATGCGCCAGTCTTCGTACAGGATGCCCGCCTGGGCGAGATCGGGGACATTGTTCGACGAGGCATGTCGCGATCGTCGTGCCTAAACCTGATGGCGGAGCTTGGCGGGTTTTCTGCGACCTTCCGGGACCGCCCCCTTTTCGCGGTAACCATGTTCGAGCTCGCGATGCGCGCCGAGGATTGGGTCGAGGCGAAGAAACTTGTCGATTCGGCGGCAGCGATGGGTGAGACAGCCTATCTGGCGCTTTATCCGGATGTCGCAGGTGCCGTCGAACAGCGCCTTCAAGAGCGGCCTGCAGCACTACGCGACATGGGGCCGGAAAGAGGGCCGAGAGGGATTCGCGCTGGTGACGGCGTTGAGCACGGTTGCCACGTCAATCACTGGCCAGGACGTTCAACTGGACCGACTGCACAAGACGCTGCGGCAGTTATCACGCGGTCGCCTGAGCAGCCAATAAAGTGCGACACGCCGGAATGACCAAGGACAGGACAAAACCGACCCCGGGAACGCTGGCCTGAATGAGTCTATGGCATCCACTCCAGCGAGCAGTGCCTTGCGAAGCATCTCGCCCAGAGGAGACCCGGAAGGTCCTGAGCGCAGAGCGGTAAATTCGGTGCTCCCGCCGGCCGGTATCCATCGGGCTGTATCGCCGTCGCCTGTTACTCCGCGGACGGATCCGGTGGCTTGCTCATCCAGATTTCGCGCAGCATGACGTGTGTCCCAAGCTGCGCCGCCAGAGAGAAGGGCTCAACCCCGCTGCGCACATGCGCACCGGCGATCAGGCTGTGATCCGCCAATGTCACGGCGCGATGCCCACGCGCGTCGAACTCCAGCCAGAAGGCCCAGTCGATCCGCTCTCCATTCCGCCGCGTCGAATCGAAACCGATGGAGCGGAGGGCCGAGGTTCCGATCAATGCCGTCTGACCGCGCAGCTCGTCCAGACGGCGGGCCACGGCTGAAGGCAGAAGCTGATGCGCGAGCGGATCGTGCCGGCACCCAACCGCTTCCGGGACGATCAGCGCATCGGTTGGCATGTTCAGGCCGTTCCAGCTTGTCACCATGCTGGACAAGGCAGTCGCCGCCAGGCGCTGCCCGGGCCTTAGAACCAGTGCCAACTCGGTGGCGCAGGTCTCGGCCAGGGTATTGAGAAGGGCCGGTTCCCCCAGTCGCGGCTGCGAAATGACCCGCAGATCTGGCAGCCTGTCCAGCAGGGCACGAATCCGGGGCCCGAAGCTTATTCCGGATCCGTCACAACACAGAATTACCTTCGGCAAGCCGGGCGATTGTGCGGCAATGGAATCGAGCGTTGCGGCGAGGGCATTCGGTTTCAACTCGGTCAAGGGAATGAGGATGGTGACGTCCCCCGCCCCGATCGGTCGGCTGGCGCCGGGATGAAGACTGCGACCGCGCTTGCGATCCAGTTCCTGCAGATAGACATCCGAAAGCGCCTTGGCGACCACCTCGGGCGCGAGGGTGTCCTGACAATGCGCCCTGATCCTTGCGCGGATGGATGCTGAATCTTCCAGCATTCCTTCGATTTTCGTCCGTATTTCCCGGATGCTCTGCATCCTGCAATCCAGCGCGATTTCTCGCAGATCGGCAGGCAGGAATTCGAACATGGCATTGCCGTCGTGAACGATTGGAATCAAGCCTGCGTCGATGGCCTCGACACAGGCATAAGAAAAGGTCTCGTTCAGTCCCAGATGCGGGGCGAAGGCGCCAGGCTCCATCAGATCCAACACCGCTTGTCGCGGCAGTTGCTGATGATGGTGCATCCTTTCCGCCAGTTCAGGCTCCAGTCGCTCACGCAGAAAATCGAGCGCGGATTGCCCCGAAAACTCGACCGTTTTGGCCTGTCCGATCAGGTCGATGCGTCCAACCGGCACTATGGAATTTATGACATTGGCGACCATGGCCAGCCGGTTGATGCCCTTCTGCAGCGACAAGCGGCCCTGAAACTGGATGTTGTGGGTGGGCGCGGCATCGGTCAGCACTTCCGGTCGAAAGACATAGGGCTCTCGGACAAGGCTGACCGGCGTGCGCACCCCGATCTCGCGCAGCATCTTCCGCGAGGCTTGCGACGGAACGATCAGGTGATCGCTGATACGCATCAGCATCCGCTCGGCCACAATGGCCGCATGATCGCTGGCAGAGGGATATTGCTGATTGGCTTCCGCAATGACTTCGTGCAGGCCGTGATTGAAGGTGGTCAGCAGGCGCCGCGCACTGTTCTTGCTGCTTTGAAGCTTCCGAAAGGCGATCAGGCCGGGGGCGTGGAAATCCACACTTTCGATAACGTCGACATCCCATTGATCGGCCAGCTTGATCACCAGATCGGACAGGTGATGCGAGACCATCTCGGAATAATGTCGTTCGCCTTCGCCCAGTTTCGCAGGATTCACAGCCTCGATACGGACACGGTCGGCATGGAAGGGCACGTAATTGCGGGGGCGTTCCACCACATCGCCGCTTTGCCATGTAAGAAGGTAGACCTCATGCCCTGCCGCCTCCAGCGCGGGCACGACGTAATGAAAATAGACACCAATCCCACCACCGGGGAAGAGTGGAGTCTCAGGTGACAGGAAAAGGATCTTCATCTGCCGATTCTGACTTTGGGCCTGGCTTGGTAACGGGAAGAACCCTGCGGTGGCGCAAATGCAAGTGGATTCGCGCCGCCGCGCCCCTGACAGCCCGCAACCTGCCTCAAGCCGTGCGCCGGGCCAGGTTTGTCACCCGCATTTCGAATGCCCGCAGCTCGGGCAGGTCATGCAGCCCTCGACCATGCGCATGCCGTATTGGCCGCAGCTCGGGCAGGCCGGGCCGCGGGGGCGTTCGCCGACGGCCACGACCTCGGCTTTCGGGTCGGATTTCAGGCCCATGCCCTCGCCGGCGAGGAACCCCGTCGCGATCATGTGGCGCTCGATCACGCCCCCGATGGCGGCAAGGATCGAGGGGACGTAACTGCCCTGCATCCAGGCCCCGCCGCGCGGGTCGAAGACGGCTTTCAATTCCTCGACCACGAAGCTCACATCGCCGCCGCGCCGGAACACCGCCGAGATCATCCGGGTCAGCGCCACGGTCCAGGCGTAATGTTCCATGTTCTTCGAATTGATGAAGGTCTCGAAGGGCCGGCGGTGGCCGCCCTGCACGATGTCGTTGATGGTGATATAGATGGCGTGCTCGCTGCCCGGCCATTTCAGCTTGTAGGTGGCGCCTTCCAGCGCGCCGGGCCGGTCCAAGGGCTCGGTCAGATAGACCACATCGGCGCCGGTATCGGCCTCGGGCGCGGCCTCGGTCTTTTCGCTGACCGACAGCACGCTGCCGGTCACATCGTTCGGGCGATAGGTGGTGCAGCCCTTGCAGCCCAGATCCCAGGCCGACAGGTAGACATCCTTGAAATCCTCGAAGGAAATATCCTCGGGGCAGTTGATGGTCTTGGAGATCGAACTGTCCACCCAGTCCTGCGCCGCCGCCTGCATGGCGACGTGATCCTTCGGCGCGAGGGTCTGGGCGTTGACGAAGTAATCCGGCAGCGCCGCCTCGCCCTTCAGGTCGCGCCACATCTGGACGGCGTAATCGACGACCTCCTCCTCGGTCCGGCTGCCGTCCTTCTGCAGCACCTTGCGGGTATAGGCATAGGCGAAGACCGGCTCGATCCCCGAACTGACATTGCCGGCGTAAAGGCTGATCGTCCCGGTCGGCGCGATCGAGGTCAGCAGCGCGTTGCGGATGCCGTGCCTGGCGATCGCCTCGCGGACATCGGGGTCCATCCGGCTCATGAAACCGGATTTCAGATATTCATCGGCATCGAACAGCGGAAATGCCCCCTTCTCCTTCGCCAGATCGACCGAGGCGAGATAGGCCGAGCGCGCAATCGCCTTCATCCAGTCCCGGGTCTGTTCCACCGCATCCGGCGCGCCGTAACGCAGGCCCAGCATCAGCAGCGCATCGGCCAGCCCGGTGACGCCCAGCCCGATGCGACGCTTGGCCTCGGCCTCGGCCGCCTGCTGGGGCAGCGGGAATTTCGACGCATCGACGACATTGTCCATCATCCGCACGGCAGTCCGCACCAGCTCATCCAGCGCCTTCCGGTCCAGCTTCGCGGCATCGGTGAAGGGGTTTTCGACCAGCCGGGCGAGGTTGATCGACCCCAGCAGGCAGGCGCCGTAAGGCGGCAGCGGCTGCTCGCCGCAGGGGTTCGTCGCGGCGATGGTCTCGGCATAATGCAGGTTGTTGGCCTTGTTGATGCGGTCGATGAAGATCACGCCGGGCTCGGCGTAATCATAGGTCGCGCGCATGATCCGGTTCCACAGGTCGCGGGCCTGAACGGTGTGATAGACCCGGCCCTCGAATTTCAGGTCCCAGGGCCCGTCGACCTTCACCGCTTCCATGAAATCGTCGGTGACCAGCACCGAAAGGTTGAACATGCGCAGCCGGGCGCTGTCCTGCTTGGCCTCGATAAAGGCCTCGATATCGGGGTGATCGCAGCGCATCGTCGCCATCATCGCGCCGCGCCGCGATCCCGCCGACATGATCGTGCGGCACATCGCGTCCCAGACATCCATGAAGGTCAGCGGTCCCGAGGCATCCGCCGCCACCCCCTTCACCGCCGCGCCGCGTGGCCGGATGGTCGAGAAATCGTAACCGATCCCGCCACCCTGCTGCATGGTCAGCGCAGCCTCTTTCAGCATCTCGAAGATCCCGGCCATGCTGTCGGGGATGGTGCCCATGACGAAGCAGTTGAACAGCGTCACCGCCCTGCCTGTCCCGGCCCCGGCAAGGATGCGCCCGGCGGGCAGGAACCTGAAATCCTCCAGCGCGGCATAGAAGCGGTCCTCCCACTTGGCCGGGTCCGCCTCGACCCGGGCGAGGTCGCGGGCGACGCGGCGCCAGCTATCCTCGACCGAGGCATCGACCGGCTGCCCATCTGCATCCTTCATCCGGTATTTCATGTCCCAGATCTGTTCGGCAATCGGGGCGGCAAAGCGGCTCATGAGGGCATTCCTTGTGGTTTTATGCGGCTGCCCCACTAAATATTGATTTGACACGCGCACTCAAGCAGAATTTTTGCTCAGCATGTCGCAGCAGGGCCAGATTTTCATCTGGCCACGACAGAGGGCAAAAATCAACGCGCCGATCCACTTCGCAGACAACTGAAAATAGCCTGACAATGCCGTTCGAGGCCATGCTACGCGCCGCGCGTGCGAGCGGGTGCCGAAATCGACCCGTCCGATCAGCTGCGATGACACAGCCATCGCGGTACCCGGGGCCGCGTTGCGTCGATGCTGGGCTGGAACGTGCTCCTCACCATGCCGGAACGCGTCGCCTCCATCACGTCACGCGAATGGGCGCAGGTTTCCTCACCCGCACAGCTGACGAATGGCAGGACTTCCTGCGGCAGCACCAGTTGCCGGCGGGCCGGATCCGCACGATGCAGAAGGCGCTGGCCGACCCGCAGCGTGCTTCAGGAAACCCCGGCGCCGCTTGGTCGCAGCGGCACCCATAAGGTGCCCGTGGCGCCCTTCCTGATGTCCGATGGCAACCCCAGCATCGAGCGCCCCGCCCCCGCCATCGGCGAGCACACCAATGAGGTTCTGGAGGCGGCGGGCTTCACACCCGAGCAGATCGAGGCCCTGATCGCCTCGGGCGCCGCGAGCCGCCATACTGCGGGATAGCTTGCGACCGCTTGTGCTGGGAGGCGGATGGAACGTGGGGATGCCGTGCGGCGGCGGTCCGAGCCTGGCCAATGATTGCTGCGGCCTTGACTTTGCACCTTCAACTACGGCTTCTTCTGGCGCACAGATCGAACAGATTGGCCTTCAACGTGACTGACGCCCGCAAGAACATCATACTTTTCAGTTTCGATGACTGCATCGCTCCGAGGAAATATCGCACCGTATTCGGTGAACCGTTGTACACGCCGAACCTCGATCGCATCTGCGCGGAATCCACGTCGTTTCACGCCGCCTATTGCCAGGCGCCGATCTGCGGGCCGTCGCGCGCGAGTTTCATGTAGGGACGTACCCCCCATCAATCGGGCGTATTCGACAATAGCGAGGATATCTTCGCCCATGTTCCGGTCACGGAATTCTGGTCGCACAGCCTGAAGGATGCGGGTTATTTCTGTTCCTCGGGTGGCAAGGTGCATCACCGCTACAAGCCGGTGCGGCGGCGCTTTCACTATGCGCTTTATTCGGCGATTGTATATTTGACAAACCCATGCCTCGCAGGTGATTATTGCCCTGCGTGACAGGCCGGATCAGTCGGACGATTTCTTGTCGTCCGGCTTCTGCTTCACGATCTGCTTCAACCGTTCCTCAAACCGCTCGTCGTCGTCGTCCGTCTCTAGCTGGCGGGCGGCTTCCTTGAACTTGTCCAATTGACTCTTTTTCGCGTCAGGTGTTCCCATGTGTCATGCCCGGTATTTCAGAACCATACGAGTATGTTCTCTACATTGATGAAGCCGGGGATGACGGCCTCAAACGAGTTAAGCCTATAGATGAAAGCGGTGGAAGTGAATGGCTGTGCATCGGCGGCCTGTTGATCCGCTCCCAATATGAAGCCGATACAGTTAAGTGGGTCAAAGACATTCGCAAAGATATCAATGCCGTCCAAGGCCCGGCCCTGCATTATCGCGACCTGTCCCCAACGAAGCGACGCCGAGCCTGCGAGTTGCTGGCTGAGCATCCGTGTAGGTTTTTTGCTGTCGTGTCTAACAAGAAGAATATGCGCGGCCACAACAATATTCGCGCATCCAGGCGCGGGGGCAAGCAGTGGTACTACAATTATTGCGTGCGACTACTGATGGAGCGCGTCACAGACTTCTGCTTGCGGGATAGCACGAAACGATACAAAGAACCGCGCTTTGTGAAGGTAATATTCAGCGCGCGAGGTGGACACTCTTACGGCCAGACCAAAGCTTATTGGGAGCTTCTAAAGGCGCAGGCAGCAGGTGGCTCGACCTTCCTAAGCAAACGCGAGATTGCCCATCAGGTATTGAAATATGCGTTGGTTGATTATGTACCGCATTACAGCGTTGCGGGATTGCAACTGGCCGATGTCATCGCGAGTTCTGTCTACCAAGCTGCCGACGCCTTGGGTCCGAAATGGGCGCTGGAGCCTGCTATAGCGCTTGAGCCAAGAATGAGCAGAGAGGCGGGTGTGATCGCAGATTACGGTATCGTACTTCAGCCATCACCGCCATGGAAAGCCGAGCTGACCGACAATCAAAAACTGATCTTCAAGCATTATGGATACCGCTTCTAGGGCGCGTGGGCCCCGGCCCCAAGTTGCATCAAGTCTGTTAGGCTGCCATCCATCTGGACAACCGTACCTGATACCGCCAGAGCCGCTTGCTGCGCTCCGACATGGGGTGATCCGGCGTATCCCACGCCATGAATCGTCGCATATATGGTGGAATCTGTCACTAGAAATATTTGATTCCGCGACATCTAGTCCTTTCCCCGCTTATGAGATCCAGTTAGCCCGACCATAGGTGAGGCGCTTTCCGACCATCCCGCGAAGCGCAATTTCGGCGCGCTCCATATCCTCAACCCCATTGTCTGCGCGGCTGTTATAGCGAAACTCGAACTCTGCCGCGTAACGGTGCAGGTGCTTCTTGCCGCAATGCTGGTAGACGCCCTTCATGCCGCGCTTGAAGATGCTGAAATAGCCCTCAATCGTGTTGGTGTGGACGACGCCACGACCATACTCGCCCTTGCTGTGCGTGGTGAAATCGTGGCCAGCAAAGTCAGCCGCGATGCCGGTGTATTGCTTCGCTTCGTCGGTGTAGACGGTCGCCTCTTTGGCGATGTTCTCGCGCAGGATCGGAAGAAGCGTTGCCTTGGTCACATCGTCCACGACGATAGACTTTGCGCGGCCCGTGGTGCGATCCACGAGGGACAACATGGCGTTCTTGTGGGCATAGCCGCGTGCGCCCTTGGCTTTCTTGTGCTTGGTGCCGATGAAGGTTTCGTCAACTTCGACCACGCCACCGCCGTTGCCGAAATTCACGGCGCCGTCGCCGCGCATGGCTTCGCGGATGCGGTGAGACATGAACCATGCGCTCTTGTGGGTGATTTCGAGAACGCGGTGAAGCTGGTGGCTGCTGATGCCCTTCTTGCTGGACACCATCAGGTGAATGGCTTGCAGCCACTTGTGCAGCGGAATGTGGCTTTCTTCAAAGATCGTGCCAATGCGCACGGTGAACTGCTTGCGGCACTCGGCGCATTTCTTGAGGCCATGACGTTCAACGCCTTCCGGGTTCTTCTTGGACGGCTTGGAGCGAACGCCGGTCAGCACATAGACCTTGCCGCAGTTGCCGCAATGCGGGCAGACCGGACCATCGGTCCAGATGATGCTTTCGACGTGCGCGAAGGCTGCGGCTTCGTCGTGCATGTAAGGCCTGGACAGAACGGACATGGCGGCTTCCTCAACTCTATGACCTCAATATAGGATCATGAGTTGGGTTTGTCAAATATACAATCGCCCTTTATTCCGACGAGCAGAAGCACTTCAAAGATGACATGCATATGCCGCCAGATGTCGAGAAGAAGAAATATGGCGGCAATCGCGGCGGTTGGGGCACCACGAACGAGAAGGACGACGATATCTATTATGACCATCAGTCGGCCGATTCCGCGATCGAGTTCCTGCAGAACCGCGCGCCCGGCGGACCTTTCTATCGCGAGGTGGGCTTCTATAGTCCCCACGGTCCGCATTATACACCCGCGCGATTCAAGGAAATGTATAACCAGAAGGCCTTCAGGATGCCCGAGGAATGGGCCGGGGGCTTCGACACCAATGCTTACGCGGACGAGATTTTCCTGCAGAATATCGACCCCGCGAAGAAACAATGGTGGCAACAGAGCGTACGCAACTATTATTCCGCACTGAGCCATGGCGACTATCATCTCGGCAGGGTGTGGGATGCGTTGAAGGCTTCGCCACATGCCGAGAACACGATTTTCATCATTGTCGCGGATCACGGTTTTCATCTCGGCAACCTGAACCGTTACAAGAAGACGACGCAGTGGGAGCAGGTGGCGGGCGTGCCGCTGATCGTCCACGACCCCAGCCACCCCGAGGCGCGTGTCGTGCAGGATCCGGTTGCCATGCTGGATCTCGGTCCAACGGTGCAGGATTATTGCGACATCGCCCCGGCGCCGGGCACGATGGGTAAATCGCTGCGACCGCTCGTCGAAGGCGGCAGCGATCCCGACCGGGCCATTGCGACCTTCTATTTCGACAATGTCTCCATCCGGAAGGGCGATTTCCGGTTGATCCGCTATGTCGACGGCAGCACGCAGCTTTACGATCTGCGTACAGATTACTGGCAACTGCACGACCTTGGCCCCGACCATGAACAGCATGAACCGATGCTTCAGGCGCTGATCGAATGCAGCCGCGAATCCGGGCTGGAAATCGCCTGACCGATGCAGGCGGGCCGCGTCCTCGCCAGCTCTTGGGTCTCGGCAGGAGACGGCGTAGCAACACCTATGCCGATCCGGCCTTGCTCAGCAGGTTGACAAACAACCGGAATGCGCCGGGGACAAGCGCATCCATCTGCTGCGGCAGCGACAGCGCGCAATAGCTGTGCTGCCCCTGCCCGATCCGGGCCGAGATCAGCGCGCCCAGAAGCGGCGCCTCGCCCCGGTCGTGCAGCGACAGAAGCGGCTGATAGGCCGGGTCCCACTCGGCGGCGAAGTAAAGTCCGCGATCCTTGACCCAGCCGGTCCAGTCCCCGGCCCCGATGCGGTTCGGGCCATTGAGCAGCGGGTGATCGGGCAAGAGCACATCCACCGCAGCCTCGGGGTCGGTGACGCGCCAACGCAGCGATGGCGTGCCGACGCGCAGGAAACGCGGCCCGCTGTCGGCGGCACTCCAGCCCCGGTCGGGCCGCTGATAGAAGCTGAGAAGATTGCCGCCGCCCTCGACATAGGCGCGCAGCAAGCCGGAGGAAAGATCGCCGCGCGCCATGGCCATGACGCCCAGAACCACGCTGTCGAATTCCGCCAGCCGGCCCGGATCGGGGCGTTCGATCAATTCGATCTGCGCGCCAAGGCGCTCCAGCCAGTCGGCGCTGCGGTCGGTTCCGGCAATGACGCCGATACGCCCTGGCGGCGGCGGGGTGTCGACCGCGAGCACAGTCAGGATCGCCGGCGCAAGCAGCGCCTTCTGCCGACCATCCGGCAGGGCGAAACGGCGGATGGCGGTGGCCTCGGTGCCGTCCGGGTTCTTGACCGCAAGACTTTGCCGAGCGGGCGCGGCTCCATCCGGCCATGAGAGGCGCAGGGCATTATCGGGCAGTTTTTCGACCGAAAGCCCCGCGACCGGCGGCAAGCGGGCGCTCTCGGGAGTGAGCACCACGCGGGTGCTGCGACGGGATGGGAGCAGCAGCACCGCATCGGGCGAAATTTCGGCGGTTTCTGCCGGCAGGATGCGCAGACCCGTCTGCGCCGCGACCGGCAGGGTCAGGCGGTGGCCGTGCAACTCCGCCTCGATCCCCGCGTAAAGCGTGGCGGTATCGCCAAGGGGCGACCAGAGCGGCGAGAAATTGGGCGTCGGCGGGGCATCGGGGGCGATGGCCAGCCCGGACTCGCTGACAGCAACGCCATCCGGCGCATGAAAGCGGGTGTTCAGGATGCGGATATTGTCGGCTTGCTCGACGGCAAGGGTCAGCGCCGCTTGTGTGCCGGTGGCGGGATCGCTCGGCGCGACGGTCAGTTGCGGGCGAATCCCTGTGGCCTCGGCCAAGGCGAGGTCGATTTCGCGGCGCTTGTTGGCGATGCGGTGGCCGTGGGCAGCCGCGAAGGCCGGGGGAAGCTTCGCCTCAGCCGCGCGCAGGCTGTCTGCGGCGCGCAGCAGGGGCGTCAGCACGGCCTCAGTATCGGGAAAGGCAAGGATCGCCTGATCCATGGCCTGCGCGGCCTCAGCAAGCTCCGGCAGGCCCACCATTGCGGCAAGCTGGTGCAGATCGGCGGGCAGCCCCTCGGTCAGGTCGCTTTCGGGCGCGCCACCGACAAGATGCAGCGGCCAGTCGCGCTGCGGCGGGTCGGGCCAGATGCCCATACCCTGAGACGCATGGCGACGGCGCGACCATTCGCCGATGCGGTCGTAGGGAACGCCGAAGACCGGGGCGCGCGCATCGGCATGGACCGTCAGCGTGGTCGCGGGCGGCGGCACCTCGTCGTCATAGGTGCCGCCACAGCCGGACCAGCCGGGCAGGTAGAATTTCGTCACCGTCCAGGGTGCCAGCGCGCCGCCATGGACATCGCCAAGCTGCGCCTCCGGGTCGGCGGCAAGTGCCAGCGCCGCTTGCGCCGCCCGTGTCATCGCCCGGTGATGGCCGTGCTGTCCGGGCACGTCCAGAAAGGTCGGCAGCACGATATCGGGTCGCAGCGCCCGATAGGCCCCGGCCAGCCGCCGCACCACCAGATCGCCCTGCCAGCGGCGCAACGTATCCTCGCCATCCTTGGAAAAGCCGAAATCATGGACCGGATCGGAGGTGCCGAAGCCCAGCCAGGCGATATGGGCATCCAGCACCTCGGCAGCGGCCTCCATCTCTGCGGTGCGGATTAGGCCGAGCGCATCGCCGCGTTCGGGGCCGAGCGCGTTCTGCCCGCCCTCGCCCCGGGTCGAGCAGGCAATGGCGATCCGCATCCCCCGCCCGAAGCGCAGCCAGGCCAGAAGCCCGCTATGTTCGTCATCGGGATGGGCGCCGGTATTCATGAAGGTGACGGTGGACCGCAGCCGGCCAAGCGCCCGCCAAAGGCGCAGGATGCCGGGCTGCGCCTCGTCCCGGATCAGCGATTGCAGGGTCGTGCTATCGGTCATGGCTGTCATCCATCAGGCGGGCAAAGGCGGGGCATCGCCGGGATCGGATCGCGCTGTGAGCACGTCGAAAAGGGGCAGCGCCGCCGCCCCGGTTGCCGCCGTCAGCGGCCCGGCCATGCCGGCAATGGGACCGGGCGGGGCGATACCGCCGGCCAGCAGGGCATCGCAGAAACGCTCCACCGCGCCGGGGGGAAGATCGCCCGAAACGATCACCCGCTCGGGGTCGAAAATGTCTTCCAGCAGGCTCAGAACCTGCACCAGGGGCGGCACCGCGCGGGCGATCCAATCGGAAACCGCCGCATCGCTGGCATCGTCGCGCAGCCCCGCCGCCGAGGCCAGGGCGTCAAGCGGCGCGTCCCCCTCGGCCAGATGCATGAGGCCGATCTCGCCGGCATTGCCATAGGCGCCGCGCAGGGGCCGACCGCCGGCAACGATACCAAGGCCCACGCCTTCGCCGAAATAAAGCGTCAGGAAATCGCTCATCCTCGCGCCGGCACCGAACAGCGCCTCGGCCAAGGCGGCGGCATTGGCGTCATTGTCCAGATGAACCGGCACATCCAGCACCGCCTGCAGGGGCGCAATCGGGTCAGGCCCGGACCAGGCAGCGGCCCCACCCAACCCCGCGCGGCGGCGCAGGGGCCCGAAAGGACCGGGCGCGACCACGCCGACCCCGGCAAGCGGCGCGGGAATATCCTTGCGCAGCGCCTCGGTCCGGGCGGCCAGCAGGGGCAGCACCGTGGCTGGCGCGGCATCCGCGACCCGGAACCGACCGGAGGCGCGCAGGCTGCCGGCAAGGTCCATCACCACCCAATGCACCCGGTCCTGCGCCAGCTCATAACCGATCGAGACCGCGCCGCCGGGATTGACCGCATAGCGCGCGCCCGGCTTGCCACGACCCTTGCGCTCGGGACCGAGTGCGCTGATCCAGCCATCGGCCAGCAGCGTATCGACGAGATTGCCGATGGTCTGCGGCGTCACCCCAAGAGCCAGGGCCAGCTTGCGCCGGCCCATCGGCCCCTGCGCCCGCAGAAGATCCATCAGCCGTCCGGCATTGCGTCCGCCGCCCGGCCGGATGGCGCGCTGCTGGGGATCGGCTGGCTGGCTGGCTGGCTCGGACACCGTCCCCTTCCCTTCCGATTACAGGTGAAGCCCGCAGCCAGACTGCGGGCCAGACCAGAAAAAGACAAGCGCCTTTCATTATTATTGACAGAACCCCCGTCGCGGCGCAGCCTGCAGAGCCAGAGAGATCTGCAACGAGCGCCCCGCAGGACGCGCAACCAGAAGCTGACCCCGAAGGGAGGACCCATGACCTATCGCATGATCGCCGCCGCAGCCCTCGCCGGCTCAACCATCTTCGCCAGCCAGGCGGGTGCCGTCGAGATCGAGTATTGGCAATATGTCTATGACACCCGCGTCAAGGCGATGGACCAGCTGATCGCGAGTTTCCAGGAGGCCAATCCCGACATCACCGTCAAGCAGGTGACCTTCCCCTATGCCGATTACCAGACCCGCATCGTGGCGGCGAACATGGCCGGCCAGGCGCCCGACGTGATGCAGCTGTTCTATGGCTGGGCCGACAAGTTCATCGAGGGCGGGCTGATCCAGCCCCTGCCCGAAGAAGCCTTCCCCACCGCCGAGATCGAGGCCGAATTCTTCCCCATCGTCAGCGCCATGCAGCGCGACGGCAAGTATTACGGCCTGCCGACGGCGGTGCGCTCGCTGGCGCTTTTCTACAACAAGAAGCTGCTGGACGAGGCCGGCGTGGCACCGCCGACCAATCTGGATGAGCTGGTCGCCGTCGCCAAGGCCACCGCCAAGGCCGATGCCGGCGGCAATCTGGAAACCGTGGGCATCACCATGGACCCGGCCGGTCAGGACCACCACTGGTGGCGCGAGGTGCTGGACCGCCAGATGGGCGGCGCGCCCTATAACGAGGATTACACCCAGGTCACCTATGCCGACGAGGCCGGGGCAAACGCGCTTGGCTTCTATCTCGGCCTCGCCCGCGACGAGAAGGTGACGCAACTGGGCTTCATGGACGAGGGTCAGGCCGCCTTCAAGGCGGGCCGCGCCGCGCTGACCATCGACGGCACCTTCCGGCTCGGCTCTTTCGGAGAGATCACCGATTTCGAATGGGCGGTGACGGAATTGCCGGCCAATGCGGCAGGCGAGCGATCGAACTATGCCAGCTATTTCGCCAATGCCATCGGCGCCAAGACCGAGGGCGAGGAGTTGGAGGCCTCGATCAAGTTCCTGCAATATGTCAGCTCGCCCGAGGCGATGAAGATCTGGCTGGAGGTGGTCGGCGAATTGCCGGCGCGCCGCAGCGCCGCGCTGACCGATGAGAACCTGGCCAATCCGATCTACGCGCCGTTCCTGAAAGGGCTGGAATACGCCCATACCACGCGCTTCGTGGACGAGGCCGGGCAGCGTCAGGTCGCCATCGACATGATCAACCGCGTCATGCTGGAAGACCAGCCGATCCCGGATGCCCTGGCCGAGGCCGCTGCCGCCGAGCAGAAGATCATCGACGACGCGGCGAAGTAAAGCCGTCAATGACAGCCCCCTGCCCGCCTCGGTGATGGCGCGGGCGGGGGTGCCGCATCCCTTGCGCAGGATCGCAACCGATGACCGCTGAAACCCACGAACAGCCCGGACGGCGCGGGCTGACGCTGGCCCGCAGGCAGGCGCTCTGGGCCTGGGCTTTCCTTGCCCTGCCCGTCGTCTTCTATGTGCTGATCCGCTTCTATCCCACGGCGCAGGCCTTCTGGCTGTCGCTGACCGATTGGGACCTGATGTCGAAGCCGGAGTTCATCGGGCTGGAGAATTATCGCCAGATGCTCGCCGATCCGGTGTTCTGGAAGGTGTTCAAGAATACCTTCCTTTACCTGATCATCGGCACGCCGCTCAGCCTGCTGATGTCCTTCGCCATCGCCTATTATCTCGATAAAACGCGATTTCTTCACGGCTTCCTGCGCGCGCTTTACTTCGTGCCCTATATCACCACGGCCGCCGCCATGGCCTGGGTCTGGCGGTGGTTCTATCAGCCCGCGCCAACCGGCCTGATCAATGACCTTCTGGGAAGCTTCGGCTTTGCGCAGATCCCGTTCCTGAAATCGACGACATGGGCGCTGCCCTCGATCCTGGTCACGGCGATCTGGGCCGGTCTGGGCTTTCAGATCATCATCTTCCTGGCCGGGCTGCGCGCCATCCCGACGACCTATTACGAGGCCGCCCGCATCGACGGGCTGGGCGAAGGCGCGATCCTGCGCCGCATCACCCTGCCCCTGCTGAAACCGACCATGGTGTTTCTGGTCGTCTTCAGCTCGATCGGGTTCCTGCGCATCTTCGATCAGGTCTATAACATGACCTCGAACGATCCGGGCGGGCCGCTGAATTCCACGAAGCCGCTGGTGCTGATGATCTATCAGACGGCGTTTTCATCTTACGACATGGGCTATGCGGCGGCGCAGACGGTGGTGCTGTTCACCATCCTGCTGATCGTGTCGCTGTTGCAGCTTTGGGTAATGAGGGACCGGGCATGAGCGATGGCAGCCATTGGATGCACCGGGTCAGCCCGGGTGCGACCCTTCGCTGGACGGTGCTGTTCATCGGCGGGCTGATCATGATCACGCCGCTTCTCTACATGTTCTCCAGCTCGTTGAAGCCGGGGGCAGATATCTATGACCTGCGCCTGATCCCGGCGCGGGCGACGCTGGACAATTACCGCGCCGTGCTGTCGGACGGCCGCTTCATGCGGTGGTTCCTGAATTCGACCTTCATCGCCACCTGCGTGACCCTCTCGACGCTGTTTTTCGACAGCCTGGTCGGCTATACGCTGGCGAAATTCCGGTTCCGGGGCAGGCAACTGGTCTTCATCGCCATCCTGTCCACGCTGATGATCCCGACCGAGATGCTGGTCATCCCCTGGTATCTGCTGTCGGCGCAACTCGGCTGGATCGACAGCTATTGGGGGATCATGTTCCCCGGCATGATGACCGGCTTCGGCACCTTCCTGATGAAGCAGTTCTTCGAGACTGTCCCCGACGATTTCCTTGAGGCCGCGCGCATCGACGGGCTCAGCGAATTCGCGATCTGGTGGCGGGTGGCCATGCCGCTTGTCACCCCTGCCCTTTCGGCACTGGCGATCTTCGCCTTCCTCGGCAACTGGACGGCCTTCTTCTGGCCGCTGATCGTGACCACCTCGCAGGAGCTTTACACCCTGCCCATCGGCCTGTCGTCCTTCGCGGTCGAGGCGGCAATCAAATGGGAGATGATCATGACCGGTGCCGCCCTTGCCACCATCCCGACGCTGATCGTCTTTCTTGTCCTGCAACGCTATATCGTCCGCGGCGTCATGCTGGCCGGGCTGAAAGGCTGAAATGGCCGATTACGACCGCTTCCCCGACCCGACCTATGCCCGCACCGTGCTGGCGCCGCTGTTCGAAGGCGCCAAGCGTTTCCATGCCGGCGCCTTCGACGCCATCGACCGCGCCCATCTGGTCATGCTGGCCGAAACCGGGATCCTGCCCGCGAAAGAGGCCGGACAGATCGCCCGCGCGCTCGACCGGATCGCGGCCGGGCGCGACCTCGACGCCATGACCTATACCGGCGAGGTCGAGGATTATTTCTTCTTCATCGAGGCAGAACTGAAGCGCCGCCTCGGCCCCGATCTGGGCGGGCGGCTGCACACGGCGCGATCCCGCAACGATATCGACCATACCATCTTCAAGATGGCGCTTCGGGTCAGGATCGACGCGCTGCTGGACCAGATGCGCGACCTTGCATCGGCCCTGATCGCAACCGCAGAGCGGCAAAGGGATACGCTGATCGTGGCCTATACGCATGGTCAGCCGGCCCAGCCCTCGACCTTCGGGCATTACCTGTCGGCGGCCATCGAGATCCTGCTCAGGGATATTCAACGCATTGAATATACTCGTGAAATCGTTGATCTGTCCTCGATGGGTGCTGCTGCCATCACCACATCCGGCTTTCCCATTGACCGCGATCTGGTGGCGCATCTGCTGGGCTTTTCGGCAGCGCAGCAGAACAGCTATTCCTGCATTGCCGCCGTCGATTACATGACCGCCACCTATGCGGCGCTGGAACTGCCAATGCTGCATCTGGGCCGGCTGATCCAGGACCTGCAATTCTGGTCCGCCTTCGAGGTCGGCCAGATCCATGTGCCCGATGCCTTCGTGCAGATCAGCTCGATCATGCCGCAGAAGCGCAACCCGGTCCCGATCGAGCACTTGCGCCACCTTGCGAGCCAGGCCGCCGGGCGCGCCCGCACCCAGATCAGCATCGTCCATAACACCCCGTTCACCGACATGAATGACAGCGAGGGTGAAACCCAGGAAGCCGGATATGCCGCGTTCGACGTGGCCGAGCGGGTCCTGTCGCTGCTGACGGCGCTGATCCCGGCGCTCAGCATCGACGAGGACCGGGTGGCCGCGACCACCGCACGGGCCTGCATCACCATCACCGAACTGGCCGATACGCTGGTGCGCGACGAAGGCCTGTCCTTCCGCATCGCGCATGAAATCGCCGCAGCAACCGCCCGCGCCGTGGTGGCAAGCGGCAGCAGCCTGTCCAAAGGATATGCCCCCTTCGCCGATGCCTTCGCGCAAATCGTATCCCGCCCCCCTGCCCTGTCGCCCGAGGCTTTCGCCGAAGCCGTCTCGGCCCGGAACTTCGTCAACCGCCGCGACCGTTTCGGCGGCCCTGCCCCCTCGGCCCTCGACGCCGCCTTCGCCGGATACAAGGCCGCGCTTGCGGCGCTTGACAGCCGCATCGCGGCCAGACGGCAGGTGCTGGAAGCAGCCGCCGCCGAACTCGTGACCTGTTTCGACCGTTTGAAGGACAATGCCTGATGGCCCGCATCCAGATTTCCGACCTGATCAAGCGCTATGGCAAGGCCGAAGTCATTCACGGCATCGACCTCGACATCGCCGATGGCGAATTCGTCGTGCTGGTCGGCCCCTCGGGCTGCGGGAAATCGACGACGCTGCGCATGATCGCCGGGCTGGAGGACATTTCCGGCGGCACCATCCGCATCGGCGACCGGGTGGTGAACGACATGCCGCCGAAGAACCGCAATATCGCCATGGTCTTCCAGAATTACGCCATCTATCCGCATTTGAGCCTGCGCAAGAATATCGGCTTCGGGCTGCATACCTCGCCGCTGTCTGCCGCCGAGAAGGACCGCAAGGTCGACGAGGTGGCAGCCCTTCTCGGCCTGACGCCCTATCTCGACCGGCGGCCCGCAGCACTTTCCGGCGGACAACGCCAACGCGTCGCCATTGGCCGCGCCATGGTGCGCGACCCGCAGGCCTTCCTGTTCGACGAGCCGCTGTCCAACCTCGACGCCCAGCTTCGCGCCCAGATGCGCATCGAGATCAAGGAGCTGCACAACCGCCTCGGCACGACCATCGTCTATGTGACCCATGATCAGGTCGAGGCAATGACCATGGCCGACCGCATCGTCGTCATGAAGGACGGCCATATCCTGCAGACCGGCACCCCGATGGAGATCTATGACCGCCCGCAGGATGTCTTCACCGCGCGCTTCATCGGCACGCCCTCGATGAACATCTTCCGGGCCAGCGAAGGCGCGGATGGCTTTGCGCCCGATCCGGCTGGCACGGCCCTGATCGGCATTCGCCCGCAGGAGTTGCGGGTCGCTGCCGACGGCCCCACCAGCCTGACCGCCGCCGGGCCGGTGACCGTGGTCGAAACCCTCGGCCCCGAAACCCTGGTCCATTTCCGGCCCGAAGGCATGGATGACGCATTGATCGCCACGGCCCCCGCCCATGACATCCCCCATGTCGGCGCGCAGGTCACCGCCCGGGCCGCCCCCGGCGCGCTGCACCTGTTCGACCCGAAGACCGAGGTCGCACTCGGCCGGCGCTGAGCAGTTGACGGCTGTCTCCTCAGCAATGCGGTTCTGAAATGGCTTGACCATGCAGATCGGGAAGCAGGCGCGCGCGCCTTTGTCTTCGGGGAAGGTCAGTCACCGACCCCGGCAGCCCTATGCACCTGCGCCCGGAACTGGCGCCGCATTGCGCCTCAGAACCGGACGCAAGGCCGCGATTCCCATAACCGGGCCGAGCGCCATCAGCGCCAGCGTGCCCGGCCAGCCGATCCATCCCGCCACGACCGGCGTTGCCTGCACGGTCAGGATGGTCAGCGCGAATCCCAAGGCCGTCTGCATGGTCATCAGGCTGCCCGCGACCTCGGGCGGGGCGGCATCCGCGATCATGGCCGAAAATTGCGCGCTGTCCGGGATCACCAGAGCCCCCCAGGCGAGGATCAGCAGAAAGCTCAGCCAGACCGGGCCGCCGAAGCTCAAGGCCACGGCAATCGCCATGCTGCCCGATCCGAGCATCGCCCAGGCCGAAACCCGCGCCTTGCCGACCCGATCCGCCAGCCGCCCCGCCGGCGCGCAAAACGCCGCGCCAAGCGCAATCGCCAGAAAGGCGGTCATGGCCGCCAGTTGCCCGGCCTGATCGCCGGGCATACGCCGCCCAAAGCCGATGGCGGCGGCCGTGCCGATCCAGCCCCACATGGCATAAAGCTCCCACATGTGGCCCAGATAGCCGCCGGTCGCGCTGCGGATCCGCTGGTCCGACCACATCAGCCCGATGGCGCGCGCCGAAAACGCCGTCGCCCGCACGTGATGAGGCCCGAGCCGCAGCGCGAAACTGCCAAGCGCCGCCAGCAGGGACGCGATTGCCGCCGCGGCGACGACCGGTCGCCAGGCCGTCCCACCCGCCCAGGCGAACAGATAGGGCATCGCCGAACCCGTGGTCAGCGCCGCCACCAGCAGCCCGACCAGAAAGCCGCGGTCGCGCTGGCTCCAACCCACGGCGATCTTCATGCCGGGCGGGTAGATCCCGGCAAAACCTGCCCCGGCCAGAACCCTGAGCGCAATGGCCGCGTTCGAGCCAAGCGGCACCAGAAACAGCCCCGCCGTCGCCGCCGCGTTCATCAGCGCCGCGCAGGCGATCACCCGGCGCGGGTCGAAGCGATCCGAAAGGCCCAGCACCGCCGAACTGACCGCCCCGATCACGAAGCCCGCCTGCACACCCGAGATCAGCAGCGCCTGCCGGACCGGGCCGAAGCCGCCTTCGCGCGCCATGTCGGACAGGACCGCCGCCGTCGCGAACCAGGGCGACATGCCGCAGACAAGAACGAGGCAAAGCAGGGCAAGGGCAACGCGCTTGGTCATCACCCGCTTCTATGCCGGATTTGCGGACATGCAAATGTCGCCCCTTCCCTTCACCGCCAGTCCCCGCCAGACTGCGCGCCATGACAGACACAAGCCGCCCCGCCCGCATTGCCATCCTCACCGTTTCCGACCGCGCCGCCTCGGGCGCCTACGAGGACAAGAGCGGCCCCGGCGCCGAGGCCTGGCTGCGCGAGACCGTCACCTCTCCGATGGAGATCACCCGCGTCATCACCCCCGACGGGCGCGAGGTCGTAGCTAACAAGCTGCGCGAACTGGCCGAAACCGCCGACCTGATCCTGGTCAGCGGCGGCACCGGCCCCGCACCACGCGACCTGACGCCCGAGGCCGTCAGCGACGTGGCCGAACGCGAATATCCCGGCTTTGGCGAGGAAATGCGCCGCGCCTCGCTTCTGGAAGTGCCGACCGCGATCCTGTCGCGCCAGACCGCCGTCAGCCGTGGCAGGACCCTGATCATTACGCTTCCCGGCAAACCCTCGGCCATCGCAACCTGCCTGAATGCGGTCTTTGCCGCCGTGCCCTATTGCCTCGATCTGCTCGGCGCGGCTCGGATCGAGACCGACCCGGCGAAGATAAAGGCCTTCCGCCCGAAGGCGAAGTGATGCGGGCGCTTCTGGTCACCACGCATCCGGTCGCGGACAGCCTGAACCGGCACCTCGCCCGCGCGGCGGGCTGAGGCGGTTCAACCCTGTCTGCCCATTGCCTGCCGGGCAAAATCGGCAATCGCCTGGGCCGGGCGCGCGCCCGCCGCCCGCGTCACTTCGCGCCCCTTGCGGAAAGCGATCAGCGCCGGGATACCGCGAATGTTCCATTTGGCCGAGGCATCGGGAAATTGCTGGGTGTCGATCTTGGCCAGCCGGATCTCGCCCTTCAGCATGGCCGCCGCCTTTTCGAATTCCGGCGCCATCGACCGGCACGGCCCGCACCAGGGCGCCCAGAAATCGACCAGCAGCGGCACATCGTCATTGCGTGCCGCCTTCTGCAGCGTGTCGAAATCCACGACCGAGGGCTTTGCCGGCATCAGCGCCGCCCCGCAGACCCCGCATTTCGGCCCGGAGGCCAGCTTCTCGGCCGGCACCGCATTCACCTGCGCGCAGTCCAGGCAGGTCAGTTTCAGCTTCTCGGCCATGGCGGATCCCTTTCGCTGCATCCGCCGACTATATCAGCCCGCCATGGTCCCGCTTCAAGAGGTCGCCACCGCGGCGCGGCGCTGGATCAGGCCGCTGCCCCAGACCAGCAGAGCCGATCCGACGACAAGCGCGCCCAACTCGACCAGAAGCGGCGGCATCAGCGGCGGCAGCGACACCGGAATGGCGCCAATCGCATAAAGCACCCCGCCGATCCGCAGCTGCCCGCCCATGCGCCATGTCACCGCGCAGACCGCCAGCGCCGACAGCAGGAAGGTCACGCCGATCACCTTCAGATGCGGGCCGATGACGGCAAGGATGGCGCCGATCTCGGCGCCTTGCAGCGCGGGGAACAGGAAGTTCATCAGGAAGGTCACGACCATCAGCCCGGCCAGCCCGGCCATGGTCAGCACCAGTGCCAGCAGCGACAGCGGCCCGTCATTTTTCAGCGACAGCCAGAAACCGGGAAAGCCGATCAGCCCCATCAGCGGCACAAAGCCCCCGATGCCCGGATTGGCCGCCGGCGCGACCGCGTCCACCAGCGTATCCGCGAAATAGGCCAGCCCCGCTGCGCAAAGCGCCATGCCTGAAAGATGAAGAAACGCTCGGGAAGTCATGATATGCACCTGTGTGAAGAACCGTTCTGTCCTATATAGGACTACACATATATGATTCGTCCAGTATAAATTCGGAGCGCCATGTCCCTGAACCACGCCATTCTCGGCCTTCTGACCTATCAGCCAATGTCGGGTTATACGCTGAAGACCCGGTATTTCGACCGCTCCATCGCGCATTTCTGGCCCGCCGATCAGGCCCAGATCTATCGTGTTCTCAATGTGTTACAGGCGGACGGCCTGGTCACAGCCGAGACCGTCGCCAGCGACACCCGCCCCAACCGCCGCGAATTTTCCATCACCGATGCCGGCCGCGCCGCGCTGACCGGCTGGCTGGCCGAAAACCAGACCCCGCCGGTGGTGAAGGACCCGTTTCTGGTCCAGCTTTATTTCGGCCGCCTGCTCAGCCGCGAGCAGATGCTGCGCGTCCTCCACACCCGCCGGGCCGAACACGAAAAGCTGCGCGATTACTTCGATGCCCTGGAAATCCCTCAGCCCGACAGCGCCGAGATGCGCCGCCAGGCCCTGTTCGGTGCCCTGACGCTGGACTTCGCCCGCCGGCGAGAGCGCATGACCCTCGAATGGCTGGACGCCTGTATCGAGGTGGTCAGCACCCTGCCAACGGACCAGAGCATATAAGCCGCGCCCTACTCCGCCGCTTCGGCGTAATCCTCCAGCGGCGGGCAGGTGCAGATCAGGTTGCGGTCGCCATGGACGTTGTCGACGCGGCCCACGGGGGGCCAGTATTTGTCGACGCGGAAGGCGCCGGGCGGGAAGCAGCCCTGCTCGCGGCTATAGGCGCGGTCCCATTCGGCGACCAGATCCTCGACCGTGTGGGGGGCGTGGCGCAGGGGGCTGTCCTCGGCCGCGATCTCGCCATTGGCGACCGCCTGGATCTCGGCGCGGATGGCCAGAAGGGCGGTGATGAAGCGGTCGATCTCGGCCTTGGTTTCGCTTTCCGTGGGTTCCACCATCAGCGTGCCGGAAACCGGCCAGCTCATCGTGGGGGCGTGGAAACCGTTATCGATCAGGCGCTTGGCGATGTCATCCACGGTCACGCCATGCTCGGCAAAGGGGCGTGTGTCGATGATGCATTCATGCGCCACCCGACCGCGATTGCCCATGAACAGGATCGGATAGGCCCCGGCCAAGCGGCTCGCGATATAGTTCGCGTTCAGGATCGCCACCCGCGTCGCCTGGGTCAGCCCGGCCCCGCCCATCATCAGGATATAGGCCCATGAAATCAGCAGGATCGACGCGCTGCCATATTGCGCCGCCGACACCGCACCCTCTCCGGTCTGAGGATCGCCCGGCAGATGCGGCGCCAGATGCGCCTTCACGCCGATCGGCCCCATGCCAGGGCCCCCGCCGCCATGCGGGATGGCGAAGGTCTTGTGCAGGTTCAGGTGGCTGACATCGCCGCCGATCTCTCCCGGGCGGACCAGCCCGACAAGCGCGTTCATGTTCGCACCGTCGATATAGACCTGCCCGCCGTGATCGTGGGTGATACGGCAGACCTCGCGCACGGTATCCTCGAAGACGCCATGCGTCGAGGGATAGGTGATCATCACCGCCGCCAGCTTCTCGCCCGCGGCACCCGCCTTGTCGGCAAAATCCTCCAGGTCGATATCGCCATTGGGGGCGGATTTCACCACCACGACCTTCATCCCCGCCATCTGGGCCGAGGCCGGGTTGGTGCCATGGGCCGAAACCGGGATCAGGCAGATATCGCGCTGGGTGTCGCCATTCGCACGATGGTAAGCCTGAATGGTCAGCAGCCCCGCATATTCCCCCTGCGCGCCGCTGTTCGGCTGCATGGAAAACGCATCATAGCCGGTGATCGCGCACAGTTTCTGCGTCAGGTCCTCCAGCATCTCGGCATAGCCCGCCGCCTGATCCGCCGGGGCGAAAGGATGCAGCGCGCCGAATTCCGGCCAGGTGATCGGCATCATCTCGGCTGCCGCGTTCAGCTTCATCGTGCACGACCCCAGCGGGATCATCGCCCGATCCAGCGCCAGATCACGATCCGAGAGGCGGCGCATATAGCGCATCATCTCGGATTCCGCCCGGTTCATGTGGAAGACGGGATGGGTCAGGTAATCGCTCTCGCGCAGCAGCGCCTCGGGGATCGCCGGCGCCGTCGCCGGCTGGGCCGCGTCCTCGATCCCGAAGGCGTCCAGCAGCCGGGCGATGACGCCGGCATCGGTGGTCTCGTCAACCGAAATCCCCACGCGGTCGCGCCCGATCCGGCGCAGGTTGATGCCGTGATTGCGCGCCGCCGCAAGGATGCCCAGTTGCCCCACGCCCACCCGCACGGTGATGGTGTCGAAAAACGCCTCCGGCTCGACCTCGGCCCCGGCCGCGCGCAGCGCATTGGCCACCGTCACCGCGTTCAGATGCACCCGCTGCGCAATCGCGCGCAGGCCGACCGGCCCGTGGAAGACCGCATAGAAGGACGCCATCACCGCCAGCAAAGCCTGCGCCGTGCAGACATTGCTGGTCGCCTTCTCGCGCCGGATATGCTGCTCGCGCGTCTGCAGCGCCAACCGGTAGGCCTTGTTGCCCTTGGCGTCGATGGAGACGCCGACGATCCGCCCCGGCATGGCCCGCTTGAACTCGTCCCGGCAGGACATGAAGCCGGCATGAGGCCCGCCATACCCCATCGGCACCCCGAAACGCTGGCTGGAGCCCACGCAGATATCCGCCCCCATCGCCCCAGGCTCGCGCAGAAGGCACAGCGCCAGCAGATCGCTTGCCACCACCGCCACCGCACCGACGGCGTGCAGGGCGTCGCATTCCGCCGTCAGATCGCGGATATGCCCGAAGGTCCCGGGATATTGAAAGATCGCCCCGAAGACGGTGGCCGGGTCCAGATCCTCGGGCCGCCCGCGAACGATCTCGATCCCCAAGGGCTCCGCCCGGGTCTCGATTACCGAGATCGTCTGCGGATGCAGGTTGTCGCTGACGAAGAAGGCCTTGGACTTCGACTTCGCCACCCGCTGCGCCATCGCCATGGCTTCCGCCGCCGCCGTCGCCTCGTCCAGCAGGGACGCATTCGCCACCGGCAGCCCGGTCAGGTCGCTGACCATGGTCTGATAGTTCAGCAGCGCCTCAAGCCGGCCCTGCGCGATCTCGGGCTGATAGGGGGTATAGGC
>NZ_CALMYP010000007.1 GCF_937873615.1 uncultured Paracoccus sp.
GAGCATGACACATCTCACCCCCGCAGGGAATCATCCGTCAGGTGACGAACACTAGCGCAGCGAGGGCAAGAGATCGACGATGAGTGAAAACCATTCTGACGAACAGAAGCCCAAGCGATTCGACCTATCCAAGCTAGGCTTGGAAATGAGCAATGAAGAACGCGCAATTTCGGATAAGCGGCTGCAAAAACAACTCAAGGAATTGTCGGAAGGCGGCGCGAGCGCATTTCAAGACGCCATGAATTCCGTGAACAGCATACTAGATGCAATAAATGCAAGCGGTATCAATAGCACCCAAGATCAGATTAGGGATGCCATTTACGGCTCAGCGACAACTGGCGTCCAAGATCATTTTTCCGCTCTGACGGGCGCTGGCATGGATCATTTCATGGCTGAACAGGTGGCGATAGAAGAAGCACGCAGAACAGCGCTAGGCGGCCTACCAGAAGGTTACATGGGCCATCTGTTGGGCGCTCAGACAGAAGCTTCACGATTGATGGAAGAAATGCGTGAAAACCATCGCTTGATGTTCCAGCACATCGATATGTTCGCGGATAGGCGGCGTTCGATTGAAGCCGTTACTTCCTTCGATCTGAATAGCGTTCTCATCCCGCGCATGGATAATGTATATGATGCATTAGGCATTGATCGTATCGGCTCCGCTTTGGCTGCCGCTGACGCGGCAAGCGTTCTGGGTATCCACCCAGCCTTCAACGACGAGATTCTGACCGCCACCTCCCTTATCAGCGAACAGTTCTCTGCTTTTAGTGCGGCGAAGGAAGCCGCGTCAGTTGCGCTCAGGCTAGGTATCCCGGAGCGACTGGAAGAGATGTTGGCCCGCAGCATCGCGGCCCAAGAGGCTCTTGTTGACGAATATCGTGAAGCGGCCAAGGACGCCAAAGTTGAGGCGGCTTTTCATCGTCGCTACGCCACGATCTCTATGGTTATCAATATCTTAATGTTCCTATTGGCCTTCGCGCTGCAAATTGAAGAGCGTATAACAGATAAAGATGAAGCTGTCCGTGCCAACACTGAAGCCGTGCGCGAGTTGCAGCAATCGTTTGACGGTATGGCGACTCAAATGAAGCGCATGAACGATTTACAGGAGTCCGCGTCTGCGGATGAACAGGCCGCTGACGCGGCTATCGCAGACATTTTGCGCGAGATTGCCGATAGTCTAGCGGATCAAAGCCTCGAAGGGTCGGCTCCTGATGCTGCGGAAAATTTGTCCGTCACGGTAGATACTGGCGATGAGACTCCTCCAACGATTGAGTAGGGCGAAAATCAGACGAAGGGCCGCGTTAGCGACCGCTTCGAACGACAGCCTAGGGCCATCACACCCCATCACCCGACTGCCGAAAAGCCATTATCCCCCAGCGGACAAGGGTGCTGGGTCATCGCCCCCGAACCGCGCGGCAGGTAGCAGGGGATGGCCGACCAGTCCACGGAGGGATGACGGATCGCCTGCAAGGACGCGTTCAGATCGCTCAGGTCATGGCCGCTACCATAGTTGCCACCCACGCCGCCTTCCTCGCGCCCGGCGATGGCTTCCCGGTGACCGTGGAACATCTTCGCGTGGCGGCAGGCGTCCTGAAAGCTGTGACGCAGGCTGTGGAATGAGTTCTTCCCGGTCTTGATCCCGATCTTGACCAGATAATCGGAGAAGAACTTGGTGACGTTATGCGAGTAATAGCCCTTGGCACCGACCTTGAGGTCCGGGAACAGCCGATCTTCTGGCCGCGACATGCGCTTTCGATCCGCGACAAGGGACAGAAATCCCAGCGCCTTCAACTGGTCGTGGATCGGCACCTTGCGCCGGGCATGGGCCGTCTTCACCCGCTTGCCCTCGGTATCGTCGATGACGTGAAGATAGGCGATGCCGTCTTCTTCCTTGATGTCGGATAGCAGAAGCTGGCCCAATTCGTTCGACCGCGCCCCCGTCCACAGGCCCAGCAATGGCAGCCAGAAGCGCCAGTCATCGTTCATCACCACATTGCCGGGTTCATGGCGTGATCGCTGCGACAGACAGGACCGCCAGGGCTGCCGTCCTTTCGGACGGTGGCCGCACCGGCAGGCCGCGCAAGGAGATCATGGCCTCGCGCGCCTTCGCCTATCGGATCAATCGACCTGAGGAAGACATTCATATCCTGATCGGGCATAGCTATGACCGGCCCCTTGCGTCCAGATCGGCAGGAACGCTGGACATTCGGGACGGTGACGACGCGGTGACATTCGAGGCGGAAATCACGCCTCAAATGCAGCGGGTCAGCTATGTGATGGACTTTCTTGCCGGGTTCCGGGCCGGGCTTGTCATGGGGATTTCGCCGGGCTTCCGCATCCCGCCTGAGCGCGCCGTGCCCGAGGCCGAGAAGGTCGAGGAGGAAGACCCGTCCCTTGGCATGGCGCTGATTCGGACGATCTTCGCGGCGTTGCTTTACGAGTTCTCGTTCGTCACGCGCCCGGCCTATCCCGATACGCAGGTCGAGGAACGCAACTGGACGCCTTCCGAAGGCGGGCTGCTGGTGCCTGAAAACACGAAACCGGGTCTGCGCAATTTTGCGCACCCTGCCAGCCGGTGGAGGGCGTGACATGGCGGTGACACTGAAAGAGGTCGAGGCCATCCCGGCCAACTATCCCGCGTCACCGGCAAGCCTTTCGGCGGCTGCGGCGGCGCTCAATGCGGATGCGATCTGGCAGCGACTGGAAGCCTATTGCCGGAGGCGCTGGACCGCGCGGGAAGTGGTCTGGACGGTCGAGGGGGGAGGCGAATGGGAAGCCCCCCTGTCGCCCGCCACGTTGAACACGGTCGAGATCTGGGACAGTGGCGCATGGGCCGAATGCACCCCGGCGGCATCCCCCTGGGGCGGCTATGACCTTCCCGGCAACGGGCCGTATCGGATCACGGCGGACGTGGGCGGCGGTGACGTGCCTGCGGCTGTCATGGAAGCGTTCCGGCGCTTGGCCGAATACATGGCGGACGAACCCGACCGGGCGGGCGTGGCAAACCACTCCCTCAACATGGGCGGGGCCATTGCGGAAAGCTATGCCCGCAACCCCGACTGGATCGGCAAGGCGCTGCAACATTCCGGCGCGGCTGATCTGCTGCGCCCCTATCGGAGATTGAAGTGATGGGCATTATGAACCTGTTCCGGCGCGGCAATGCGCCTGTCGAAACCCGCGCTGTCGCGATGGGATACACCTCTGACCTGATCGCCGCGCGGGCCGAATGGCTGGCAGGCGGTTCCGGTGTCGGAGAACTGACCGCGACCGTGCAAAGCTGCGTCAGCCTCTGGGAAGGGGCTTTCGCGCTGGCTGATGTGGAAGGCACCCGGCTTCTGACCCGCCGCAATCTGGCGCTGTTCGCGCGGATGATGGCGCTTCGTGGCGAATCGGTCTTCGTGATCCGGGGCGACCGGCTCTTGCCCGTGAGCGATTGGGACATCAAGACCCGGCAGGGCATCCCGTCCGCCTATCGTGTCAGCATTTCCGAGGTTGGCGGCGGGCTGTCGGAAACCGTTCTGGCTGCCGAGGTCATTCATTGCGCCATCGGATCGAGCGCGGCGGCACCCTGGGCCGGAACCTCGCCCCTGCACCGGGCCAGCCTGACGGCGGAGCTGCTGCAAGAGGTCGAGACCGCGCTGCGGGATGTCTATCGCGACGGGCCAATCGGTTCGCAGATCGTGCCATTCCCCGAGGCGCCGGAAAACGACCTGTCTTCGCTGGCGCGCGGCTTCCGTGGCAGGCGAGGCAAGATCTTGATGCGCGAAAGCGTCAACGTCGCGGCGGCGGGTGGCCCGGCACCGGCCCAGGACTGGCGGGCATCGGGCGTCACCCCGGATATTCAGGGCGTCATGCCACGCGAGACGCTGACAGCGGCCCGAGGGGCGATCATGGCCAGCTATGGTGTTCTGCCCGGGCTGTTTGCCGAGAATGCGCAGGGACCGCTTGTCCGCGAGGCGCAGCGGCATCTGGCGCAGATCGTCTTGCAGCCGATAGCGATGCTGCTGGCAGAGGAGGCGACACAGAAAATCGGGCAGGCCGTAAAACTCGATCTGGTTCGCCCGATGCAGGCGTTCGACGCGGGCGGCAAGGCGCGGGCCTTCGCGACCATGCTTTCGGCGCTGGCAGAGGCCAAGGCGGCAGGGCTGGACGCGGCGGCGCTCAAGGATGCCGAGAACTTCATTGATTGGGCGGATTGAAAGGATAGAGAAAAATGCAAAATGAACTGATGCCAGGCGATTTGGTGCAGCTGAAATCCGGCGGGCCGGTGATGACCTATGGCGGCGCGGGCGGAGCCTTCGCAACCGAGGCGCGGTGCCTGTGGTTCGTCGGCACCGAACTGAAGTCCGCGACCTTCCCCTTTGGCGCGCTGGAAAAGGCACGGAGGGCGAAGGGTAACGCAATGCCGCTGGCGGTGTGAAATACGAATAGTTTTCGCATTTGGCGCAACGGGTTTTCTCCTTGCCCGGCGCGCGGATCGCCACGTTGCTGAGCGGGGGCGATCAATGGGCCGGGGGGCAGTGCTTCCCGGCCTTTTCTGTGCGCGTGGAGTCGACGGGACGTCCGCACCGCCAGCTTGAACGAAATCTGATCTTCGTTACCCCAAACGTTACCCCGACCGAGTATCGCCTTACTTTTTGTCGAAGCCCGATCTTGTAACTGTCTGATTTTATTGGTGGAGCCAAGGGGAGTCGAACCCCTGACCTCTTGAATGCCATTCAAGCGCTCTACCAACTGAGCTATGGCCCCACCGGAGGTCTGGCGCCGCGCGTTGCGCCGCTGCCGTGGGGGGTCGTATAGGGGGTGGCGCGGGGGGGCGCAAGCGGAAAATTCGACTTTCCGAAGGCCCGTCTGAAAAAGGAAAAGCGGGACGTTCCGGTCCCGCTTTCTGCTGCGTTTTCAAGTCGTTTGCGCTCAGCGATCCCGGCCCATGATCCGGTCGAGGCTGATCGGGCCGGGGCCGGCGAAAACGATGTAGAGAAAGACGAAGCAATAGAGAATCGCGGCATCGCCACCGTTCAGCACCGGATAGGGGGATTGCGGCGCATGGGCGGTCCAATAGGCGACTGCCATCAGGCCCGAGAGCAGAAACGCCACCGGGCGAGAGAAGAGGCCCAGGACCAGCAACCCGCCGCCGATCAGCTCCAGCATGCCCGCGATCCAGAATTTCGACATGAAGGCGGGCGCAGCCATGCTGCCGGCCGGGACGCCCAGGATCTTCTGGCTGCCATGGGCCATGAAGATCAGCGCCGCGACGATGCGCAGCAGGCTCAGCATCTGCGGCGAGAGGGCGGTCAGGGATCTCATCTTCTCGGGCTCCGACGCCGGAGGGGGGCGGCGCGGCGGGGATGCCGCCGCGCGCGGGATCAGTCTTCGTCGTCGCTGGCCACGTCGGCGATGTCGTCCAGCGACACATCGTCGTCACTGTCATCGTCTTCCAGCAGATCGTCGTCGATATCGCCGCTGTCGTCATCGTCGAGATCGTCGTCGATCAGGTCGTCGTCCTGATCCTCGTCCTTCGAGGCCGTCTTCTCGGAAACCAGCGAGCGGCCGCGACCCTGGGCCAGGCTTTCGACGGTGAACTCGGTCCCGCAGGCCGGGCAGGTCATCGGGTCATTCCGGAGGTCGTAGAAACGGGCTCCGCAATGCGGGCAGAGGCGTTTCGTGCCCCATTCCTCTTTGGGCATGGTAATCTCCTTACGCCGCGGTTAGGTAAATTTGCGTCCCCCTGCCACAAGCCCATCAAGCTGTAAAGGCCTATCCGCAGGCAATGTCCGAGCAGATCCATATAGACGGTATCGAGGTTTCCGTGCGGCGCAATGCACGCGCCCGGCGGATGACGTTGCGTGTGCCACGTGCGGGCGGGAGCGTGGTGCTGACCCTGCCGATGCGGGCCAGCCTGTCGTCGGGGCGGGAATTCGTGCAGTCCAAGGCCGATTGGCTGCGCCGGACGGTGGCGGCCATGCCCGGCCCGCAACTGGTCGTGGATGGGGTGCAGTTTCCCGTGGCCGGGCAGACGGTGCTGCTGCGTGCGCTTCCCTTGCGCCAGGTGCGCCTGCAGGACGGCATTCTGGCGGTGCCGGCGGGCAGGCCCGTCGGGCCCACGGTTCAGGCCTGGCTGAAGCACCGCGCCCATGTCGCCCTGCGCGAGGCGGTGGACCGTCATGCCGAGGCCCTTGGCCGCAAGCCCCGGGCGATGTGCCTGCGCGACACGAGGTCCCGCTGGGGCAGCTGCACCTCGGACGGGCGGCTGATGTTTTCCTGGCGGCTGGCGATGGCGCCGCCTCTGGTGCTGGATTACGTCGCGGCGCATGAGGTCGCGCATCTGGCCCATATGGACCATTCGCCGCGCTTCTGGGCCGAGGTCGCCCGGCTGATGCCGGGGCACGATCCGCACCGGGCCTGGCTGCGTCGGCATGGATCGGAACTGCAGGCCTGGCAGTTCAAGGATTGACGGCACCCGAACTTGTGATCACAAATGCCGGATGACTGTCGCCAGACCCGCCGAGCCCGCCGCGCATGAGCGGCTTTACCGCAATCTGCGCGGGCGGATCCTTGTCGGCGAATTGCCGCCCGGTCTGGCGCTGACCCTGCGCGGGATCGCCGCTGAACATGGCGTCTCGATGACGCCCGCGCGCGAGGCCGTGCGCCGGCTGGCGGCGGAGGGGGCGCTGACGCTGTCGGCCTCGGGGCGGGTGACGACGCCGGAACTGTCGGTCGAGCGGATCGAGGAACTGGCCGCCCTGCGCGCGCTGATCGAGCCGGAACTGGCCTCGCGCGCCTTGCCGCGCGCCCATTTCGCGCTGATCGACCGGCTGAGCGCGGTGAACGGCACCATTGCCGATGCGGTCATGCGCCATGATGCCGTGGCCTATATCCGCAGCAATCTGGAATTTCACCGCATGCTTTATCTGCGGGCGCAGGCGCCGGCGATGCTGGCCATCGTCGAAACCGTGTGGTTGCAGCTTGGCCCGACGATGCGCGCGCTTTACGGCCGGGTGCAGCGCAACGAGCCGCCGCGCCATCACCGGCTGATCATCGCCGCGCTGAAGGCGGGGGACGAGCCCGGGCTGCGCCTTGCCATCCGCGCCGATGTCACCCATGGGCTGCGCCATCTGGCTGCGGATGCCGCCCCCCGTTGACCTTTGGGGCCGGGCGGGGCTATCGCAGGCGGGAACAAGCGGAAGAAGATCATGAACCTCTTTGCCGATATTCGCGCGGTCGTGACCGGCGCAATCGACCGGATGATGGCGGCGGGCGAGCTGCCCCTCGGTCTGGACCTGAAAAACGTCACCGTCGAGCCGCCGCGCGATGCGGCCCATGGCGACATGGCCACCAATGCGGCGATGGTGCTGGCCAAGCCCGCGCAGATGAAGCCGCGCGACATTGCCGAGAAGCTGGCGGCGCATCTGACCGGGGATGCCCGCATCACCTCGGCCGAGGTGGCGGGGCCGGGTTTCATCAACTTGCGCCTCGATCCGTCGGTCTGGCAGGGTGTGATCCGGGGGGCACTGGCGGCACCCGAGGGGTATGGCCGCTCGGATCTGGGGCAGGGGATCAAGATCAATGTCGAGTTCGTTTCCGCGAACCCGACCGGGCCGATGCATGTCGGCCATACAAGGGGCGCGGTCTTCGGCGATGCGCTGTCCAGCCTGCTGGATTTCGCCGGCTATGACGTGACCCGCGAATATTACATCAACGATGGCGGGGCGCAGGTCGATGTGCTGGCGCGCTCGGCCTATGAGCGTTACCGCGAGGCGAACGGGCTGGAACCCGAGATCCGCGAGGGGCTTTACCCCGGCGATTACCTGATCCCGGTGGGCGAGGCGCTGAAGGCCAGGTATGGTGACAGCCTGATCGACAGGCCGGAAGAGGAATGGCTGGTCGAGATCCGCGAATTCGCCACCGAAGCGATGATGCAGATGATCCGCGAGGATCTGGCGCTGCTGAATGTGAAGATGGATGTCTATTCTTCGGAAAAGGCGCTTTACGGCTCGGGCCGGATCGAGGCGGCGATCGACCGGCTGCGTTCGGCCGGGCTGATCTATGAAGGCGTGCTGGAACCCCCGAAAGGCAAGCTGCCCGACGATTGGGAGGCGCGCGAGCAGACGCTGTTCCGGTCCACCGATCACGGCGACGATCAGGACCGGGCGGTGATGAAATCCGATGGAAGCTGGACCTATTTCGCCCCCGATATCGCCTATCACTGGGACAAGATCGACCGTGGCTTCGACCAGCTGATCGACGTGTTCGGCGCCGATCATGGCGGCTATGTCAAGCGCATGAACGCCGCCGTGAAGGCCCTGTCGAATGGCCGGGTGCCCTTGGATATCAAGCTGATCCAGCTGGTAAAACTGTTCAAGAACGGCGAGCCCTTCAAGATGTCGAAGCGCGCCGGCACCTTCATCACCCTGCGCGACGTGGTCGAACAGGCGGGCCGCGACGTGACCCGCTTCCACATGCTGACCCGCAAGAACGACGCGCCGCTGGATTTCGATTTCGACAAGGTGCTGGAACAGTCCAAGGACAACCCGGTCTGGTATGTGCAATATGCCTCGGCCCGGGTGCATTCGGTCATGGGCAAGGCGGCGGAACTTGGCGTCGACACCTCGGATGCGGCGCTGACACAGGCCGATCTGTCGCGCCTGTCGCACCCGGCCGAGCTGGAACTGATCCGCAAGCTTGCCGAATATCCGCGCCTGATCGAGGCGGCGGCCATCGCGCATGAGCCGCATCGGGTCGCGTTCTACCTCTACGATCTGGCCGGTTCCCTGCATTCGCTGTGGAATCGCGGCAATGACGAATTGTCCCTGCGATTCGTTCAGGAAGGCGATCTGGCGGCCACGGCGGCAAAAATCGCGCTGATTCGTGCAGTTGGCGTTGTCATTTCGTCAGGTCTTGCTATTCTTGGGGTGACTCCGGCCAAGGAAATGCGCTGACAAAAGGTGCCCTGGCCGGGATCGGGCAGTAATCAACAGCCGGGCACCCGGCAGGCAGGCATCGTATGGTAGTTACCGATTTCGGCACGGGCCGATTCGCGGATTCTGCGCCTCGTCAGGCGCGGCAATACCCCTATCAGCATCAGGCTCAGGACGATTACGACGAGGAATACGGCTGGTATGACGAAGACCAGCAATATGCCGAGGATTATCCCGAAGGTCTGGGCGCGCGGCTTGGCCGGCTGACCCATTACCTTGGCGCGGTGGTCTCGGTCGTGCTTCTGGTCGGGCTGGTGGTCTGGGGCTACAAGCTGGTGGCGCGCGATGTCTCGGGCGTGCCGGTGATCCGTGCCGTGCAGGGCGAGGCGCGCACCGCGCCCGACGATCCGGGCGGAGAACTGGCCCGCAATGGCGGGTTGTCGGTGAACGAGGTTGCGGCCGGCGTCGAGGTTCCGCCAAGCGCCGAGATCGCCATCGCCCCCGCCCCGACCGGGCTGGCCGAGGACGATGTCGCCATGGGCGAATTGGCCGATGTCAGCGCGATGACGGCCATGGCCGATCCGATGGTGCCGGTTTCCCCCGAAAATCCCGTGGTGGCAATTTCGGACGCCGATGCGGCGGCGGGTCTGGCCGCCGGGCTGACCACCGATCTGAATTCGCTCGGCATCGTGTCCGCCGACGATCCGGCCCTGGTCGATATGGCCGCGACCGAGGCGGTCGAGCCGGTGATGCCTGTGGCCACCGTCGAAGCCGCCCGTCCGGCGCGCCGTCCGGCCTCCATCGCCTCGCGCGCGCAGAGCGCCCCGGCGGCACAGGCCCCCGCGGTCGAGGCCGCCGTGGCCGAGGCCGTGACCGAAGCGCCCGAACCGGCGCCGGTCCAGCAGGCCAGCGTTGCCTCGGGCTCGCCCCTGGTGCAGATCGGTGCCTTCGATTCCGATGCCATCGCCAATGGCGAATGGGGCCGGATCTCGGGCCGCTTCTCCTCGCTCTTTGCCGGCAAGTCGCCCATCGTGCAGAGCACCGAGCGTAACGGCCGCACCTTCTATCGCCTGCGCGTCGCCGGCTTCGCTTCGCGCGACGATGCCCGCCGCTTCTGCGCCGCGCTGATCGCAGAAGGCACCGACTGCTATCCTGCATCGGCGCAATAATGACGACGGCGGCGATCTTCGGGCTTCTGGGCACCGAACTCAGTCAGGCCGAGCGGGATTTCTTCCGCTCGGCCGATCCCTGGGGCTTTATCCTGTTCGCCCGCAATGTCGAAAGCCCGGATCAGTTGCGCCGCCTGACCAATGACCTGCGCGATGCGGTCGGGCGCGATGCCATCGTCACCGTCGATCAGGAAGGCGGGCGCGTGCAGCGGATGCGGGCACCGCACTGGGCCGAATGGCTGCCGCCCCTGGACGATGCCCTGCGTGGGCCCGAGGCGATGCGCCTGCGCTATCGCCTGATCGGGCAGGAATTGCGCGCCGTCGGCATTGACAGCGATTGCGCGCCGACGCTGGACATCGCCAATGACGCCACCCATCCCTTCCTGCAGAACCGCTGCCTTGGCCGCACGGTTGAGGACGTGGCCGCGCGCGGTCGCGCCGTGGCCGACGGGTTGCTGGAGGCGGGCGTTCTGCCGATCATGAAGCATATGCCCGGCCATGGCCGCGCCGTGGCCGACAGCCATCACGAAACCCCGGTGGTCACCACCTCGCATGAGGAACTCTCGCGGACCGATTTCGCCGCCTTCCGGGCGTTGAACGATCTGCCCATGGGGATGAGCGGGCATATCCGCTTCGAGGATATCGACCCCATGCCCGCCACGGCCTCGGCCCGGATGATCGGGGTGATCCGCAGGGAAATCGGCTTCGACGGGCTGCTGATGACCGACGATATCTCGATGAACGGGCTTTCGGGAAGCATCGGCGAACGCAGTGCCGCCTCGATCGCGGCGGGGATCGACCTGATCCTGCATTGCCACGGCCATATGCACGAGATGGAAGATGTCGTCGCCAATGCCGGCGACATGACGCCCGACGCGATCCGCCGGGCCGATCATGCGCTTGGCTTCCGGTGCCCGCCCGATACGGTCCCCGCCGCCGATCTGCTGGCCGAATATCGCGCCCTTGGCGGGCAGGTGGAATGGCCTGCGGCCTGAATGCGGACCGAGTGCGGTCCGGCTGCGGCTTGACAGCCGGGCGGGCAGGGCCGAACCTGCGGCCCTGATCCCGCGAGGTTAGGTTGAGCGATAACGTCACCCCCCTGCGCCCCGCAAATCGCGGCACGCGCCCCGAACAGCTGCCGCTGGAAATCTCGCGCGCGGTCGAGGAGCGCCGCGCCGAAGAGGCGCTGATCGTCGATATCGACGGCTATGAAGGCCCGCTCGATCTGCTGCTGAACCTCGCCCGGGTGCAGAAGGTCGATCTGATGCAGGTCTCGATCCTGCAACTGGCCGAACAATATCTGGCCTTTGTCGAGGAGGCGCGCCAGCTTCGCATCGAACTCGCCGCCGATTATCTGGTCATGGCCGCCTGGCTGGCGTTCCTGAAATCGCGGCTGCTGCTGCCCCCCGATCCCGAGGAAGAGGGCCCTTCGGCCGAGGATCTGGCGGCGCATCTGGCCTTCCAGCTGGAACGGCTGGACGCGATGCGGCAGGCATCGAGCCGGCTGATGGGGCGCGACCGGCTGGGGCAGAGCCGCTTCGTGCGCGGGATGCCTGAACAGATCGCCAGACGGCGCAGCGTCACCTATGAGGTCGGGCTGATCGACCTGATGCGCGCCTATGCCCGGCTGAAGACCCGCGACGAATTCCGCCCCTATGCCTTCGACCGCAAGGACGTGTTCACCATGGAGCAGGCGCTGGAACGGATGCGCCACCTGATCGGTTTTGCCGGCGAATGGACCTCGCTTCTGGAATTCCTGCCCGAGGGCTGGGGCGGCGGCGAACGCGGGCGTTCGGCCACCGCCGCCACCTTCGCGGCGACTTTGGAACTGGCCAAGCAGGGCCGGGTCGAGATCCGGCAGGCCGAGACCTTTGCCCCCATCGCCATCCGCCGCAGGCCCGGACAGGACGGACCCAAGACATCATGACTGACGATCTGGAATTTCCGCCGCCGCCCCTGGAGGAGCAGGAGCGCATGGTCGAGGCGATGCTGTTTGCCTCCGCCCAGCCGGTCAGCCTGCGCGATCTGGCCGAGCGCCTGCCGCAGGGTGCAGACCCGGCTGAGGCCGTGGCGCGGCTGCGTCGCCGCTATGAGGGGCGGGGGGTGGAACTGGCGCGCGTGGGCGAAGCCTTTGCCTTCCGCACCGCGCCGGACCTGTCCTTCCTGATGCAGACCGAAACGGTCGAGACCCGCCGCCTGTCGCGCGCCGCGACCGAAACGCTGGCCATCATCGCCTATCACCAGCCGGTCACCCGCGCCGAGATTGAGGAGATCCGTGGCGTTGCCACCTCTCGCGGGACGCTGGATCAGCTGATCGAACTGGCCTGGGTGCGCATCGGCCGGCGTCGGATGACGCCGGGGCGGCCTGTTACCTTCGTGGTGACCGACGAATTCCTTGACCATTTCGGGCTGGAAACCGCCCGCGACCTGCCCGGCCTCAGCGAATTGCGCGCGGCGGGGCTGCTGGACAGCCGTCCGCCCTCGGATCTGGCGGTGCCGGTGGTGCGCGACGATGCGGATGATGATATAAGCGATGAAACCCGCCCGGGCGACCTGTTCGGCGAGGAGGATGGGGCATGAATATGAACCAGTTCATGAATGTCTTTGGCCGCCACCTGATGCGCGCCGCGACCCGCGCGGCGGTGGCCATCGGCATCACCAAGGGCATCGAATATGCCGCCAATCGCGGCAAGGACCCGGCCCAGATGACCCCGGAGGAGCGTCAGCAGGCGCTGAAGGCGCAGAAGGATACCCGCGCCATGGTCAAGCGCGCCCGTCAGGCGGCGCGGATCACCCGGAGAATTCGCTGAACTGCTTGGCCAGCTTCAGCCCCTGACCCTGATAGTTCGAGGCGATGTCCTGCCCGTATAGCCGCGCAGGCCGGTTCAGCATCTTCTCATAGACCAGCCGGCCGACGACCTGACCGTGCTCCAGCGCGAAAGGGGCCTCGTGGCAGCGGACCTCCAGCACGCCGCGCGCGCCGTGGCCCCTTGGGCCGATGCCGAAGCCCGGATCGAAGAAACCGGCATAATGAACGCGGAACTCGCCGACCATGGCCAGATAGGGGGCCATCTCGGCCGCGTAATCGGGCGGGATCGCCACCGATTCGCGGCTGACGAGGATATAGAAGGCGCCGGGATCGAGGATCAGCCGCCCATCCCGGCTGTGCAGCGCATCCCAGAATTCGCGCGGATCGTAGGCGCCGATCCGGTCCAGATCGACGACGCCGCTATGCGGCTTGGCGCGAAAGCCGACCAGATCGCCGGCCTCGGGGCGCAGATCGACCGAGAAGCCCAGCCCCTGATCGATCAGCGCCGGGCCGCCGACAAGCGGGCTTGCCGCGTGCAGGGCGCGAAGTGCTGGATCGTCCAGCACCGCCTGACCCTGCCGCAGCCGCAACTGGTTCAGCCGCATCCCGGGTCGGACCAGAACCGAGAAGCTGCGCGGGCATATCTCGGCGTAAAGCGGGCCGTCATAGCCTTCGGGCAGGCGGTCGAACTCGGTCCCGTCATCGGTGATCAGCCGCGTCAGCAGGTCCAGCCGCCCGGTCGAGCTTTTGGCATTGGCGACGGCGGTGATGCCTTCGGGCAGGCGCAGGCGCTCCATCAGCGGGACCAGATAGACGCAGCCCTTTTCCAGCACCGCCCCGTTCGAGATATCCATCCGGTGCATCTCGAAATCGGGCAGGCGATCCTCGATCCGGTGGCCCTTGCCGGGCAGGAAGGAAGCCCGCAGCCGCCAGGCCTGCAGGCCCAGCCGAAGGTCCAGACTGGCCGGCTGGATCTGCGCATCGGTGATCGCGGGCGTGGCGGAAATCGCGCCCGTTTCGATCAGTTCCCGCAGTTTCGTGTCAGGAAGAACGCCGCTCATGCCATGCCCCGGATATGCGAACGCCCACCCCGTAAGAGGTGGGCGTTTCGGTAATGGTCGGGCCGGCGAGATTCGAACTCGCGGCCTTCCGCCCCCCAGACGGACGCGCTAACCAGACTGCGCCACGGCCCGACGCCGGCCATATAGGGCGAAGCGCGGTCGGGACACAAGGGGGGCCGGGCGACAAAATGCGGATCGTGCGCGGCGGGTTCAGTTCGCAAGCGCGCGCCGTGCCCGTGCCAGCCGGCTCAACTGTTCCGAGGCCGCTTCGGCAGGTATGGCGGGGCGGTCCTGAAGGGTGGTGCAGATCGCCACCAGCCGGCCCAGCCAGTCGACCGATGCCGGCGCGTTCGCCCGGTCGGGCGAATCGTCCGCGACGGTGGGCGCCCCAAGCTCGGGGAACAGCGGCAGGGTCTCGGGCGGGGCGAGCTTCCGCTTGCGGGCGGGCGGGGCGGTGCGCTTTTCAACGGAGGCGCCAACTGGGGCTGCCGGGGGTTCGACAGGCGGGGCCGTAACGGGTTCGGGCGCTGCGGTTGCGGCCGGCTGTGGTGCGGCAGCCGCGCCATCGGCCAGGGTGCCATCAAGCCGCGCCGCCCCGCGCGCCTTAAGTGCCGCACCCCGATCCGCCTGCATCTGCTTCTTTGCCCCGCGGATCGACACGCCTTCCTCGCGCAGCAATTCGCACAATCCGGCGGCCAGCTTCACGTCATCCGGGCGATAGTAACGCCGCCCGTCCCGGCGTTTCACCGGCGAGAACAGCGGGAACTGGCTTTCCCAGTAGCGCAGCACATGAGGCGCGACTCCAACCAGTTGCGAGACCTCGCCAATGGATCGGAATGCCTCGGCTGCCTTCTTCATGTCAGGACTTGTTGCCGTCCGCGACGCGATCCTTCATCAGATGCGAAGGCCGGAAGCTGAGCACGCGGCGCGGCGTGATCGGCACTTCTTCGCCGGTCTTGGGGTTGCGACCGATGCGTTCGTTCTTGTCGCGGACCGAGAAGGTGCCGAAGGACGAGATCTTCACCTGTTCGCCCCGGACGAGCGCGTCCGAGATATGGGTCAGCACGCTTTCGACCAACTGGCCGGATTCGTGACGCGACAGGCCTACCTCGCGGAAGACGGCCTCGGCCAGATCCATGCGTGTCAGGGTCTTGTCACTCATCGCTCACCTCGTCGGGATGCCAGATAGATTGCTTACTCAAAATTCCCGAGTCAACCAGCCAGCCGCAGTTCCGTTCCCGACAAGTTTCGAAAAAGCCAAGTTTTATTGGTCATGGCAGAACCGTTCGGTTCAAAATGGACGCAATCAAGCCTTGACGCGCGCAGAGACGCGCCAGGAAATGTCAGGGCCGCCGTCGCGTCCTTTTCCCTTTGCGGGCGGGGCGCAGGCGCGATAGATGGCGCGGGCAGGAAAGGAAGCCCGATGACCGCCAACCGCCCCGAATTGCCGCCCGAGATCGCCCGCCGCCGCACCTTCGCCATCATCAGCCACCCGGATGCCGGCAAGACCACGCTGACCGAGAAATTCCTGCTCTTCGGCGGCGCCATCCAGATGGCCGGTCAGGTCCGCGCCAAGGGCGAGGCGCGGCGCACGCGTTCGGACTTCATGAAGATGGAACAGGACCGGGGGATCTCGGTCTCGGCCTCGGCCATGTCCTTCGAATATGGCCAATACCGCTTCAATCTGGTGGACACGCCCGGCCACAGCGATTTTTCGGAAGATACCTATCGCACGCTGACGGCGGTGGATGCGGCGATCATGGTCATCGACGGGGCCAAGGGCGTCGAAAGCCAGACCCGCAAGCTGTTCGAGGTCTGCCGCCTGCGCGACCTGCCGATCCTGACCTTCTGCAACAAGATGGACCGCGAAAGCCGCGA
>NZ_CALMYP010000008.1 GCF_937873615.1 uncultured Paracoccus sp.
GCGGCCCCGCAGCGGTTTTTCCTGCCCCCCCACCCACGCCGTTCGGTGGCGGCGGGCGGGAAGGGCCCGGGGGGGCGGGGGGAGGACCAAAACCCCCGCGGGGCTGTCCCCGCCGCTGGCACCGGCAGGCGCGCTTGCCGGAACGATCCGGCCCGAACTGGCCGCCCGATACGGCCTGCCTGCCGGGCTTCAGGTGCTTGTCGGCGCGCATGACAGCAGTCTCGCGCTTGTGCCCCATGCCGGGCCGGGCGCGCGCGCGCCTTCGGTCGTCATGTCTACGGGCACATGGCTTGCCGCCTTCGCCATCGGGGCCGAGGCCATGCCGCCCGCGCCCGGGCCGGGGATCATGGCCAGTCTCGATATCTTCGGGCGGCTGGTGCCGAATTTCCGCGTCATGGCCGGCAAGGCCCGTGCCGATCTGCTGGCGCAAGGCGACGATACGTTGCCCACACTGCCGGCCAGGGCGCTGCGGCTGCATCAGGATGCCGAAGGCCGCTTCGGCCTGACAGGCCCGGAAGGCCAGTCCGCCCGTCTGGCCGCGGAACCGGGCGAAAGCCTGCCCGATGCCATCGACCGGCTGCTGGCCCGCGACGCGATTGCCGGGCTCAACGCCATCGGGGCAAGCGGGCCGCTGCATGTCACCGGCCCCTTCGCCAAGAATGCCGTGTTCATGGAATCGCTCTATCGGGACTGGCCTTTCCCGGTTCTGCCAAGCAGTTATGAACAGAGCATCGTCGATCAGGTGGCAACCCTGCTCGACCAGCCGGTGACGGGTGTGAATGGGTAAGAGTGGAGCCGGAATGAGCAGGAAGACCATCCGCACGATGGAGGAGCTGGCCTCGGAAATCGAGGTCTCACGCCCGACCCTGTCGCGCTATTTCCACGATCCCGAAAGCGTCCGCCAGGGCACCCGCAGCAAGATCGAGGAACGCTTGCGCAGCGTCGATTACGTGCCGAACTTCTTCGCCCGCAACCTGAACCGAAAGCGCACGCGGCTGATCGGCGTGGTCGTGCCGCATCTGAACGACATCTTCCAGACCAGCCTGATCAACGCCATCGACGCCGCTGCCGCGCAGAACGATTGCAAGATCATCATCCAGAACTCGAAGAACGACCCGAGGCGAGAGGCTGCGGCGATCGAGACGCTGCGCTCGATGAATGCCGACGGCATCCTGATCGCGCCGCTCGGGCTGGCCTCGGACAGCGACATGCTGCGCCGGACCGAGGCGCATCTGCCGTTGGTGCTGATCGATTCGCGCGCCTCGGGCAGCCCGGATGCCTTCGACTTCGTCGGCAATGACAATGCGCAAAGCGTCGGTCTGATGGTCGACTATCTGGTCCGCTCGGGTCATGATCCGGTCTTTCTGTCGATGCCGCAGGTCAATATCAACGCCGTCGAGCGGACCGAGGCCTATCGCGCCGCCATGGCCCGTCATGGCCGCCCCGCCGTGGTGATATCCCCCGACCTCGCCGGCAATAGCTGGGATTTCGAGGCGCATGGCCTGGCCGTGATGCGCGCCGAATTCGCCGCCGGTCGCCTGACCCGCGCCTGTGTGCTGTGTGCCAATGACCGGGTCGCCCTTGGTGCCCTGAAGGCCGCGCATGAATTCGGGCTGTTCCCGCAAGGCAAGGCCGGAGAGTTCCGTCTGGCCGGGCATGACAATGACGCGCTGACGCGCTTCCTGCATCCGGGCCTGACCACCGTGGAACAGGATGTCCCCCGCATCGCCCATGAGGCGGTCGAGATCCTGCTGCGCCGGATCGAGACCCCGCGCCGCCCGGGAGAGCCGCATGATTCCCGCCAGATCCCGGCCCGGTTGGTCCTGCGCGATTCCGCATGAGCCGCCGCCCGCATTGCCCGCCTGCCGCATTTCGGCCAAGAATGATGGGCAGACCTGATTGCGGCGGACAGACATGACCAGGCGACCCCGGGGCAAAAAGCTTCTCACCCGCTCGATGATGCATATGGCCGCGCGCCTGCATTATCTGGACGGGCATTCGCAGATCGAGGTGGCAAAGCGGATGGAGGTCTCGACCGCCACCGTCTCGCGCCTGCTCGGCCTCGCGAGAGAGGAGGGGATCGTTCATATCCATGTGACCGACCCCGGCGAGGCGGACAGCCTGGGCGAGGATCTGGCCGCGACCCTTGGGCTGAAGGCTGTGCGGGTGGTCGAAAGCGACCGCGCGGCGGCGCTTGGCATCCATGTCGCGGCCCTGCTGAAAGAGGCGCGGCTACCACGGCGCCCGGTTATGGCGCTCGGCTGGGGGCGCATGGTGCAGGCGGTGATCGCGGCGGGCCTGCCGCCTTTGCCCGGCGGCACGATCATCCCGGTCATCGGCGGCATGGAGGAGACCGCAACGCATTTCCAGATCAACGAATTCGTGCGCCTCGCCGCCGAACAGAGCGGGGCCGAGGCGCGCTTTCTGCACGCGCCCTCGACCGTTTCGGCGGAACTGCGAGAGGTGCTGGACCGAGATCCCGGCATTGCCGCGCTGACCGGGCTTTGGGACCGCGCCGACGTGGCACTTCTGGGCGTCGGGCAGTTTCAGGCCGGCTCGGGGGCCACCGGTCCGCGCTTCGCCCCGGGCGATGCCGGCCGCGTCATCGGCGATGTCGCCCGCCATTATTTCGATGCCGAGGGTCACGAGATCGCCTGGCAGGGCCAGCAGGGCCAGATGTCGATTTCCAGCGCTCAGCTGCGCCGCATCCCGGTCTCGATCGGTACTGCCACCGGGCGGGAAAAGGCGCTGCCGATCATCGGCGCCGTGCGCGCCGGGCTGATCAACATGCTGGTCACCGATATCCGCGCTGCCGTCGACATGGCCGAGATCATGCGCACGCGATCAATCTGAAATATCTTTCTGTAAAATATTGTTGAAATTGGGCGGGCGCGTGCCCTAACTGGTGCCGGGCTGGCCGCTTGCGGTTCGCCGGGGGAATTCATCACAACGGAAGAAGGTGGCTGATGACTTCAGGCATGACCACGGCAGAGCGGCGCGGCTATCAGCAGATCTGCGGCAAGAACGGGCTGATGATGGTCGTCGCCTGCGATCAGCGCGGCGGGATGCGCAAGGTGCTGGCCGACACGCCCGAGGCGCAGGCGGCCATCGATGAGGCGGCGCTTGGCGTGGTCAAGGCGGGGATCGTGCAGCATCTGGCCAACAAGGCCTCCTGCGTGCTGCTGGATGCGGTCTGCGCGGTGCCGGATGTCGTCGATCAGGGCGTTCTGGGCCGCGATACCGGGCTACTGATTGGGCTCGATGCCTCGGGCTGGGACACGGATGCCAAGGGCTATCGGATCTCGAAGCCGGTGCCTGGCGTGACCGCGCGGCGGGTGCGCGAGTTGGGCGGCACAGGGGCCAAGCTGATGGTCTATCTGCGCCCCGACAGACCCGAGGCCAGTACGGTCAATCTGGATATCATCCGCGACTGCATCGCCGATTTCGCCGCCGAAGACCTGCTGCTGGTGGTCGAGATCCTGACCTATCAGCTCAAAGGGGAAAGCGATGCCGATTATGCGGCGGCCTTTCCGGGGCTGATCGTCGAAAGCGCCCGGATCTCGGTCGATCTGGGCTCGAAGGTGCTGAAGCTGCCCTATCCCGGCACGCCGGAGGCCTGTGCCGAGATCACCGCCCTTTGCGGCGACATTCCCTGGGCGGTGCTGTCGGCGGGGGTCGATCACTCGACCTTCATCGGCCAGGTGGAAACCGCGATGCAGAACGGGGCTTCCGGTGTGATCGCGGGCCGTGCATTGTGGAAGGACTGCATCTCGCTCGACAGCGATACGCGGCGGGAGAAGCTGGAAAATATCGCCAGCGCGCGGCTGAGGGAAATCCAGAAGGTCCTGGACCGATATGCGGGAAGAACCTGAGAACAGGATCGGCATAGATGTCGGGGGAACCCGCATCCGCGCCGCGCGGATCGGCGCGGGCAGCCAGATATTGTCCCGGCTGGTCGAGCCGGTGCAACCCGACCGTGACGGTTTCTGCGCCCAGCTTCTGCGCCTGATCGACACCCTGCGCAACCCGCGCAGCCAAGGCGTCGGCATCGGCATTCCCGGCCGGGTCGAGGGCGGGACGCAGCGCATCCTCTCGGCCGGCTATCTGGACATAGCGGGCCTCGACCTGCCGCGCCTTGTCGCCGAACGCGCGGGCCTGCCGGTGCGGGTGGAAAACGACGCCACCATGGCGCTGATCGCCGAAGCGGCGCTTCTGGGTCAGGATGCGTCAGGGCTGATCCTCATGGTCACCATCGGCACCGGGATCGGCGGTGCTGCGGTGCTGGACGGAAAGCCCTGGCATGGCGGCGGCATTGCCGGGCAGTTCGGCCATATCACCGTCGCGGCGGATGGGCCGATGTGCAAATGCGGGCGGCGGGGCTGCGTGGAAACGCTCAGTTCCGGGACCGCGCTTGGCCGCTTGGTCACGGGCGAGGATCTGCCCGCCGGAACTCTGGCGGCAGAGCTTCTGGCGCGGGCTGAGGCCGGCGATCCGGTCGCCTCGGCCATCCTTGCCGATTGGGCGGAACCGATGCGCCGGGCGCTGGAAACCCTTGTCGCCGTGGCCGATCCGAAGCTGATCGTGATCGGCGGCGGTCTCGGTGCGGAAATGGCGGCGGCGCTGGCACGGCTGCCCGCCGGTCAGGGCTGGTTCGGCCTGCCCATCGCTGCCGCCCGGCTGGGCGACGATGCCGGCGTGATCGGCGCCGGGCTGGCCGCGCCGGCACGGGAAGACCGGGCGAGGACGGCATGAAGCGCGCGATCCTGATCAATGGTGTGCCCGCCAGCGGCAAATCGACCGTCACCCGGGGGCTGGTCAGGGCGCTGGAACTGCGGGGCATCCATGCCATGCCGCTCGGCCTCGATACGGTGAAAGAGGGGCTGTTCGCCCAGATCGGCACCGGCGACCGCGACCATAACCGGATGCTCGGTCGGGCCAGCTATCACGCCATTTTCAATCTGGTGGCCGACATGCCCGACAGCCTGATCCCGGTGATCGATGCCTGGCACGGTTTCCAGCCGGAAAGCGTGCTGCGCGATCATCTGGCGCGGGCCGGGGTGGCGCGGCTGGTCGAGGTCTGGGTGGGCATTGCCCCGGCCGAGGCCGCGCGCCGATACCGCGCCCGTGCCGGCAGGCGTGCCTTCGGGCACCTGCCCGCCAGCTATGCCGATGAGCTGTTCGCGCTTGCCGGCACGGCGCGGCCCGTCCAACTCGGGCCGGTGATCGAAATCGACGGGGCGGCACCCCTGCCAGAGGATCTGGCCGATCGGGTGCTGGCCGGGCTGACATAGACATGACGTGCAGGGAGGGGGCAGACCATGGCGGATTATGACAAGGGCGCGATTCTGGTGACCGGCGCCAGCGGCGGCATCGGCGGGGCGACGGTGCGGCTTCTGGCCGAGAAGGGGGCGGATGTCATCGCGGCGGGCCAGAACGAGGCCAAGCTGGCAGAGCTTTCAGCCGAGACCGGCTGCCGGGCGCTGGCATTCGACCTGACCTCGGAAGACAGCGTCAGGGGCGCGCTCGATGGGCTGGACCTGTGGGGCGTGGTCAATTGCGGCGGCTTCGGCGGCGAGATCGCGACCCCGATGGAGACCGATATTTCCGTCTTCGACAAGGTCATTTCCGTCAATGCGCGCGGCGCGCTGCTGGTGACGAAATACGCCTCTCGCGCCATGGTGCGGCTGGGGCAGGGCGGTGCCATCGTCAATGTCTCCAGCCAGGCCTCTCTGGTCGCTCTGCGCGGCCATATCAGCTATGGTTCGTCCAAGGCGGCGCTGGATAACATCACCCGGGTCTCGGCGCTGGAACTTGGGCAATACAACATCCGCGTGAACGGCGTGCATCCGACCGTGGTGATGACGCCGATGTCGGCCTGGTATTGGGGCCGCCCCGAGATCGAAGGCCCGTTCCTCAGCCAGATGCCGCTTGGCCGATGGGCGACCGAGGCCGAGATCGCCGCCCCCATCGCCTTCCTGCTGTCGGATGGCGCATCCATGATTTCGGGCGTGTCGCTGCCCATCGACGGCGGCTTTACCGCAGTTTGAACTAACGGAGGAACACATGAAACAAGCACGGATCAACCGCCTGTTCGGCATCTCGGGGAACTGCTTCGACGTGGCCATCGACCACGGCATGTTCAACGAAAAGACCTTCCTCGGCGGGATCGAGGACATGCGCCGCGCCATCGACGTAGTGGCAAGCGCGAAGCCCGACGCGATCCAGCTGCCGCCCGGCACCGCGCCGATCCTGCAATCGCGCCCCGGCAAGGATCGCCCGGCACTGGTCCTGCGCACCGACATTGCCAATGTCTACGGCACGCCGCTGCCCCGCACGCTGTTTTCGGAAGTGATCGAGCGCGCCGTCGATCAGGCCGTCCGGCTGGATGCCGCCTGCGCGGTGGTGAACCTGCTGATGCTGCCCGATGAGCCCGAGGTTTACGCCGCCTGCGTGCGCAATGTGAACAAGCTGAAGCTCGCCTGCGACGATGCCGGGATGCCCCTGATGGTCGAGCCGCTGGTGATGCAGGACAATTCCAAGGGCGGTTACATGGTCGATGGCAATATCGACAAGATCATGCCGCTCGTCCGTCAGGCGGTCGAACTCGGCGCCGATATCATCAAGGCCGATCCCTGCGACGACCCGACCCAGTATCACCGCGTGATCGAGATCGCGCAGGGTATCCCGGTGCTGGTGCGCGGCGGCGGCAAGGTCTCGGACCGCGAGATCCTGGAACGCACCAAGGTGCTGATGGATCAGGGCGCGCGCGGTATCGTCTATGGCCGCAACGTGATCCATCACGAGAACCCGGCGGGCATGACGGCGGCGCTGATGGCCATCGTCCATGACGGCGCCAATGCCGATCAGGCCATGGAAAAGCTGGGGTAAGGCGATGAAGGTAATCCGCTTCGGCATCATCGGCTGCGGTCTGATGGGGCGCGAATTCGCCTCGGCCGCGGGCCGCTGGATGCATCTTCAGGACATGCCGGCCCGGCCCGAGATCGTCGCCGTCTGCGACACCAACCCGGCGCTGATGGACTGGTTTTCGGACCATGTGCCCTCGGTCGCGCAGAAGACCGCCGATTATCGCGAGTTGCTGGCCAACCCGGATGTGGACGCGATCTATTGCGCCGTGCCGCATGTGCTGCACGCGCAGATCTATCCCGAAATCATCGCCTCGGGCAAAGCGCTTCTGGGCGAAAAGCCCTTCGGCATGGACCGGGCGCAGAACGCGGCGATCATGGCGGCCTTGAAGGACGGCCCCGGCCAGTTGGTGCGCTGTTCGTCGGAAATGCCCTTCTATCCGGGCGCGCAGAAGGTGATCGACTTCGCGCAGTCCGGCGCGCTCGGCGATATTCTGGAGCTCGAATGCGCCTTCCTGCATTCCTCGGACATCAATCCCGACAAGGTCATCAACTGGAAGCGGATGATCGGGGTGAATGGCGAATATGGCTGCATGGGCGATCTGGGGATGCATGTCTGCCATGTGCCGCTGCGCATGGGCTGGCGGCCCGGAACGGTGAACGCGAACCTCGTCAAACGCGTCACCACGCGCCCCGATGGCAGGGGCGGGCGGGTGCCTTGCGAGACCTGGGACAATGCCACCATCACCGGCATGGTGGGCGAAGGCGCGGACGCCTTCCCGCTGGTCCTGAAGACATGGCGGATCGCGCCGGGCGAATCGAATACCTGGTCGATCCGGGTGCTGGGGATGAAGGGTTCGGCCGAGTTCTCGACCAAGAACCCCCGGCAATGGCGCTTCATGCGCTATGAGCCCGGCGGCGCGCAATGCTGGCAGGTCGAGGATCTGGGCTATCAGTCGCTGTTCCCGGCGATCACCGGCGGCATCTTCGAATTCGGCTTCACCGACGCCATCCAGCAGATGTGGGCGGCCTTCATCGACGAACTGGCCGGGGGCGATGCCAGGGGCTTCACCTGCGCCACGCCGGAAGAGGCCGCTGCCCATCACGCCATCCTGACCGCCGCCCTGACCTCGGGCAAGGAGGGCCGGGTGGTCGAGGTGGAGTATCCGACATGAGACGTTCCGAGATCAACGAGGCCATCCGCCGGGCCGAGGACATGCTGGCGGTGCATAACTGGGCGCTGCCCGATTTCGCCCGCTGGACCGCCGCCGATCACGCCGCCCATCGCGACCGCAGCCGCTGGCTGGCGGATCGCCAGATCGGCTGGGACGTGACCGATTTCGGCTCGGGCGATTTCGACAACCGGGGGCTGGTCCTCTTCTGCGTCCGCAACGGCATTTTCGGACAGGCGGGCGAGCGGCCCTATGCCGAGAAGCTGCTTTTCGTCGAGGTCGGGCAGGAAACCCCCTTCCACGCCCATCGCATGAAGCTGGAAGACATCATCGTGCGCGGCGGCGGCACGCTCTGCATCGAGTTCACGCCCGAAGGCGCCGAGGTGCCCCTGAGCGGCGAGCCGGTCGGCGATACCGTTCGCATCGACGGTGCTGAAATCCCCGCCTATGGCCGCATTCATCGCCTGACGGCGGGGCAGGGCATCACCGTGCCGCGCGGGATGCAGCACCGTTTCTGGGGCGAGGAAGCGCCGGTCTTCGTGGCCGAGGTCAGCCAGTGCAATGACGACCGGGCCGACAATTTCTTCCTCGAACCCATCGGGCGCTTTTCCGAGATCGAGGAGGACGAGGCCCCGCACCGCCTGCTCTGGAACGAGGGGGGCGGGCGGTGACGCGGCGCGGGATCGCCTGCGCCGGGAACTGGATCCTCGATATTGTCCATGACATCCCGGCCTGGCCCGAAAAATCCGACCTTGTGCAGATCTCCAAGCAGGTCAGCGGGTTGGGCGGGGGGCCGGCCAATGTCTCGGCCGGGCTGGCGGCGATGGGGGTCGCATACCCGGTGGTGCCGGTCGGGCTGGTCGGTGCGCGCTCGCTTGGCGATGAAATCATCGGGCTTTGCGCCGAGGCCGGGCTGGACACGGCGCGGATCGGGCGGACGGACAAGGCCACTACCTCGCAGACCCATGTGATGAACGTGCCGGGCGACAGCCGCACCTTCTTCCACCATACCGGCGCCAATGACCTGCTGGACGCCGCCCGCATCGACGTGCCGGGGCTGGCGGATATGGGGCTGAAGATCTTCTATCTCGGCTATCTGAACCTGCTGGCGACTCTGGACGCGCCGGGCGCGGATGGCCGGCCCCGCGCCGCCGCCGTGCTGGCCGATGCACGGGCGCGGGGAATGCTGACCTGCGTCGATCTGGTCTCGTCGCAAAGCGAGCGTTTTCGCGATACCGTCTTCGGCTGCCTGCCTGACATCGACTATCTGTTCCTGAACGAGGTCGAGGCCGCCCGCGCCACCGGCCAGCCCGTCACCGGACCAGAGGATGAACCGGGCATGATCGCCGCCGCCCGCGCGCTGGCGGAAGGTGGCGTGCATCGCGCCGTCATCATGCACTCACCCGCCCGCACGGTCTGGCTTGAGGCGGGCGAGGCGCAGGTCTTCACGCCAAAGCCGCTGCCGCCCGATAGGATCGTGAGTTCCGTGGGCGCCGGGGATGCCTTCGCGGCTGGCGTGATCCACGGGCTGCACGAGGGCTGGACGCGCGCGGCATCCGTCGATCTGGCCTTTCGCGCCGCCGCCGCCTGTCTGGGGACGCAGACGGCAACCGGGGGGCTGGGGCCGGAACTGCTCAGCGGATCGTGAAGCCGCCATCGGCCATCAAGGTCTCGCCATTGATGATCCCGGCATCGGCGCTGGCAAGATATGCTGCCGCCGCCGCGATCTCGGCGGGCAGGGCGAAACGGCCGACGGGGATTTCCTTCCTCGCCTGCACGCCCTTCTCGCCCGCCCAGCCGACAAGCGCCATGGGCGTTTCCACCACGGTCGGCGCAATGGCGTTGACGGTGATCCCGAAGCGCGCCCATTCCAGCGCCAGCACCTTGGTCAGCAGGATCAGCCCGGCCTTGCTGGAGCCGTAAGCGGCGTGGTCGTCGATCGCCACCACCCCGGCCTGCGAGGAGATATTCACCACCCGCCCACGCCCCGAGGCCTTCAGGAAAGGCAGCGCCGCTGCCGACATCAGCCATGGCCCGCGCAGGTTGATGCGCATGGTCCGGTCCCAGGCGTCGATATCGGGCTGATCGGCGGGAAAGACGATGCCGAGGCCGGCATTGTTGATAAGGATGTCGATCCCCATCCCGGCCCCGATCCGGGCCACGGTCTCGGCAATCGCGCCGGGGTCTTCCAGATCCAGCTGATAGGCCCGGTGATCCGGCCCCAGCCGCGCCGCCAGATCGTCGGCGGCGGCGATATCGACAAGCGCCAGCCTTGCGCCGGCAGCGGCGAAGCGTTCCGCCATGGCGGTGCCGATGCCGCCTGCCGCCCCGGTGATCAGGACCGTCAACCCGCTGAAATCTGCCATGTCTTCCCCCTCAGATATCGAAATTCGTCGGCAACACGATCATGTCGCGGATGGTGACATTGCGCGGCCTGCTCAGCATGAACATGATCGCGTCCGCGACCTCATCCGGCTCGATCAGGCTGCCGTTTTCCTTGGCTTTCTTCAGGTTTTCCTCGGGCCAGTCGGCCAGAAGGGCCGAAATCACCGGCCCGGGCGAGACCTGCCCAACGCGGATGCCCTTCTTGTTCAACTGCCGCCGCATGGTCTGCACGAAACAGGTGATCGCCCATTTGGAGCCGGAATAGACTGGCTCCCACGGCACCGGGAAATGGCCGGCGACCGAGGCGGTGACGATGATGTCGCCGGTCCCGCGTTCGGTCATGTGCGGGATCACGGCATGGACGTTCTTCATCACCGCATTCACGTTCAGGTTCAGCATCCGGTCGATGGTGGCGGGATCGGTCTCGTCCAGATCGCCGCCGATATAGGTGCCGGCATTGCAATGCAGGATGTCGATGTGATCGACCTTCTGCAGGATCTCGGGCACCATCGCATTGCAGCTTGCCGCATCGAGCAGGTCGGTCACCTGCGGCACCGCACGCTCGCCCAGTTCCGCGCGCAGTTTTTCCAGCGCCGCCGCGTCGCGGTCGACCATGACCACCGTCGCGCCCGCGTCCAGCAGCGCCTTCGTCGTCGCCAGCCCGATGCCGGATGCCGCCCCGGTGATCGCCGCGATCTTGCCGTTCAGATCAGTCGCCATGATATCCCCCTAATGTGTCGTATAGCCGCCATCGGCCACCAGCAACGCGCCGGTGACATAGCTGGCCGCGTCGGATGCCAGGAACAGCGCGCAACTCGCCATCTCCTCGGGCTGACCGAAGCGGCCCATCGGCGTGTTCGCCGTCCAGACCGGATTCCATTCCTCATTGGCGATGCCGCCCGCCGTCATGTCGGACACGACATAGCCCGGCGCCAGCGCGTTCACCCGGATGCCCCGGCCCGCATATTCGAAGGCCATGGTCAGTGTCATGGTGTGGATCGCCGCCTTGGAGGAGTTATAGGCCACCTGCAATTGCGGCTTGTTGGCGACAAGGCCCGAGATCGAGCCGATATTCACCACCGAACCGCTGCCCTGTTCCAGCATCGGCCGGATCGCCTCGCGCGCGATGCGGAAGGGGGCGATCAGGTTGGTGTCGAAGATGTAATGCATCCGTTCGTCGTCGAAATCGTGGAAATCGCCGTGTTCGGCCACGCCGGCATTGTTGACCAGCACATCCAGCCGCCCGAAGCGCTCCAGCGTCGCCGCGACGATGCGGGCCGGGGCGTCCTCGTCATTCACATCGGCCTGAACCCAGGCGTAGCGATCCGGGTCGGTGGCCAGCAGGTCCTTCAGTGCCGGGGTTTCGCTGCGGCTGGTCAACATGCAGCGCGCGCCGGCCTCTCCGAACAGCTTGGCGATGGCCAGCCCGATGCCGCGATTGCCGCCGGTGATCAGCGCGATCTTTCCGTCCAGCCGGAATTGTTCCAGTCCCATGCTCATGCTCCGCTATAATCGGGGGCGGCGCTGGCTTGGCAGGCCGCGTGATAGGTATCGAGGCCGCGCCGCACATGGGCGATCACGAGCTCCTCGGGGTCAAGGGCGGCTTCGGCAAGACCCGCCGCCGCTGGCAGGTGCTGCCATAACAGCGGCAGCGGGACCGGCTGGCCCTTCAGTGTATCGAACAACCGTGCGACGGCCCCCTCGGCCGCGTCCGTGGGCCAGTAATAGCGAATCCGGTCGGACAGCGAATAATGCCGCAACAGGCGTTGGCGCGCGGCAGCGCCCGGATAGTGGCGCTGCCAGTCGCCGGGGGCAGCCAGCATCGCCGCCTCCATTGCCGCCATCAGTGGGCGGTCGCCGTAACCGGGGTCAAGATCCGTTGCGATCAGGTCGAGCGCGTAAAGCGCCTCTCGCAGCAGGAAGGTCAGTTCCGGCCCGACCTTGAGGATGGCGAACCCGTCCAGCACCAGCTGCGACAGGGGCGCGAGGCCCTGATAATCGGTGGAATGGGCCTCGAAGACCAGACCCGGCTCGGTATCGAGGGCGGCAATCAGCGCCTGCGCCGGCTCGCGGCGATAGGGGATCACGTTCTGGTTGCCGAACTCGACGCCGGGCTGAACGACAAGCGCGATGACCCGGTCAAGCGCCGTGGCCAAGCCTGCCTCGGTGAAGATGCGGCGATGGATTGCGATGGTCTGGCGCGCAGCCTCTGGCGCGGTCGGGGTGATCGTGTCAAGCGCATGATCGGCGCCGCCGGGGGGCGGAACCTCGGTGCCGATGACGTAAAGCGGCATCGCTCCGCCGGATTCCCGCGCTGTCGCCTCGGCGATGCGGGCCAGTTGCGCCGCTCGCCGGGCGGTGGTTTCGTCGTCGAGCGCCACCGGCTCGCCTGCCGTGCCCATCGAACAGTCGAGATGGACCTTGCGGAAACCCGCCGCGACATAGGCGGCCACCATCTGCGCGGCCTCGGCCATGGCCTCATCCGCCGGAAGGTCGCGCCACGGATTGGGGCCAAGGTGATCGCCGCCAAGGATGATCAGCCTGGCCGGGCAACCCTCTCGCCGGGCCAACTGGAAGACCAGAGCGGCAAAATCCTTCGGCGTCATGCCGGTATAGCCGCCCCGGTGATTGACCTGATTGCAGGTCGCTTCGATCAGCACCGGCTGGCCATGTTCGGCCGCCGCGCGCAGCGCCGCGCGCAACACCAGCGGATGCGCCGAACAGACAGAGGTGATCCCCGCAGGCTGTCCTGCCGCGCGCGCGGGGGCGAGTTCGGTCAATGCGCTCAGGCTCATGCCGCGCCCCCGTGTTCAGCAATGAAGGCGTCGAGTTCGGCGCGTGTGCCGGCACCCTCCATCGGGCCAACCACAGTGACATTGCGCGCACCCGCCGCATTGGCATAGCGCAGTGCCTCGGCGATGCTCAGCCCCAGACGGCGGCAGGCGAGATAGGCGCCGCCGAAGCAATCGCCGGCGCCAGTCGGGTCGATTTCACGGACCGAAAAGCCGGGCGCATGGATCGGCGCGGCATCGGGGGTGAAGACGGTGGCCCCGCCCGCGCCCTGTTTCAGTGCGATTTCCCGGACCCCCATCCCGAACAGCCGCGACAGCGCCGCATCCTGACCGCTAACGCCCGCCGCGCGCTCCAATTCCTCGCCCGAGGGCAGCAGCAGGTCGGCCATGCCGATCAGGCGCGCGAACAGTGCTTCGGTGCCCGCATCGCGGACCAGTTCCTTGCGCAGGTTCGGATCGACCGAGATCGAGCCGCCGCGCGCCTTGATGATCGGTGCCGTATATTCGATCACCTCGCAGGCAGCAGGCATGGACAGGGCCGTGCCCATGACGTGCAGATGCCCGGCCCGTCCGATCAGGTCGCGCACGGACTCGCTCAGCCCGAAGCGGGCCGCTGCCGAGGTGGTGATGTTGAAGACGAAATCGCGAGAGCCATCGCGGCGATAGCGGACGAAGGCGCTGCCTGTCGGGTATACGGGGTCGGTGGCAATGCCCGAGACATCGACCCCGTCGCCGGTCAGCCGGTCAAGGTTCACGGCCCCGAAATCATCGGCCCCGACCGCGCCGATCATCGCCGCCGATCCGCCCATGCGGCCGCATTGGTCGATGAAGATCGCCGGCGCCCCGCTGGGATAAGGCCCGCTCAGCGGTTGCGCCGCCCGGAAGCCGTCGCCGATGGTGGTGGCGACGATCTCGACCAGAATCTCACCGGCGCAGATCGTCGGGCCAAGCGCGTCGGGCGCAAGCGTATCGCCGGCCATGTCAGGGCCGCGCATTGGTGGCGCGTCGGCGCTGCGCCTCGTCCATCTTCAGCCGGATATAGTCGCGGCCATGAATGGCCAGCGGGTCGTTCTCGATCCAGGTATCGCGCCAGATCGCGCAGGCCCGGGTCAGCGCTTCATCGACTACGGCGGTCGAGAAGCTTTCGAAGACGATATCGCGCTGATAGCCGATATCCAGAAGCGCATCGAAGATCAGATCGAAGTTAATCACCCCGTCGCCCAGATAGCCGCGATTGCTTTCGCCGATATGGAAATAGCCCAGCCGGTCGCCGGCCAGCCGGATCGCGGCGGCGGGGTTTGCCTCCTCGATATTCATGTGGAAGGTGTCGAGATGCAGCCGCACATCGTCGCGGCCAGTCTCGTCGAGGAATTTCATTCCCTGCGCGGTGGTGTTGAGCAGGTTCGTCTCAAAGCGGTTCACCACTTCAAGCACGATGTCGACGCCGGTTCCCTTGGCCAGTTCGGCGGTCTCGGCAATCGCCTCGACGCTGTTCTTCCAGCCGTCGGGCATGGGCGGGTCGTCGTATTTCATATGCGCGGAATAAAGGATGCCGCCCAGCTTGTTGCCGCCGATATCGCGCACCGCGCGCACCGCATCGGCCAGCATCGCCTTGCCCGCCGCGACCCGGTCCGGCTCGGTCGAGGACACGTCCTTTTCCGGCGGCAGGCCCATGGTCACGCCGATCTCGACATCTAGCGCCTGCGCCTTCTTCGCCAGCCGGTCGAGGTCGAACAGCTCGGGCTTCAGATAGGCAAATTCGATGGTGCGAAAGCCGTGCTCTGCCGTCTTTTCAAGCGCCCGCTCCAGCCCCTCCTGCGTCTTGCCATTGGTCCAGACGAAAGAATGGATGCCCAGTCGTCCCATGATGTTCCCTCTCCCTTGTCCGGGCGCGCCTTGCAGCCGGATAGCGCGACGATACAATTGCATCAATTGCGATACAAATGGAAAATCAATACCGCCCGGCGGTCAGGCCTCTTGCAGGATCAGTTCGGCGGTCACGTCGTCGGTGATCAGCGTATTGGCGATGCCCCGGCGCAGCACGGCGCGGATGATGCCGACCTTGTGGTGCCCGGCGGCGACAAGGATGCGATCGGGCACCGTCAGCAGCGTATCGAGCGAGATACCGATGCAGCGTGTCACAAGCGGGTTGTCCACCTCGTTACCGTCCTGATCGAGGAAGCGGCCCACAACATCGCCGACCGCACCGGCTGCAATCAGGTCCTGCGGGCGGACATCGGGCGGAAAACCTTCGGAAACCAGATAGGACAGGGGCGAGACATCGCTGCAGGTCAGGATCGCGGCGTCGAGCTGTTCGAACTTGGCGAAATGCTGGCGGAACTGATCCTGCGCCAGAAAGCTGTCACGGTCGACGCCTTGCGACAGGAAGTTCGGTGCGATCAGCAGCGAATAGCTGGCCCCCAACCGCTCGGCGAGGCCAGAGGCAATGCCGAAGGCGTTGAAGGTGGCCCCGCGCATGGTGCCGCCGAACATCGAGATGATCTCGATTCCCGGATGGTCCTGACGCGCCATATTGCCGATGGCGCTTTGCAGGGTGATGCCCCAGGACACGCCGATCCGCTGCCAGTCGGGGCTTTCCAGCTTCTGCGACAGGAAGCTTGCCAGCGCCGCGCCGGCGGGGGCGTTGTAATCGTAATGCTCGCGATCCGCCGGGGCGATCAGCGCCTGTTTCAGTCCGTAAGTGCTGACCAGTTTCTGCTGCTGCTCGATCCGGGGCAAGAAGGGCGATTCGATCTGGACCTTGACCATGCCTTGCGACTTGGCGCGCTGGATCGCCTGGTTCACGCGCAACCGGGTGACGTTCATCTGCCGCGCGATCTCGGCCTGGGTCATGCCGTTCACATAATAATGCCAGCAGACCTCGGTGATGAAGGCATCGCTGTCGTCGATCTTGTCCCGGCCCATCTGCGCGGCCTCCTCCCCCTCGTCTGTTCTCACCTTTTACGGTCAAGCGCGGCGGGTGAGCCAGTGCCTTCCACTATATGCAAATGTCATTGCTTAAATACACATGAAAATTTCACTTGTAGGTCAATCCATACATTTGTAACAATTCGCCAGAGGGAGGGCGCCGGCGACCGGGAGGGTTGCCGTGAGGGGCGCACCGGACCCGACAACCAGGGAGGAAGAAGATGAGCTTTGCATACAAGCTCGGGACATCGGCCATTGCCTTCGCCGTGACCGCCGGCATGGCCCATGCGCAGGATGCCGCCGCATTCTGGGCCGAAGCCGCCAAGCCCTATGAGGGCACAGTGCTGCACGGTGTCACCGAATCGACCCCGCCATCGAACTACATCAAGGACGTGCTGGCCCCCCAGTTCGAGGAGCTGACCGGCATCCGCGTCGACATCGAGACCACATCCTGGGACCAGATGTATGACAAGGCGATCAAGGACATGGAGGCCGGGACCGGCATCTATGACATGGTCTATATCGAGCAGGACATCGTCTATGCCTATCTGTCGCGCGACTTCCTGACCGATACCACCCAGCTTCTGGTGGACAATCCGGCACTGAAATCGCCGAATTACGACGAGGGCCATTTCACCAGCTTCGCGGAATCCTTCCGTGGCGATAATGGCAACCTCTTCGGCATCCCGGTCGAGGCCTTCATCAAGACCTATCTCTATCGCACCGACCTGTTCAACGATCCCGCGCATCAGGCCGCCTACAAGGAAAAGACCGGCAAGGATCTGGCCCCGGCGACCACGCATGAGGATTACCTGGCCATTGCCGAGTATTTCACCGAATGGGGTCAGGCCAATGGCGGAGAGCTGTGGGGCACGACCTCGCAGTCCCATACCGGGCATCCGGCCTCGTGGTATGAATATGTCGAGACGGTTCTGCCGACATTCGGCATCTACAACTGGGGCATCGACGCCGGCAACAACTATGCCGCCAAGGTCGAGAATGGCGGCAAGATGGATTCGCCCGAGGCCAAGGCGGCGATGAAATACGCGCTGCAACTGCGCGACCTCGCACCGCCGGAATCGGTGCAATCGACCTGGACCGAGACGGCGACGACCATGGCCGCCGGCCGCGCCGCCCAGGGCATGATCTATGGCGAGAATACCGCCTGGATCGCCTCGGACGAGAACCAGTCGCGGGTCGTCGGCAATATCGGCGTGGCCCTGCCGCCCCTGTCCGAAGGCGTGCTGGCACAGGCCGAGGCCGGCGAAGGCTATGTCGGCTATTACGATGGCGGTGCCTTCGGCATCCCGATCACCTCGAAGAACAAGGAAGCGGCGATGCTGTTCCTTGAATTCATCGCCCAGGACGAGGTGCAGCCCGATTGGGCCGTCGCCGGGTCGCGCATCACCAACACCGCGACCTATGACGATCCCAAGGTGCAGGAACTGGACGGCAAGCTGAACGGCTATTTCACCATGCTGAAGGACGATGGCAGGCTTTATGCCGGTGCGCCCCCCTATCCGTTCCACGCCCAGCTTCGCGAAGCCCTGGCCCCGATCTATTACCAAATCCTGACCGGCCAGATCGACCCCGATACCGGCGTCGACCAGATGGCCCAGAAGGCCGAGGATGAGCTGAGCGCGCTCGGCTATCGCCAATAAGCCTCCCCGCCGAGGACCGGGGCCGTTCGCGGCCCCGGTCGACTGCCCGCCGGCAAGGCCGGATCGTCACCGCCCCGCATCGTGACCGGAGGATCGCCGCATGCACTCCAAAAGACTGGGCTGGCTTCTGCTCGCGCCCACCATGATCATCCTGTTCTTCTTCGGCGTGGTGCCGTTCTTCTATGTGATCTGGGTCTCGTTCCACCAATGGAACCCCTTTGCCGCAAATCCGGGCAAGATCTTCAACTGGGCCGCCAATTACCGCCAGGTGGTGTTCGATGCGCAGCTTCTGGCCTCGCTTGGCGTGACCTTCGCCTTCGTCTTCTTTGCCGTCGTCTCGGAACTGGTGCTGGGTTATCTGCTGGCGCAGGCCTTCATGAAGGATTTCCCCGGCAAGGCCTTCTTCCGCACCATCCACACGCTGCCGCTGATCATGGCGCCGATCATCGTCGGCTCGATCTGGAAGCTGATGACCACGCCTTCGATCGGGATCATCCCGAACCTCTTGCAAAGCTGGTTCGGCTATAACCTGAATATCGGCCAAAGCGCGCTTGCCGCCTTCACCGTGACCGTTGTCATGGATGTCTGGCACTGGACGCCGCTGGTCACGCTGTCGCTGATCGCGGCGCTTGTTTCCCTGCCGCCCGACCCGTTCGAGCAGGCGCAGATCGACGGCGCCGGCAAGCGCCAGATCTTCTGGCACATCACCCTGCCGATGATCGCCCCCGCCGTTGTCGCGACCGTCTTCATCCGCCTGATGGATGCGCTGCGCACCGTGGACGAGGTGCTGATGCTGACAGGCGGCGGCCCCGGTTCGGCCACGCGCTATATCGGCGTGCACATCTTCAAGGAAGTCTTCCCACGCACGAATTACGGCTATGGCTCGGCCATTTCGGTGGTCGTGCTCTATCTGACCATCGTGATCTGCTGGCTGCTTTATGTCGGGCTGATCGCGCCCCGCAACACCAAGAAAGGATAAGCCATGAAGACCTTTCGCCCCTGGCTGATGATCCTGTTCTGGTGCTTCGTCAGCTTCCTGACGCTGTTCCCGATCTATTGGCTGTTCGTCGTCTCGGTGAAACCGGCGGTCGAGCTGTTTTCGACCCCCGACGTGATCCTGACCAAGTTCTACTGGAAGAACTATATCGACGTGCTGAACGACCGCACCCTGCGCGGCTACATGATGAACTCGCTCATCATTTCGTCAGGCAATGCGATCCTGTGCACGCTGCTTGGCTTCCTGACCTGCTATGCGCTGTCGCGCTTCGATCTGCCCGGCAAGGAGAGCATTTTCTTCTGGACCATCACCAACCGCATGGCCCCGCCCGCAGTCTTCCTGCTGCCGATGTTCCTGCTGCTGACGCAGGTCTACAAGATCGGGGATTTCTCGCTGGCCGACAGCCGGATCGGGATGATCCTGGTCTATTGCACCTTCAATTTGCCCTTCGCGATCTGGACCCTCAGACCAACGGTCGATGGCATCCCCAAGGAGTTGGACGAGGCGGCTTACGTCGACGGCGCCAGCCCCTGGAAAGTGATTACCGAGGTCGTCTTCCCGCTGGCGCGTCCCGGCCTTGCGGTGACGCTGATCCTGACCTGGGTCTTTGCCTGGAACGAATATCTGCTGGCCGCGACGCTGACCAATTTCAACGCCCGCACCCTGACCACCGGCCTGTCGGAATATGTCACCACCACCGGCACCGAATGGGGGATCATGGCGGCGATTTCCGTCTTCACCCTGATCCCGGCGCTGATCGTCTTCAGCCTGGTGCAGCGCCATATCGTGACCGGCCTGACCTTCGGCGCGGTGAAAGGATAGGCCATGATCGACGACATCGACAAACTCGCGGCCGAGGAAAACCCGGCCCTCGTCCTTGCCCATATGATCGAGGAAAACGAGAACCGCATCCCGGCAGAACGGACCGGCTTTTTGCCCATCCAGACCAACTGGTTCGACCGTGTCTTCATCAGCGTGGTCCTGTGGGTGGCGCTGTCGCTGTTCTGGTTCCGCTTTCTGGAACCGCTGGGACTGTCTATCTGGATCTGTCTGGCGATCTCGCTTGTCGCCGCGGTCTTCATCATCCGGAAAGGTTAGCCATGGAAGCGCTTGTCCTCGAAAAGAAAGACGAACTCTCGCTGCGGGATTTCCCCGCCATCGACCGCGAGGAGGAGGTGCTGGGTCCGCATGACGTGCGCATCAAGCTGCATACGGTCGGCATCTGCGGTTCGGACGTGCATTACTATACCCATGGCCGGATCGGGCATTTCGTCGTCAACGCGCCGATGATCCTCGGGCACGAGGCCTCCGGCACGGTGATCGAGACCGGATCCGAAGTCACCACGCTTAAAACGGGCGACCGCGTCTGCATGGAGCCGGGGATTCCCGATCCGAACTCCAAGGCGACGCGTCTGGGCCTTTACAATATCGACCCCGCCGTGCGCTTCTGGGCGACGCCGCCCATCCACGGCATCCTGCGCCCGACCTGCGTGCACCCGGAAGCCTTCACCTTCAAGCTGCCTGACAATGTCAGCTTCGCCGAGGCCGCGATGGTCGAACCGCTGGCCGTCGGCGTCCATGCCGCGACCAAGGCGCGGATCCGGCCCGGCGATATCGGCGTCGTGCTCGGCGCAGGGCCGATCGGGCTGGTGACGGCGCTGTCCGCGCTCGCCGCCGGCTGCGCGCGGGTCTATGTCAGCGATCTGGCCGAAAAGAAGCTGGAGATCGCCGCCAGCCTGTCGCCCGCCATCGTCCCGGTGAATGCGACCCGCGAGAACCTTGTGGAGCGGGTGAAAGCGGACACCGAGGGCTGGGGCGCGGATGTGGTTTTCGAAGCCACCGGATCGCCCAGGGCCGCCGCCGGCGTGTTCGAGCCGCTGGCACCGGGCGGCTGCGTGGTGATGATCGGCGGCCAGCCCGACCCGATCAGCTATGATGCCGGGGCGGCAATGGTCCGCGAGGCGCGGGTCGAGAACATCTTCCGCTATGCCCATGTCTTCCCGCGCTGCGTGGCCATGCTGGCCTCGGGCGCCATCGACGTGAAACCGCTCATCACCCGCAGCTTCGATTTCAAGGACAGCGTGCACGCCTTCGAGACCGCCGCCTCCGCCCCGCCGGCGGATGTGAAGATGCAGATCGTCCTGCCCCAATAAGCCGGAGAACCCCATGGCGAATGTAAAGATCGACAATGTGATCAAGCGCTACGGTGCCGTGCAGGTCATGCATGGCGTCGATGTCGATATCGAGCATGGCGAATTCGTCGTGCTGGTCGGCCCCTCGGGCTGCGGCAAGTCCACGCTGCTCAGGATGCTGGCCGGGCTGGAGGAGATTTCCGGCGGCACCATCTCCATCGGCGACAAGGTGGTGAACGGGGTCTCTCCCAAGGATCGCGACATCGCCATGGTCTTCCAGTCCTACGCGCTTTACCCGCACAAGACCGTGGGCGAGAACATGGGCTTCCCGCTGAAAATGGCCAAGCGCCCCAAGGCCGAGATCGACGAGAAGGTCGGCCGCGCCGCCGAGATCCTCGATCTCGCGCATCTGCTGGACCGTTTCCCCAAGCAGCTTTCCGGCGGTCAGCGCCAGCGTGTCGCCATGGGCCGGGCCATTGTCCGCGATCCGCAGGTGTTCCTGTTCGACGAACCGCTGTCGAACCTCGACGCCAAGCTGCGCGTGACCATGCGGGTCGAGATCAAGGAATTGCATCAGCGCCTGCAGACCACCATCGTCTATGTCACCCATGACCAGATCGAGGCGATGACCATGGCCGACAAGATCGTCGTCATGCGCGATGGCCGGGTGGAACAGATCGGCGCGCCGCTGGATCTTTACGACAATCCCGGCAATGTCTTCGTGGCCGGCTTCATCGGCTCTCCCTCGATGAATTTCGTTCATGGCACCATCGTCAGCGAGGGCGGCGTGAAGGGCTTCCGGTCCGATGACGGCTTGATGCTGCCCCTGCCCGAAACCACGGCGACCGAAGGGCAGGCGGTGACCTATGGCATCCGCCCGGAACATATCGGCGTGGGCGAGGGCGGCATCCCCGTCAATGTCGTGGTGGTCGAGCCGACGGGATCGGAAACCCAGATCTTCGCCCGCGCCGGCAAGGACCTGATCGACGCCATCGTCAAGGACCGCATTGCCGCCCGCCCGGGCGCCGAGATCGGCTTCGTCATCGACCCGGCCAATGTGCACCTTTTCGACCGCGCGACGGAGAAACGGATCTGAAAGCCGGGCACCCTGCCGGATGTGAATTGGAAATGCGCCTTTAACGGCCTTCTGCGCGACGACCGCATTTCCTGACGGGCCGCCTGGTTCTTTGCGCCTGACTCCGAAATAACGTAATGTCAGGCGTCTGGCCGGGACAGGATATAGGCGGCAACACCCGTCAGGATAACGGCCTGTATGGACAGGGCATAGGTCGGCAGATCGAGCCAGATGCCAAGGACAAGGCTGCCGGCCATGGTCACGGTCGAAAGCACCTTGGCGCTTCGGCTGATCGCGCCATCCTCCTGCCATTTCCTGATTTCCGGTCCGAAGATCGGATCCGAAAGCAGCCGTTCCCGCAACCGCTCTGACGAGCGACCGAAGGCCCAGACCGCGACCAGCAGGAAGGGGACCGTCGGAACGATTGGCAGGAACAGCCCGATGATGGCACAGCCAACTGCAATCCAGCCGACAACTAGCCAGATGATGCGGGTCAACCGGCAATCTCCCGCAAGATATAGTTGAGAACCGGGCGTCCCGTCACAGTCGCACGGAGACGATCACCCGCCATTTCGACAAGGCCGCCATCCAGCAGGCGCGCCAGCCGCGGCTGATCCAGCTTGCCGCCCTTTGCGGTATAGCGGGGCAGGTCCATCCCCTCGGTCAGGCGCATCGCCATCAGAAGATACTCCGTCGCAATATCGTCCCTGCCCAATAGCTCCGATTCAATGTCACCCGAACCGACCGACTCCACTAGCTCCAGCCAGCGTCCGGGGGTGCGTTCGGCGACCGTCGCCAACCGGCCGCGCTCCAGCCCCAGCCGTCCATGCGCACCCGGCCCGACTGCCGCCCAGTCGCCTTGCCGCCAATATATGAGGTTATGTCGCGACTCCAAACCCGACGCGGCGTGATTTGATATTTCGTAAGCCGGCATACCCCGGGCGTTCAGGAAATCCTGGGTCTCCAGATACATGTCCGCCGACATGTCGTCATCCGGCAGATCCTTCAGCTTGCCGGCGGCGTGTCTTGCACCAAAGACGGTGCCGTCCTCGATGGTCAGCTGGTAAAGCGACAGGTGATCGACCGCCATGGCCACGGCCTCTGCCAGTTCGGCCCGCCAGCTTTCGCGGTCCTGCTTCTGACGCGCATAGATCAGGTCGAAACTGACCCGGGAAAAGGCCCGCTTCGCCAGATCGAAGGCAGCGCGGGCCTCGGCGGCGCTGTGCATCCGGCCGAGACGCCGCAGGTCGTCGTCATTCAGCGCCTGAACCCCCAGCGACAGCCGGTTGACCCCGGCATCGGCATAGCCCCGGAAGCGCCCGGCCTCGACCGAGCCGGGATTGGCCTCCATGGTGATCTCGATATCATTGGCGAAGGTCCAGGCATCGCGGGCGGCCTCGATCACGCCGGCGACGGTCTCGGGTGCCATCAGCGATGGCGTGCCGCCGCCGAAAAAGATGCTGCTCAGCACCCGGTCGGGGACCAGTTCGGAGAGCCGCGCGATCTCGGCGCGATAGGCGCGCAGCCAGCGGGTCTGATCTATCGACGCCGCGACGTGGCTGTTGAAGTCGCAATAGGGGCATTTCGAAGTGCAGAACGGCCAATGGACGTAAAGCCCGAAGCCCCCATATTGCCAATCCGCGATCATTCCCGCAGCGCCGTGACCTCGATCTCGATCTTCATTTCCGGCTTGATCAGCCCGGCGATCACCATGGTGGCCGCGGGCCGGATCTCGCCCAGAAACGCGCCGAGAACGGGCACCACCTCGTCGACAAGGGCCGGGTCGACCACAGTGTATTGAACGCGGACGATGTCGGACATGGCAAAGCCCGCCTGATCCAGCACGCCGGAAATCGTCCCGAAGCAATTGCGCGCCTGATCGGCCACGCCCTCCGGCATGACCATGGTCGTATAGTCGTATCCAGTCACGCCCGAGACGAAGCACCACGGTCCCTTCACCACGGCGCGGCTATAGCCCATGACCTGTTCGAAGGGCGATCCGGTTGAAATCCTACGCAAAGCTGCCCTCCAGCATCCGGGCGACGGCAATCGCGCGATGGCTGACCCTGTTCTTCTCCTCGGAGCTCATGACGCCGAGGGTCATGGAATAGCCGTCGGGCTGGAAGATCGGATCATAGCCATGGCCTTCGCTGCCCTGCGGCGGCCAGACGACCTGGCCGGGCAACACGCCCTCGAACACCTCGTCATGGCCATCCGGCCAGGCCAGCACCAGGGTGCAGCGGAACTGCGCGCTGCGGGGGAAGGGCGCATCGCGGGCCTCAAGCTCGCGCCAGGTGCGTTCCATCGCCATGGCGAAGTCGCGGCCATTTCCGGTCTCGGCCCAATCGGCGGTATAGACGCCCGGCGCCCCGTCGAGCCCGTCGACGCTGATCCCGCTGTCATCGGCCAGAGCCGGCAGGCCGGTGGCGGCAACCGCCGCGCGGGCCTTGATCCGGGCATTGCCGACGAAATTATCCTCGGTCTCGACCGGCTCGGGCAGGCCCAGATCGGCCGCACCGACGACCTCGACCCCGAACGGGGCCAGCAGCGCCTTCATCTCGGCCAGCTTGCCGGCATTATGCGTGGCGACCAGCAGGCGCTTGCCCTCGAAGCGGCGCATCAGATCGCGGCTTTCTGGGCGGCGACCAGTTCGGCGATACCGGCCTCGGCAAGGCCAAGCAACTGCTCCATCTGGGCGCGGCTGAAGGTCGCGCCCTCGGCCGACATCTGCACCTCGATCAGGTTGCCGGCGCCGGTCATGACGAAATTGCCGTCCGTCCCTGCCTCGCTATCCTCGGGATAGTCCAGATCCAGCACCGGCTGCCCGGCATAGATCCCGCAGGACACCGCCGCCACGTGATCCATCAGCGGGTCGGCACTGACCAGCCCGGCGGCCATCAGCTTGTTGACCGCCAGCCGCAGCGCCACCCAGCCCCCGGTAATCGAGGCGCAGCGGGTGCCGCCATCGGCCTGGATCACGTCGCAATCGACCACGATCTGACGCTCGCCAAGTGCCCGCCGATCCACGCCGGCCCGCAGGGCGCGTCCAATAAGCCGCTGAATTTCAACGGTTCTTCCGCCCTGCTTGCCCGACGCTGCCTCGCGCCGGTTGCGGGTATTGGTGGCGCGCGGCAACATGCCGTATTCCGCCGTCACCCAGCCCTGCCCGCTGCCGCGCAGGAAGGGCGGGGCCTTTTCCTCGATCGAGGCCGAGCAGATGACATGGGTTCCCCCGACCTTGATCAGGCAAGAGCCTTCGGCATGGGCCATGATGCCGGTCTCGATTGAAATCGGCCGCATTTCGCTTAAATTCCGACCCGAGGGACGCATGGGATTTCCTTTCCTGGTTCGGCGTCCAGATACAGGTCAGCCAAGGACGGACGCAAGCCCGCATGACAGGTCAACCACTGCTCGACGAACTCAACGACCGCTCGCGCGAGGTCTTCCGGCGGGTGGTCGAAAGCTATCTGATGACCGGGGAACCGGTCGGGTCGCGCACGCTCATGCGCGACATGACCGAAAAGGTCAGCGCCGCGACGATCCGCAATGTCATGCAGGATCTGGAATATCTGGGGTTGCTGGATGCGCCGCATGTCTCGGCCGGGCGGCGTCCGACCCAGCAGGGGCTGCGCCTTTTCGTCGACGGGTTGATGGAGGTCGACCCCGTCGCCCCGACCGACCGCGCCCGGATCGAACAGACGCTGGGCACGGATTCGCCCGATGTCTCGACGCTTCTGGACCGGGTGGGCGGCGCGCTTTCGGCCCTGACCCATGGGGCCAGCCTTGTGCTGACCCCCAAGCACGAAGCGCCGATCCGGCATATCGAATTCGTCAGCCTTGGCCCCGACCGCGCGCTTGTGGTGCTGGTCTTTTCGGACGGGCAGGTCGAGAATCGGCTGTTCACGCCGCCCATCGGGCAAACCCCGTCCTCGATGCGCGAGGCCGGGAACTACCTGAACGCCCTGGCCGAAGGCCGCACGCTCAGCGAATTGCGCGACCAGATCACCCGCGATATCGACCGCCGCCGGCGCGAGTTGGATGGGTTGGCCGCCGAGATGATCGAACAGGGCTTTGCCACCTGGGAGGGCGAGGAAAGCGATGCCCGCCTGATCGTGCGCGGCCGCGCCAATCTTCTGGGGGCGGAATTTGCCGATCTGGACCGCATCCGGGTGCTGTTTGACGACCTCGAACGCAAGCGCGATATCGCCAATTTTCTGGAACTGACCGAAGGCGGCGATGGGGTGCGCATCTTTATCGGTTCCGAGAACAAGCTTTTTTCACTTTCCGGTTCCTCTCTGGTTGTTTCTCCCTATATGAACACCGACCGGAAGATCATTGGCGCCGTGGGCGTGATCGGACCGACGCGGCTGAACTATGGGCGCATCGTGCCGATCGTCGATTACACGGCGCAACTGGTCGGACGCGTATTGTCCGGCGTGAAAGGATGAAAAGGATGAGCGATCAAAACCCCGATGGGCTGCCGCCCGAGGATTCCCCTCTGCCCGAGGATTTCATGGACCCTCTGGCCGATCCCGACGAGGCCCTGGAGCGTCTGACGGTCGAGCGTGACGAATTGCGTGACCGTTTCATGCGCGCGCTCGCCGATGCGGAAAACGCCCGCAAGCGCGCCGACAAGGAACGCCGCGATGCCGAACGCTATGGCGGCACGCGTCTGGCCCGCGACCTGCTGCCGGTCTATGACCACCTGCACCGCGCGCTCGATGCCGTCCCCGAGGAACAGCGCGGCGCCAATTCCGCGCTGCTGGAAGGGGTCGAACTGACCCTGCGAGAGCTTGGCAATGTCTTCGGCAAGCATGGCATCACCGTGCTGCGCCCCGAGATCGGCACGAAATTCGACCCCGAGCTTCACGAGGCCATGTTCGAAGCGCCGCTTCCCAATACCAAGGCCGGCGACATCATCCAGTTGATGGATCCGGGCTTCCTGCTGCATGACCGCCTGTTGCGGCCGGCCAAGGTCGGCGTAAGCTCGAATACCGGCGCCTGACGCCTGCACTTCCCCTGAACCAAGAGGTTAACATGCCCAAGATCTGGCTGGACGACGAAGACGACGACGAACGCGAGGATGACCAGCCGAAGGATGAGGGTTTGGGCCTGCCGGATGCCGGCAATATCGCCAAGCTCTATTTCAAGTCGCGCAATGTGATCGTCGCGGGCGAGATCAACGACAAGCTGGCGCAGCGCACCGTCGCCCATCTGCTGGCCCTGTCCGAGGAAAGCGACGATCCGATCAACATGCTGATCTCCTCTCCCGGCGGGCATGTCGAATCCGGCGACATGATCCATGACATCATAAAGTTCATCCGTCCGACCGTGCGCTGCATCGGCTCGGGCTGGGTGGCTTCGGCCGGGGCGCTGATCTTCGTCGGTGCGGCGAAGGAAAACCGCTATTGTTTGCCCAATACGCGCTTCCTGCTGCACCAGCCCTCGGGCGGGATCCGCGGCACCTCGACCGACATGATGATCCAGGCCGAACAGGTCCGACTGATGCGCGAACGCCTGAACCAGATCTTCGCCGAGGCCACCGGCCAGGATGTCGCGCGGATCGAAAAGGACACCACCCGCGACTTCTGGCTGACCACGCAAGAGGCGCTGGATTACGGGCTTCTGGGCAAGGTCATCACCTCGGTCGACGAGCTGAAGTGATCTGACATCTTCAGGAGAAGGGCCGGATGCGCGGGCGTCCGGCCTTTTTCATGGCTGCGGGCCGGGTCAGTCGAAGCAGGCGTCGCGCCCGTCGGCGGCAATGGTCGCCGCGCCGTCGGCAATGGCGCGCGAACGCCGGCTGGCCGAAAGCGGGCTGCGGCTTTTCGGGGCCGGCAGCACGGCTGCCAGCCGCGCCGATTGCACGCGGTTCAACTGGCCCGGCGTGGTGCCGAAATAGTGCCGCGCGGCGGCGTCGATGCCGAAGATGCCCGGCCCGAACTCGGCCACGTTCAGATAGACCTCAAGGATGCGCCGCTTGCTCCACACCGCTTCGACCAGCGGGGTCATGCCGGCTTCCAGCGCCTTTCGCAGCCAGCTTCTGTCCTGCCAGAGATAGACATTCTTCACCACCTGCTGACTGATCGTCGAGGCCCCGCCGCTGCCGCCCGAGGCGACGACGCGCCGGATCTCGACCATGTCGAAACCCCAATGGTTGCAGAAATTCGCGTCCTCCGCCGCAACGACCGAGCGCAGCATCACCGGCGAAATCTCCTCGATCGGCGCCCAATGCCGTTCGGCGATGGGATATTCGCGCGCGTTCTGGATGATTGTCCAGGTCGTCGGCGGGTTGAACAGGGCGAAGGCCAGCACCAGCAGCAGGCACAGGATGAACAGCCGCCAGGCCAGCCAGGTGAACCAGCCGAACAGCCAGCCCGACAGCGAAAAACGCCGCCGCGGTCGGGCCGCGGCGACATCCTTATATTCCGGCGGTTCGGTCCGACGTCGCATGCCGCGTCGTCTCATGGCGCCATGCGTGCCGTCAAGTCAGTCGGCCTCAGCCGTTGGAATCGGGCGTTGCTGCGGTATTCGGAACGATTGGCGTCGTCTGACCGGCCAGTGCCTCGCGAAGCTTCGCCTCATCCTCATTCGACAGCGAGGACTGGATGACCCGCCCGCGCTTGTGGAAATCGGCAATCCGTTCCAGCACCTTGTCGCCGGTCATTTCGCGGATCAGCAGGAACACAGCCGAGCCGCCCGGCGTCACCTTATGCCCGACTTCGCGCATGAAATCGTCATTGATCCCGTAATCGGTCAGATAGCCGGCAAGGGCGCCCGATCCGGCCCCCACGGCGGCGCCGACAAGCGGATTGAGGAACAAAAGCCCGACCAGCGTGCCCCAGAAGGTGCCACCCACGGCACCGGCAGCGGTCAGGTTCATGGCCTGATGCAGCTGGATGTCTTCGGCACTCGGTCGGGTGACGACAACCGCGTCTTCCAGCTTGATCAGGTATTCGGCCTGCAGCTTCACCAGCTCGGCCCGCAATTCGAAGCCCGAGGCCTCGTCGTCAAAGGCAATCACAAGAAGATCAGACATCATGAATCCTTTCATATGTGGGCAATTGGCGAACCCGTCTTGGTTGAGGGCACATGCTATCGATGAGGCAAGTGCCGATCAACTCGGTTTGAAACATGCAGGTTCCTCTGGACAATCCTGACCGCGCGCGTTTCCAATGCGCCCGAAAAATCAGGAGGTTTCAATGGATCTGGGCATCAAGGGCAAGCGCGCATTGGTTTGCGCTGCATCGAAGGGTCTCGGTCGTGGCTGCGCCGAGGCGCTCGCCGCCGAAGGCGTCGACCTGATCATCAATGCGCGTGGCGAAGCGGCGCTGGCCAGCACGGCCAGCGAAATCGCCGAACGCTATGGTGTCAAGGTCGATCATGTGGCGACCGACATTACCACGGAAGCGGGGCGCGCAGCGGTGCTCGATGTCGCTGGCGAGATCGACATTCTCGTCAACAATGCCGGCGGCCCTCCGCCCGGTCACTGGCAGGACTGGAGCCGGGATGACTTCATCAAGGCCGTCGATGCCAATATGCTGACCGCGATTGCGCTGATGCAGGCAACGGTTCCCGGGATGATGTCCCGGAACTGGGGGCGCGTCGTCAATATCACCTCGGCGGCTGTCCGGTCCCCGATTGGGGTTCTGGGCCTGTCCAATACCGCCAGAACCGGGCTGACCGGCTTTGTCGCTGGCATGTCCCGCGATGTGATCAAGCACGGCGTCAACGTGAACAATCTTCTGCCCGGCCTGCACGCGACCGACCGTGCCGTCAGTCTTGATGGCGGCGCAGCAAAGGCTGAGGGCATCACCATCGACGAGGCCCGGGCACGGCGCCAATCCACCATTCCGGCGGGTCGTTACGGAGAGGCCGAGGATTTCGGGGCGGCCTGCGCATTCCTGTGCAGCGAACAGGCAAAGTTCATCGTTGGCCAGAATATCCTGCTGGATGGCGGTGCGCTGAACGTGACCATGTAGCGGTGCCTGGGTAGCGATGGGGTGCAGCACTTTGCACCTGCATAGCGGCGACTCCATCGCAGCCAATATTCAAATGCCGCGCCTTTCCTGCCGGATCAGATCGGCGGCCTTTTCCGCGATCATGATCGTCGGGGCGTTGGTATTGCCCGAGGGAATGCGCGGCATGATCGACGCATCGACCACCATCAACCCATTGATACCATTGACGTTCAATGCGGGATCGACCACGGCTTCGGGATCGCTGCCCATGCGCACCGTGCCGACCGGGTGAAAGATGGTCGAGCCTATGCGGCCAGCGGCATCGGCCAGGGCGCTATCGCTGTCCTCGCCCGCGCCGGGGCGGAATTCCTCGGGGCGATAGCGGGCCATGGGTGCGGCTGCCATGATCCGCCGGGTCAGGCGAATCGCATTGGCGGCGGTCACCCGGTCGGCCTCGGCCGACAGGTAATTGGGCGAAATCTCGGGTGCCTGCATCGGGTCGGCGGAAGCGATGCGGACATGGCCCCGGCTTTGCGGGCGCAGCGGCACGGCCGAGGCCGTGATTGCGGGAAAATCGTGCAGCGGCTCGCCGAAGGCGTCCAGCGACAGGGGCTGGACATGATATTCCAGATCCGGCGTCTCAACTTCGGGCGAGGAGCGCGCGAAACCGCCAAGCTGGCTCGGCGCCATGCTCATCGGACCGGATCGAAACAGCGCATATTCCGCCGCGATCCTTGCCTTGCCCAGCAGGGTCGAGGCCATCTGGTTCAGGGTTTTCGCCCCCTCGACCTTATAGGCGCAGCGAATCTGCAGGTGGTCCTGCAGGTTCTCGCCAACTGCGGCGTCGCGGATCACCTCGATCCCGTGCTGACGCAAGAGAGCGCCCGGACCGATGCCGGACAGTTGCAGAATCTGCGGCGAGCCGATGGCCCCGGCCGAGAGGATCACCCGGCGGGCGGTGACAGTTTCCGTCTGGCCGTCCTGAAGGATCTCGACCCCCTTTGCCGTGCCGTCCTCGATCACGACGCGTTTCACATGCACACCGACCCGCAGTTGCAGGTTGGGCCGCTTCAGCGCCGGCTTCAGGAAGCCCTTGGCGGTCGAGACGCGCAGCCCCCGCCGCTGGTTGACCTTGAAATAGCCGACGCCTTCGCCCTTGCCATCGTTGAAATCATCGGCCTCGGGAATGCCGAGCGTGGCGGCGGCGCGGGCGAAATCGTCGAGAACGTCCCATTTCAGGCGCTGCTTTTCGACCCGCAATTCCCCGCCCGCGCGGTGATATTCGCTGTCGCCGTCGAAATAATCCTCGGATTTCAGGAAATAGGGCAGCACATCGTCCCAGGCCCAGCCGGCGCAGCCGAGCTGACGCCAGCCGTCGTAATCCTGCGATTGGCCACGCAGATAGAGCATTCCATTGATCGAACTGCAGCCGCCCAGCACCTTGCCGCGCGGGTAAAGCAGCTCGCGCCCATGCAATCCGGGCTGCGGCGCGGTGCGATAGCCCCAATCGGTGCGGGGATTGCCGATGCAGTAAAGATAACCCACCGGGATATGGATCCAGTGATAATTGTCGCGGCCGCCGGCTTCCAGCAGCAGCACCCGGGTTCCGGGATCGGCCGACAGGCGGTTCGCCAGGACGCAGCCGGCGCTGCCGGCACCGACGATGATGAAATCGTAATCCATGAACTCCTCCGCCGTGGCACCGGCTATCACGTCTGCCTGCTTCGCCAAAGAACCGACATGAGGCCAGTTTACCGCTGTCAAACAGAAAAGGGCAAAGTAACGATGTGTTGCCCTTGATGCCGGTGAGCGCGGACGTATTGTCGGCGCATGTCTGAGCAGGTGGAATACGACTTGGCGACGGGCGAGGGGCTGACCGCATGTCCCCGTTGCGACGCGCTTTATGTCGAAGAGGAATTGAGCGATGGCGAAACCGCGCGCTGTCTGCGCTGCGGGACCGTTCTGGCGCGACCGCGTGCGGGCGCCTTCACCCAGATCATCGCACTGGCCGTCACCACCATGGTGCTGATGGTCGGCGCCATCTTCTTCCCCTTCCTGCAGATCTCGCGAATGGGTTTTGAAAACGGAACCTCGCTATTCGGCGTTGCCATGGCCTTCTCGGAGGGCATTCTCGCGCCGCTGGCGGTCTCGATCCTCGGCTCTGTCGTGGCGCTGCCGGCGCTGCGGGCGGCGCTTCTTGTCTATACGCTCTGGCCGATGGCGCGGGGCAGACGGCCTTACCGCCTTGCGGCGCAGGCATTCCGGCTGTCGGAAAAGATGAAGCCCTGGTCAATGGCCGAGATCTTCATCATCGGCACCGCCGTGGCCATGGTGAAAATCGGTGGCCTCGCCACGGTCAGCTTCGGCCCGGCCTTCTGGGCCTTCGGCGCGCTGATCTTCGTCAGTCTGGCGAACAGAAGCTTCATGTCCTCTGCGACGATCTGGGATGCGATCGAGGATGGCGGGCTGCATACCGATGGCCGCGAAATGGCAGAGCAGAAATGAGCGAAATTCCCGATCTTGCGGACGCGACCGGCGATCCTGCGGCGGCAGAACCCGGTGCGCATGGCGGTCCGGTTCTGACGGCACATCGCGCCGGGCTGATCGGCTGCCGAAGCTGTGGCCGGGTCTGGCCGCCCGAGACCCGGGAATGCGCCCGCTGCGGCGAGGGATTGGTGCCGCCGGACCGGCGCGGGCTGCAAGCGGTCTGGGCCTGGCTGTTCGCCGGGATGATCTTCTATATCCCCGCCAATGTCATGCCGATGATGAACACAAGCTCGCTTGGCGGGCTGGGCGGGGGCGGCGATTCCACCATCATCGGCGGCATCCTGCAGCTTGTGCATCACGGCGAGATCTTCATCCCGCTGGTGATCTTCGTCGCCTCGGTCATGGTGCCGATCGGCAAGTTCATCGCCATCATCTGGCTGGCCCTGGTCGCCGGCAAACCCGCCACCCATGAAGAGGCGCATAGCCGGCTGAAGATCTACGAAGTGGTCGAGTTCATCGGTCGCTGGTCGATGATCGATGTCTTCGTGGTCGCCATTCTCTCGGCGCTGGTGCAACTGGGCTTTCTCGTCTCGATCAAGCCCGGCCCCGCCGCTGCCTCATTCGCGCTGTCTGTTGCATTCACGATGCTGGCAGCGCAAAGCTTCGATCCGCGCCTGATCTGGCGTGGATTGCCACTTCGTCGCCGGAAGGACGTTAATGAGTGAGACCTCGCCCCTTCGCCCGGGAAGCCCGTCCCGGAATACGGTCGCCCGTGCCGCGCAGGCCGGCTTTTCGCTGGTCTGGCTGGTGCCGATCCTGGCGCTCGTCGTCACGCTCGGCCTGGCCTGGAATGCCTTTTCCGGCCGAGGAGAGCTGATCACGGTCGAGTTCAGCGATGCCACCGGCATTACCCCCGGCGTCACCGCCCTGCGTTTCCGCGAGGTGACCGTGGGCAAGGTCGAAGGCGTGGCCTTCACCGAGGATCTGCGCAATGTTCTGGTCAGCATCCGGGTTCAGCCGGACGTGGCCCCCTATATCGACGACAAGGCGGAATTCTGGATCGTCCGGCCTGTGGTCTCGGCGCAGGGGATCTCGCGTCTTGATACGGTGCTGTCGGGTGTTTTCATCGAAGGGTTCTGGGACGCGACGACCGAACAGAAGCAGACGCATTTCGTCGGTCAGGACCAGCCGACGCTGGCCCGGATGGCCGGCGAGGGGACCTGGTTCGTGCTGTCCTCGCCCGGTGCCAAGGGTCTGGCAGAGGGCGCGCCGATCACCTTCCGCGGTCTGGAAGTCGGGCGGATGCAGAACCTGCGCCTGTCCGAAAGCGACGAAACCGTGCTGGCCGATGTCTTCATCGAGGCGCCGCACGATCAGCGCCTGACGTCGGCCACGGTGTTCTGGGACACCTCGGGCTTTTCGGTTTCTCTGGGCGCACAGGGGCTGAGCCTCAATGTCGCCTCGCTGTCGCAGCTGGTGCAGGGTGGCGTTGCCTTCTCGACCATGGCTGCCGGCGGTGCGCCGGTTGAAAGCGGTCACCTGTTCCGCCTGCAACCGGACGAGGAAACCGCCCGCGCCAGCCTGTTCGGCTCGGCCGAGGATGACATCCGGCTGAGCATTCTGGTCGATAACGACCTGAGCGGGCTGACCACCGATTCAGACGTTGTCTATGAGGGCCTGACCGTCGGACGCGTCACCGATCTCGGCGTCGATATCGACGAGAGCCGTCCTGACGGTGAGGAAGTCCGGCAGCGGATCACCTTCGTCATTGCCCCCAGCCGGCTTGGGCTGGAGCCGGGCGCAACTCAGGACGAGGCGTTGAGCTTCCTGCAGGATCGTGTCGCCAAGGGGTTGCGCGCCCGTGTCAGTTCCTCAGGGTTCCTGGGGATTTCCAAGGTGGTGGCACTGGTCGAACAGCCGCTTGCGCCGCCCGACAGGATCGACACGGATACGAAACCCTATCCGACGATTCCGTCGATCCCGCCCGAGGTCTCCGATCTCAGCGCTTCGGCCGAGGGGCTGTTTACCCGTCTCGGCAGCCTCAATCTGGAGGGGTTGCTGCAATCGGCGACGAATATGATGGATGCGGTGACCCAGGTTGCGGCTTCGCCGGATACGCAGGCGATCCCGTCCTCGCTGCGCGCGACGCTGGACGAAACCCAGGCTGCGGTTGCCGATCTGAAGGCGATGACGCAGGAATTGCGCGATGCGAATGCCGCCGCCAATCTGGCCCGCGCGCTGGATGAGGCCGCGCAGGCGGCGGAGGCCGTGCGCCTTGCCGCCGCCGATGTGCCCGAGATGGTCGTGCAGATGGACGAGGCGGCGCAGGCCATCGAGGAGTTCGGCTTTGCCGAGATTTCCGCCGAGGCCGAGGGTATCCTGTCCGACCTGCGCGCCATGCTTGGCTCGAAGGATGCCGAAGAACTGCCGCGCAACCTCTCCGATACGCTGCAAGCGGCGTCGGGTTTGCTGAACGACCTGCGTGACGGCAATGCGGCCGGCAGTCTGAATCAGACGCTGGATTCGACGCGGGTGGCAGCGGATGAGATCGCCAAGGCCGCCGAAAGTCTGCCGGAACTGGCCGAGCGCTTCCAGCGCCTGGCCACCCGGGCCGAAGTCGTGATCGCCGCCTATGGCGGTGACGGCGCCTTCAACCAGCAGGCCAGATCTATGATGAATGAACTCAGCCGCGCGGCGAGCGCTTTCGGATCGCTCGCCCGCACGATAGAACGCAACCCACGCGCCTTCATTCTGGGACGATAGTGATATGAAAAAAGTGACCCTTTTCATCGCCCTTGCGGTTGCAGGCCTTGGTCTTTCGGGCTGCGGCGACGGGACCGGGACGGCGCGCTATATCATCGACCCGCCGGATTCGGCGCAACGCACCGGCGATCAGCTTGGCGCGACCGAGCTGAAAGAGGTCTCGCTGCCCGATTACGCCGCCGCCGACGAGATTTCCTGGCAGGATGCCGATGGCGCGGTCCGGGCCAGCAACAAGGTGCTTTGGGCCGACAAGCCCGAACGTGCCTTCACCATCACGCTGGCCCGCGCGATTTCCGAGATTTCGGGCGCTTCGGTGGTGCCCGAGCCCTGGCCCTTCCCCTCGCCGCCCAAGCACCGGCTGGATGTGCGGGTTGAGCAGGCCCTGGCCGCGAATGACGGCTATTTCCACCTGAAAGGCCGCTATTTCGTCGCTGCCGAGGGGTCGGGCGCGGGCTCGCACCATGCCCGGGTCTTCGACATTGCCGTGCCGGTCGATCAGAATCAGCCGGATTCGGTGGCCGATGCGGCCTCGGTTGCGATCACCATGCTGGCCGAACAGATCGCGGGCCTTGGCGGTCCGGGCACCACCATCGTGGCGACGGTGCCGGGTGGCGGCGATCCCTATGCGAACCTGCCGCCGCTGTTTTAAGGCGCTCAGCCCCTGACCAGCCGGGCCATGATCTCGGCGTGAAGGTCGGGGCCGGCGATGACCAGCCCGTCCAGACGCGGTTCGGGATTGTTGAAGCGCATGGGACGGTCCTTCTGGGTTGTCACCTGCGCCCCGGCGCGTTCGGCGATCAGGCTGCCGGCGGCGATATCCCATTCCCAGGCGGCGCGCATCGACATGGTGGCGTCGAAGCGTCCCTCGGCCACCAGGCAAAGCCGCCAGGCCAGCGAGGGCCGGAAATGCCGGCGGAAGCCGGGCGCGATCCCATCCGTCCAGTAACCGGGATCGAGCGTCGCCTTCGTGGTCAGCACATTGGCGCTGTCGATCCCGGCTTGGGAAACCTGGATCGGCTCGCCATTCAGGGTCGCCGGGCCGGTCTCGGTCGCGGCATAGGTCAGGCCCATGACCGGCAGATGCACCACCGCTGCGACGATGCGATCGTCGCGGGTCACGGCCAGCGAATGCGAGAACCCTTCCTGTCCGTCGATGAAGGCGCGGGTGCCGTCGATCGGGTCGATGATGAAGCAATGCGCCGCATCCAGTCGCGAGGCGTCGTCGGGGCTTTCCTCGGACAGCCAGCCGTAATCCGGGCGCGCGCCCAGAAGCGTGGCGCTGAGGTAATCGTTGACCGCCAGATCGGCCTCGGTCACCGGGCCGGCGCCCTGTTCCTTTTCCCAGGTCGCAGGCTCCTGCCGCCAGAAGCGGCGGGCGATCTTTCCGGCTTCCAGCGCGGCATTCACAATCAGGTCGAGGTCTTGGTCAGGCGCCGGCAACGGTCATTCCTTTGACAAGCAGGCTGGGAACGCGGGTGGCGCGCCAGTCGCGCGCGTCATTGGCCGGGGTCAGACGCATCAGCATCTCGCGCAGGTTTCCGGCAATCGTGCATTCGTTGACCGGGTGGCTGATCTGGCCGTTCTCGACCCAGAAGCCGGCGGCCCCGCGCGAATAATCGCCGGTGGTCGGGTTGATCGACGCCCCCAGAAGCGAGGTCACCAGCAATCCGCGCCCCATATCGGCGATCAGCGCCTCGCGGCTGGCGGCGCCCTCGGTCATGGCGATGTTCGACAAGCCCGGTGCCGGTGGCCCGCCCAGCCCGCGCACGGCGCTGGCGGTGCTCGTCAGCCCCAGCTTGCGCGCCGTCGCCAGGTCCAGCGTCCAGGATGTCAGCACCCCGTCGCGCACGATGTCGCGCGGGCCGGTCGCCAGCCCCTCGGCATCGAACATGCGCGACGAGGACATGCGCGGCAGATGCGGGTTCTCGCGCAGCGAAATGCCCTCGGGCAGGACCTGCATCTCCATCGCGTCGCGCAGCCAGCTGGCGCCGCGCACGATGGCGGTGCCATTCACCGCGGCCAGAAGATGCCCGATCAACCCCGAGGAGATGCGTTCGTCATAAAGAATGGGAAAGGCGCCGGTCGGCGGCTTCCGGGCACCGGAACGGGCGACGGCACGTTCGCCGGCAAGCTGGCCGATTTCCTCGGGCGAGGGCATGTTCTCGGCCCAGATCCGGCCTTCGCCGGCATGGTCACGCTCCATCCCGGCGCCGGTGCCGCTGATCGCGGTGCAACTGGTCGTGTGCTGGCTGCGGCGCTGACCGCCTTCGAACCCGTTGCTGAGCGCCATCCAGCTTTCGCGTTCGGAATGGCTGGCGCTGGCGGATTCGACCGTGCGCACGCCTTCGACCGCAAGGGCTGCGGCCTCGGCGCGCAGGGCGCGTTCCTCAAGCGCTGCGGGGTCGGGGGCTGCACCGGGGTCGAAAAGCTGCAGCGCCGAGGCATCGAGATCGTGCGCCAACTGGTCGGGATCGGCCAGGCCGAGGCTGTCATCGACCGGGGCGGAACGTGCCATGGCGACGGCGCGCCGGGCCATGGTGCGAATGGTTTCGGCGCGGTGATCGGCGCCCGAGACGCTGGCCTGACGCCCGGCGATCAGCACCCGCAGCCCGATTTCCACGCCTTCGGCGCGTTCGGCATGTTCCAGCCGCCCCTCTCGCACGTCGATGCCGGTGGCGCTGGCGCGGATCGCCATCGCTTCGGCTTCCTCGGCGCCTTCCTCGCGGGCGGCCCGAAGCAGGGCATGGGTCAGGTCCTGGAGCATGTCTTTCCCCTGCGGATCGGTGGTTGTGCTCGCCCTCGTAATGGCGGGCAAGCCAAGGCGCGCGCAACCCCCAAAATGAGAAGGGCCGCCGCGATTCCGCGCGGCGGCCCGTGATGTTTCCGGCGCGGCAGGTTTACTTCACCTGCTGGCCATTGGCGAAGATCGAGCCGCCCTCCTTGAACTCGATTTCCGAGGTCAGTGCGTCGGCATTGTCCGGGTCGGGCTTGGCGAACATGGCCAGCATCATGCGCATGCCCATGGCCTGATCCTGTGGCATCAGACCGGCGGCCGACAGCTTGTCGAACAGCGCATTGATGCCGGTCAAACGACCGCTGATCATGCCGACCGGCGTGGTCAGGTCGCCGCCATCGGGGCTGTTCAACTCACCCGTCGCAGAGACGGTTGCGCCCAGAGCGGACAGGTCGATCTTGTTGATCTTGACCGAGCTGACCTCACCCGGCGCGACCGTCGGATCGGCCATGGCCTCCGGATCGAAGATGTCGACATCGAGGCGCGCCATGCCCGACAGGTCGACGGTCAGGTTCGCAGGGTCGCGCGGCAGCGCAGATTGCGGGTCGAACATGCCCCAGATACCTTCCGACAGCGTCAGGCCGGCGAAACCATAGGCGAAGGCGAAAGGCTGTGGATCCTCAGACGGGCTGACCGGCATTTCAAGATTGAACTGCGCGCTGTCGATACCGTAGCTGATCGGGAATGGCAGATCGGGGACCGTCATATCGGTGCTGGAAGCGCCTGAGGTGCCCGAATAGCCGATGCGCCCTTCGGAGATCAGAAAGTCCAGTGCGAAGGACTCGACGGTCGAGGCGATGGCCACGGCTTCCGGACCGCCGGGGCCGCCGCTATTGGTCACGTCGATCTTGATGTCGGTCGCGCCGCCCTTGAAGCCGCCCTTGACATCCAGCCCGGCTTTCAGCGCCTGGGCCATATTCGCGCCAAGATCGGCGCCAGCCGGCACGATTGAATCGGCATTATAGACGAGATCGGCCATCGTCGCGACAATCACGGCCGCGCCCTGCTCATCGGCATAGTCGACATTCATCGTGAGTTGATCTGCCGCGCCGGTCTGGCTGAGCTTGAAACTGTCGCCGGACTCGATGTGCTCGGTTCCGGTGAAGTTGGTCAGGGACATCTTTCCGGGGTTTTCAATGACCTTGCCATCGGCGGCGACGATGCGGTTTACCGCCACTTCGAGGGTTGGGAAGTCGTATTCATAAAGGTTACCGGTGCCATCCTCGCGCACGGTGATGCTCTCACCGGGGTTGGTCATGGCCAGTTCCACGGTCACGCTGACCATCTTTTCGGCATCGGCTGGCGTGTCCAGTGCGCTTGCCGGCTTCGGGATTTCCGTGGTGATGACCATTGCGGACTGGTCGGGCAGGTCCATGCTGACACCGCCATCCCCGGTTGCGTTCAGGACTACGTCGCCAAACTGCACTTCGACATGCGCGTCCGACGGCGCGTCAGCAGGGGTCTTCTGCGACAGAACCAGTCCACGAACGGTGACGGTATCGCCAGCTTCTTCGACCGCCTCGGTCTGAACGGTCAGACCGAAGGCCTCATAATACTCGCCGAGCTGTTCCCAGACTGAACTGGGCGTGATTTCGGCAAGTGCCGGCGAGGAGGCGAGAATGACGGCAAGGGCAGTCGCGGTCGAATATCTGGTCATAGAGGGCTACCTTTTGAAGAAATGAAGGGTCAGCGAACCTTAACTTGTAACGCGCGAGACACTAGACGACTGTCCGGGTATCGTCCAGAAACCCGATGATAATATCGTGAAATTGGTTAGCGGATCGGCTGGAATAAGCCGATCCGCTAACCGGAATTTTGCCAAAGGCTGCATTGGGAGGCTGCACAGATGCGCCCCCAAAGCGATCGACTGACCGGCAGAATGGCTCAGCCGTAGACGGCTTCCTTGCCGAAATGCTTGGTGAGCAGATAGTAAACCACCGGGCGATACTTGTTGCGGTTGGCGGTTCCGTAATCGGCGATGACCTTGTTGATCGCCTCCATCAGGTTCGGCCCGTCGGCCAGGCCGAGCTTCTTGATCAGGAAGTTCGTCTTCACCCGCTCCAGCTCTTCCTTGTCGCTGGCGGCGACGGTTTCGCTGTCGGCGTTGTAGATGGATGGGCCGCAGCCGATAGTGACCTTGGTCAGCAGATCCATATCGGGCGTCTGGCCCAGCTTTTCCTTGATATCGGCGGCGTATTTCGCGATCAGGTCGTCCCGTTTGCTCATCCGGCTTCCTCCTTGTTGCAATTGTTAAGTCTTCACGCGGGGAAGCCTAGTGCGGCATCCGCCACGGGTAAAGCCTTTGCTTCGGCAGGGGCAGGGCCGCTCAATAGTCCTTTTCGTAATAGAGACCCAGCGTGCTGTCGCCCTCGCTGTCGACCGAGCCGCGCGCGGTCAGCGCATCGGTCACGTCGAGGTTGATATTGATCTGGGTCTGGCCGGCATCGTCCAGTTCGACATCGGTATAGACATTGCGGGTCAGGTATTTCCCGGCGCGCACGGCCACGCTGCCATCGTCGTCGACGGTCATGTCGAGATCGTCGAGGCCGGTCGCCTCGCGGATATTGGCGACGATGCCCAGCCCGCCCGATCCGGCAAGAACTGCCAGCGCATTGGCCAGTTGCGCCGCCTGAAGCGGGCTGATCTGGTCCAGCCCCTGCCCGAACAGCAGATAGGACAGGACCTCTTCCTCGGGCAGCGAGGGGTCGGATTCGAAGGTGATGTCGGGGTCGCGGACCTCGCCGTCGATGATGATGCGGATGGTGATGTCATCCTCGACATGGCGGGCGACGAGGCGGATGACCGGGATCAGGCTGCCCTGCAATTCGACCAGCCCCTCGGCCAGATCGAAGCGCTTGCCCAGAAGGTCGACCCGGCCCCGGATCAGCGACAGATGCCCGATCGGCACCGGCACGCGGGCATTGCCGGTGATCTTCAGATCGCCGCCAAGCTCGGCATCGACGCCGCGACCGCGGATGAAGACCTGGTTCGGGGCGTTGATGGTCAGATCGAAGCGCGCCGGATTGGCAGGCGGGGTCGCCGCCGGCCCGCTGAGATCGGCGGCCTGCGCGGCGGCGCTGCCATAGGCTTCCAGCCCGGCCTTGGCGCGGGTGGCGGCGGCGCGCCAGTCGTCGTTGACATGAACGATATCGGGAATCGCCTGCGCCCCTCCCATCCCGGTCGAGGGGATGCGGAACTCGGCCTGGGCGATATTGATGGTGCCGCTGACCAGCGGCCCTTCCGAGGCGACGCCGGTGATCGAGACGGTGCCATTCGCGGTCAGCTCATAGAGGTTCGGGTCGCGCAGGGTGGCTTGATTGAGCTGCGCCGTAAGGTCCAGAACCGGCGCGCCGCCCCGCAGATCGACGGCGCCATCGACGGCGATATTGCCCCCGCCGCTCAGCCCGCCGGCGATATCGATATTGATGAGCCCGCGTTCCAGCCCGGCATCCAGCCGCAGATGGTCGATGGTCAGGCCCAGTTTCGGCTCTGCCAGCCGGCCATCCGGCATGGTGACATTGCCGCTGATCGCCTCAAGCCCCGGTGCGCCCTGCATCCGCAGATCGAAGCTGAGCGGTCCCTGCACGCTGCGGGTGCGCAGGAAGGGATTGGCGAGGGCGGCATCGCCGACGCCGGTCATGCGCAGGTCGGTCTCGGCGCCGGCCACCTGTCCCACGACCTGCGCCCGGGTGCCGCCGGGGGCGGTGATGGCCAGATCGAGCCTTGCGCCGCCGTCGATCTGCTGCACGGTGCCAAGCGCCTGCGCCGGGCCGGTGATCCCCGGCAGCAGCGGCGCGAGGTCGCCCAGACGCGCATCGACATTCAGACCCTGTGCCGGGTCGCCATTGGCGCTGACCTGAAGCTGCGGGTTGCGGGCGTCGAGGCGCTGCACGATCAGCCCGTTCGGGCCTTGCAGCAGGGCGATATCGGCGGTGGTCTGGCCGCGCAGCAGGCCGTCGACGCGGTCATTGCCGATGCCAAGCCCGTTTGCCGTGGCCTCGGCGGTGATCCGGCGGCCCCCGGTCACGTCCTGGACCTGTGCGGTGGCGTTCAGGCTGCCGCCAAAGCCGGCGAAGCCCAGCCCCGGAATGTTCAGCCGGGCGTTGAGGTCGGTCTGACCGGGGCCATAGACCCCCTGACCGTCAAGGCTGAGCTGCGGGTTCCGGGCCTCGAATTGCTGGATATCGAAGCGACCGCCCTTCTGCACGGCGCGCGCCGTCAGCCGGGTCTCGCCCGCCAGAGCGCCATCGGCCCGGGCATTGCCGACGCGCAGGTTGCGCGCGGTGCCGGTCAGATCGAAGACCCGGCCCTCGGCGCTGTCGGCGATCCCGGCGGTTGCATCCAGCGCGCCGCCCACACCGCCGCCGACGAAGGACAGATCCGCCGCATTGATCTGCGCCGTCAGGTCGGCCTTGTCGGCGCCATAGGTGCCGCTGGCATCGGCGCGAAGCTGCGGGTGGTCGATCCGGGCGGTCTCAAGCGTGACGGTGCCATCCTTGAGCGCGCCTGCCGCGTTGAAGCGGGTCTCGCCCCGCAGGGCGCGCTCGGCCCCGGCCTGACGCAGCGCCAGATCGGTGGCGGTGCCGGTCAGGGTGAAGGCCTGCGCGCCGGTCCGGTCGTCCCGCAGCGTGGCCTCGGCCACCACGGCGCCGGCCATGCCGAGGCCGATGGCGGACAGATCGCTGATCGCCAGATCGGCGCGGGCATCGGTGCCGGCGGGCCCGATCGAGCCTTCGGCATTGATCCGGGTCTGGTCATTGGTCAGGCTGGCGCGTTCGATGGTATAGGTGCCGTCGCGTTCCAGCGCGGCAATGTCGATATCGGTGGTGCCCGACAGGGTGCCGGCATTGCCGCTCTGGCCAAGGGCCAGATCCTCGCCCGTGCCGGCGACGGTCAACCGCCGGGTGCCGTCGCCGGCATCGGCGAAGGCGGCATCCACATCCAGCGCCCCCTGCAACCCCAGGCCCAGCGAGGCGAGGTCGCGCACGGTCAGCTTGCCGGTGGCATCGGTGCGCCCCTCGCCGATTTCGCCCTGTGCGGTTGCGGTCAGTTGTTCATTGGCGACATTGGCGCGGTCGATGCGGATGGTGCCGTCCCGATGCTGCTCGGCGGCGATGTCGATGGTGGTGGTGCCGGTCAGCGCCGCATCGGCCTGCGCCTGCCCGAGGCGGATATTCTCGCCGTCACCCGTCAGCGTGATCCGCCGTGTCCCGGCGGTGTCGGTGGCCAGTTCGGCCTTGGCGTCCAGCGTCCCGGACCAGCCCTGCCCAAGGGCCGCGAGGCTGGCGATCTGCGCCGCCGCCTGCCCGCTGGCGCGGCCATCGACCAACTCGCCCGAGGCCTGTGCGCTCAGCTGCGGGTTCGACAGATCGAGGCTTTTCAGCCGCAGCGCGCCATCGGAAGACTGCTCGGCCAGCAGGGTCAGGTCGGTCTGCCCGCCAAGCGCGCCATCGACATTCTGCTGACCGAGCGCGAGGTCCCGGCCGGTCGCATCGACGCGGATCTGCCGGTTACCGCCGCCGGTCTGGCTGATCGCCGCATCGGCGGTCACGGCACCTTTCCAGCCCGCCCCCATCGGCGCGAGCGTGGGGATGTCCAGCCGCGCATTGGCCTGCGTCCCCGCCGCGCCGAGCGTGCCGGTCGCGGTGACCGAAAGCTGGTCATTGCCGATGCGCGTCTCGCCCAGTGTGATCACGTCGCCGCGCTGAGTGGCCTGCAGGTTGATCCTGGTCTCGCCACCCAGAAGCCCGTCGATATTTGCCTGACCGATGGACAGGTCGCTGCCGGTTCCGGTGATCCGGATATTGCGTGCGGCGGCATTGCCGGTGATCTCGGCCCGGGCGTTCAGAAGCCCCGCGAAACGCTCGCCCAGCGCGCCAAGATCGGTGACATCCAGATCGAAGGCGGCATCGACCGCGCCGCCGGTCATCTTGCCCGCGCCGTCCAGATTCAGCTGCGGGTTCCGCAATTGCAGCGAGGTCAGGCTGAACCCGTCCGCGCCTTCCTGCAACGAGGCATCAAGCTGGGTCGCACCGGCGAAAGCGCCGTCGATGGCGGCAATGCCGGTCTGCAGGTCCGAAGCCGCGCCGGTGACGGTCAGTTGCCGCGCGCCCGGCCCGCCAACCAGCCGGGCATTGGCATTCAGCGTGCCGGCGAAGTTCGGGTCGATATCGGCCAGCGTCGGGACCTTGAAATCCGCCGTGAGGTCCAGATTGGCGCTGTTCGCGCTGCCGCTCGCGCTCAGGCTGATGCGCTGCGCGTTGATGGCCAGATCGCGCAGTTCGGTCCCGTCCTGGGTCCGGCCGGCGGACAGCGTGATGGTGGAATTGCCCTGCAGCAGGTGGTCGAGCTGCGCATTATCCAGTTTCAGATCGGTGCCGGTCACCCGGCCCTCGGCATCGAAAGCGCCGGTCAGGACCTGATAATAGCCGGTCAGTTCTGCCCGCGCCCGGCCCGACAGGTTGCGCCCGGCCAGTTCCGAAAGGTTGGACAGGTTGTCATGGCTGGCGACGATCTCGGTCGTGGACAGCACGATCCCGCTGGTCAAGCCGTCGAGGGTCAACTGCCCGTCAAGCGCGTAATCCTTGCCCGCGATCTTCATCCCGGTCAGCTCCAGCACCTCGCCGGGGGTGAAGTCGAAGCCGGTCTGCCCGGAAATGCTGTCGCCGACGACACGCTGGATCTTCTCATCGGCCAGTTGCAGCCCCGAGGCGTCGAAGCCGAGGGTGCCGTTGATCTGTTGCAGGTGCTGGCCCTCGGCCAGAATGACCTGTCCCTGCCCGTCGAGGTCCAGCCGTTCCAGCGCGACGCCCTGCCGGTCGATCTCGGTCAGCCAGCCCTTCAGCGACCAGCCGGTGCCCTGCGCTGCGTCGAAGCCGATGGCCAGATTGCCCGATTGCACGGTCATCGGCGGGCTGACGAAGGGGATCGCGACCGGCAGGGTCGTGGCCCCGGCCTGTTGACCGAAATCGACGGTCAGATCCAGCATCTGCGGCGCGTTCTGGTCATTCGTCGCCAGCCGGCCATTGATCTTCAGCGCTTCGGTATCGAGGCTGAGCGAATCCAGTTCCAGCCGACCGGTGGCGGCGCGCCAGCCCTTGGCGACAAGCCGGGTATCGCTGCCAAAGAAGGCCCGGTTCTTCGGCGGCAGCAGCGAGGCCAGATCGCCGCCGATCTGCACGTCGAAGCCGCTGCCGGCGGTGCCGTCCGGCCCCTCGGCGCTGGCGAAGGCGATCTGGCCGGTGATGCGCGGCTGCCCGTCGGTGGCGATCTGGATATTGGCGGCATAATCGCTGAGCGGGCCTTCGCCATGAATGTCGGCGGTCACGGCGGGGCGGCCCTCGATCCCGGCCATGCGGCTGAACAGGCCCTCGGGGTCCTCGTCCAGCGACAGGTCGATATTCAGCACCCGGCTGTCATTGTCGAAACTGCCGTTGAAGGTGAAATCGCCCTTCTTGCCATCGGTGCGGTTGATGACGACATCGGCCTTGCCCTCGCCGCCCTCCAGCGACATCGAGCCGGTAACGGTGACGGTTGCATCCTCGCCCAGCAGTTCCTTGCCCAGAACCACGCTTTCGGCATCTATCTTCTCGATCCTGATGCCGACCGGAAGTTCGGGAAGGTTGAAGCTGCGGGCCTCGGTGCTGTTCGGGGTTTCCGTGGCCTGGGAATGCGGGCTGCGGGGGATCTCGATCCGCCTGGCGCTGAGTTCGCCGATCTCGACCCGGCCGCGCAGCAGGGCAGAGCGCGTCCACTGGATCGCGCCATCTTCCAGCCGCAGCCAGGTGCCATCGGCATCGGCGATGGTGATGCTCTGGAAGGTCGCACGAGAGGACAGCGCGCCCTCGAACCCCTGAATATCGACGGTCCGGCCGGCGCTGGACAGCCGGTTCTGCAGCATCCGGGTCAGGAAACCCTTGTCGTCGCTCTCATCGGCGGCAATCCGGGCGAGTTCGTCATCGGTCGCGGCCGTGTCCTGCGCCGGGGCCGCAAGCGGCAGCATCAGGACCAATGCCAGAAATATCAGGATGCGTCGCAACATCAGAAGGCCTGTCCCAGGCCCAGATATAGCTGGACCTTGCTTTCGTTTTCGCGTGGCTCGACAGGGGTGGCGATATCGAAGCGAAGCGGGCCGATCGGGGTGTCATAGCGCATGCCGATGCCAGCGCCCGACTGCCATTCCGAATGTCCTTTCCAGCCGCCCTCGGTCCAGATCTGGCCGGCATCGAGGAAGGCCACGGCCCCGATCTTCTCGCGGACCTGATAGCGCGCTTCGAGGCTGAGATTGACGATGCTCTGGCCGCCGACATAGGCATCCTCGTCGGAGTCATCGACCGGGATATAGAAGCCGAGCGATTCGTAGGGCTGGCCGCGCACGCTGCCGCCGCCGCCCGAGAAGAACAGGTAATCCGGCGGCACTTCGAGGATATCGGGCCCCAGCACCGTGCCGGCCTTGAGCCGTCCCGCGAAGGTCAACCGGTCGTCTTCCATCATGCTGCGATAGACCCGTCCTTCGCCCGTCAGCCGCAGGCCCGAGCCGGTCTCGTTCAGGCCCAGAAACGGCATGACGCCGCCCGACAGCCAGTAGCCGCGCTTGGCGTTCTTCATGTCGTCGCGGCGGTCCCAGGTGATGCTCGCCGGCAGGGCGATGGTCTCGTAATCGTAATAGCCCCAGCCGTAATCGACCCGCGACTTGCTGAACTGCAGGGCAATATCGGCGGTCAGCCGTTCGCTGCGGACATAGCTGAAGCCGAAGCCGACATCCGCGGATTTCTTGTAATATTCCGGCTCGTTCTCTTCCTTGAGCCGCAACTCCACATAGCCGGTCGTATCGGCGCTGAGCGTTGCCGGCCGGTCAAGCCGGACACCGAAAGAGTAATCCAGCCCATCGCCATTGCTGGTGGTGCTGATATCGCCGATCTCGAAATCGACACGGAAGCGCTCGCCCTCGCCCAGCAGGTTGCGATGCAGCCAATAGGCCGAGACCATGGCCCCGTCGACGGTCGAGATCTCGAAGGCGGCACCGATCCGGCGCAGCTTCTGTTCGACCACCGTCAGGCCGACATCCAGGGAGTTGTCGGGATTGAGGGTTTCCGCCTCGACCAGGGTAATGGCCGAGAAGATGCCCGAGCGGCGCAGCCGCTTGCGCACATCGTCCAGCTTCTCGGGATCGAAGGCCTCGCCCTCGGGGAAGCCCGCGATCTTTTCCAGCCGCCGGGTGCTGAGGCGTTCGTTGCCGGTGGTCTGCAGCCGTCCGAAGGTCACCGCCGGGCCGGGATTCAGCTCGACCGAGGATTCCAGCCGCGCGACATTGTGGTCGGCGATGATCTGCTGGTCGGCGACGGCGGCCTTGGCGTGGCTGGCATCGCGCCAGTCGCTGACCGCGCCCGAGGTCGCCCGCTTGATGATCCCGGTGCCGGCGGTTTCGCCGACCGCATATTCCTCGGGTGCGGTCGTGCCGGGCGCCAGCGGGCCCAGATCGGCACGGGCGAACTTGAAGCGCGGGCCGGGATCGACCGCGATCACCACCTTGCCGACATAGGCCGGCGCATCCAGCGGCGCGATTTCCGCCGCCTCGACCCCGTCCAGCGTGATATTGATGATGGCCGAGAAATAGCCCTCGTCATACATGACGCCCAGCGCGCGGGCATAATCGCCGCGCGCCGCCGCCAGCACGTCCTGGCCGGTATTGCGATCCTCATCGAGGGCGCCGGCGATCAGCGAAGCCCGGCGGACCTGCTTTTGCAGATCCTCGTCGCCATCGACGATGACGACGCTGAAATCGACCGGCGGGCCAAGAACGCGGCCGTCTTCGTCGGTGACGGCGGCCTCATCCTTGCTGAACAGGCCCGAGAAGCCAGAGAAGGGATTGGACGACGACGAAGACTGCGCCGGTGCCTCCGCCGCAACCATCCCTGCTGCGATTGCCGCTGTCAGGACAACTTTCGCTGTCTTGCGCATCCCTGCCCCTCATTACCCCTGCTGCTTTTGTTGCAGCCTTGACGGTGAAAATCCAGATTTCACAGCAAAGAACAAGTAAATATCAGGAGATCGCCGCCAGACAGCCGTGCAGGGCCGCCATATCGTCGCGGATCAGCAACAGCGGCGTGTTTTCGGGGATCTCGCGCATATAGGGCTCGGCCAGGAAGGCGGTTTCCAGCGACTGGGTGCGATGGGCAAAGCTGCGCGCGACCGAACCGGCCAGGAACATCCCGTCAAGCGGCATGAAGCGCAGCGCCAGCTCGCGCAGCAGCAGGCCGAAAAGCTCGGTAAACAGCTGATAGGTTTCTTCGGCCTTGCCGTCGCCTTCCATGGCTGCGGTCGAGATCGCCTCGGCGCGTTCGACCTTTTCGCCATGCAGGGCGTGATGCATGGCGGCAAGGCCGCGTCCGGCGAAGGTTTCCTCGGTCGAGAAGAAGGCGCTCATGCGCTCGGCGCCGATGCGGTCTGCAAGTTTTCTGGCGATGTTCGAGGGCAGGTTGGTATGGCCTTCCTCGGCCTCCATGGCGGCGATGCCGCCGCCGGGCAGGCTGCGCACGGCGCAGACATTGAAGCCGGTGCCGGCACCGACGACCAGCGACTGGCCGTTGCGGGCGCGATGCGCCGGGGCGTTGCGCAGGATCGAGACCCCCTCGGCCTCCAGATGCGGTGTCGCATAGCCCAGTGCGGTCAGGTCGTTGATCAGGCGGACATGATCGGCATCGGTCAGCCGCGCCAGCCGGTCCTCCGAGAAATCCCAGTCGCGATTGGTCAGTTCCGCCTTGCCGCCCGAGACCGGGCCGGCCACGGCCACGCAGACCGCCGACAGGCGGGGATTGTCCTGCTCGGTCATGTAGGTCTTCACCACGCGGTCGAAGCTTTCGTAATCCTCGCCGCGATAGCGGGTGATGCTGGATGCGTCGATGACCCCGTTCCGGGCAATCGCCAAACGCGCATTGGTTCCGCCGACATCGGCCAAAAGCATCGCCATCTTTTTCCCCCTCAACTGCCTGATCTTCGCGATACGCGACCCGTTCGGAACGCGCAAGCGTGCGGCTTTCATTGTATCTTAACCGCCCCGGTGCTATCCGCACGCAAACCTTTGAGAGGCGTCAAATGACGGATTACATCATCAAGGACATCTCGCTGTCCGAATATGGCCGCAAAGAGCTGGATATCGCCGAGACCGAGATGCCCGGCCTGATGGCCCTGCGCGCGGAATACGGTGCGGCCAAACCGCTGAAAGGCGCGCGTATCGCCGGCTCGCTGCACATGACCGTGCAGACCGCCGTGCTGATCGAGACACTGGTGGCGCTGGGCGCCGATGTCCGCTGGGCCTCGTGCAATATCTATTCGACGCAGGACCATGCCGCCGCCGCGATTGCCGCAAGCGGCGTTCCGGTCTTCGCCATCAAGGGCGAAACCCTGCCCGAATACTGGGCCTATACCGACAGGATCTTCCAGTTCACGGACGGCACGGCAAACATGATCCTCGACGATGGCGGGGATGCGACGCTGTATATCCTGCTCGGCGCGCGGGTCGAAGCCGGCGAGACCGGCCTGATCGAGACGCCCACCAGCGAAGAGGAAGAGGCGCTTTTTGCCCAGATCAGGAAGCGGCTGGCGGAAAGCCCCGGCTGGTTCACCCGGCAGCGCGATGCTCTGCAGGGCGTCTCCGAGGAAACCACGACCGGCGTCCATCGTCTTTACGATCTGCACAAGAAGGGCCTGCTGCCCTTCCCGGCGATCAACGTCAACGATTCGGTCACCAAGTCGAAATTCGACAACAAATACGGCTGCAAGGAATCGCTGGTCG
>NZ_CALMYP010000009.1 GCF_937873615.1 uncultured Paracoccus sp.
GTGAAGCTGCGCGAGCAACCTGTAGAGAGCATCGACGCGGGCGAAACCGTCTTGATCGAGCGGGACGATCGCCACCAGCGAATCGTTGTCGGAATCCGATTGCAGAACCTGCAGGCGACGTTGCCCGCCAACGCCAAGAAGATGGTGGAGGCCGTCATGGGCGAATCTGATTGTCCCTTCAGGCAGGATCGTCGGTTCCACCGCGCCGCTCAGGACCTTCGGAGCCTTCTGCAGCACGACCACCGAGGGATCGATCCGGGGGTCCCAGAGTGCGCGGGCCTTTGGAGCCGGGAGGTTGGGATCGGCCGCGAAATCGTAACCCCCATTTGTCGAGGAGCGCTGCTTTCAAAGACGCGTCATCAAGGGCGGCCTTGGAGAGGCGCGCATAGTCCTTTGCGTAGCGCTTGTTGCGGCGCAGCCATTCCCAGGCAAGATCGGACGCGCTCAGGTCTTCGACGTAGTCGTACTCTGCCGAGGAACGCCAGCCGGAGCGTTCCGACGGCATGACAAGTCCTGTTCGTCAACTTCTCTGAAACGACCTGATTTTACACGTTTTGATTGATCTTCGGGAGTCCGGCCCACCCGACATGGGCGGGTTTCGGCGTGACTCAGCCGTTCGGGCCGTCACCCCCCTGCCGAAGCAGGTCGCGATAGCCGTGCTCGGTCATCCAGCGAGCCCGCGCGAGGTGACTATCATAGACGTTCCTGCAGCGATCGGGATCATGCTTCGGATCGAGTCCAAACAGGACTTCGACCACTTCCTGCCAATCGGCTCCTTCCTCGGCAGCGTCGAAAATGCGGAGGTAGAGAACCATATGAGCATGGTCGTAGTCGGTCAGCGTGTCGCTGTCCGGCGGAGCATCCAGAAATGTCGTCTCGCCCTGTGCCATTTGCCTACAGGATCGCAGAAACGACCCCCCTCCCGAAGTTGTCTTTCCGTACAGGCGCGCTACCGATATCCGCATCAACCGGTTACGATCACTTGGCCTTTTTCGCCTTGCTCACATCGATCAAGACGCCTTCACCCTTGTCCGAATGCAGAAACGTGATGCCTGCATCCTCGAACACCCGCCGCACCTGATCCTCGGTCGACTCGTAGACACGAAGATCCTTCTCGGATTCGAGCCTCTTCAGTGCGGTCAGTGATACCAGGGCCTTATCGGCTAGCTGCTGCTGCGTCCATCCCAGCAATGCGCGCGCGGCCCGTGATTGTCGGGCGGTGATCATGATGATCACCTCCCACCCGGCCATTCACACATGCCAGAACTACGACTATTTTAGTCGCATTTCCGGGGGCTTGCCAGTGATCATCGCGGTTAGTGGCCGTTTCGGGCACTGGATCGCGAGGAAGGCGACCTGCGTGCGACTCAGTGCCCATCCAGCCGCTGCGCGCGGCGGGATATCGCCGAATGATACGAATTGTGATCGGCGTCCGACAGTGCCATCGGAGAAGCCCGGCGGCTCGCGCCGCCGGGCTTCGTTGCCGTGTCAGGACTGGTCGTCCTCATCGTCGATGAAGGAGGGCACCTCGTCCTCGGCCTGCTTGGCCTTGGTCAGGAAGTCGACCGTTTCGGCGATGATCTCGCAGCCGTAGCGGTCGACACCCGCGGCGTCGGTCCACTTGGTGTAGTGGATGCGGCCGCGGACCAGGAGCTTCATCCCCTTCTCGCAGTACTGCTGGACCGTCTTGCCGAGGCCGTTGAAGCAGGTGATGCGGTGCCATTCGGTGTCCTGGACGCGGTAACCGTTCTCGTCGCGGACGACCCGGCCTTCGGAATAGCGCGGGCGGGATGTGGCAAGGGTGAGGGTGGTGATCGAGGTGCCGCCCTGGGTGGTGCGGGTCTCGGGGGTCTGGCCGATGTTGCCAGCGAGGATGACGATGTTCTGCATGGTATGTCTCCGTTGCTCCATCCGGAGGGACCGTCCCTCCGATGAGGCCCGTCAAAGACCGCTGGACGTGGCCTGCACGGACGCCCCCGGTGTCCGCTCGACCCCCAAGTCGGGACGTGGCGCGGGCAGGCGTGGAACACGCCAACACGGGTCCCGCCGCGCGGGGTTGCCGGCCTCGGACAGACGGGCTTAGGGGATCAATCAGGAGGAGGGACAGGTCTTCTCGGGGGAGCGCCAACGGGGACGCAGTGCCGAACAATCTTCCTCGCGAATGGCAACTTGGGCCCCAGATCACGCACCCATCGACAATCGGCCTCATGCACCCACCGTCGCTTGCCGCAGCCGCGCTGTGTCCGACGGCCAGAACCCGCAGGCAGAACCGAGCACGTCAGGCATCGTTCACCGTACTCACAGGCATCGGCCCGGTTGGTTCATGGTCATGCGAGAAGACAGGGATGTTCCGGGCTTTGGCCTGCGATCAGCCAAGAACCGTCGAAGCGCGGATTTCCACCGCGCCTACGATCAACTGACGAGGGACGACCGCAACCAAGGGCTAAGGTTCGAGAAGCCCCTCGCCCAAGGAATTGAGGTTGATCATCGCCGCAACGGCGACGACAGCGCCGCAGCCACCGCAGATCAACGTCAGCATCACACCCGGGTCGAGCGCATGTTTCGCGACGCCATGGGCCAGCGCGTAGCCCGCCACGGCGGCGGGCACCGCAAAGAGCCCGAGCGCCCCGAGGCGGAGGAACGGGTTCCGAGCAAAGCCGAGAATGGCAATGA
>NZ_CALMYP010000010.1 GCF_937873615.1 uncultured Paracoccus sp.
CCCGCCATATCGACCATCGAGCGCCTCTGCGCCGACGCGCTCGTCGCCGCCGAGAAACGGATAGAGACGAGGATTGCGGATCGCTTGAGCGATGACGAATGCGTGGCCCTCGACGATCTGCTGTTTGAGATGGTCGAGGATCGGCTGACCCGGTTCGTCTGGCTGCGCAAGTTCGAGGTCGGCAACAATTCGGCCGCTGCACGCCGGCTGCTCGACCGGCTCGATTACCTTCGCAAGATCGACGTTTCGCCGGATGCGTTCCACGATGTTCCGGATCATCGCATCACCCGTCTGCGTCGGCAGGGTGAACGCTATTTCGCGGACGGATTGCGTGATCTGCCGGGCGACCGCCGCCACGCAATCCTTGCCGTCTGCGTATCGGAATGGCGACGCGCGATCGCCGATGCCGTGGTCGAGACACATGACCGGATCGTCGGCAGGACCTGGCGGGAGGCCGCCCGGCTGTGCGATGACCGCATGGACGGAGCGCAACCGGAGGTCCAGAAGACCTTGCGCTCGTTCCGCGACATGGGAGCGGCCCTTCTCGAAGCGAAGAACGACGACGTGTCTCTTGAGGACGCCATCTCGTCCAGTCCGGGATGGACGGATTTGCAGACTCTCGTCGCTGTCGCGGCCCGATTGACGGATACGCTGTCATCGGACCCGATTACTCATGTCGTTCAGGGGCATAAGCGGTTTCGTCGATACGCGCCCCGGATGCTGCGGCTTCTTGAAATCGACGGGGCGGACGTGGCCAAACCCCTTCTGGACGCGGCTGAGCTGATCCGGCTCGACAGGGCTCACAGTCGGCCGACGGATTTTCTGCGGCGCACGTCGAAGTGGCACCGCCATCTGAAGACCCAGACCTCCGGGGACGGCCGCCTGTGGGAGGTCGCGGTCATGTTCCATCTGCGCGACGCGTTCCGCTCAGGCGATATCTGGCTGGAACGCTCCCGGCGTTACGGCGATCTGAAACAGGTGTTGGTGCCTGCGCAGGCCGCAAAGGCAAACGCGCGGCTCGCCGTCCCCTTCGATCCCGAGGACTGGCTGGCTGATCGCCATGCGCGAATGGAGATCGGTCTCGAAAAGCTGGCCAAGGCCGCAAAAGCGGGCGCGATCCCCGGCGGATCAATTGCAAACGGCGTGCTTCATCTGAGCCGGTTGCCGACGGCGCCGCCGCAGGGGGCCGATGACCTGCTGTCCGATCTCTACCGCCGCATACCGGAGACGCGGATCACCGACATCATGCTGGAGGTGGACCGCGCGACCGGGTTCACCGAGGCGTTCACGCATCTCAGGACCGGTGCGCCGCCGAAGGACCGGATCGGGCTGATGAACGTGCTTCTGGCCGAAGGTCTTAACCTCGGTCTGAGCAAGATGGCCGAGGCCAGCAATTCCCACGGCTTCTGGGAACTGATGAGGATTTCGCGCTGGCACGTGGAAAGCGATGCTTATGCCCGCGCGTTGGCGAGCGTCGTCGAAGCGCAGGCCGCTCTGCCGATGGCCAGGTTCTGGGGCATGGGCACGACTGCCTCCAGCGACGGACAGTTCTTCCCCACCGCCCGGCAAGGCGAGGCGATGAACCTGATCAACGCGAAATACGGGCGCGAGCCGGGGCTGAAGGCCTACACGCATGTCTCCGACCAGTTCGCGCCCTTCGCGTCGCAGACCATTCCGGCCACAGTCAGCGAAGCGCCCTACATCCTGGATGGGCTGCTGAACAACGAGGTCGGCAAACGGATCAGGGAGCAGTATGCCGATACCGGGGGCTTCACTGATCACGTTTTCGCCGTCACCTCGATACTCGGCCACCGGTTCATTCCGCGCATCCGCGATCTGCCCTCCAAGCGCCTCTACGTCTTCGAGCCGAAGGCCGTGCCGCCGAACCTGCGCGGTCTGGCGGGCGGCACGATCCGGGAGAACCTGATCGCGTCCAACTGGCCCGACATCCTGCGGATCGCGGCGACCATGACGGCCGGGACCGTCGCGCCCAGTCAGATCCTGCGCAAGCTGGCGTCCTATCCCCGCCAGAACGACCTTGCCGTCGCCTTGCGCGAGGTCGGCCGCGTCGAACGGACGCTGTTCATGATCGAATGGGTCCTGAACACCGACATGCAACGCCGCGTCCAGATCGGCCTCAACAAGGGCGAAGCGCACCACGCGCTGAAGAACGCTCTGCGGATCGGCCGACAGGGCGAAATCCGCGACAGGACGGCCGAGGGCCAACATTTTCGGATGGCCGCGCTCAACCTCCTCGCCGCAATCGTCATCCACTGGAACACAGCCCGCCTGGGCGAGGCCGTCACACAGCGCCAGCGTGCGAAGCTCCCGGTCCCGCCCGATCTGCTGGCGCACACCTCGCCCCTCAGCTGGGCCCACATCCTTCTCACCGGCGAATACAAATGGCCGAAGAGGTAGAAGCCACAGCTGCCGTTCGCAGCGCCGCGCTCGAACTCACACTATGCGGGACAAAGGGTGCATTCGCTGCGGATGCGCAGATGGCTGCTTCAGGTTTGGCGCACCGATAGGACATTGCAGCAGGTCGCGCCGGTTAGTCCGTATAGCTTTGGCAGGCATCAACTCCGTTGGCTGTCGAGGCAAGTAGCTGATCTGCATCACGGATGAGATCGGCGACCCGCCTGTCCGCCAGACGATACCGAACGAAGCGGCCTTTGCTGCGGCGACTGACCAGCCCGCATTCCAGCAGACAGCGCAGATGGTTCGAGACGTTGGGCTGACCCAAACCCGTATGCCCGACGATTTCCTGCACGTTGCGTTCGTCCGACACCAGCGCATCGAGGATCGTCAGACGGCTGGGATCGCTTAGGCCCCGGAAGAGCTTTGCCCGCAGTTCCAGTGTATCGGGTGCCGAAAGATCGTCTTGAATGTTTTGCGCTGTCATATCATTATCCACTGATACGTTAGCAGCGTACCTTTTCGCCCGCCACCACAAAAAGGATCGCACATGAGCCAGCCCGATAACAGCAAGTTGGCGACAGCCTCCTCCCCGATCCGAATGCGGGTGCAAGGCATGGACTGCGCGAAAGATGCCGCCGAGATCGAGCGCGCGGCCCGGTCTGCGGGCGTGGCCGAAGGCGACGTGAAAGTGTCCGCCGCCACCCACATCATGACATTGTGGATCGCGGACGGCGATCTGCCGAAAGTGCGGCCCGCGCTCGACGCGACCGGCTACGGTTTCGAGAAGATCGAGGACGGCGATACATCGTCCGATCCGGCCTACAAGGACCCGAGCTATCGCCGCGCGCTCTGGATCGTGGTCGCGCTCAATCTCGGATACGGCGTGGTCGAAATGTTCGGCGGGTTCTTGTCCGGTTCGCAGGCGCTGAAGGCAGACGCGCTCGATTTTCTGGGCGATGGTGCGATCACGTTTCTGGGCCTGCTCGCCATCGGCTGGAGCCTGACATGGCGGGCGCGGTCGGCGATGATCCAAGGCGTGTTTCTGGGCCTTCTGGGCCTTGGCGTTGTCGGCAGCACGCTCTGGCGTGTCCTCAACCAGACCACGCCAGAAGCCGGGTTGATGGGAGCCTTCGCGGTAGGTGCGCTGATCGTAAACATCCTCGCGGTGCTGCCGCTGCTAAAGCACCGCAAGGGTGATGCCAATATGCGAGCCGTCTGGCTGTTCTCTCGCAACGACGCCATCGGCAACCTCGCCGTGGTCATCGCCGCCGGGCTGGTCGCGTGGCTTGGCAGTGCATGGCCCGACCTGATCGTCGCGTTCGCGATCGCGGGGCTTTTCCTGCATTCGTCGTGGATGATCATCCGCGATGCCCGGAGTGACTTGGTGGAAGCTGACTAACTCCATCATGGTGCGACGCGCCGGACGAAAGCCGACATTCGCGCGCCCCGCAGCATCGGTGAGTCTGGGCTCGAAGCCGACCTTCGCCGCGCGCTGCACGAACGACCGCTGTCAGCTTAGAGTAGGATTTCACACTCTCCCGCAAACGACCCG
>NZ_CALMYP010000011.1 GCF_937873615.1 uncultured Paracoccus sp.
TGCTCGCCGCCACCGTCATCTTCTGGTTATGATCGGGAATGAGTCCTGACCCTAGGGAGAAGAACACGTGAAACGCATTCTCATGACATCGGCGGCAATGATAGCGCTGACAGGAATGGCCGCGCAGGCCGATATGAAGTTTGCGCCGGGCGAGGACGACACCTTCAACTGGGCCAGCCTGGACGAGTTCAAGGCCGCCCATGGCGACCTCTCCGGGCAGGAGCTGAACATCCTCGGGCCCTGGCTCGGCGGTGACAAGGATCTGTTCGAATCGGTCATTCCCTATTTCGAGGAAGCGACCGGGGTCGATGTGAAATACAGCGGTTCCGACAGTTTCGAACAGCAGATCGTGATCGACGCCGAGGCCGGCTCTCCCCCCGATGTCGCGGTCTTCCCGCAGCCGGGTCTGGCCGCCGGGCTTGCCGCCAAGGGCAAGCTGATGCCGCTGTCCGACGATGTCGGTGCCTGGATCTCTGAAAACTACGCCGCCGGCGACAGCTGGGCCAAGCTGGTCACCTATCCCGGCCCGGATGGGGCCAATCACGTCTATGCCTTCCCCTACAAGGCGGATGTGAAATCGCTGGTCTGGTATGTGCCGGAAAACCTGGAAGATGCCGGCTATGAGGTGCCGACGACGCTCGAAGACCTCAAGGCCCTGACCGAACAGATCGTCGCCGATGGCGAAACCCCCTGGTGCATCGGGCTGGGTTCGGGCGGTGCGACCGGCTGGCCGGCGACCGACTGGGTCGAGGATCTGATGCTGCGCACCAACGCGCCCGAGGATTACGACGCCTGGGTCACCAACGAGTTGAAGTTCAACGATCCCAAGGTGGTCAAGGCCATCGACGATTTCGGCTGGTTCGCGAAGAATGACGATTTCGTCGCCGGCGGCACCGGCTCGGTCGCGGCGACCGATTTCCGCGACAGCCCCAAGGGCCTCTTTGAAAGCCCGCCGGCCTGCTATTTCCACCGTCAGGCCAGCTTCATCACCACCTTCTTCCCGGAAGGCACCGTGGTGGGCGAGGATGCCGATTTCTTCTATTTCCCGGCCCCGGCGGATGGCTCTCTCGGCCAGCCGGTTCTGGGCGGCGGCACGCTCTTCTCGGTGCTGACCGACAATCCGGCCGGCCCGGCCTTCATCGAGTTCCTGCAGACGCCCATCGCCCATGAGATCTGGATGGCGCAGCAGGGCTTCCTGACCCCGCACAAGGGCGTCAACCCCGAGGCATATGCGGATCCGGTCGTGGGTCGTATGGGCGAGGTGCTGCTGAATGCGACCACCTTCCGCTTCGACGGCTCGGACATGATGCCCGGCGCCATCGGTGCCGGCGCCTTCTGGACCGGCATGGTCGATTTCGTCGGCGGCAAGTCGGCGCAGGAAGCGGCCGACCAGATCCAGTCGACCTGGGACACCTTGCAGTAATCGCGCAACCGGCCGGCCCCGGATCGCGGGGCCGGCCCAAGTCAAGAAGGGGGGACGGGGATGGAGCTGTTTCTGCTCGCCATAGGAACCATCGCGGTCGGCGTGCTCGGATGCGTGGCGTGGTTCTGGGGCTCGAACTATGTGCTGGACACGATCTTGCCGCCACGCGGACCGAATGCCGGCGCGAATATCAGCCGCGCCAGCCTGATCCGGCCCTGGCTTTTCCTTGGCCCGGCGATCCTGTTCCTCGGGGTCTATCTGGTCTATCCGGTGATCAACTCGGTCTGGCTGTCGCTGAAAGACGCCTCCAGCCAGAATTTCGTCGGCGCCAGCAATTACACCTGGCTGGTCGGCGATCCGAAATTCCGCGAATCGATGATCAACAACTTCTTCTGGCTGCTGGTGGTGCCGGCGCTGTCCACCGCCTTCGGGCTGCTGGCGGCGCAGCTGACCGACCGCATCCGCTGGGGCAATATCGGCAAGTCGCTGATCTTCATGCCGATGGCGATTTCCTTCGTCGGCGCCGGCGTGATCTGGAAGCTGATCTATGAATTCCGCGAGCCGGGGACCGAACAGATCGGCCTGCTCAATGCCATCGTGCAGGGTCTCGGCGGTTCCCCGCAGACCTGGCTGACGATCCAGCCCTGGAACAACTTTTTCCTGATGATCGTGCTGGTCTGGATCCAGACCGGCTTTGCCATGGTGATCCTCTCGGCGGCCCTGCGCGGCATCCCCGAGGAAACCATCGAGGCCGCCGTGCTGGACGGCGCCAGCCCATGGCAGATCTTCTTCAAGATCAAGGTGCCGCAGATCATGGGCACCATCGCCGTGGTCTGGACCACGATCACCATCACCGTGCTGAAGGTCTTCGACATCGTCTTCGTAATGACCAACGGCCAATGGGGCACGCAGGTGCTGGCGAACCTCATGTATGACTGGATGTTCCGGGGCACGCCCGATTACGGGCGCGGCTCGGCCATCGCCATCGTTCTGATGATCCTGGTCCTGCCGATCATGATCTGGAACATCCGTAACGTCCGTAAGGAGATGCGCTGATGGAAGGCATGGCTGGACAGAAATCCTCGCTGACCTGGCTGGTCAATCTGGCGGCGCTGCTGCTGGTGGTGATGTGGACGATCCCGACGGCGGGCCTGTTCGTGTCCTCGTTCCGGGACCGCGACCAGATCTCGGCCACCGGCTGGTGGAAATCGCTCTCGGCGACCGAACAGACCGGCTTCGTGCGCACCGGCACCGCCGCCGATCAGCGCGAGGAGGGCGGCGTCTTCGTCCTCGACGGCAATGTGCTGGGCGAGGGCCAGGAGCTGGTCGGCTGGGGCACCCGCTCGCGAGAGCCGGCGGCCTATCAGCCCGGCGATACCGCCGATGTGGATGGTGCCAAGCTGACCGTGAATGCCGATGGCAGCTATCGCATGGAATCGCCCACCGCCTTCGAGATGACCCGGGGCGAGCGGATCTTCCTGACCACCAAGAGCCCGGGCAAGTTCACGCTGCAGAACTATTCGCGGGTGCTGAACGCCGAAGGCATCGGGCGCGCCTTCATGAACACGCTGACGGTGACCATCCCGGCGACGATCATCCCGATCCTGATCGCGGCCTTCGCCGCCTATGCGCTGGCCTGGATGGATTTCCCCGGACGCGCGCTGCTGACCGCGACCGTGGTCGGGCTGCTGGTCGTGCCGTTGCAGGTCTCGCTGATCCCGCTTCTGCGCCTGCATAACGAGATCGGCATCGGCAAGGGCTATCTCGGCATCTGGCTTGCCCATACCGGCTTCGGCCTGCCATTGGCGGTCTATCTGCTGCGAAACTACATGGTCGGACTGCCGCGAGAGGTGATCGAATCGGCCCGCGTCGATGGCGCGACCGAGTTCCAGATCTTCCTCAAGATCATCCTGCCTTTGTCCTTCCCGGCGCTGGCCAGCTTCGCCATCTTCCAGTTCCTCTGGGTCTGGAACGACCTGCTGGTGGCAACGGTCTTCCTGGGCAATACCCGCGAACAACTGGTCATGACCGGGGTGCTGCGCGAGTTGATGGGCTCCAAGGGCGGCGAATGGGAAATCCTCGCCACCTCGGCCTTCATCTCGATCGCGGTGCCGCTCTTGGTCTTCTTCTCGATGCAAAGATACCTGGTCCGCGGTCTGCTGGCCGGATCCGTAAAAGGTGGATGATGCTACAATTGCCGAAGGCAAAGAACTGGTGGAAGGGCGCGGTGATCTATCAGGTCTACCCGCGCAGCTTCCAGGACACGACGGGCGACGGAACCGGCGACCTGCGGGGGATCACGCAGCGGCTCGACTATATCGCCCGGCTGGGGGCCGATGCGGTCTGGATCTCGCCCTTCTTCCGCTCGCCGATGAAGGATTTCGGCTATGATGTCAGCGACTATCTCGACATCGACCCGACCTTCGGCACCCTGGCCGATTTCGATGCCCTGATCGCCCGCGCGCATGAGCTGGGCCTGAAGATCATGATCGACCTGGTGCTGTCGCATACCTCGGACCAGCATCCCTGGTTCGTGGAAAGCCGCGCCAGCCGCGACAATCCGCGCGCCGACTGGTATGTCTGGGCCGATCCGAAACCCGACGGCACCGCGCCGAACAACTGGCTGTCGATCTTCGGCGGCAGCGGCTGGCATTGGGATGCCCGGCGCGAGCAGTATTACCTGCACAACTTCCTGACCTCACAGCCGGACCTGAACTTCCACAATCCCGAGGTTCAGCAGGCGCTGCTGGACGTGGCGCATTTCTGGCTGGAACGCGGCGTGGACGGCTTCCGGCTGGATACGATCAACTTCTATACCCATGATGCCGCGCTGCGCGACAATCCGCCCCTGCCGCCGGAAGAACGCAACGACCAGACCGCGCCCAAGGTGAACCCCTATAACCACCAGCGCCACGTCTATGACAAGTCGCGCCCGGAAAACCTGGTCTTCCTGGAAAAGCTGCGCGCGGTGATGGAACCTTACGGCGCCGCCGCCGTGGGCGAGATCGGCGACAGCCAGCGCGGGCTGGAGCTTCTGGGGGAATATACCTCGGGCGACAAGCTCATGCACATGTCCTATGCGTTCGAGTTCCTCTCGGGCAGCGATCTGAGCGCGGCGCGCGTCGCCGATGTCTTCGAACAGCTGGCCGAAAAGGCCCCGAACGGCTGGCCCTGCTGGGCGTTTTCCAATCACGACGTGGTGCGCCACGCCACCCGCTGGGGCCTCAGCGAGCCGGCGGTGAACGCCTATGTCACAGTGATGATGTGCCTGCGCGGCTCGGTCTGCATCTATCAGGGCGAGGAGCTTGGCCTGCACGAGGCCGATGTCCCCTATGAGGCCCTGCAGGACCCCTACGGCATCGAGTTCTGGCCCGAGTTCAAAGGCCGCGACGGCTGCCGCACGCCGATGGTCTGGGAAGCCCACAGCAATACCAATGCCGGTTTCACCACCGGGGTGCCGTGGCTGCCGATCTCGCATGAGCACCTGCACTGTGCCGTGTCCGAACAGGACAAGCAGATCGGCTCGGTCCTGAACCATTACCGCTGGGCGATTGCACTGCGTCACAAACATCCGGCCCTGCAGACGGGCAGCCAGCAATTGCAGGTGGATGGCGATGTGCTGACCATCACCCGCCAGCAAGACGACGACCGCGTGACCCTGCGCATCAACCTCTCGAACGAAGAGGCTGGGGGCCTGGGTCCGTGGCATTTCGAACTGAATGAAGCATAGCCGGAACTGAACCGGGGGGAGACGAATATGGCCGATCTCAATCTCAAGAATGTCGCCAAGTCCTACGGCGATGTGAACGTGCTCAGGGATATCAACCTCGATATCACCTCGGGCGAGTTCATCGTCTTTGTCGGCCCCTCGGGCTGCGGCAAGTCGACCCTGCTGCGCATGATCGCCGGGCTGGAACAGATCACCGGCGGCGACTTCTATATCGACGGGGCGCGGATGAACGACATCCCGCCCAGCCAGCGCGGCATCGCCATGGTGTTCCAGTCCTACGCGCTCTATCCGCATATGACGGTGCGCGACAACATGGCCTTCGCGCTGAAGATCGCCGGCAAATCCCCGGCCGAGATCAAGGAAGCCACCGACCGCGCCGGCAAGATGCTGCAACTGACGCCCTATCTGGATCGCCTGCCCAAGGCGCTTTCGGGCGGTCAGCGCCAGCGTGTCGCCATCGGCCGGGCCATCGTGCGCGACCCGAAGGTCTATCTGTTCGACGAGCCGCTCTCGAACCTCGATGCCGCCCTGCGCGTCGCCACCCGGATCGAGATCGCGCAGTTGAAGGAATCGATGCCCGACCGGACCATGATCTATGTCACCCACGACCAGACCGAGGCCATGACCCTGGCCGACCGCATCGTCGTTCTGGCCGGCGGCGGCATCGCCCAGGTCGGCGCACCGTTGGAGCTTTACGAACGTCCGGTCAACGAATTCGTGGCCCAGTTCATCGGCAGCCCGGCCATGAACCTTCTGCCCGGCAAGGTCACCGCCACCGGAGAGGTGACGCAGGTCCAGCTTGACGGCGGCGGCACCTGCTCGGTCGCCATCCCGACCCGTGCGGGCGACGAAGGCATGTCCGTCAATCTGGGCGTCCGCCCCGAGGATCTGCGCATGACCGACGGCCCGGCCCTCTTTGAAGGCACCGTCGACCTGACCGAGGCGCTTGGAGAGGTGACGCTTCTCTATTTCGGCACCACCGGCGATCAGGATCCCTTCATCGCCAAGCTGCCCGGCATCCATACCGGGCTGAACCGTCAGAGCGTGCGCCTGACCGCCGACCCCGAGACCATGCACCTGTTCCATGACGGGCAATCGCTGCTCTATCGCGACGGCCCGCCGACCACGCCGATGCGCTGGACCCGGCAGAACCCTGCCCCGGCGCTGAAGGACATCGTGGCCGCGCCCCCCGTGGGCTGAGGCCCGGCCTTCATTGACCCCCGCGCCCGCTGCGCCTAAACCTTCGGCAAGGATGAGGGGCATGGCATGAAGATCATCATCTGCGGCGCGGGGCAGGTCGGCTGGCAAATCGCCCGGCATCTCTCGGGCGAAAGCAACGACGTGACCGTCATCGACAATAATGGCGAGCTGGTCCGCCGCGCCACCGAGGCGCTGGATGTGCAGGGCGTGGAAGGCTTCGCCAGCCATCCCGACATTCTCGACCGCGCCGGCGCCCGCGATGCCGACCTGATCATCGCCGCGACCCAGTCGGACGAGGTGAACATGGTCACCTGCCAGGTTGCCCATTCCGTCTTCCGCGTGCCGCGCAAGATCGCCCGCCTGCGCTCCTCCTCCTATCTCGACGCGATCTATTCCGATCTCTACCGCACCGATCACCTGCCCATCGACGTGGTGATCTCGCCCGAGCGAGAAGTCGCCAAGGCCGCCCTCGCCCGGCTGCGCGCCCCCTCGACCTTCGATGTCGAGGATTTCCTCGACAACCGCGCCCGGCTTCTGGGCATCGTCCTGGACGAGGACAGCCCGGCCCTGAACACGCCCCTGCGGCAACTGAACGACCTCTTCTCCAGCCTGCTCGCCATCGTCGTCGGCGTCCGCCGCGAGGGTCGGCTGTTCGTGCCCGACCCCAATGACCAGCTTTTCGCCGGCGATCAGATCTATGTCTTCTCGGCCCGCGACGATTCCGGGCGCACGCTGGAAATCTTCGGCAAGGTCACCACCCAGCCCGAACGCGTCATCATCATCGGCGGCGGCAATGTCGGCCTCGCCGTCGCCCGCGCACTGGAAGCCTCGCCCCGCCGCGTCCGCACCAAGATCATCGAGCGCAACCGCAACAGCGCCGAACGCGCCGCCGACGCACTGGAACGCACCATCGTGCTGAACGGTGACGGCCTGTCGGCGGAACTGCTGGAAGAAGCCGCCGTCAGCAAGGCCGATGCGGTGCTGACCCTGACCGATGACGACAAGGTCAATATCCTCGCCGCCGTGCGCGCCAAGCAGGCCGGCGCCAAGATGGTGGTCAGCCTGGTCAACGACCCGACGCTGGTCTCGCTGATGGGACCGCTGGAGATCGACGCCTATATCAACCCGCGCTCGACCACCGTCTCCACCATCCTGCGCCATGTCCGCCACGGCCGGGTGCGCGACATCTATTCCGTCGGCGATGCCGAGGCCGAGGTGATCGAGGCCCAGATCCTGCCCACCTCCTCGATGTCGGGCCGCACCATCCGAGAGATCGGCCTGCCCGAAGGCGCGCTGATCGGCATGGTCCTGAAGGGCGAGAAGATCGTCAAGCCGATGCCCGACACCCGCATCAACGAAGGCGATATCGTCTGCATCTTCGCGCTCAGCAAGGACGTGCCCGAGGTCGAGCGGCTGTTGCAGGTCGCCATAGATTTCTTCTGATGCAACGCCTCGGTCGCCTGCCCTTGCTGGTGCTGCTGATCGGAATCGCCGGGGCGGCGATGCTGGTGCCCGCCGGTTACGCGGCGGCGACCGGCTGGAAGGCGATTTCCGGCTATTTCTTCTTCAGCGCCCTGCTGATGCTGGTGCTGACCCTGCTTCTGGGCATCGCCACCTCGGGCCGGGTGCGCCCGCCGCCGGGCGGCAACGGGCTGCCGGCGCTTTCGACCATGCTCGCGGTCTTCGGCATCCTGCCCATGGCGCTCGGCGTGCCGCTGGCCATGGCGCTGCCCGATACCGGACTGTTCAACGCCTGGTGGGAAATGGTCAGCTGCCTGACCACCACCGGGGCCACGCTCTATGCCGCCGACATGCTGGCCCCGCCCTTGCATCTCTGGCGCTCGCTGGTCGGCTGGCTGGGCGGGCTCTTCATCCTGGTCACGGCGGTCGCCATCCTCGCCCCGCTCAAGGTCGGCGGGTTCGAGATCATGTCCTCGCCCTATGGCCGGAACGAGCGTTTCCAACCCCTGCCCGACAGCGCCGATGGCCGCGCCTCGCAGGCCCGGCAATTGTTCTATACCTCGGGCAGCGACCGCATGACCCCGAGCCTCAGGGCGCTGCGGGTGCTGCGCGACATTGCCCCGGTCTATGCCGGGCTGACCATGACGCTCTGGGTGGCGCTGCTTCTGGCCGGCGATCCGGGGCTGATCGCGCTGATCCGGGCCATGGGCACGCTTTCCACCTCGGGGATCTCGCCGGTCACCGGCGCCATCGGCGTGCATTCCGGCATTCTGGGCGAGATGCTGATCTTCTGCTTCCTGATCCTGGCATTGTCCCGCCGCCTCTGGCCCGGCGCCGGAGAACTGCGCGCCAGCGAATCGCTCGGTCACGACCCCGAACTGCGCATCGGGCTGATCGTCGTGACCCTTGTGGCGCTGATCCTTTTCGCGCGCCATTTCGTCTTCAGCATCGAACAGGTCAGCAAGGCCGGCAGCGTGCCCGAAGGCCTCGCCATCAGCGCCCGCAACGCCGCCATCGCCACCTGGGGCGGGCTGTTCAACGCCATGTCCTTCCTGACCACGACCGGCTGGAACTCGGTCGACTGGCAGGGCGCGCGCAGCTGGTCGGGGCTGCAATCGCCGGGCCTGCTGCTGGCGGGCCTTGCCATCATGGGCGGCGGCATCGCCACCACCGCCGGCGGGGTGAAACTTCTGCGCGTCTATGCGCTCGCCCGCCAAAGCCAGCGTGAACTGGAACGTATCGTCCACCCGGCATCCGTCGCCGGGGGCGGGCGCATGGTCCGGCGGCTGCGCGGCGAAGGCGCCTATCTCGCCTTCATCTTCTTCATGCTCTTTGCGCTTTCCATCGCCGCCACGGTGATTCTCGTCTCGATCCACCAGATCGAGTTTGAAACCGCCGTCATGCTCTCGGTTTCGGCGCTGACCAATACCGGGCCGCTGGCCGGCACCATTCCCCTGACGCCCAGTTTCGAATCCAGCGCCGGCTTCGCCTCGAACCCGTGGGAAGGCTGGTCCGGCCTTGCCCTGCTGCCAAAAACCGTGCTGGCCGGGGCGATGATCCTCGGCCGGCTGGAGACTCTGGCGATCCTCGCGCTGCTGACCCCGGACTTCTGGCGTCGCTGATTCGCCACAACTTGTGGCAGCTTTGCAAGCGCCGCTTGTCAGGTCATTAATCCTTTCCTAAATATTGGAAAACAAACAGAACAGGGGTCGAACCATGGCTGCCGACAAACAGAATCTTCAGGATGCCTTCCTGAACCATGTCCGCAAGGCCAAGGTTCCGGTCACCATCTTCCTGATCAATGGCGTCAAGCTGCAGGGCGTGATCACCTGGTTCGACAATTTCTGCGTGCTCCTGCGCCGCGACGGTCAATCGCAGCTTGTCTACAAACATGCGATTTCGACCATCATGCCGGGCGCACCGATCAATCTCTACGAAGGCGAAGACTGATTGGCTGAAGCCCATGTCACGGAACGCGCACCGACCCGCGCCTATGTGATCCATCCCGATATCGACGGCGCCGGCGGCCAACGCCGGACGCCCGAAAATGCGCTGGAGGAGGCCGTGGCCCTCGCCCATGCCCTGCCCGGCGTCGACATCGTCGGCGCCCAGGTCGCGCGGCTGCGCAAGCCCTCGCCGGGGCAGTTGTTCACCAAGGGCAAGCTCGAAGAACTGGGTCACGCGCTGGAAGCGATCGAGGCCGAACTGGTGCTGATCGACGGCCCCGTGACCCCGGTCCAGCAGCGCAATCTGGAAAAGGCCTGGGATGTGAAGATCCTCGACCGGACCGGGCTGATCCTCGAAATCTTCGCCGACCGGGCCCGGACCCGCGAAGGCGTGTTGCAGGTCGAACTGGCGGCCCTGTCCTATCAGCGCACCCGGCTGGTCCGGGCCTGGACCCACCTCGAACGCCAGCGCGGCGGGCTTGGCTTCGTCGGCGGCCCCGGCGAAACCCAGATCGAGGCCGACCGCCGCGCCATCGACGAACAGATGACCCGGCTGCGCCGCCAGTTGGAACGGGTGGTAAAGACCCGGACCCTGCACCGCGCCTCGCGCGCCAAGGTGCCCTATCCCATCGTGGCGCTGGTCGGCTATACCAATGCCGGAAAATCGACCCTGTTCAATCGCCTGACCGGGGCCGAGGTGCTGGCCAAGGACATGCTCTTTGCCACGCTCGACCCGACCATGCGGTCGATCCGGCTGCCCGGCGGGCGCGACATCATCCTGTCGGATACGGTGGGCTTCATCTCGGACCTCCCGCACGAGCTTGTCGCCGCCTTCCGCGCCACGCTGGAGGAGGTTCTGGAAGCCGACCTGATCCTGCATGTCCGCGACATTTCCCACCCCGAGACCGAGGAACAGGCCGAAGACGTGGCCGAGATTCTCGATTCGCTCGGCGTGGATGAGGACGTGGCCCTGATCGAGGTCTGGAACAAGATCGACGCCCTCTCGCCCGCCACCCGCGAGGCGCTGCGCCGCACCGATCGGCGCACCGAGGGGGTGCAGGCGATCTCGGCCCTGACTGGCGAGGGTCTGGACGACCTCTCCGCCGCCATTGACGCGGCCCTCGATGGCGTGCTGGCCGAGTTGCGAGAGCCGGCGGAATTGCGTCTCGATTTCAGCGACGGTCGCCGCCGCGCCTGGCTGCATCAGGCCGGCGTGGTCGAAGACGAGCGCCAGACCGAGGACGGCTTCACCCTCGATGTGGTCTGGACCGAACGCCAGCGCGCCGCCTATCAGGCCCTCTGACCCTCACCCGACACGCGCCCTTGGCACGCCGCGCCGGCGCCCGCAGGCGTATGCACGCGATATGGACAGGATATGGACGCAATATCGACCCGATGAGGACGCGGTTTTTTCAGCCCCTACAGGCTGTTATGGCTGTTCAGCAGATCCGCCGCCCTGACCGTCCGCCCGCTCGGCAACTTGCACAGATCGGCCCGCCTTCCGCCCGAAGTCCGGGCAATCACCTCGCCACCGCTGCGCTGACAATAGACCGCCGCCGGCGTCGGCGGCGGTGCCGCACCGGTCCCGCTCTGCCGGTTATTGCCACCGGAACCGCCACAGGCAGTCAGCGCGAAAAGGGCGGACAGGACTATGAAACGTCGCAACTTGGCCTCCATCTGGTCACATGCTGCCCGAATAGTCAGCCGATCCGCCGCCGGACGCAAGCCCACCCCTAATGCACTGAAATATCGTAGGAATTTGGTGCCGGCAGCAGGAATCGAACCCGCGACCTTCTGATTACAAATCAGCTGCTCTACCAGCTGAGCTATGCCGGCCCAGACATATGCGTCCCGGATCGGATAGCGCCCCTGCGCCGCCGGCGCAAGGCTGGCGCGAAAATTGGTTTGCCTGCGACGACAGAGCCGCTACTGTTCGCCACGATTCAACGGTTTAGAAGTCTTATGGAAATTGCATATCACGTCGGCGCTTATGGAAGCGGAATGGACCGACTCATCCGGACCCTGCTGCGCAATCGTGATGAGCTTTGGCGGGCAGGCGTCGAAGTCCCCTCCCCCCGCCGCTATCGCGGCGTCTACGGAGAGGCCATGGTCGCGCTCAAGGGCGGCCCCGCCTCGGCAGAAATGCAGGAAATGCTGCTCGATGCGGTCATGGTCAGCGATGATGCGGCGCGGGTCGTGCTCAGCCAGGCGGCCTTTATCGGCCAGCCAAAACGGGCCGTCACGCCAACCGGGGTCTACCCGACAGCGCATCACCGGATGACCGGCCTGTCCAACCTGTTTCCCCAGTCCCCGGTGGAGTTCTTCGTCAGCATCCTGCATCCCGCGCGCCATGTGCAGGATCTGGTGTCGCAGATGAAAGGGGATTACGCGGCGGTCATGGAAGACATCGACCCGCGCCAGCTTCGCTGGGCGCCGATGTTCCAACGCATGCTGGGCGCGGTGCCCGACCGCAGGATCGTCGCCTGGGCCGAGGAGGATCTGCCCTTCACCTGGCCCGAGGTGCTGCGCGCCGTCGCCGGCGTCACCGCCGCCATGCCCTTGCAGGACGAGGATGCGATCCTGTCGGACCTGCTGTCGCCCGAAGCCCTGGAACAGTTGAACGCCGAGATCGCCGAACAGCCCGAGCTGAGCGTGAACGGGCGCCGGGATCTGGTCGAACAGGCGCTGGCACAGGCAGAGCCGGCAAAGCTGGAAGCCGATATCGACCTGCCCGGCTGGTCGCAGGATCTGATCGACGAATTGTCCGAGATCTACGCCGCCGATCTGGCCGAGATCGCCGCGCTGAGCGGCGTGGAATTCATCTCGGCCTGATCGGCAGGCTGCGCTCAGGCCATGCCGAGCGCGGCCTTGTACATGTCCAGAATCGCCTCTTCCTCGGCGATGTCGTCACGGTCGCGCTTGCGCAGCGCGATCACTTTCTTCATCACCTTGGTGTCGTAGCCACGGGCCTTGGCCTCGGCCATCACCTCTTTCTGGCGCTCGGTCACGTCCTTCTTCTCGGCCTCCAGCTGCTCGTATTGCTCGATGAACTGGCGCAGCTCGTCGGCCGCGACGTTATAGGCGTGATCGTCCTGCATGATGTCCCCCGTTATTGGCGCGGCAGACATAGGCCGTCTTGCCGGGTTCTGCAATCGGGGCTAAGCCGGCGGCGGAAAGAGGATGGCATGAACATATTCGACATCGTGATCTGGGCCGGCGCATTCCTGACCCTTCTGGGCCTGATCGGCATCGCCTGGTGCATCTGGACGGTCTGGCGCGCCAGGCGCAGCGGGCTGGACGAGGCCGCCTTCCGCACCCGGATGCAAAGCGTCGTCGCCGTCAACATAGCGGCACTGGCCGCTTCGGTCATCGGTCTGATGGCGGTGGTGATCGGGATCATGCTGGGCAGCTAGGCCCGGCCAAGCCGCGCCAACGCATCCTCGACCCGGCCCGCTGCGGCATCGAGATCGTTCAGATCCGCCAGCGGAACCACCGTCGCCTCGCGCTCGGCATAGCGGGCGCGGTGCTTGGCATAGCGCGGATCGTAGTGATGCCGCATCAGGCTTTCGGCCAGTGCCGGCCAGTCGCGCCGATCGGCAAGGTGCTGCCAGTCCTCGATCTGTTCAGCCGAATGCAACCGGGCCAGCTTCTGCAGGATCTGCCCGACCTCTCCCGGCTCCTGCGCGATATCGGCATAGTCGCGCGCCGAATAGGCCGCCCGCGCCTCGACCGGGACCTCCAGCGTCACCCGCAGCGCCTGCGCCACCCCGTGCCAGACGGCGCGCGGCAAGGTGCGCTCCCCGATGCGAGAGCTTTCGCCTTCGACCAGCACCGGGCGGGCGGGGTCCAATGCTTCCAACGCCGAGGCAAGGCGCCCTTCAAAGGCCTTCTGGCTGGGCTGATCGCCCATGGCACCGAACAGGCTGCCACGATGATTGGCCAGCCCTTCCAGATCGACGACCTGATGGCCGCGCGCCGCCAGCCGGGACAGGATCGCGGTCTTGGCGCTGCCGGTATTGCCGTCGAGAACGACGACCGGCGCCGGAAAGCCCAGTTCCTGCACACGCCTGACCACCAGGGCGCGCCAGCTTTTATAGCCGCCCTCGACACGCGCCACCCGCCAGCCGACCTGTGCCAGGATCGTTGCCATCGCGCCAGAGCGCTGCCCGCCGCGCCAGCAATAGACCAGGGGTTGCCAGCCCCCCGACCGGTCCTTCAACGGCCCGGCGATATGGCGCGCAATGTTCGTGGCGACAAGCGCCGCCCCGACCTTGCGGGCGTCGAAGGGCGAGACCTGCTTGTAGATGGTGCCGACCTGGGCGCGTTCCGCATCGTTCAGCACCGGCAGGCTGATGGCACCGGGCAGATGGTCCTCGGCATATTCCGAGGGCGCGCGCACGTCGATGATATCGTCGAAACGGCCCGAGGCGGCATTGACCGCATCGAGCCGAAGCGGGGTCGGGTCATTCACTCCGGCGCTCGCCGGATCAGAAGACGTAGACCGGGGTGCCGATCGGCACCTGCTCGAACAGCGCCATCACCGCCTCGTTGCGCATCCGGATACAGCCGTTCGAGACCGCGCGCCCGATGGAGCCCGGCTCTGTCGTGCCATGGATGCGAATGGCGGTGTCGTTGCCATTGGCGTCATAGAGATACAGCGCCCGCGCCCCAAGCGGGTTGCGCGGACCGCCAGGCATCCCGTCCTTGTACTTGCCGTATTGCTGCGGCTTGCGGGCGATCATGTCGGGCGTGGGCGTCCAACTGGGCCATTCCGCCTTGCGCCCGACCCGGGCCTTGCCCTTCCAGACCAGTTCGGCCTGACCGACGGCGACGCCGTAACGGATGGCCCGGTCCGGCGCGGTCACATGGTAAAGGAAGAACTTGTCCGAAACGACGATGATCGAGCCGACCTCGAACCCCTCTCGGATCGGCACCTCGGTCGGCTGATAGGGATCGGCCTGCGCCAGCACCAGCGAGGGCGCGGCGATCAGGGGCAATGCAAGCCCGAAAACCTGACGACGGTTCATGGAGTCTCATCCTGTAACTGCTCGTTTGGGCCAATCTACAGGCTCGGGCATCCCAACTCAATCCCGCGCCTTCGGGCGGGCCTTGACAGCACAAAGGCGGGTTCACATCTTCGTCAGATGGAACCGAGCTGCTGCCATCGCCGCGAAAGCGCGCCACGCAAGGCCGCCCCCCGACCCGCGCATCTGTGCCGGGGCCGGGGCGGTCGCGGTTGTCGCTGTCACGCCGGCACAGGCCGCGCCCGGCTTCGCGCCAATCCGGCCCTGACTGCCGGCCCGGGCCTGCCGCCGCTTCGCCTGCATCCCGGCTGGCCGGCCTCGGACGCTCCGGTTCTGGTGCCGCTTTCGCCGCAGGCCCCGCCTGTCCTGATCTCTGAAACCCTTTCCCATGGATTCAGAACAGGACAAGCCCATGTCTGCCGCCACTGACACAACCCTTCCCACCGCAGCGCCCCTGCCCGTTCAGGGCCGCGATATCGAACTGACGCTGAGCGGGCTCAGCTGCGCCTCCTGCGTCGGCCGGGCCGAGCGCGCGCTTGCCGCCGTGCCGGGCATCGAGGCACCGCAGGTGAACCTCGCCACCGGTCGCGCCCGGATGCGGCTTCTGGACCCCGGCGCCCTGCCCCGCGCCACCGAGGCACTGGAACGCGCCGGCTATCCGGCGCTGGAGGAACACACCACCCTGAATGTCGAGGGGATGAGCTGCGCCTCTTGCGTTGGTCGGGTCGAGCGGGCGCTGACCGAGACCCCCGGCGTCTCGAAGGCCGAGGTCAATTTGGTCACCGGCACCGCCGAAATCACCCATAGCGCCGGTATCGACGCGCAGTCGCTGGCCGATCTGGTCACGGCGAAGGGCTATCCCGCCCGGCCCAAGGCTGCCGAGGCGCAGGCCGCGCATCTCGATCACGATGCCGACGCCAACCGGCTGCGCCGCGCCTTCCTGACCGCGCTTGGCCTGACCCTGCCGGTCTTCATCGTCGAGATGGGCGGCCATGTCTTCCCTGGCTTCCATCACTGGCTGGCGGCGACGATCCCGACGCAGGCGCTGTGGATCGCGGAGTTCCTGCTGACCGCTGCCGTTCTGGCCGGGCCGGGGCGCATCTTCTATCGCCACGGCGTGCCGGCGCTGCTGCGCGGCGCGCCCGAGATGAACAGCCTCGTGGTGCTGGGGGCGACGGCCGCCTTTCTATATTCCGTCATCGCCACCTTCGCGCCGGGCCTGCTGCCCGAGGGTGCGCGCCATGTCTATTACGAAAGTGCCGCCGTCATCGTCACGCTGATCCTGTTGGGCCGTTGGCTGGAGGCGCGCGCCAAGGGCGAGGCCGGGCAGGCGATCCGGCGGCTGATGGACCTCGCCCCGGATTCGGCCCAGGTCGAACGCGACGGCGGGCTGCGCGATCTGCCCATCGGGCAGATCCGGCCCGGCGACATCGTCCGCCTGCGCCCGGGAGAGCGGGTCGCGGTCGATGGCGAATTGCTGGACGGTCAGGGCAGCGTCGACGAATCCATGCTGACCGGCGAACCGGTCCCGGCCGAGAAATCGCCGGGCGACGCGCTGATCGGCGGCACCGTCAACGGCAATGTCCCGCTGCGCTATCGCGTGACCGCGACCGGCGCCGATACCAGGCTGGCCGGGATCGTCCGGCTGGTCGAACAGGCGCAGGCCGGCAAGCTGCCGGTGCAGGCCCTTGTCGACCGGGTGACGCGGATCTTCGTGCCCGTCGTCATGGCGCTTTCCGCGCTGACCTTCCTGCTCTGGCTGCTGCTCGGCCCGGCGCCGGCGCTGGCACCGGCGGTCGTGGCCGCGATCTCGGTCCTGATCATCGCCTGCCCCTGCGCCATGGGGCTGGCGGTGCCGGTCTCGATCCTGGTCGGCACCGGGCGGGGGGCGCAGCTTGGCATCCTGTTCCGGCGCGGCGACGCGCTTCAGCGCCTGTCGGAGGCCCGCATTTCCGCCTTCGACAAGACCGGCACTCTGACCGAGGGCCGCCCGGTCCTGACCGGGATCGAGACCGCCGGCATCGCCCGCGACGAGGCCCTGCGCTTTGCCGCGGGGATCGAGGCAGGCTCGGAACACCCGCTGGCCCGCGCCGTGCTGGAGGCAGCCGCAAAGGACGGCATCGCCCCGCCCGAGGCCCACGAGATCGCCGCCCAACCCGGCCACGGCATTGGCGGCACCGTCGAGGGCCGCCCTGTGCTGATCGGCAACCCCGGCGCACTTGCGGCGGCAGGGATCACAGCCGATCCGGATCTGCTCGCCCATGCCGAGGCCGCCGCGTCCGAAGGGCGCACGCCGATGCATCTGGCGGTGGATGGCACCCATGTCGCGGCGCTGTTCGTGGCCGACCCGCCGCGCCCGCAATCGGCCGGCGCCATTGCGGCGCTGCACAGGCTGGGACTGAAAACAGCGATGCTGTCGGGCGATGTGCCGGCGGCGGCGGAATATACCGGACGCAAGCTCGGCATCGGTCAGGTGCAGGGCAGCGTCACGCCCGAGGCGAAGCTCGACGCGCTTCGCCAGATGGGCGAGGGCACGGTCTTCGTCGGCGACGGCATCAATGACGCGCCGGTGCTGGCCGGGGCCGATACCGGCATCGCCATGGGGTCCGGCACCGATATCGCCATCGAGGCCGCCGAGGTCGTGCTGATGCGCCCCGATCCCGGCGCGGTGCCGACCGCCATCCGGCTGAGCCGCGCGGTCATGCGCAATATCCGGCAGAACCTGTTCTGGGCCTTCGCCTATAACGTGCTGCTGATCCCGGTCGCCATGGGCGTGCTGGTGCCCTTCGGCGGCCCGCAACTGTCGCCCATGCTGGCGGCGGCGGCGATGGCCATGTCCTCGGTCTTCGTGGTCTCGAACGCCTTGCGGCTGCGCCGCTTCGCCTGAACCGGTCGCGCCGCGTTTCGTGACCGCCACAGAACGCGGCGCGTCTGCCTGCTGGCTGGTCATGGCGGCGGGCTGCGTATATAGCTGCCCCAGCCCGCAAGAACGGGCATGAAGGGCTGAGGCAGGAAGACAACATGGCCGAGACCACGACGAACACGCCCCATCGCGCGACGGCCGCGCGCCGAAATCGTCCCATGAAGGGGCAAAGGCTGACGCGGACGCTGATCTTCGGGTCCTTCCTGTTGATCGTGGTCCTGCCAACCATGATCTGGGCCTGGTATCTTTGGGAGCGGGCGCAGGATCAGTATGTCGCGACCGTCGGCTTTTCGGTCCGCAAGGAAGAAGCCGACCCGACGCTGGACCTACTGGGAGGGCTGACGCAATTGACCGGCTCGACCAGTGCCTCGGACCCGGACATCCTTTATGATTTCCTCCGCAGTCAGGACATCGTGGCCACGATAAACGACCAGCTCGATCTCGGGCGCAGGTTCTCGGGCGTTTACGACATCGATCCGGTTTTCGGCTATCACCCCGATGGTTCGCTTGAGGATCTGACCAAATACTGGCGCAAGCAGGTCCGGGTGGACTACGATTCCGCCAGCAAGCTGATCACGCTGAAGGTGATGGCATTCACGTCCCAGGACGCGCTGGAGATCGCACAAGCGGCCTTCGACGAATCGAGCCGGACCATCAACCGGCTGTCCGACATCGCCCGCGATGATGCGACCCGGTTCTCGCGGGATGAGCTGGCCAAGGCGCAGGAAAGCCTGACCGTCGCCCGCCAGGCCATGACCGCGTTCCGGATGCGCACCCAGATCGTCGACCCCGAGGCCGACCTGGAAGGCCAGATGACGGTTCTGAACACCCTGCAGACCCAGCTGGTCGAGGCGATGGTGGCGCAGGACACTTTGCGAGAGACCGCGCGCGACGATGACCCGCGTCTCAATCAGGGTCAGCGCAAGATCGACGCGCTCAAAGCGCAGATCGACGCCGAACGGGCAAAATTCGGCGAGACCGGCGAGGGGCCAAATGGCGAAAGCTATGCCGAAATGATGGCCGAATTTGAAGAACTCGCGGCCGACATGGAGTTTGCAGAGACCACTTACCGGGCGGCGCAATCTTCCTATGAGGCGGCACTTGCCGAGGGTCAGCGGCAGTCACGCTATCTCGCGGCCCATATCGAGCCGCGCCTGCCCGAGACCCCGCAGCTTCCCAATCGTCCGGGCCTGCTGCTGCGCATCTTCGCCATCCTGCTTCTGGGCTGGGCGGTGCTGCTGCTGTTCTATTACAGCGTGCGTGACCGTCGCTGATCGGCAAGGGGCGGTTTCGGCGGTCGGGTCGTCCGACCGCCGAAACCGCGAACGCCCTCAGTCGTCGTTGATGTCGGCGGCCTGAATATTGCGGTGATGGGCGCGGATCGCCTCTTCGAGGTCCTCGTAATAGGTGATCCGGCCGTTTTCCAGAACCGCACCCGCCGTACACATGCGCCGGACCAGACCCATCGAATGGCTGATGAAGACCGCGCCCGATTCCTTCATCCGCTCCTTGAACAGGGACTCGCTTTTCTCCCGGAATGCGGCATCGCCCACGGCCGACACTTCATCGACCAGATAGGTGTCGAATTTCAGCCCCATATTGATGCCGAACATCAGCCGAGAGCGCATCCCCGAGGAATAGGTCCGGATCGGCAGATAGAATTTTTCGTCCAGCTCGGCGAAATCCTCGACGAACTTTTTCAGCGAGTCGGTATCGGCACCGTAGATGCGGGCGATGAACTTGGTGTTCTGCGCCCCGCTCATGAACGGGTGCAGCGACGAGGCAAGACCGATCGGGAAGGAGATATTTCCATCCGACAGCACCCGGCCCGAATTCGGGATCAGCGAGCCGGCCATGATCTGCAGAAGCGTGGACTTCCCGGCCCCGTTGCGCCCCAGCAGCGCCACCGAGGTCTGGCTGGGAAAGACCGCGTTCAGGTCCTTGAACACCGTGTTCTTCACATGGCGGGAATAGAAGATCTTGGTGACGTTATCGAGGACGATCATTTGCGGTCCCTGATGGCATAGAAGGTCAGCAGCACCATGCACCACACGATGAAACAGCCGATCATGACCACGATCAGCGTCGGGCCGAATTGCGGGAAAACCCGTATCGTGGCCGAGTTGCCGCCGGTTACGCTGGTCAGAAAGACCTTGTTGGATTCCAACTCGCGATTGTAGTGGATGATCGACAGCTCTGCCATGCGCAGGGCAATGCCCGACAGTTCCACCTCGGTGATGAGGGGGTGATACTTGGCGATGAGGTCGCTGATCTCTCGGGGGGTGGCGACCATGCCCTCGCTCGATTCGGGGTCAGCGATATAAGAACTTATCGCAGCGATGCGGTCTTCGGCGCGGCGCGTCAAACCCTCGCTGTCACCGACCGAATCCCCGACCGTGGCAATGGTGATTTCCTCTCGTGCCAGCATGCTGCGGATAGAGGTCTTGAATTCGGCATTGAGGTCGGCCAGCAATTGCGGATCTATGGTCCGGTTCGCGATGCGGAATTCCTTCAACGCCTGCCGGTCCGCATCGTTCTTGACGATCAATTCGTCGAGCCGCTTCTGGGCCTCGTTCAAGGCAGCGGTCAGGGTCGCGGTGCGGGCAAGGTTCAGACGCCGTTCTGCCTCGTTCCGGATGGCGAGCAACAGCTTTTCCGCCGATTCCTGATCGAAGGCCGTGACCGTCACGCGAATGATCTGGTCGCGCGATCCGAGATTGACCGAGACCATGTTTTTCCAGAAAGCGTGACCACGCTCGACCGCCCCGTCGACCGGATAGCGGGTCGGCAGGAAGGGCACCAGCCGATCAGGCGGCCAGATTTCCGCAAGATCGAGCTGATCGCGGATTTCGCGATAGAAATCCTCGCTGCGGACAAGTTGGCGGACGATGGCGGTTTCCTCGGCCCCGCTGCCGGTGACGGCGCTGCGCAGGGTATCGCTGCGCGAGGTTTCGCCCAGCACACCCAGCGATTGCTCCTGCACGGTCACCGATGCCGTGACCTGCCGCAACGACCCTGAGAAATTGACCGCCAGCCAGCCGGCAAAGACAGTCGGCGCGACAACGATGATCAGGAAGGTCGCCAGCAGGAAAAGGTGGCGCGGGCGAATGCCGGCGGGAACCACTTCATCGAAGCTATAATGTGGCTCGGCCTCAATCGGCGGTGTATTGCTGAGCGGTGCGTTCATGTGTCGAGAAGCTCGCGCGCAAACAGTTTGATGCCGGCCATGCCGATGAACGCGCTGACAAGCGCGATTTCCAGCGGAAAGCGCAGATCCGTGTAGCTGCCGACATAGTCGACGTAAAACGCCTCGCGCATACGGCCCGTGATGTGGACAAGCGGGTTCCACAGCAACCATTCGCTATAAGGGCGCGGCAGGCTCTCGACCAGGATGATCACGCCTGACACCAGCAGCAAGGGCTTGCTGACGAAGTTCCACAGCATCTCCCAAAGCGGCAGCTTGGTCTTGACCGCGCAGTTCATGACCCCAAAGCCAAAGCCCATCAGCGCCGCGACGATAAAGGACTGCAGGATCTGGACGATGTGAAATGTGGTGTCGGGTTGGTAAAAATACAGGATGAAGGCCAGCACAAGCGCCGAAATTGCCGCCTGCGTGATCGTCGCCATGATGAATTTCGAGATCAGGACATCGAATACCGTGACCCGAGGATAATTCAGCAGCTGGCGCGAAGCACGGATCGAGAATTCGACCCGGCCGCACACGCTGCGGAACATGGTGAAGGGCAAAAGGCCGGTGGCATAGAAGATGGCAAAATTCTCGCCCAGTGGTGGCGTGCGGAACCCGGCCGAGAAGATATAGCTCAGCCCGATGATGCCGATGACCGGCGAAACCACGGACCACATATAGCCGCCGGCGGTGTCGCCGTTCGAGGTCGTGACCTCGCGCAGGCACAGCGCCACGATGGTCCGCATCGTCGAAAACCGGGGCAGCACGCGACCGCTGACGGTCGTCTGCACCGGGCGCAGCTCGTTGGTCGCGCCTTTCATCGCGGCAGGACCTTCCGAGCGGCCATCTGATGGCGGGTCACCGTCATGCAGCCCGGTGGAGCGATACCTCGCCTGATCTTCACGTCGTTCATCTGTCTGCCCCGTGCGTCCCCTGTTGCCAAACCGGCCCGGAGAACTCTGTTGGGTCTGCCTTCCATCAAGCCGCGATCCCGTCGCCGCCGGTCGCGGGAACTTAGTCCGCCGAAGCCCCCGCGTCGAGGGGCTGGTATCGCAGTGCATCAAAATCGTCGTGATCGCCAACATGCACGAAATCACGCGATAAGAGATTAATATTTTGCATTGCCCGCTATGGTTGTGCATCTTAGAAGATGATCCGACACTGAACCAGCGAGCCACAATGAGCCAACAATGCCCTCAGATCGGTGCCTCGCCCGCAAAGGCAGAGGTCGGGCAGACGCCAGTGCGCTTCATGATCGTGGCGCAGGCCCGCTCCGGCTCGACCCTGTTGCGAGAGGCATTGAACGACGAATCCGACATCACCTGTCATGGCGAAGTTTTCAGCCGGGTCTGGATCGACCGGCTGGTGCCACGCCCCAACACACGGCGTCCCACCCCCGATCAGATCCGGGCACAACTGCCCGTGCGAGATGCGGATCCCCTGCATTTCATGGCCGAATATGTCATGCCATTCACCGGCGCAGCCGTCGGCTTCAAGATCATTTATGACGATTTCGTCGACAACCGTTTCCTGCACCCGCTCTGCAGCTACGCCAGACTGAAACGGATGCGGATCGTTCACCTGCGCCGGTTGAACCCTGTCGCGGCCCTTGCTTCTCGCACACGGATGTCGCGCTTTGGTATCGCACATAGCGACATGGCGCAGCGCCCGGGCACAAGACCGCCACCCGAGAAAATCCTTATCAAACCCAATGAGTTGGCGCGCTACATTGAACGCCAGAAGATGCTGGCCCAACGGATCGACGCGATCTTTCCCGATGCGTTGCAGGCCCGCTACGAAACCCTGCGCGACGATTACCCGCGCATTCTCGCCCATCTGGGCCTGCCTGACGGCCGTCCCTTTCATGCGCCGCTACGAAAAATGGCACCTCGGCACATGCGCGACATCATCCAGAACTATGACGAGATCGGCCAGTACGATCAGCCGGAACAGCCGAACTGGCAATGAGGTAGACGACATGACCCTCCATGACACATTCCCCCCGCAGCAACCCATCCCGGTCTTGCGCAGACAGGTTACACTGCGCGACCGCATTCTCGTCGTGCTCGGCATGCATCGCAGCGGAACCTCCTTCCTGACCGACTGCACCGAGGTGCTGGGCTTCACCCTGCCCGGCGACCGGAACGGGCCTGCCCCTGACAACCCAAAAGGCCATTTCGAACCCCGCGCCATCGTCGACCTGAACGAATCGGCTCTGGCCCGGGCGGGGGCAAGCTGGGCCAGGATCGCGCCTCTCGACGCGGGTCCCAACCCCGACGAAATGGAGGCAGCCCTTCAGGCCAGCTTCGGAAAAGCCGCGAGGATCGTCATCAAGGACCCCCGAATGAGCCTGCTCATGCCCGCCTGGCGGCCTTTCCTTGAAACGCTGGGTCAGGTTTCGGCGGTGATCTCGCTGCGCAATCCGGCGGAGGTTGCCGCCTCGGTGGCGCGGCGCGATGCGATCTCTGCCGATCACAGCTATCTCACTTGGATCTCGCATATATTGACGGCGCTAGAGAGCACCGAGGGCCTGCCGCGGATGCTGGTCCTGTTTCCGGACTGGATCGGACGGCCCGCAGAGACGCTCAATCGCATGGCGCAGATCGCATCTGTCGACCTGCCGGATGACGCTGCCGGGGCAATCCTGGCCCGGTTCCAGCGCAGCGCCGTGCATGGCGGCCGTCAGACCGTCGCAACCGTTCCGGCAATTGACCGGCTGGCCAATGATCTCTTTGATCTGCTTGCCGATCATGCCCGCGCCGGCACGGTGCCCGCATCCCGTGAACTGGCCCCTTATCGCCGCCAGTTCGACATCGTTTCCAGCAGCGCACGCGCGACGGAAGCCCATCTGGGCGCTGAAATCTTCGGCTTGCAGGCCGACGTGGCACAGCTTCGCACCGACAACGGATCGCTGCAAACCCAGGTCGCCGAGGCGGTTGCCGAACGCCACCACGTCGTCGCGTCGCTGGAAGCGCAACGGGATCAGGCCGACGAAGACCTGAAGCAGCAAGCGCTGGAACTCGACAAGCTGCAGGCGCAGTTGAACGGTGCCAACCAGCAATTGGCCAGAGCCACGGAACAGCTCAACCATCTGACCCAACTTCTGCAGATCGAGCGTAACACCGTTCTCAAGCCGATCTATCGCCGCCTGCATCGCCGGGGCGGCAGGGTCCTTCGCAACTGCCTGCCGCAGTCAGCCTTCGACTGGCTGAAACACGCCATGCCCCATCCCGGCCAGATTCCCGGCTATCTCGCCTATGCCTCGCCCAAACAGCCATCCGGCGAGGCGCGCAACCTCATCGACGTGCCCCCCGCCGACCCCGATAAGCCCGACATCTTCATCATGTCGATCATCAACTGGGATTTTCGCACCCAAAGGCCGCAACATCTGGCAAGCGAGCTTGCCCGCACCGGCCACCGTGTCTTCTATATCGAGATGGAGGGCGATTCAGGCGGCGGCTCGGCCAGAGAGGTTGGGCCGAACCTGCATGTCCTTCGGCTCTCGGCACGCGGGATGCGTGGCGCCCAGCCCTATTCCGGCACGGTCCCACCAGCCACGATCCGGGCATGGATCGATCATTTTCACGCGCTTGTCGACCAGATCGGCACCACCCGCCGCGCCCATGTCATCGTCGAGCATCCCTATTGGTGGAACTTCGTGCGCCACCTGTCGTCGCAATACCAGATCACCTTCGATTGCATGGACGAAATTGCCGGTTTCTCGAATACGGATCAGGCGGTGCTGGAACTTGAAGAACAGATGATTGACGCCGCCGACCGGGTGGTGGTCTCGTCGCAATATCTCCATGACAAATACGCAGCCCGACGCCCGGTCAAACTGATCCGCAACGGCACCGATACCGGCCACTTCATCTGCGATGACGCGGACGAACCCAGCCTGCCCGGTTTCCTGTCCGGCAAGCTGCGCGACGGGGCGATCCGGGTCGGTTATGTCGGTGCCATAGCCGAATGGTTCGACGCCGATCTGGTCGAGACCATGGCTGCGGCCAACCCCGATTTCGACATCCATCTGTGCGGGGCGGTGACCGCCGAGGCCCCGGCGCGACTGGCCGACCTGCCAAATGTCACCATGCATGGCGAGATCGCTTATGCCGATGTGCCGGGCTTTCTGGCGGCCATGGATGTCATGACCATCCCCTTCCGGCTGCTTCCGATCATCCGCGCCTGCGATCCGGTCAAGTTCTACGAATATTCGGCCATGAAGCGCCCCACCGTTGCCACCGCCCTGCCGGAGCTTGAGCGCGCCGGCAAGCTGGTGACGCTCGCGGCCGGCGCAACCGAGTTTGCCGAAGGGATACGCGCCGCAGCCGAGGCCGGCAAAGACCCGGCGACACGGGCGGCGTTACAGGCCTATGCACTGGAAAACACCTGGTCCGATCGCGCCGCACATCTTCTGGCCGAGATGGAACGGGCACCAAAGGTCTCGGTCGTCGTACTGGCCTTTGGGCAGGCAGATCTGACGCTGGACTGTCTCGATTCGCTGTTGGGACAGGGCGAGGTCTATCCCGCACTCGATGTGCTGGTCGTCGACAATGGCTCTGCCCCCGAGGCGTTGGCGCGGCTGCGCGACCGCGCCGGCACCGATCCGCGCATCCGGCTGATCGAGAATGGCGACAATCTGGGATTCGCCGCCGGCAACAATATCGGCATCGGGGCCGCAGACGGCGATTATGTCCTGCTGCTGAACAACGACACCTATATGCCGCCGGGCGCGATTGCGGCGATGGTGCGCCATCTCGAACGCAATCCGCAGATCGGCATTGTCGGGCCGCTGACCAACAATATCGGCAATGAAGCCCGGATCGAGGTCAGCTATTCCGACATGGCCGGAATGGAGACGGTCGCCCGCGATCTGGTCACCGGCTATCGCGGCATCTGGACAGAAATTCCCGTCGCCGCCTATTTCTGCGCCATGTTCCGCAAATCCGATCTCGACCGTATCGGCGATCTGCCCATCGTCTATGGCCGCGGCATGTTCGAGGATGACGACCATTGCGCCAGCTTCCGCGCCGCCGGGCTGATCAGCGTTCTGGCCGAGGATGCCTTCGTCCATCACCGCCTTTCGGCCAGCTTCGACGCGCTGCCCTCGGACGAGCGGCAGGACCTCTTCGCCCGCAACCGCAAGATTTTCGAAGACCGCTGGGGCGCTTGGGTGCCGCATCGCTATCGCCAGACCCGACCCGCGCCCAGCCTGCCGAACGCGTCATGAGAACGGTCCTGCTGCACTATCATATCTACAAGAATTCCGGCACCTCCTTCGAGCGGGTGCTGGATGCCAGCTTCGGCCCCGCGCATGAGCGTTTCGACGGCCCCTATCCCTTCTTCACCATAGATCAGGACCAGATCGACCAGATCATCCGGCGGCGGGCCGGGGCGGTGGCCTTTTCCTCGCATCAGGTGCTGTTGCCGCAGCCCTCCGCGCTGGATTACCGGGTGATCGCGGCGACATTCCTGCGCCACCCGATCCTGCGGCTGGGGTCGATCTGGCGCTACAAGCGCAGCGCGGCGGACGGGACTGTCACAGCGGAACTCGCTGCCGCCCACGATTTCGCCGGCTGGATCGCGGCCAGTTTCGGCATCCGCACCGAGCTGACGCATATGTCGAACCCCCAGACCCGCTATTTCGCCGGGGTCTACGGGCGGCAGGCGAAGGTGCGCGAAGACCGCCACCAGTTAACCTATGACCTGACGACTGCAGAACGTAACCTCGCCAATGTCGAATTGCTGGGCCGGACCGAAGATTTCGACACCGATATCCAGCGCTTCAGGAAGATCGCGGCGGGCTATGGGCTGGACTTGACCATCCCCGAACACACGCATCTGAACGCAACCGAGACCTCCGCCGCCACGACCGAGGAGCGCGTCTTGGCGCTCATGGCGCAATTGCCCCAAAGCCTCAACGACCGGCTTTGGGACGCGAACCAACAGGACCTCGCGCTTTACGCCGAAGCCGAACGGCTTATCAAAGCAGGATGTGCGGCGGATCGGGCATGATCAGCCCGGGGAAGATCGTGCTTTCCACCTTCGAGACCGGAACCCCGAACAGCCCCGACAGCGCCACGCCCGCATAGGCACGCACATCCGCCGTCGGCATCAGGTCGCGCCCGGCATAAAGATCGCCCTCGTCCAGACCCGGCCAGTCGCCATAGACGCGGCCACCCTTGACCGCACCGCCGGCCATGACCATCAGCCCGCCGGTGCCGTGATCGGTGCCCTGAGTGCCGTTCTCGCGCGCGGTCCGACCGAATTCGGTCATCGCCATGACCACGGTATTGTCCCAGTTCCGGCCCAGATCGCGTTTCAGCACGATCAGCGCATCGGAAAGCTGCACCAAAGCGCGCTGGATGCCGCCGATCTGGTTGTGATGCGTATCCCAGCCGTTCAGGGAAAAGGCGGCGATCCGGGTCTCGGCATTCAGCCGCGCGGCGGTGAACGAGGCCAGAGCCGTGGCGATCTGCTTCTGCTCCGACACCTTCATCGCCCCTTCGCCCAGATTGGCGGTGCTGAGCGCGATGGCGGTCTCGGCCGCGCTTTCGAAGGGTGGGTCATTGTCGTAAAGCTGGCGCAGCAGGTCCTGAGCCTGGGGCGTGACATCGAAACGCGCCTCGGGTGCCCAGCTGGCATGATCGGCATCGCCGTTCAGGATCGCCATGTTCTCGATCCCGACGGCAAAGGCGGTCTGCATGGTCGCGCCGGGCAGCATCGGCAGCAGCCGGTTCAGCCAACCACTGGCGACACCGTAGGGCATCGACTGATCGCCGGTCCCGGCTTCGAGAATTTCCTGCCCGTCGAAATGGCTGCGCTTGTCGCGATAGGGGGTCGAAACCGCCTGCGCAAAGCCCAGTTCCCCCGCCGCCCACATCGGCATCAGGGGGGCCAGCGCCGGGTGAAGCGCGAAGAACCCGTCCAGATCGAGCGCCCCCTTCTGCGGCCCGACCGAGATCGTCCGGCGCAGCCCGGCCAGAAACGGATCGCCGTAGGGCTGGACCGCATCCAGCCCGTCCATCGCGCCGCGCAGCACGATGGCGACGAAGCGCCTTTCGCCGGGGGCCGAGGCGAAGCTCATCGGCGTGATCGCCGGCATGGCGGCAGCGGAACAGGCACCGCCAAGCGCAATATTCAGGAATCTGCGGCGATCCATCACCGTCACCTCCGGTTGAATTGGGGCGAGGCGATGACCAGCCCGATGGCCTCGGGCAGGGATTCGGCGCGCCGGACGATGGGCTCGACCTCGGCCGCGCGATCTTCGCCCAGGGCGGTGCGCGCGAAAGCGGTGACCGGCGGCAGGTCCTTCGCCTTCATGCTTGGCACATCCAGCGCCCAGTCGATGCGCGCAGCCAGTTGCTGCGGCGTCAGCCAGGCCTCTTCCTCCTCGGGCCAACCCTCTGGCTGCGGCGCGCCGATGATCGGCTGCCCCATCGCCGCAAGCGGTTTCATCACCATGCGCCGCAAACTGCTCAGCTTCATGTCGACCAGCGTCCGACCCTCGACATCGAGGCTGCGGAACCCGGCAACGATCAGATCCCAGGGCTGGCGGACCTTCTGCCCGAAGCTTTCGCGGGCCAGCCTGTGCCCGACCATGACTTCGTAGACAGCCGTCAGATCCCCGCCGGTATCGCGAAACCGGGTCGCCATCGCCTCGACCAGTTCCGGCGGGGGCGTATCGGCGCAGAAATGCCGGGCAAGTTTCCGGGAAATGAAATGGGCCGTCGCCGGATGAACGGCGACATCGTCGAAGAATGCGCTGATTTCATCCAGGCGCGGCGGCTCGGCACCGCCATATTCCTTGCCCAGAACCGTCTCGGCCCCCGGTTCGGTCCGCTGAGGCGCATATTTGAACGCCCCGTCCTGATCGACCATCAGCCCGGTCATCAATTCGGCCAGCTGCCGGATATCGGCCTGGCTATAGGCATCGCCGATGCCGAGCGTATGCAGTTCCAGAAGCTCGCGGGCATGGTTTTCGTTCAGGCCCAGTTTCTTGCCACGCCGGCTGGCGAAGGGCGAGCCCGGCCCGATGGAAGAGCTCTGGTCGAGATAATCCAGCATCGCCGGATGCAGCGTCGCCGCGCGCAGCAGATCGGCGAAGCGCCCAAGCTGGTGAGCACGGATCACGTCTTCCTGGAAAGCTTCGCGCAGGATGATCTTATGCGCGCCAAAGCCGCGGATGCTGAAATGGCTGGACCAGAATTGCGCCAGCCGATCGGCAAAACCGACCGGCGCCATGACCGCGCGCGCCAGCCGGGAACGGCGCAGCAGCCAGCTTGCCTGAATCATCCGCTCTCGTTGCTTCTGGTATTCGGCCTCCAATGCGGGATCGTTTTTTCGTCCCCGGCGGCCTCGCATATAGGCGGCATAAAGCGCGGTCACCTCGTCCGTCGACATGACCGGAAATTGCTGCGACCCGTCGCCCTGCCCAAGCGAATCGATCAGGGCCTCGGGCGTGGCCGGGCCATCATGACTTGGGGAAAGCCCCGACCCGAAGCGGATCAGGGCGAAATCGGCATAGTTCATCGTCTCGCGAGTCCAGCTGTGACCGGGGCCAACGTCCGGCGCGCCCCATGGTTCGCATGTTACGGCTGGCCCGTGGGATCACAATGCCGTTGGCGACCCGGCCAGCGGATGCCAGCCGGGGGCAAGGCCGTCAATGGGCGCTGTGATCCATCGCGCCATGATCCATCTTCATCTCGCCCGCGACCGTGCCGGTCCGTTCGTTGTCGAGCGGGACCACCAACTCCACTACGCCGCATTCACCGAAGTCCAGCGCCATTGGCACCTCGTCACCCTGCTGCAACGGGGTCGGGATATTCATGAGCATGATGTGGTCGCCCCCGCGCGCCAAAGCATGGCTACCGCCGGCCGCGATGGTGATGCCGCCCTCGATCGGGAGCATTTCCATCATGCCATCGGCGTTTTCGCGCGTGGTATGCAGCTCGACCTTGGGGGCGGCAGGGCTGGACGCCGCGATCAGCGTGCACTCCTGCTGGCCGTCATTCTGAATGGTCATAAAAGCCGCGCCCGATTTCGGGTTCGAGCTGCGCGCGAACTCGTCGCTGATCTTGATGCTGACATCCTGCGCAAGGGCGGCGGCAGGCAGGGAAAGGGCGGCCACGGCCGCGAGAATCACATGTTTCATCGTTTGGTTCCTGTAAGGCGATTGGGTTGGATGGGTTCAGGCAGCGCGCGACCGGGGCGGATCGCGGGCCTGCGCCATCGGCGCATCGCGCCCGGCAGGGGCGCTTTCATGCGCCTCGGCGGACAGGAACAGAAGGGATTCGGTCAGCACAGGCTGGGGCGTGACAACGGCAATCGCCGACATCAGGTTCAGCGCCATGTCCGGGCAGACCATGACATGTTCGACCGGCTCGCCCCGGTCATCGACCAGCAGGGTGACCAATTCGCCGCCGGCGCAGAACACCATTTCACCGGCGACCCGCGATTGCCCGCGCGCCGCCGCCAGACCCTGAGAGGTCAGCAGCAGAACGACAATCAGGAATGCGCGCAGCAGGGCTGTCATATCTCAAGCCCTAGCGGCTTGCCGGGCCAAGTGCCAGTGACAAAAAGGCACAGGCCCCGCCGGACCGACCGGCGGGGCCTTCAAAACTTCCAGAACAGAAGGAATCAGGCGCTCAGCGCTGCGGCACTGTCGCCGGCGGCTGCGATTTCCTTCTTGATCTTCAGCGCACGGGCCGACAGCTCGACATCCTTGGCTTTGGCCAGGAACGCATCCAGACCGCCACGGTGATCGACCGAGCGAAGCGCCGCCGCCGAGATGCGCAGCGAATAGGCGCGGCCGGTCTTTTCCGAGGTCAGCGTGACATCGTTCAGGTTCGGCAGAAAGCGGCGACGGGTCTTGTTGTTGGCGTGGCTGACATTGTTCCCGCTCATCGGGCCCTTGCCGGTAAGTTCGCAGACGCGCGACATAGCGTTATCCTCAGTTTGACGTTCGCGGGACCTGCTGTCCCAATGTGAAAAGGCGCCGCGAGGCAGCGCCCGGAAAATCTGGTTGGCGGTGGATATACCTGCACAGCCTGCGCGTCAAGTCGATTCGGCGCCCCGATAGGCAGCTTCCGCCGCGATCAGTTTCTCCTTGCGCCAGAGCCCGCCAGCATAGCCGGTCAGGGTGCCATCGGCACCGATGACGCGGTGACAGGGGATGACGATGGCAATGCCATTGGTGGCATTGGCGCGGGCCACGGCACGGGTGGCGGTGGGCTGGCCGATGGCGCGGGCCAGTTCGGTATAGCTGCGGGTCTGCCCGGCCGGAATCCGGCACAGCGCATCCCAGACCCGGCGCTGGAAATCGGTGCCGTGTGGCGCAAGCGGCAGGTTGAACCGGGCGCGGTTGCCGGCGAAGAACTCGCTCAATTGCCGCGCCGTCTCGCCGCTGACGCCGGTCCGACCCAGCCCGACACGGCCCTTCGCCGCTTTCGAGACCTTGGCCAGTTGCGGCACCAGGGCCTTGCGGTCGGTGAATTCCAGCAGATACAGCGCCTGATCGTCGGCCACCGCGATCATCCCGCCAAGCGGCGTGTCGATCCAGTCCGCGACCAGCCCACCTGCGCCGCGCATCTTCGCCGGCGGATGACCGAAAAGCCGAGCGAAAGCCTGCCGGAAGCCGCTGGCCGAATCGAAGCCCGCATCCAGTTGCGCCTCGATCACCGCATCGCCGCCGGCGACGCGACGCGCCCCCTCTCGCAGGCGGATATTGCGGGCCATCTGCAGGAAGGTCATGCCGAAATGGCGCCGGAAGGCACGGCGGATGGTCGAGGGGTCATAGCCCATTTCCTCGATATCGGTCTCGGTCCAGCGGCGGCCCGGATCGGCCTCCATGGCGGCGCGAAGGGCGGTGGCGGCGGCATCGCCCTCGGCCGTCGCGCCGATGGGGTGGCAGCGCTTGCAGGGACGGAAGCCTGCAGCCTCGGCCTCCTCGGGGCGGGCGAACCAGCGGCAATTCTCGGGCCGGGGCTTGCGGGCCGGGCAGGTCAGGCGACAGAAGATGCCGGTCGAGGTCACGCCGACATAGGCGCGCCCCTCAAAGGCCGGATCGCGGGCGTTCAGCGCGGCGTAAAGCACCGCATCATCGGGCAGATCGAACATGGTCGGTTCCTTTGTCATCTGCCCTTTCCTGCCCGAATCCCGCCCGCAATGCGGCGCGAAATCGGGCGTCTCATTCGCAAAACCCACCCTCATCACAATCGGGATAGGCGCGGCGAATTCAACCCCTGCGCCACCGCCCGGCGCTTGCCCGCCGCCTCGGGCGGCTTATGCTGGGGGAATGCGACACCTCCTCGCCCTGCTTTTGACCCTTGCGACCGGCCCGGTCTTTGCCGGATCGCTGCAATTGCTGGTCGCGCATGACGCGACATGCGGCGATTTCGCCCGCTGGCAGCGCGAGATCGGGCCGTCCTACGCCCAAACGACCGAGGGCCGCGCGGCACCGCTTCTGGACGTGGCCATGGACGGCCCCTGGCCAGACGGGCTGGCGCTTGCCAGCCGGCCACGGGCCACGCCGACCTTCATCCTGATCGACAATGGCCGCGAGATCGGCCGGATCGAGGGCTATGGCGACGCCGCCGGCTTCCGCGCCCGGCTGTCCGGCCTGTTGCGGCAGGGCGCCAGCGGCGCCCGTTGAGCCGCCGGCATATTTCATTCCCGCGCCGCATCCGCTAACAGTCCCGGGCGACAGCAAAGACAGGTCCAGCCATGCACGATATCCGCGCCATCCGCGAGAACCCGCAAGCCTTTGACGCTGCTCTTGAACGGCGTGGCGCCGCGCCCGCCTCGGCCGCGATCCTGTCGCTGGACGAAACCCGCCGCGCCCGCATCAAGGCCGCCGAGGATGCACAGGCGGAACAGAACAAGGCCTCGAAACTGGTCGGCGCCGCCAAGGCCAAGGGCGACGAGGCCGAATTCGAGCGCCTGCGCGCGCTTGTCGCCGAAACCAAGGCCGAGGTTGCCGCCATGCAGGCCGAGGCCAGCGAGCTTGACCGGCAATTGCGCGATGCCCTGCTGGCCATTCCGAACCAGCTTCTTGACCGCGTTCCGGCAGGTGCCGACGAGAACGACAATGTCGAGGTCAAGCGTTGGGGCACCCCGCGCAGCTTCGACTTCGCCCCGGTCGTGCATTACGACATCGCGGGGGTGAAGCCCGGCATGGATTTCGCTACCGCCGCCAAGCTTTCTGGCGCGCGTTTCGTGGTGCTGCAGGGCGGGGTCGCCCGCATCCACCGGGCGCTCGCGCAATACATGATCGACCTCCATGTCGACCGCCACGGGCTGACCGAGACGATCGCCCCGGTCCTTGTCCTGTCCGAGATGATGGAAGGCACCGGGCAATTGCCGAAATTCGGCGAGGACAGCTATCAGACCCGCGAAGGCTGGTGGCTGATCCCGACATCGGAAGTGACGCTGACCAATACCGTCAATGGAGAGTTGGTGGACGCAGCCAGCCTGCCGCGCCGCATGGTCGCGCATTCGCAATGCTTCCGGTCCGAGGCCGGCAGCGCCGGGCGCGACACCGCCGGAATGCTGCGCCAGCACCAGTTCGAAAAGGTCGAGATGGTCTCGATCACCGATGCCGAGGGCGGCGAGGCCGAACATGCCCGCATGACCGCACAGGCCGAGGCGGTGCTTGAAGGGCTGGGTCTGCCCTATCGGACCATGCTTCTGTGCAGCGGCGATACCGGCTTTTCGGCCCGGATCACCCATGATCTGGAAGTCTGGCTGCCCGGCCAGAACACCTATCGAGAGATCAGCAGCGTCAGCTATTGCGGCGATTTCCAGGCCCGGCGGATGAATGCCCGCTTCCGGCCCGAAGGCGGCGGCAAGCCGGAATTCGTCCACACGCTGAACGGATCGGGTCTGGCCGTCGGGCGCTGCCTGATCGCGGTTCTGGAAAACGGCCAGCAGGCCGACGGCTCGGTCGCGCTGCCCGAGGCGCTGCACCCCTATCTGGGCGGCAGGACGGTGCTCAACGCCGACGGCACGTTGAGCTGAACCGCGCGAAATGGTGATAGACTGCGGCGCAACCCACGGCCATCTGGGACGTTGGCCCGGATGAGACGCGCCGCAACCATCCTGATGTGCATGATGGCACTGGCTTTCGTGGCCAGCGGGCTGCTGTTTGCGATCACGCCCGCACCAGCCGAGGATCTGCCCTGGCAGATCGCGCAACTGGCCGAGCCCTCCGCCAGCACGGATGGGCTGGCCGCGATCTATCTGCGGCCGCAGCAGCCGGCCATGTGGCTGATGCTGGGCGGTCTCTGGATCGCGCTGATCATTTTCGCCGCGCGGCGCTTCTGGCCAAGCGAGACCCGGCCCGATCTGGAACTGGCGGATCTCGCCCTGCTGATCGGGGCGCTTGCCGCCGGCAGCCTCTGGCCCTGGGTGGCGGTCGGCGCGCCGCTGGTGGGGTTCCTGCTTTGCGTGCTGATGCTTCTCGCCCTGATCGCCGCCGCCCGGCGGATCAATTCAGATGGCCGGCTGGGCCGGCATCCGCTGATCGGCATATTCGCCGGCTGGGCCACCATCGTCACCTTCGCCGCCTTCGGGTCCTTCCTCAGCGACGTGACCCCGATCCCGGTGGAACTCGCAGCACTGGTCAGCGCGGTCCTGACCTGCGCGGCGGCCATGGCCACGCAGATGCGCATCCCGTCCAATCCGAGCTATACGATCACGGTGATGTTCGGCCTTCTGGCCACCGCCGCCACGACCATCGAATCGCACCCGCCCATTGCCGTCATCGCGGTCCTGTCGATGGCGGCGCTGACCTTCCTGCTGGTGCGGGTGACGACCTAGCTGCCCTTCGGCTTCTGCCGGTTCTTGTGCTTCGACAGCGCGCCCGACTGGCTGATCTTCGTCGCCTTGTGGCGATAGGGGTTCACGTTGCCCTGATCGCGGAAGAAGATGCGGATCGGCGTGCCGGGCATGTCGAAATCCATCCGTAGCCCGTTGATCAGGTAACGGTGATAGCTGTCCGGGATCTTGTCGGTATGCGTGGCCTTGACCACGAAGGCCGGCGGCCGGGTCTTCACCTGGGTCATGTAGCGCAGCCGGATCCGCCTTCCACCCGGGGCGGGCGGCGGATGCGCCTCGGTCATGGCTTCCAGCCAGCGGTTCAGCTTCGAGGTCGAAACCCGGCGGTTCCAGACCTCGTAAGCCTTCACGATCGCGTTATGCAGCCGGTCCAGCCCCTTGCCGGTCTTCGCCGAGACCGTCACCAGGGGTGCGCCCTTCAGCTGCGGCAGCAGGCGTTCGAAGCTATCGCGCAGTTCCTTCAGCTTCTCGGCCTTGTCATCTTCCATATCCCATTTGTTGGCCGCAACGACCACGGCGCGGCCCTCGGTCTCGGCCAGATCGGCGATGCGCAGGTCCTGCTGCTCGAAGGGGATGGCCACGTCCAGAAGCACAACCACCACCTCGGCAAAGCGCACGGCGCGCAAGCCATCGGCGACCGAGAGCTTTTCCAGCTTGTCGACGACCCGGCCGCGCTTGCGCATCCCCGCCGTGTCGAAGATCCGCATCGGCGTGCCCATGAACTCGGTCCGAACCGAGATCGCGTCGCGGGTGATCCCGGCCTCGGGGCCGGTCAGCAGCCGGTCCTCGCCCATGATCTTGTTGATCAGCGTCGATTTCCCGGCATTCGGCCGTCCGATCACCGCCAGTTGCAGCGGCTTCGCGTCAGAGGGCAGCCAGTCCGGCGCCGCATCCTCGTCGAATTCGGCATCCTCGGGCAGATCGACATCCACCGCCGGCTCGTAAACCGCGTTCTGCGCCGTCAATTCGGCCGCCAGCGGTTTCAGCGCGGCATAGATATCCTCCATCCCCTCGCCATGCTCGGCCGAGATGCGCAAAGGCTCGCCAAGGCCCAGCCCGTAGGCCTCCATCGCCCCGGCCTCGCCCGCGCGGCCCTCGGCCTTGTTGGCGGCAAGGATCACATGCTTGGCCCGCTTGCGCAGGATATCGGCGAAATACTCGTCCGCCGCCGTCACCCCTGCACGGGCGTCGATGACGAACAGCGCCACATCGGCCTCGTCCACGGCGCGCTCGGTCAGGCGGCGCATCCGGCCCTGCAGGCTGTCATCCTCGGCCAGTTCCAGCCCGGCCGAGTCGATCACGATGAAGCGCAGATCGCCCAAGCGCCCCTGCCCCTCGCGCAGGTCGCGGGTGACGCCGGGCTGGTCGTCGACAAGCGCCAGCTTGCGCCCGACCAGCCGGTTGAACAGCGTCGATTTGCCGACATTGGGCCGGCCCACGATGGCGAGGGTGAAGCTCATCGGTAGGCGTAAAGCTTGCCGTCGCGCCCGGCCACATAAAGCGTGCCATTGGCCACGACCGGCGCGGTCGCCGCACCGCCCGGGATCTCGACCTGACCCACGACCCCGCCCGAGGCCGGATCGAAGAGCCGGATCACCCCATCGCTCGATGCCACGATCAGCCGGCCACCGGCCAGGATCGGCCCGTATTGCGCATAGATCCGGTCCTGCTTCTTGACCTTGCTGTCCTGATACCAGGGCAGGTTGCGCGCCCAGACCAGCCCGCCAGTTGCCGCATCGAGCCGCACCAGCTGGTTCTGGTCATTCACCGCAAAGACGGCATTGCCAGCCGCGATCACCGGCGAAACCGCGCCTTCGCGCGCCGACCAGATCTGCATACCGGTCGCCCGCTCGAAAGCCGCGATCCGGCCCGAGGAGGTGCCGCCATAAACCCGGTCGCCGGCAATCACCGGATCGCCCGACATGTCGCGGATCGAGGAAACGGCCCGGCCCGGGCGCGTGCCCGCCACCTGACCCGACCAGCGTTCGATGCCGGTTTCACGGTCGACCGCCAGCAATTGACCCGAGGCGAAGGGGAAGACCACCAGATCGCCCTCGACCGCCGGGGCGGCAACGCCGGTGATACCGGTCGGCTGCGGAATGCCCTCGACCTGCCACAGAAGCTTGCCATCCGAGGCGCGCACGGCAAAGCCGGTGGCGGCACGGTTGGTCACATAGACGATGCCGTTCTGCACCGTGGGCGCGCCGCCGACGGCAACGCCAAGGCGCTGACGCCAGACCACATTGCCCGAGGCCGCATCCAGCCCCAGTAATTCGCCATAGCCGGTGGCGACGAAAACCCGCCCGCCCTCATAGGCGATGCCGCCACCCGATCCGCTGTTCGGGTTCTCGCCTGCCGGCACCAGATCCCGCGACCAGGTCCGGCCGCCCGACAGCGCGGTGGCGGTCACCATGGCATGGCTGTCCAGCGTGAAGATGCGACCGCCGGCCACGATCGGATCGGCGGAAATCCGGTGCCGCTTGTCGCTCGGCTGGCCGATGGGTGCGGCGAACAGCAGTTGCAGCCCGCCGCTCAGCGCGACATGGCCGCTGTTATGCGAGGCCGAGGCCGCGCGATGCGTCCATTCCGCATTCGCGCGCGCGCCCGGCAGCGACAGCGCCGTGCCGGTGGCGACAGGATCGGCCATGGCAGGCCCATCGGGGGAACCGACGGCGCGCGCATCCAGCCGGGTGCCGGGCAGCCTCACCTCGCGCTCGACACAGCCGGCCAAGATCAGGGCCGCCATCAGCGTCACGCAGGCTGGCGTAAGAACGGTTTTCAGCGACATGGCAAACCTCGCGTCATTCGGCAACTGGGGCGACATCCTCGGCCGCCGCATCATCGGCCGGATCGGCACCGTCGGGCAAGGCGGGATTTGCACCCGGCAATTCGCCAAGCGCGACGGTCATTTCGGCCAGACGGTTGCCCAGCCCCTGGCTGACCCCGTCCTGGGCCTGGATCTCGTGGATCAGCGTCAGGGCGTCCTCGGCGCGACCGGCGGCGATCAGGGCCACCGCCTTCTGTTCCAGCGCCAGCAGCCGGAAGGGCGCGCCGGGCGTCGTCAGTTCCGACAGCGTCGCATCGCGGGCCGCCGGGTCCATGTCGGCCCCCTGCGCCAGCACCGATTTCAGCCGGGCCAGATCGCGCATCACCGGGTCCTGCGCGGCCGTCACGGCGGCCTCCAGATGCGTCACCGCCTCGGCCTTGTCCCCGGCATCGAGCGCTGCACCCGCAGCCAGCATCAGGCCAAGCGCCTGCCGGTCGCCGGTCCCGCCCGCATCCAGTGCTGCCAGCGCCGCGACCGGATCCTCGGCGCGCTGCGCCGCCAGAGCCGCATCGCCCCAGCTTTCCGCCGCCGCGCGCGCCCGCGATTGCGAATATTCGCGCCAGGCCGTGCCGCCGACAAGGATCAGGATCAGCGCCAGTGCGATCCAGCCATAACGCCGGAACAGCGCGAACAGGCGGTCGCGCCGCACTTCCTCGGTGACTTCGTCGATGAAACTGTCGGTCTCGTGGCTCATGCGGTCCTGCCTTGTACTTGTCGCCCCTTATAGCCGAGCCATCGCAAGGGACAAGCGCCGCCGCTCATCGGACCCTTGACGCGCTCGCCGCGTCAGGCTTTGCAGGGGGCCTGCTGTTCCACGGAGCCCGCCATGACCCTTTCGCCCGACGAGATCGCCCGGCTGTTCACCCGCGACGGCCAATATCTCTGCGCCCGCTGGGGCCGACCGGTCGCGCCGGTGATCTTCGGGCTGGCCGACGACAGCCTCGCGATCTTCAGCGCCGCGATCCGTGCCGCCTATGCCCATGCCGGCCATCCCGTGACCGAGACCGATCACGAGATGGGCGCAAATCTGATGCTGGTCTTCTGCCGCGACTGGGCGGAACTTGCCGGCATCCCCGACCTCGACAGGCTGACCGGCCAGCCGGGTCTGATCGCCCGGCTGAAGGAAGGCCAGGCCAGCCATTACCAGATCTTCCGCTTCGATCCCGGTGGCGCGATCCGCGCCTGCCTGTCCTTCATCCGCATGGGCGGCCCGCTGGCCAAGGCCCATCCCGCCATGCTGGCCGAAACGCTCGCCACCCGCTCCATGCTGACCTTCGCCGGGGATGTGGCCGCGTCGGAAGACCTCGCCCGGCTGATCCGTGCCGCTTACGATCCGGTCATGCCCGATGTGGCAACGGATTCCAGCCACGCACTGCGGCTGGCGGCAAGGCTGGTCTAGCCGCCCTCCAGCCGCTCGCGCAGGGCGCGCAGGACCGGCAGCGCCGCGCGCACCCGCTCGGCCCCGATATCGCGGACGATATCCGACATGGCCGGCGAGATTGCCGCGATTGCCGCATCGCGCGCCGCACGACCGGAGGGGCTGATCGAGACGAACTTGCGCCGCGCATCGTCCCAATCGGGGCGGATATGGATATGCCCGGCCCATTCCAGCCGCGCCAGCGTATTGGACATGGCGCCACGGGTGACGTGAAAGGCTTCGGCCAGTTGCGCCGGCGTGCGCTCCTCGGCCAGATGGGCCAGCAGGTTCAGGACCGAGAAATGCGAGATCTGCATTCCCCCCGGCAGGCTGCGGCCGATCAGGGCGCGGGCCAGCTGTTCGACCATCAGCACCTCGGAAAACAGGCTGGCCGCGACAGAGGCGCGGGTCGGGTCGTCCTTGGTTTCGGTCACGTCGGTCACGTCGGTCACGGGGCTTCGAAAGGTTGCTGGCCGGAAAATGCGGGAATGCGAGACCGTGCCTTGCCGGTCTCGCTCAAGTCAAGCGTCACAATTGAGACACCGGGGGATTCGCCGGCATCCGAAATGACCTCGCCCCAGGGCGCGACGGCCAGGCTGTGACCGAAGCTGCGCCGGGTCCGGCCCTTGCGGGCGGGGTCGGTCGCATGCAGCCCGCATTGCGCCGGGGCCAGCACGAAACAGCCGGTCTCGATGGCGCGGGCGCGCAGCAGCACATGCCAATGCGCAGCCCCGGTGGTGTCGTTGAAGGCCGCCGGCACGGTCAGGATCTCGGCGCCCGCCTGCGCCAGTGCCCGGTAGAGATGCGGGAAACGCAGATCATAGCAGATGCTCATCCCCAGCCTTGCCGGGCCCTGGGCCAGCACCGCCTTGCCGCCGGGCCGATAAGCGGCGGATTCGCGGTAGGATTCGGTTTCGGAGATGGTCACGTCGAACATGTGAATCTTGTCGTAACGCGCGACGATCCCGCCATCCGGGCCGATCAGGAAACTGCGATTGACGAAGCGCGGCTCTGCCGGATCGTCGGATTTCAGCGCCAATGAGCCGATCAACAGCCAGATTCCCAGTTCCGCCGCCTGCGCCCGCAGCGCGGCCAGCGTCGGATCCTCGTTTTCGGGACGCAGCACCTGCGCCTGCCAGTCCCGGTCGGCCGAGATCAGGTTGCTGCATTCGGGCGTCAGCACGAACTCGGCCCCGCGCCCTGCCGCTTCCGCGATCATCGCCCGGGTCAGGGGCAGGTTCACGGCCGGATCGTCGCCGACCGAAAGCTGCACCAATCCCGCCGTCAGCGCCGCCGTCACCGCTCAGGCCGCCAGAAGCGGGTCGAGCCCGCCCGTGCGGTCAAGCTCGTGCAGGTCGTCCGAACCGCCGACATGGGTCGCGCCGATGAAGATCTGCGGCACCGTGCGCCGACCGTTTGCGCGCTGCATCATCGCCTCGCGCAGCGAGGGGTCGCGGCTGACATCGATCTCACGGAAGGCCACGCCCTTGCCATTCAGAAGCCGCTTGGCGGCGAGGCAATAGGGGCAGGTGGGGGTGGTGTAGATGTCGACATTGGCCATGGCGCGTCCTCGGTGATCCTTGCCGGATCTATCTAGTTGCGAGTGCCACGAATTTCCAGATTCGCTTTTCGCCCGGTGTCGAAAAATGGCGAATGACACAGGAAGCCTGCCCGTCGATGTGGTCTCAGGGACCGCCAGCGCAACCGTGGCTCAGCCCTTCACCGCCCGCGCCAGCACCGCCACGGAAACCGGGCCGGTACCGGCCTCGTGCAATGCGCGGACGGCCTCGGTCATGGTTGCGCCCGATGCCATCACGTCATCGACCAGCAACACCGCCCGCCCGGCCAGCCTGTCCCGCTGTCGCGGCGTGACCGCAAGCGCGCCGCGCAAATTCTCGTGCCGCGCGGCGCTGTCGCGATGATCCTGCGCCGGGGTGGCGCGGCAGCGTTGCAGAAGCGTCGGCAGATGGGACAGCCCATGCGCCCGCGCCACCTGCGCGGACAGCAGCGCCGCCTGATTGAACTTGCGCGACAGAAGCCGACGCGGATGCAGCGGGATCGGCACCACGATCATGCCCGGCCGCACCAATGGTGCCGCCGCCGCCGCCAGCCAGCCGCCAAGCGGCAAGGCCAGATCCGGCCGGTCGCCATGTTTCAGCGCCAGCACAAGATCGCGCCCGACATCGCGATAGACAAGCGCCGCCCGCGCCTGCCGCCATGGCCGCGCCATAGCCAGGCAATCGTCGCAGATCAGCGCCGCGTCCCCATCCGGCCCAGCCATCCCCGGCAGCGGCACGCCGCAGCGCTGGCAGGCACAGCCGGTGACGAATTCGCAATCCCGCCAGCAGTCTGGACAGAGCGCGCCATCCCGTTCGACCGGGGCACCGCAATCCAGGCATTGCGGCGGGTAAATCATTCGTAATGCGGCTTTCATCGCATCAGGAAGGGCACTAAAACTCAGGCCCATGAACTCTGCCCCCCAATCCCCGCCTTCCGGCCCCCGCCAGTTGGTCGATACGCACGCATTGCAGCTTCACCGTGATCGCGCCCGCCGCATCGGGCTGGCCGAGCCCCTGCATCGAATCGCCATCGACGAGGTGCAGGATAGGCTGGCCGAGATTAACAGGGCCTTTACGCAGATCGGAATCGTCACCCCTTGGCCGGAAATATGGTCGGACAGCTTCCCTTCCGCCCATGTTACCCGCGATTCCGACCTGCTGGACCTGCCCGGGAACCTCGATCTGGTCCTGCATGTCATGGGTCTGCACTGGGCCGAGGACCCGGTCGGCCAGATCGTGCAATCGGCGCGCGCCCTGCGCCCCGACGGGCTGTTCATCGCGGTGCTTCTGGGCGGCGAGACCCTGCACGAATTGCGCGATGTCCTGACCCGGGCCGAGATCGAAGTGACTGGCGGGCTCTCCCCGCGCCTGCTGCCGATGGGCGAGATCCGCGATCTGGGCGGGCTTCTGGGCCGGGCCGGGCTGGCCTTGCCGGTCACCGATCACCTGCCGCTCAGGCTCAGCTATCGCGACCTGTCGCATCTGGCCGCCGACCTGCGCGCCATGGGCGAAACCAATGCGCTGACCGACCGCCTGCGCCGCCCCAGCCGGCGCGAGATCTTCGCCCGCGCCGGTGCCGATTACGCCGCGCGCCACCCCGACCCGGCCAATCCGGGCCGCATCGTCGCCACATTCGACATGATCTTCATGACCGGCTGGGCCCCCGACCCGGACCAGCAGAAACCCCTTCGTCCCGGCTCGGCCAAGGTCTCGCTCGCGGACGCATTGAAGCCGAGGACCCCATGACCCCCAAGGACCACCCCCAGATCCCGCAGGCCAAGACCGGCATTCTCATCGCCAATCTGGGCACGCCCGACGGCCATGATTACTGGTCGATGCGGCGTTACCTGAACGAATTCCTTTCGGACAAGCGGGTGATCGACCTGCCGTCGTGGAAATGGCAGCCGATCCTGCAGGGCATCATCCTGACCAAACGGCCCTTCACCTCGGGCGCGAATTACAAGCTGATCTGGAACGAGGAAAAGAACGAAAGCCCGCTGATGACCATCACCCGCGACCAGACGCAGGCGTTGCGCGCCCGGGCCGAGGCCGAATGGGGCGAGCGGGTCATGGTCGAGTTCTGCATGCGCTATGGCAACCCCTCGACCGAGGAAGTGCTGGACCGCATGGTCAAGGCCGGTTGCCGGCGCATCGTCTTCCTGCCGCTTTATCCGCAATATGCCGGGGCGACCTCGGCCACCGCCAACGACCAGCTGTTCCGGGCGCTGATGGCGCAGAAATGGCAGCCCTCGGTCCGCACGGTCGATCCCTATTTCGACCGCCCCGACTATATCGCGGCCCTTGCCGGCAGCGTCACCCGCGCGCTGGAAGGCAAATCGCCCACCAAGCTCGTCGCCAGCTATCACGGCATGCCGCAACGCTATCTGCGCGAAGGCGACCCCTATCATTGCCAGTGCCAGAAGACGACGCGGCTGCTGCGCGAGGCGCTCGATTGGCCCGAGGATCGCATCGACACGAGCTTCCAGTCGGTCTTCGGGCGCGAGGAATGGCTGCGCCCCTATACGGTCGAGCATGTCGCCGAGCTTGCCCGGCAGGGCCATACCGATATCGCCGTGATCTCGCCCGCCTTCGCCGCCGATTGCATCGAGACGCTGGAGGAGATCCAGGGCGAGATCCGCGAGGCCTTCGAACATGCCGGCGGCAAGACATTCACCTATATCCCCTGCCTGAACGCGGAGCCGGCGCATATCGAGGTGATGATGGGCGTCATCCGCGACAATATCGGCGGCTGGGTCTAGACGCGACGCGCCCGCCGCTGTCATGCTGGGGCAAAGGGAGGGGGGCCATGAACCCGGACGATCTTGCCAGCCGCAACTGCACCGCCTGCGAAGGCGGGGTACCTCCGCTTGATGCGCAGACGGTGGCGCGGATGCTGGCGGAACTGGACGACTGGCAGTTGGAAGACGGCACCGCGATCCGGCGCCGTTTCGAGTTCAAGGGTTTCGCCAGGGCGGTCGAAATGGCCAATCTCGCCGCATGGCTGGGCAACCGGCAGGCGCATCACCCTGACGTCACCTTCGGCTGGGGCTATTGCGAGGTCCGCTTCACCACCCATGCCGCCGGCGGGTTGACAGAGAACGATTTCATCTGCGCGGCCCGGCTGAACGCGCTGCTGGCCTGATACAGCATCGGAAAGGGACCGCGCATGACCGACTATCCGCCCGCCGCCAATCTGCAACTGAAACGCGCCTATGCGCCGGCCGAGCCCTCGGACGGCACCCGCATCCTGGTCGACCGGCTGTGGCCGCGCGGGATCAGCAAGGCAAAGGCCGAGCTTGCCGAATGGATGAAGGACATCGCGCCCTCGACCGGGCTGCGCCAATGGTTCGGCCACGAGCCGGCCCGCTGGCCGGAATTCCAGCGCCGCTACCGGGCCGAACTGGCCGATCATCAACCGGCGCTCGACCAGATCCGCACGCTTGCGATGAAAGGCCGGGTGACGCTTGTCTATGGTGCCCGTGACGAGGTCCATAACGACGCCGTGGTCCTGCGACAGGTGCTGCTGGGGGAAGCCGCCGATGGCTGAGCGCTTCCGGATCGGCGATCATGTCGCCGCCGACCGGAGCAGCGCGCCGCGCCAATGCTAGATCAGCAGCACCTGGGTGCCGACATTGGCGAAGCCGAACAGTTCCTTGATATGCTCGTTGTAAAGACCGATGCAGCCGTTCGAGGACTTGCGACCGATCTTGCGCGTGTCATGGGTGCCGTGGATGCGGTAATATTGCCAGCTCAGATACAGCGCATGGGTGCCAAGCGGATTGTCCGGCCCCGGCGGCACGAATTCCGGCCATTCCGGGTTACGCTGGCGCATTTCCGGGGTGGGTGCCCAGCTCGGCCCCTCGACCTTGCGGATGACCTCGGTCCGGCCCTTGCGCGTCAATTCCTGTGAGACCGGGATCGAGGACGGATAAAGCCGATAGGTCGAACCGTCCTCGGACCAGTAATGCACGCAACGCGAGGTCAGATCGGCCAGGATCGCGCCATTGGTCAGATTGCTGAAATAGGGCTGCCAGTCCTGCGCACGGAAACTGGAAATATTGCGCCGCTGATCGGCCTCGGTATCGTATTGCACCAGCCCGGCATCGGGCGTCTGCGCCCATGCCGGCGCGGCCAGACCGGCCACGCCAAGTGCTGCGGCCGAGGTCACGAAACGGCGGCGGCCAAGGCCGCGACGATCTTCGTTCATAACTGTCTCCTGCTCCGACCGTCTTGCGCGGCCTGATTCCACCCGAACGAGATTATGAAGGCGCGGGTCGGTGAACAAATCAAACTGTTGTAATCGCACCAGATCACCGCGCAAATGTGGTGAAAATCACGCATTATTGCCTTTGCGCGCATCACGGCCCAGTCTAAAGAGACAAAAAACCATAAGCGCATCGAGGGCAGTATGAAGCGCATTTTCCTGATTCTCGTCACCGGGCTGAGCCTGGCCGCCTGTTCGCGCGCGCCGGATCAGCAGCTCGGATCGGATGGTCAGCCGATCCCCGTCGCCTATACGATCAACGCCGCAGAAGCCGAGGCGATTCCCAACCGGATGCTCGAACAGGTGAACATGCTGCGTGCGGGCTCTGGCGATGCGCCGCTCCGGCTGGATCCGGCGCTGAACAGTGCCGCGGCGATGCATTCGCGCGACATGGCGGCGCAGAACCGGGCCTGGCATTTCGGCTCGGACGGATCGTCGCCGCTGGACCGGGCGCGGCGCGCCGGCTATTCTGGTCATCTGATCGGCGAGAATATCAGCGAAAGCTATGAGAACGACATCGCCACGCTGCAGGCCTGGATGCAGACCCGCGACACCCGCGACGTGATCATGGACCCGACGGCCACCACGCTCGGCATCGCCTGGTATCAGGAGCCGTCGCGCAAGATCTGGTGGACGCTGATCACCGGGAAATGACCCCAGCTGGCCAGGATACAACCGCCTGACATGTCATCCTGAACCGGGTCGAGCCGATCAATAAAGCAGGTCGAACGGGCCGATTCTGCTGCCCAGAACGTCTATGTTCAGTTCGGCCACCCCATCGCCGTCGCTGTCGATCTGGATCCGGGTCTTGCTGCTGTATTGCACGATCCGGACCTCTGCCCGGCCGGAATCCGTAAACGCGTCCGTGCCCATCCAGACCAGCCCCCGTGTCACATGTGACAGGTCAATCACATCGAGGTCTCGCTGAAAATCGGTGATCGTGTCAGTTTCAACGGTTGCGGCACCTGGGGCACCGAAGATGAACACATCCTCTCCCTGAGAGCCTGTGAGCGTATCATTGCCCTGGTCGCCGTGCAGCGTGTCATTGCCCTGCCCGCCAGCCAGGTCGTCATGCCCTGCCCCGCCATAGAGAACGTCACTGTCGTCATTGCCCGCCACCAGATCATCGCCCGTGCCGCCATAAATCAGATCCCGCCCCGTCATGCCGAACAGCCGGTCATTGCCATCGCCGCCATGGACGCTGTCATTGCCCTCCTGCGCCAGGACGAAATCAGCGCCGTCATCGCCAGACAGGACATCCCCACCTGTGCCGCCGATCAGCAGGTCGTCGCCCGCACCGCCGTGAAGCGAGTCGCGGCCATCGCCACCGCGCAGAGAATCCTTGCCAGCCGCCCCGATAATGAGGTCGTTGCCTTCCACCCCCCAGAGCATGTCATTCCCGTTGCCGCCCCGGATTTCGTCATTGCCGATCATGCCGATCACATGATCGTCGCCATCGTCGCCATACATGGTGTCATTGCCAGCATGCCCGATCAGAAAGTCATCATCGCCGCGGCCCGCGATCAGGTCGTCGCCATTGTCGCCATAAAGATAGTCATGCCCGGCGCCGCCAAACACGGTGTCATTTCCCTGACCGCCAACCAGCACGCTGCTGAACCCCTTGCCCTGAATCAGGTCATTGCCATCCTGTCCGGCAATGCGGTTGTTGTTACCGCCCGCATACAGCCGGTCATGGCCAGGCCCGCCAATGATCGTATCGGCACCGCCAGCCCCCCGGATCAGGTCGCTGCCGCCGTCGCCGCGCATGATATTGCCGCCATTGCCCGAGGCGGTGATGACATCATTGCCCTCATGCCCGATCAGGATATTGCGACCGTCGCCGCCGTGGATACGGTCAGCGCCGTCGCCAGCGAAGATCTGATCGGCGTCATCGCCCCCCATCAGCCGATCATGTCCCGGCCCGCCGATGATAGTATCCTGTCCGGCGCCCCCCTCGATAAAGTCTGCCTGCTTGCCCCCCTGAATCCAGTCGCGCCCCGGCCCGCCAATGAGATTGCATCGCGCATTGGCGGCACCATAGATGCGATCATTACCCTCAAGCCCCCGCAACTGCGCGCTGCTGGCCCCGGCAAACATGCGGTCCGGGCCGCTGGTTCCCAGCACCTGGCTCGAAAAGACCAGCATGGGCGGCAAGGGAGCGGGGCCGGTGTAGCCGCCCGAACTGCCGGTCGGCGGCGCGGAGACCGAAGGATCGCCGGGGTCGGGCGTAACCGGCGTCACCAAGTCGGCATAGTCGATGTCATTGGCATAATGCGCGAGGCGAAACATCTCCTCCTTGAAGTCGGACGCCTTCATCGAGGTTCCGCCGACAGTCCTGATCTCGATCCGGACCTCGCCCCCGACCAACAGCGCGCCCTTGGCGCTCGGCAGAATCTGCAACTGCGCAATGCTGCGGATATAGGCCAGCTCTGACAGGTCAAGGCGGTCCCGGGCAGGGTCGAAATCGAGGATCGTGACCATCCTGGTATCAAAGCCGGGCACGAAGGTATCGCGCCCGGCATCGCCCTTCAGACTGACCGTTCCGCTGCGCGCAATCAGGATGTCATCGCCTTCACCACCCGCCAAAGCAGAGGATGCGCCATTGCCAACGAGAATGTCATCGAGCGCGCTGCCGTTCAGCGAACCGGTTCCCACCAGAGACTTGCCGATCGGTCCCGGATCGAAGCTCAACTGGCTGATACCGGCCTCGGTCGCACTCGCGACGAAAAGGGCGATCTTTCCGCCGACCTGCTTCGCCTCGATGGCCGAGACATTGGCCAATGCCATTGCATCGGTATCGGCAAGCACCGCCAGAAGATGCAAGCGCCCCTCTCCATCCAGCGTCAGGACCGAAATGCCGTCATCGGCCCCGCCCACGAAGATATAGGCGCGGCCCCCCATCTCGACCGTGGCCATGGCCGTCACAGCCTGAAACCGGGTTGTCGTGGAATCGACGACGTGGTCCCTCAGCCCCAGACCACCGGACGATGCGATACGGAACACTGTCAGCGAATCGCTTTCGCCACCGCTCACGACCAGAAAATGACCGTTGGCGGTCGCCATTGCCGCAACCTCTCGCGGGGCAGAGATGCCGATCTGGTTCGATCCGTCGATCACCGCTTTCGTCGCCAGCCCACCCGAAGCCACCTCATAGACGCCAAGCAGATTGCCGCGCGCGGACGTCGCGAAGGCAAAGGTCCGGCCACCGAGGCCATGCACCTCGATATCCGAATATTCGCTGTCTGTCGCGACACGCCTGCCCGGCGCCGCACTACCCAGACCCACCAGCGACAGGTCGGCGCCCATCCGGTAAAGTTGCAACGCCAGACTGCCATTGCGGCCCGCGAGCAGATAATCCTGATCACCGATCCCGAAGGCGTCGAGCGCGACAATGTCGCCAGCAATCTGTCCCTTCTGGAATAGCGTTCCATAGCCGTTGAAGCTTCCGTCACCGGCCATCAGAAGGCTGGAATACACGCTGTCCTGCCGCCCGGTTACGGCAATATGATAGCTATTGTCAGGCCCCTGAACGAGATCAAGCTGTGGCGTGCCGAAATAGGTGCCATAGGTTTTCGGCGCGCTTTGTTGAATAAATCGTGCCGCAGTGTCCGCATTGGTCAGCGCATAGTCGGTCAACACCATCCCGTTGTTCGACAGCGCGACCAGCACCGTGCCCTGCCCGGTTTCGACAAGGGTCATGTCGGTGATATTCTCGCTATACGAGGCCTTCGGGGCGACATGCGTCGCGATGAGTTTCAGATTTGGCATTGCCGCCGCCTGTCATCCGCATCGAACCTCGTCCAGACTGCCGCAAAATGCTTAAAGCTCATCTATGACGGGCCGGTCATACCCACCAAAATTACTTAGAATTTTCAGCGATTGCGCATTATCACCAACTTGCCCAAGGGTTGCGACGCTTGCCGGACCCGGGCAGGCGTGACAAGAGAGATGCCGATTGGCACCAGCAAGGTCGGTGGATGAAACTCGGCGATCATCTGACGAATGCGTTTCGGCAACTGGACCGGGCCGTGCGCGTGCGCGGGCTGGGCCATACCCTGTCCCTGGCCCTGCGTGTGCTGGCGACCGAGGGGCCCGCCGGGGTGCGCCGCCGGCTCGATGCGCTTGGTCCGGCGCTGCGCAGCCGGAAGCCGGCCGCGCCGGGCGCGGTGCTGATCCTGACCATGCCGCATGTGCTGCATTTCGCCCGCCGCCTGCAATCCGTGCTGGCCGAGGCCGGGATCGAGGCCGAGCTGTCCGACAATGACCGCGCCGCCCGCGATTTCGATACGATCTTCGCATTTGCGCCGCAGAACTTCCCGGCCACACCGCCGGATCGCACCATCGCCTTTCAGGTCGAACAATCGGTGCTACCGCATCGCTGGACGCCGGAATATCTGGCGCAGCTGTCGGAATGCCGCGCCGTGCTGGAATATTCGCTGACCAATATGGCAGCGCTTCAGGGCAAGGTGGCGACGCGCAAGCTGTTCCATGTGCCGCTGCGCCCGCCCGCGCTGACGCCGCCCGAACCCGGTCGCCGGCGGGTGCTGTTCTATGGCGATGCCACGCCGGCGCGGCGGGCAGCCCTGCTGGCCCGGATCCGCGAAACCGTGCCGGAACTGGAAATCGAGACGAATCTTTTCGGCCCACGCATGGCGGCGCTTCTGGACCAGACCGCAATCGTTCTGAACCTGCATTCCGAACCGGGCGGATTGCTGGAGGTCGCGCGGATCTCGGAAGCAATGGCGCATGGCTGCGTGGTCATCAGCGAGACCGCGCCCGATCAGGCCGAGACCGGCGACCTGCAATCGCGCCTCGTTCTTGCCCCCGAAGGCGATGCCGAGGCGCTGGCAGGCTCTATCCGCGCGCTGCTCGACAGTCCCGACCGGCTGCGCCGGCAGCAGGAAAACAGCTTCGCACCCGCGCCCGACCTGTTCCGGCTTGGGGTGCTGCGCGCGCTTCTTGGCCTCGACATGATCTCGCCCGCGCAGTTCGAGGCGCTGGCGGGCGATTACCCCTCGCCCATCCCGACCGGCCCGGGCCTGCCGCGCACCTGCCTGACGCTGCCGGAAACGCCGCTGCGCAGCCGGGCCTTCCTGGCCCATAATCCGCCGGATTACCTGATGTGGCCCGGCCTCAAGGCCAGCCCGGGCTGGCGCGGCGCGGCGCTCAGCTATCGCCATATCATGCGCCGGCTGCGCGATGCCGGGATCACCGAGGCGCTCGTGGTCGAGGATGACGTGATCCTGCCGCCCGGTTTCCACGGCAAGCTGCAGACCATCCGCAACTATATGGACGCATGCGATGCCGACCTGTTTTCCGGCCTGATCGTCGATCTGCACAAGGAGGCGAAGGTGCTGGGGGTCGAACGTCGCGACGGGCTGGTTCTGGTCCAGCTCGACCGGGCGGTGATGATGATCTGCAACCTCTACCGGCAGCGGATGATCGAGCATCTCGCCGCCTGGGACGACCAGGACGACAATGCCTTCACCAATACCATCGACCGCTATATGGAGGCCGCCACCCATCTGCGCGTGGTGACCACCCTGCCCTTCATGGTCGATTACGGTGCCAGCCTGCAATCGACCCTGCGCGATGCCGATAACCACAAGTTCGACGCCCTCCGCAGCCGGTCCGAGGCGTTGCTGGCCGAGAAGGTCTCCGCCTTCGAGGCCGACAACCCCGCCGGCTGAGCCACATCTTGCCAGCCGGCGCGGGCTGTGGCAGTCCGTCAAAGGCCCAGAAAGACGCAGGATTACGCGATGAAAATCGAAACGACCCCTCTGCCCGGTGTTCTGCTGCTGACGCCGCGCCGTCATGGCGATCAGCGCGGCTATTTCAGCGAAAGCTGGAACCGCAAGACACTGGAGGAAGCGGGGGTTCACCTGCCGGAATTCGTTCAGGACAACCATTCCATGTCGCGCGTCAAGGGCACCCTGCGCGGGCTGCACTATCAGGCCCCGCCGATGGCGCAGGGCAAGCTGGTGCGCTGCGCGCGCGGCGCGCTTTACGACGTGGCCGTGGATATTCGGCGCGGCAGCCCGACCTATGGGCAATGGTTCGGCGCGACGCTGAGCGAGGAGAACGGCAGCCAGCTCTGGATTCCGGCGGGCTTCCTGCATGGCTTCGTCACACTCATGGCCGATACCGAGGTCGCCTATAAATGCACCGCGCATTACTCGCCCGAACATGATGGCGCGGTGCGTTGGGATTCGGTCGGCATCGACTGGAATGTCGATGCCCCGCTGCTGTCGGAGAAGGATATGAAAGCCCCCGCCTTCGTCGAATGGGACAGCCCCTTCACCATGGAGAACACGGCATGAAGATCCTGATTACCGGGGGCGCCGGTTTCATCGGCTCGGCCGTGGTCCGTCAGGCGATCCGCGACGGGCACGAGGTCGTCAATCTCGACGCGCTGACCTATGCCGCGAACCTTGCCAATGTCAAAAGCGTCTCGAACGCGCCGGGCTATGCTTTCGAGCAGGTCGATATCCGCGACCGCGCGGCGCTCCACCGGGTTTTCGCGGAACATCGCCCCGATGCGGTCATGCATCTTGCCGCCGAAAGCCATGTCGATCGGTCCATCGACGGGCCGGGCGAGTTCATCGAGACCAATATCAACGGCACCTATAACCTGCTGGAAGCCGCCCGCACCTATTGGACCCGCGAAGGCAAGCCGGAAGGTTTCCGCTTTCACCATATCTCGACCGATGAGGTGTTCGGGTCCCTGGGCGAGGATGGTCAGTTCACCGAAACCACCCCCTACGACCCGCGCAGCCCCTATTCGGCCTCCAAGGCCGCGTCCGACCATCTGGTCCGCGCCTGGCACGAGACCTATGGCCTGCCGGTCGTCATGACCAATTGTTCCAACAATTACGGGCCCTTCCACTTCCCGGAAAAGCTGGTCCCGGTGGTCATCCTGAAGGCGCTTTCGGGCCAGCCGATCCCGGTCTACGGCGATGGCGGCAATATCCGCGACTGGCTTTACGTCGAGGATCATGCCGACGCGCTGCTGACCGTTCTGGAAAAAGGCGAGCTTGGCCGCAGCTACAATATCGGCGGCGAGAACGAGGCGAGGAATATCGACCTCGTGCGCACCATCTGCGCCCATATGGACGACCTGCACCCGGCAGGCGCGCCCCATGCCGATCTGATCACCTTCGTCACCGACCGCCCCGGCCATGACCGCCGCTATGCCATCGACCCGACCCGGATCCGCAATGAGCTCGGCTGGCGCCCCTCGGTCACGGTCGAGGAAGGGCTGCGCCGCACCGTCGAATGGTATCTTGCCAATGAAGACTGGTGGCGCCCGCTGCTCAGCCGCGACGGGGTCGGCAAGCGGTTGGGGACGGGCTGATGCAGGGCTTGCTGGTCTTCGGAAAAACCGGGCAGGTCGCGCTGGAACTGGCGCGGATCGCGCCCGATGCGCATTTCGCCGGCCGGGACGAGGCCGATCTGACCGACCCCGCCGCCTGCGCCGCATTGATCCGCAGCGCAAGGCCCCGCGCGGTCATCAACGCCGCCGCCTATACGGCGGTGGACAAGGCCGAAAGCGACACTGAGACCGCCCGGCTGGTCAATGCCGAGGCCCCCGGCGCGATGGCGCGCGCCTGCGCGGATCTGGGCATTCCCTTCGTCCATATCTCGACCGATTACGTCTTCGACGGCTCGGGCGATCAGCCCCGCGCCGAGGATGCTGGAACCGGCCCGCTCGGGGTCTACGGACAGACCAAGCTGGACGGCGAACAGGCCGTCATGGCGGCGGGCGGGCAATCGGCGATCATGCGGACAAGCTGGGTCTTCTCGGCCCATGGCAGTAATTTCGTGAAGACCATGCGTCGTCTAGGGGCCGAACGCGACCGGCTGACCATCGTCGCCGACCAGATCGGCGGCCCGACCGCCGCCGCCGACATTGCCCGCGCCGCGCTGAGCATGGCCGAAACCATGGCCGCCGATCCCGCGAAAGGCGGCCTCTATCACTTCGCCGGCGCCCCGGATGTCAGCTGGGCCGATTTCGCGCGCGAGATCTTCGCCCAGTCCGGCTTTTCGCCCGAGGTCGCCGATATCCCCACCAGCGACTACCCCACGCCTGCCCGCCGCCCGCTGAATTCGCGCCTGCATTGCGCCGCGATCAGCCATGATTTCGGCATCCCCCGCCCCGAATGGCGGCGATCGCTGGCGCAGGTCATCAAGGAACTCGACCAATGACTGAACGCAAGGGCATCATCCTCGCCGGCGGCTCCGGCACACGGCTTTATCCGATCACCATGGGCGTCTCGAAGCAGCTTCTGCCGATCTATGACAAGCCGATGATCTATTACCCGATCTCGGTCCTGATGCTGGCCGGCATCCGCGAGATCGCCATCATCACCACCCCAGACGATCAGGCCCAATTCCAGCGCCTTCTGGGCGACGGCAGCCAGTGGGGGCTGGATTTCACCTATATCGCGCAACCTTCGCCCGACGGGCTGGCGCAGGCCTATCTGCTGGCACGCGACTTCCTGAACGGCGCAGCTTCGGCGATGGTGCTGGGCGACAACATCTTCTTCGGCCAGGGCCTGCCCGAACTGCTGGCGAGCGCCGATGCCAAGCCCCAGGGCGGCACCGTCTTCGGCTATCGCGTCGCCGACCCGGAACGCTACGGCGTCGTCGATTTCGACGAATCCGGCCGGGTGCGCTCCATCATCGAGAAGCCGAAACAACCGCCCTCGCAATTCGCGGTGACCGGGCTTTACTTCCTGGACGGCAGCGCGCCCGACCGCGCCGCCGGCGTCACGCCCTCGGACCGGGGAGAGCTGGAAATCACCACGCTGCTGGAGACCTATCTTCATGACGGGCTGCTGACGGTGGAACGCATGGGCCGAGGCTATGCCTGGCTGGATACTGGCACCCATGGCAGCCTGCTGGATGCCGGGAACTTCGTGCGCACGCTGGAAAAGCGGCAGGGCTTGCAGACCGGTTGCCCGGATGAGATCGCCTATGAACAGGGTTGGATCGACGCCGCACAATTGCAGCGCCGGGCCGAGCTGTTCGCCAAGAACGATTACGGGCGCTATCTGGCCGGGTTGCTGAAGTAACTCAGCCGAGCGCGCGGATCAGCCCCGGCAGTTCGGCAAAATCGGAAAACAGCGCCCGGTGCGGCAATTCCTCGGCGGGTGTCGTCCGGTAGCCTTCGGTGAACAGTAAGAAGGGCAGACCGGCAAGTTTCGCGGTTTCGGCATCGACCTCGCTGTCGCCGATATAAGCCGTCTCGCCGCCGCCCAGATCCTGCCGCAACTTCAGAAGCGTGGCCGGGTCGGGTTTGCGCGGCAGGCCGCTATCGCCGCCGATCACCCCGGCAAAGAAGCGGTCCAACCCGAGATGGCGCAGCACCGCATGGGCAGGTGCAGCAGGCTTGTTGGTGCAGACCCCCAGCACATCGCCACGCTGGCGCAGCGCGTCCAGCGCCGCCTCGACGCCCGGATAGGGCTGCGTCAGACCGACCGCGTCCTCGTATCGCGCGACCAGATTCTCGGCCATGCGCGCCGCCCGCGCGGGATCTTCAAGACCGCGCGCCGCCAGCATCTGCCCGATCAGCGCCGGCACGCCGCGCCCGACAAAGCCACGGATGGTGGCCAGATCGAAGCCTTCCAGCCCCTCATCGGCCAGCACCGCATTGGCGGTGGCGTGAATATCGGGCGCACTGTCGATCAGCGTCCCGTCGAGATCGAAAATGACGATCACCGTGCCAATGCGCCTTCGGCAGCCTCGCGGATCGCCCGGATATTCGCGCCGTAAACCTGCGGATTTTCGACCGAGCCGCCCTTGAACACGGCAGAGCCCGCGACCAGCACATCCGCGCCTGCCTTCGCGACCAATGGCGCGGTCTTCACATCGACGCCGCCATCGACCTGAATATGGATCGGCCGGTCACCGATCATGCCGCGCAGCCGGGCGATCTTGTCGACCTGGCTATGGATGAATTTCTGCCCGCCAAAGCCCGGATTGACCGACATGATCAGCACCAGATCGCAGAGATCCAGCACATATTCGATGGATTCGAGCGGTGTGCCCGGATTGAGCGAGACGCCTGCCTGTTTCCCGGTCGCCCGGATCGCCTGAAGCGTGCGGTGGATATGGGGGCCGGCCTCGATATGGGCGGTGATCAGGTCGGCCCCGGCCTCGGCATAGGCCTCGATATAGGGATCGACCGGCGCGATCATCAGATGCACGTCCATGTAGGTCTTCACATGCGGCCGGAACGCCTTCACGGCGGGCGGGCCGAAGGTCAGGTTCGGCACGAAATGACCGTCCATGACATCGACATGGACCCAGTCGGCGCCCTCCGCCTCGATGGCGCGAATCTCGCGGCCGAAATCGGCGAAATCGGCGGACAGGATCGAGGGGGCGATCTTGATGCTGCGGTCGAAGCTCATCACAGGTTTTCCGGCTCTTGCGTTCGGGGATGGCAGACGCATAGGGCCGAACCGCCGCCGCCGTCAACCGCAGCCATGTTACTTAGCCACGCCGGAACGCCCCGGACATCGCGGCGAGATAGAATGCCACCGTTCCGGGCAATGTCTGCCGCCGCAGCCTGAGCCGCGCCAGTGCCGTAGCTGATCGATGCCGCGTCAACGCCTCGGCGAAACGGCGCAGCAAGGCGCGATTTTCTTCGGTCAGTTCCTCTTCAACGGCTGACAGAGCGGCGACATTCTCGTGCAGCCAGGCACCGTAATCCCCCGTGAAAAGCTGCCACAACCGCGCCCGCATGGCCGGCAAGGTGTCATTGCGCCCCTTCAGGTTGTCCCCATGCTGGCGATAAAGAAGCACCTCGGCATCGTCGCGGTAAATGGGAAACCCGGCCCCGGTGACCAGCTGGTAAAGCCACCAGTCATGCGATTCGATCCCGGCGGCTGCGGCGGCAGGCGCCGCGCGCTGCGCCAAGGCAACCGTAGCGGGCGGCAGCAGCAGGGTATTGCCGGGCGTCACCGCCTGAATCAGCGCATTGCGGAACCCGAAAGGTCCGGGAAACCGCCGAGAGGCCGTCAGCGGTCGCAGATCGGCATCGCAGATCGTCGTCCGCGCGCAGTAGAGGCCAAGGCCATGATCCCCGTTCAGGATCCCGATTGCCCGCGCCAGCTTGTCGTCATGCCAGACATCGTCCTGATCGGCGAATGCCATGAACTCATCCGGCTGGGCTTGGGCAATCAACGACAGGAAATTTCGCGTGGCGCCCGCTTTCGGCCCTTCGATCAACTGCACCTGCCCTGCCGGTCGCGAGGCCGCGAAGGCCCGCACGATCTCGGGGCCCGCATCACAAGAGCCATCGTCGGATACCACAAGTCGCCAATCGGAATGCGTCTGGCGCGCAATGCTGTCGAGCTGGGCCGCGACATGCTCGCCCCCCTGATAAAGCGCCAGTCCGATCAGTATCCGTGCCAAGCCACCCTCGCCATTCGACTTCAGTTCGGCCCTTTTGCCGCGATCAGCGCGATCAGCGCAAGCCGGCAGCCGGCGCTGCCTGAGCATCCGGGGCTTGTCGGCGCGCGATCCGTGGGAACGTCAGTCGCAGATCCGCCAGCCGCCCCTGCGGGCGGCGATGTCGAAATGCAGGTGGTCGTCATGGGCAGCATCGGAGCCGGGACCGAGCACCGTGGTGAAATACAGACAGGCACCATGGCGCATCGCCTTCTGCACCGCCTCGCGCATGTCGCCAGATCCGTTGCGCGGCGAGATGGTCAATTCGCTGCCATCGGAGAGTTTCAGCGCCGCGATGTCGAAGGCATTGCCAAGCGCATGTTCCGACAGCTTTTCGCCGCCATCCCCGACCCGGGCGCGGCATTGATAGGTCGAACCCGGCACGATCCCGGTAATGGCTGGCGCGCCGGGCAGGTGCCGGACGACCGGCACGGCCTCGTCGCGCAGCCACAGCGCCAGTTGCCGCACCGTCGCACAGCGCATGGTCGCGCCGCCGGCAATGCCGACGCCGGGCTGCAAGGCGGTGACGTTCAGCGGCCGGGCAATCCCGCAATCGCGATCCTCGGGCGAGGTCAGCGGGTCGAGACGCGTATAGCGGACCCCCAGCATGGTCAGGCCGAAAAGGCAGGACAGATAGCTGGCATCGCTCTCGGTCAGCGCCTGCCAGGCCGGCGGATCTGGCTCGACCCCGGGCTTCTCGACGAAGGGTTGGTCCCCGACGGCAGGGATATCGGGCCGGGCGGTCGGCGGCATCTCGGGGCGCATGACCGGCCTTTGGGCTTCGGGCGCGACCTCTGCCCCGGTCTGCCCGGACGCTGCCAGTCCCGGCGACCAGACCATCCCGAGGATGAGAAGCAGGCGCCCGAACATGGTCCTACTGCGCCGGAACCTGCTGTCCCGCCGCCGGCTGAACCAAGACACCGGGCGCGCCCGAGGTCGCCGCCTCGACCGCGGCGGCCAGCGGATCGGTCGGCGCGGCACCCGTGGCCGGCACCGCTGCGGGCACGACCGGCATCGCCGCCAGACTCGCGGGTCGCGGCAGCGGCGGGGCCGAGGAGATCAGCGCCAGCGAAGCCACCCCGGCAACCCCTGCCGCCGGCACCGGCCCGGCCGCAGCCGCCACCGCTTTCGAGACACCCTTGGCCTCGCCCATGACATCGGCCAGCGAGGTGCCGCGCTCCAGAAAATCGACCGTGGTGATGCCGGGCTGGACCATATGGGCCAGTTCCTCGGCATCCCAATTGGTCAGCCGCACACAACCATGCGATTCGCTGACGAACAGGCGCGATGGCGTCGGCGTGCCGTGGATGCCATAGGTCGGCTTGGTCAGCGCGATCCAGACCGTGCCCACCGGCCCGTTCGGCCCCGGCGGCAGGGTCAGCACCGTCTTGTTCTCGCCCTGGGTGAAATTGATCGCCGGGTTATAGGTATATTCCGGCTTCAGCGCCACGGCGCGGACCTTGTGGGTCCCGCTCGGCGACGGCGTCTCGGTCGAGCCGATGGTGGCCGGGTAATTCACCACCATATGCCCCTCGGCATCGTAGCCGGCGACGCGGTTGGTGCCCTTCTCGACGAAGATCCGCGCCACCTTGGCGCGCAGGGGCTTCGACGGCGCGATCACCTTGATGGTGGAGCCCGCGACCAGCGGAATGCCCGGGTTCAGGGTTGAGACGAATTTCTCGTCCATGTGAAAACGCTCGCCCAGCTTCTCGGCCACGCTGGTATAGCCGAGCGAGGTCATGTTCGCCTTTTCCAGGTAATCGTTCGGGATATGCAGCGTCAGTTCCGAGGCGTCGGCCTCGGTGATGGTGTAATCCATGGTCATGGCGCCGCCGGCAAAGGGCTGCAGCGCGGCCCAGACCTGCGGGTCCATCTGGCCATCGGCGGGCAGACCGCTGCGGCGTTCGAATGCGGCGATGGCGCTGCGGCTCATGCCGCCCTTGATGCCGTCGATCACCCCGGGCGAGGTGCCGGCGCGGTCCAGCATCACCTGCACCTTGACCGTCAGCGCCGATTGACCGGAGGGCAGCGGCCCGCCCGCATAGCTGGCTGCCTCGATACCTGCGGCGGTGATCGGGGCAGCCGCAGCGAAGCCCGGCAGAAGCACGGCAAGGACCGTCGAGAAAAGGGCGGTGCGGAGAGAGACGGGCATGCAAGCCTCCTGCTGCGGTGTGATTGAAACATATCACATGGCAGGAGTTCCCCGTCTAGCGCACGAAGCTGGCCCGATGCCCCGGCGGATATACGCGGCGCGAGTGGGACAGTGCGCGCCCATCGCTCCACAGGGTGCGGTCCAGCGTCAGCACCGGAAAGCCCTTTTCGGCCCCCAACTCCTCGGCACATTCGGCGGTCAGGCGGGTGGCCAGAATCTCCAGCCGGCCGGACAGTTGCGGCACCACGCGGCGCATCCATTCCAGCGGCTCGGCATCGCGGATCATCTCATCGGTCAGGGCGACATAATCCTGTGGCGCGAGATAGCCCACCTCGACGCAATAGGGTGCATCATCGGCAGTTATCAATGCGCGATAGCGGATCAGCGGTTCGGCGCGGGTGACATGCATGATCGACATCACCTCAGGGGTGGCGCGCACGACATCGCGCCCCGTCAGATGATAGGCATAGGTCGCGCCGGTCGCCTCGACCTCATCGCGGATCGGGGTTGCTTCGGCGCCGGCATCGGGGACCGACGTGGCCGCGACCCGGGTGCCGACCCTTCGCCGGCGCTGCACGATTCCGTCCTGTGCCAACTGGCTGAGCGCTCGATTCACGGTCGCGCGCGCGCAACCCAGTTCATCGGCCAGTTGATGTTCGGTCGGGATCAGTTGCCCCGCCTTCCATCTGCCGCTGCGGATACGGCGCAGGACTTCGGCCTGAACCGCTTGCCACGTATTCAGTGTCTGACGACCGGCAGGCCTCAGACTGCCGGATGGAAGCGATGGTTCTAGCTTGGCATTCAACATGGGTTTGACCTGCTCTCGTTGCGATGGCAGTGATATGAGTTGATCATGAAGTAGGAACCGCAGTTCATCCCGTCAAAGGGCAGCGGCGGCCCCGACACAATCGTGAATTGAGTTGATCATTCGGTGAGGTGCCGTTGCGACATATCATTATTGGCTCGATTGTTTTTATGCATGTGTCCAAAAGAATGATACACACGCATGAGGAGAGCGGTGTAGTACAAAATTGTTCTTCGGCGGATATCTTCCGATATGATCACGACGCCCCGGAATAGTTGTCCCGATTTCGCCCATGAGCTTGACGCCTGGCGCGATGGCGCGCGGATCGTCGCCGGCGTGGACGAGGCCGGGCGTGGCCCGCTGGCCGGCCCGGTCACGGCGGCGGCGGTGGTGCTCGATATCCGCCGGCTGCCCGGCGGGTTGAACGATTCCAAGAAACTCTCGCCCGCCTCTCGCGACCGCCTGGCCGATGCGATTCGCGGCAGCGCCGATTGGGCCATAGCCCATGTCTGGGTCGAGGAGATCGACCGTCTCAATATCCTGCAGGCGTCGCATCTGGCCATGTGCCGCGCCCTGTCCGGTCTGCGCCGGGCCCCGACCATGGCGCTGATCGACGGCAACGCCGTGCCGAAGGCGCTGCCGATGCCGGGCCGGGCCATCGTCAAGGGCGACGCGCGCGCGCTCAGCATCGCGGCGGCTTCGATCCTGGCGAAAACCGCGCGCGATAAGGTCATGGTGGATTTGGCGCAACAGTTTCCCGGCTACGGCTGGGACCGGAACGCCGGATACCCCACCCCCGAACACAAGCGCGCACTGATGGAACTGGGCGTGACCCCATATCATCGACGCACTTTTGCACCCGTCCACAATATCTTGTGTAAAGCCACAACCACAACTGATTGATTCAAATAAATAAATTGACGGCGAATCACCGCTGACTCATCATTCGGCATATACCAGACCGGGAAAATCCGGCGGATCGAGAGGCAGAGATGACACCGAACAAGACCGCGTCCGCGCGACCCTTACCGCTGAACCAGATCCTCGCAGGCGACTGCATCGAGGTGATGAATGCGCTGCCCGAGGCCAGCGTGGACCTGATCTTTGCCGATCCGCCCTATAACCTGCAGCTTCGCGGCGACCTGCACCGGCCGGACAATTCCCGCGTCGATGCGGTGGACGATCACTGGGACCAGTTTTCCAGTTTCGCCGCCTATGACCAGTTCACCCGCGAATGGCTGGCCGCCGCGCGCCGGCTTCTGAAACCGAATGGCGCGCTCTGGGTGATCGGCAGCTATCACAATATCTTTCGCGTCGGCGCCGAATTGCAGAATCAGGGCTTCTGGATCCTCAACGACGTGGTCTGGCGCAAATCGAACCCGATGCCGAATTTCCGCGGCAAGCGCCTGACCAATGCCCATGAAACGCTGATCTGGTGCTCGAAATCGGAAGGCGCGAAATACACCTTCAATTACGAAGCCCTGAAGATGCTGAACGAGGGCGTGCAGATGCGCTCGGACTGGGTGCTGCCGATCTGCAATGGCGGCGAGCGGTTGAAGGATGACAAGGGCGACAAGGCCCACCCGACCCAGAAGCCGGAATCGCTGCTGCATCGGGTCCTGATCGGCACCACCAATCCTGGCGATGTCGTGCTCGACCCGTTCTTCGGCACCGGCACGACCGGCGCGGTCGCCAAGATGCTGGGCCGCGATTTCATCGGCATTGAGCGTGAAAGCGGCTATCGCGACGCCGCCAGCAAGCGGATGGAGCGCATCCGCCGCCTTCACGCCGAGGCGCTCGCCACCTCGACCGGCAAGCGTGCCGAGCCGCGCGTCCCCTTCGGCCAGGTCGTCGAGCGCGGGATGCTACGCCCCGGCGAAGAGCTTTATTCGCTGGGCAACCGCCACAAAGCCCGCGTCCGCGCCGATGGCAGCCTGACCGGCGGCGACATCCAGGGCTCGATCCACCAGGTCGGCGCCCGGCTGGAAGGCGCGCCCTCCTGCAACGGCTGGACCTATTGGCACTTCAAGCGCGAGGGGAAGATGATCCCCATCGACGCGCTGCGCCAGCAGATCCGCGACGAGATGGACGAACGCCCGAACTGACATCCCCCACAAGTTTCGCCATGTCCGACAGCCTCGCTCGTTCGGCTCGGACAAACTTGCCCCGTCATCCTCGGATGGCGGGGCTTTTTTCTGCGAACCTGCGGTAGACCGATGGCGCGGTGTCTATCAGTCCGCGCCGGGCGGGACCGGCAAGTGTTAACGCCGGTGCCCAGCTTGCAACTTGCCCGGCCTTACGCCACGCCGTGCTCGTCCTTGAACTTGCGGCGATAGGCGTGGAGCAAGGGCTCGGTATAGCCCGAGGGCTGCGCGCGGCCCTTGAAGACCAGATCGCAGGCGGCCTGGAAGGCCAGCGAATCCGAGCCATCCCCCATCGGCAGATAGGCCGGATCGCCGGCATTCTGGCGGTCGACGATGGCCGCTGCCTTCTTCATCGCCCCCATCACCCGGTCCTCGCTGACCACGCCGTGATGCAGCCAGTTGGCCAGCATCTGCGAGGAAATCCGGCAGGTGGCGCGGTCCTCCATCTGGCCGACATCCTCGATATCGGGGACCTTGGAACAGCCGACGCCCTGATCGACCCAGCGGACGACATAGCCGAGGATACCCTGCGCGTTGTTCAGGATCTCGGCGTCGATCTCGGCCTCGGGATAGCCGTTCGAGGGGGCGAGCGGGATGGTCAGCAGCTCCTCCAGCTTGCGGCGAGGGGCGGTTTTCAGGATCTCGTCCTGCCGCGCCTTCACATCGACCTGATGGTAATGCGTCGCATGCAGCGTGGCGGCGGTGGGCGACGGCACCCAGGCGCAGTTCGCACCGGATTTCGGGTGGCCGATCTTGGCCTCCAGCATCGCTGCCATGCGGTCCGGCATGGCCCACATGCCCTTGCCGATCTGGCCCTTGCCCTGAAAACCGCAGGCCAGGGCGATATCGACATTGCGATCCTCATAGCTGGACAGCCAGGGTTCGTTCTTCATCAGCGCCTTGCGCTTCATCACGCCGGCTTCCATCGAGGTATGGATCTCGTCGCCGGTGCGGTCGAGGAAGCCGGTATTGACGAAGGCCGCCCGGTGGCGCGCGGCGCGGATACATTCCTTGAGATTGGCCGAGGTCCGGCGCTCCTCGTCCATGATGCCGATCTTGATGGTGTGGCGCGGCAGGCCGAGGATGTCTTCGACCGCGCCAAAGATCTCGTCCGCAAGCGCCACCTCATCGGGGCCGTGCATCTTCGGCTTCACGATATAGACCGAGGCGGCGGAATTGGCCTTCGCGCCTTTCAGGTCGTGCATCGAGGCCGCGACCGTGAACAGCGCATCCATGATCCCTTCCGGGATTTCCTTGCCGTCGGCGGTCAGCACCGCCGGGTTGGTCATCAGATGGCCGACATTGCGCACGAACATCAGCGCCCGGCCCTTCAGCTTGGCGGGCTTTCCGTCGGGCGCGGTATAGGCGATGTCGTCTTCCAGACGGCGGGTCATCTGCTTGCCGCCCTTCTCGAAGGTTTCCTGCAGGCTGCCGTTCATCAGCCCCAGCCAATTGCCGTAAGCCACCACCTTGTCGGCGGCATCGACGGCGGCAACGCTGTCCTCGCAATCCATGATCGCCGACATGGCCGATTCCAGCCGCAGATCGGCAACGCCGGCGCGGTCAGTCTTGCCGATGGTGTTCGAAGGGTCGATGTCGATGATGATATGCAGCCCGTTATGGACCAGCACGATCCCCTTGGGCGCAGCCGTATCGCCGATATAGCCGGCGAAAGATGCGGGATCGGTCAGCCCGGTCTCGCCCTTATCGGTGCTGGCGACCAGCTTGCCTGCCTTGACCGCATAGCCGGTCACATCGGCATGGCTGGCGCCCGAGAGCGGCACCGCCTGATCGAGGAAGTTCTTCGCCCAGGCAATCACCTCAGCGCCACGCGCGGCGTCATAGCCCTTGCCCTCGGGCAGCGAGCCCATCGCGTCCGAGCCATAAAGCGCGTCATACAGGCTGCCCCAGCGGGCATTGGCGGCATTGAGCGCGAAACGCGCATTCATCACCGGCACCACCAGCTGCGGCCCTGAAATCGTTGCCACCTCGGGATCGACATTGGCGGTGTCGATCTGGAAATCGGGACCTTCCGGCTTCAGATAGCCGATCTGTTCCAGAAAGGCGCGATAGGCGGCCGGATCGAATTCGGCATTGCGATGGGCGACATGCCATTTGTCGATGGCGGCCTGCAATTCCTCGCGCTTGGCCAATGCCTCGGCATTGCGCGGCCCGAAGCGATCCACGAGAGAGGCCAGCCCGGCCCAGAAATCCCCCGGTGCCACCCCGGTGCCCGGCAGCAGCGTGTTTTCGGCGAAAGCCGCCAATTCATCCGCGACCTGAAGGCCGGATTTCTGAACATATTCCATGAGCGCGTCCTCTTTCCCCTCGGCGGCAATATTCGCCGACCCTTTTGGTGGCAACGCCCCGGCAGGGCAACCCCTGTTAGCCCAAACGGCACTCTCGGGGCGCTGCATCAGCGGCCCCGTCCGCGCCGCTCCGCAAGCGGATCAGTGCCCGCCATCGGACTGCATGGCAGCCTCGCGGACCTCATCGTCAGACACCGCTTCCGCGCCGTTGAAGGCCATGTTCAGCACCAAAGCGGTGATCGAGGCCAGAAGGATGCCCGAATCGATCAGCGGGTGGATGGCATGGGGGATGTGCATCTTGAAATCGGGCGCCACCAACGGAATCATCCCCATCCCGAGAGAGACCGCGACGATGAAGGCATTGCTGCGGTTTTCCTTGAAATCCACCGCCGTCAGGATGCGGATGCCGGTGGCCGCGACCATGCCGAACATGACCAGCCCGGCACCGCCCAGAACCACGGTCGGCAGCGCCTCGACCAATGCGCCCATCTTCGGCACCAGCCCGAGCACGATCATGATGATCCCGCCGGCCACACAGACGAAGCGCGAGCGCACGCCGGTCACGCCGACCAGCCCGACATTCTGGCTGAACGAGGTATAGGGGAAGGTATTGAAAAGCCCGCCGATCAGCGTGCCAAGCCCATCGGTGCGCAGCCCCGCCGCCAATGCCTGCTGACTGGGACGGCGGCCGCACATCTCTCCGAGGGCCAGGAACATGCCGAGCGATTCGATCATCACCACGACCATGACCAGCACCATGGTCAGGATCATCACCGGATCGAAGATCGGGGTGCCGAAATGGAAGGGCATGATCAGCGCGAACCAGCCGGCATCGGCGACCTTGTCGAAATGCATCATCCCGAGGATCGCGGCGATCACCGCACCGGTCACGATGCCGACCAGCACGGCGATATTCGACAGGAAGCCTCGGGCGTATTTCATCACCAGAATGATCGCCAGCAGCACCAGCGCCGCGATCAGCATGTTCTGGGGCGCGGCGTAATTCGGGTTGTTCACCGTCGGCGCGAGCGCAAAGCCCTGCGGGACCGGCGGCACGCCGTTCAGGCCCGTGACCGTATCGACCCAGGCCTGCGCCTCGGGGTTCACCGTTCGGGGCGCGGTCGGCCCGACCGGCAGGCCGAAGATCCAGTTGATCCCGATCCGCATCAGGCTGACCCCGATGACCAGAATGATCGAGCCGGTCACGACCGGCGGAAAGAAGCGGATCAGCCGCGACATCAGGGGCGCGATCAGCATCGCAATCACGCCGGCAGCCATGATCGCCCCGAACAGCATCCGCGCGCCCTCGGGCCCCGGATTGGCAAGCGCGATCGAGACCATCGGCCCGACCGAGGCGAAAGTGACCCCCATCATCACCGGCAGCTTGACCCCGAACCATGGCGTCAGCCCATAGGACTGGATGATCGTCACCAGCCCGCAGACAAACAGGTCAGCCGAGATCAGGAAGGCCACCTGTTCCGGCTCCAGCGCCAGCGCCCGACCGACGATCAGCGGCACGGCGATGGCACCCGCATACATGACCAGCACATGCTGCAGCCCCAGCGTGAACAGCCGGGCGGGTGGCAGAAGCTCATCGACGGCAGGTGTCGCCTGTGCGGTTGTGTCTGTGGCCATGTCTGGTCCCCCCTGGTGGATCGCTGCGATCCCGGTCCTGTGCAGCACCGGTCAAGGCCATGAATCCCCCCTCGACCGACGCCGCAATAATCTGCCACATTTGCCGGTAAATCGGGCAATCATGCGCGCAGAAGCTTGTCCACGCAGCAGATAACCCTGCCCGCGCCTCCTGGAGGTCATTTTGTCGGCAGTTTGGCACCGATGTCAAATACCCATGGTGCACAGTGCACCCTGCACAACCCTCGCGCAGGACAGGCCCTAAAGCGGCATGTGGCGGTTCACATCCTTGTAGAGCAGATAGCGGAACGGCCCCGGCCCGCCGGCATAGCAGGCCTGCGGGCAGAAGGCGCGCAGCCACATG
>NZ_CALMYP010000012.1 GCF_937873615.1 uncultured Paracoccus sp.
ACGTCGCCCGGATAGGCTTCACGCCCCGGCGGACGGCGCAGCAGCAGCGACATCTGGCGATAGGCGACGGCCTGCTTGCTGAGATCGTCATAGATCATCAGCGCGTCCATGCCATTGTCGCGGAAATACTCGCCCATGGCGGTCGCCGAATAGGGGGCCAGATACTGCATCGGCGCCGGGTCCGAGGCGGTCGCGGCGACGATGATCGAATAGGCCATCGCGCCGGTCTCTTCCAGCTTCTGCACCAGTTGCGCCACGGTCGAGCGCTTCTGGCCGACGGCGACATAGATGCAGTAGAGCGACTTCATGCCCTCGGCCTCGCGGCCGTTATAGTTCTTCTGGTTCAGGATCGTGTCCAGAGCCACGGCGGTCTTGCCGGTCTGGCGGTCGCCGATGATCAGCTCGCGCTGACCGCGACCGACCGGGATCATGGCGTCGACGGCTTTCAGGCCGGTCGCCATCGGCTCATGCACCGATTTGCGCGGCATGATGCCCGGGGCCTTCACGTCGGCGATGGACTGGGTCACGTCCGTCAGCGGGCCCTTGCCGTCGATCGGGTTGCCGAGCGCGTCGACGACGCGGCCCAGCAAGCCCTTGCCGACCGGCACTTCCACGATGGCACCGGTCCGCTTGACGGTGTCGCCTTCCTTGATCGAACGGTCGTCGCCGAAGATCACGACGCCGACGTTGTCGGTCTCCAAGTTCAGCACCATGCCGCGGATGCCGCCGGGGAATTCCACCATCTCGCCGGCCTGCACCTTGTCGAGACCGTAGATCCGGGCAATCCCGTCACCGACCGACAGCACCTGGCCCACTTCGGCCACTTCGGCATCCTGACCGAAGTTCTTGATCTGATCCTTGAGGATCGCCGAAATTTCGGCAGCCTGGATTCCCATTATCCGACCTCTTTCATAGCATTCTGAAGGGAAGCGAGCTTGGATTTGATCGAACTGTCGATCATCTGCGAGCCCAGCCTGACAATCATGCCGCCGATGAGGGTCTCATCGACGCGCGTATTCAGTTTGACCGTCTTGCCCGATTTCTCGGCCAGCGTGGCGGTCAGACGCTGTTTCTGTTCGTCGTTCAACGCAACCGCCGACACGACATCGGCGGTCACCTCGCCGCGTGCCTCGGCAATCAGTTCCTGCAGGCGCGACAGCAGTTGCGGCAGCGCGAACAGGCGGCGATTCTGCGCCATCAGCGCCAGCGTATTGGCAAGGGCGGCGGACAGGCCCATCTTTTTGGCAATGGCGGCGATCCCGTCCTGCTGCTGCTGGCGGCTGTAGAGCGGCGAGGCGATCAGGCCGCGCAGATCGTCGCTATCCGCCAGTGCGGTGCCAAGCTCTGCGATCTGGTCGGAGAGCTGATCGATCCCCCCTGATTCCTTGACGACATCGAACAGGGCCAGGGCATAGCGCCCGGCAATCGAGGCGGAAATCGAAGCGGAATTGGCCACGGTCATCCTTCCGGTTAGCGCGTAACCCCGTCGTCTGGCCGTCCTCCTCGGGGCGGTCGAGCGCGGGGTGCAGCATGTCCTGAGGCCAGTCTTCACCGGCCCGTTATCTCGCGGAGGTCTCTAGCAATTGTTTTCCCCACCCGCAACCGCCTTGAGGCCGGTTCCGGCAGGGTTTTTGCGACATATGGGTGCCCGGACGCGACCGCCCGCCCCCGGACCCGGCGGCGGCTTGCGCAAAGCGGTCGGGCACAGAGGATTGGAACCGGACCGAAATCCCGGCCCGATCATTTGGTCGCAGCAATGATTGCAGGCGATTTCAGCCCACAGAAGGCGCAGATGGCCAGCACCTGCGACGGATTGCCCTGCCCCCGCCGGTTCAGTCCGGGTCGCGGTCCCTTGGGCTGCGCTGACCGATTCCATCGACGACCGGGCCCCGCGCCGGGCGCGGACGGGCGATTCCCTCCAGCACGTCCAGCGGGCTCGGCACCAGCACCCGCCGACCCGGCCCGACCGGCGCCGGCACCTGCTTGGAAAACTCGGCCCAGGTCACCCCGGCCACCAGCATCGAGGCGATCCGCCCCCCGACGCCTTCCCACCACATCGCGCTGCGCAGCCAGAAGCGCCGGTCCGAGGGCGGAATATAGATCGCAGCGCCGCTGTGTTCGGTGACGAAACCCGCCGCCTCGGCCTGCCGTTCCAGCTGACCGGCGGTATAGCTGCGGCCGAAACCGAAAGGCGTGCTGTCGGTCCGCGCCCAAAGCCCGGCCCGGTTCGGCACCATCGCCACCATCCGCCCGCCGGGGCCGAGCACCCGCCAGGCCTCGGCCAGAAGTGCCGCCGGATGATCCGAGGTCTCCAGCCCGTGCAGAATCACCAGCCGGTCGACGCTGCCTGTCTCCAGCGGCCAGGCGGTCTCGTCGCAGAGCAGGCTGTGATTGGCCATGCCGGCGGGCCAGGCCATGACGCCCTGCGGCCCCGGCATCAGCCCAATGACCCGCCGCGCCTGCGCCAGATAGGGCCGAAGCAGCGGCACCGCGAATCCGTAACCGGCCACGGTCATCCCGGTCGCCGCTTCGGCGGGCCAGTTCGCCAGCAGCCGCTCGCGCAGGATGCGCTGCGCCACCCGCCCGAGGGCGCGGGTATAATAGAAGCGGCGCAGGTCGATAACGTCGTGATGCATGGGTCCGGGTTGCAGCGGCTGCCTTCCGCGTCCAGACTGCCCGCAAAAGACCGGAGGTTGCAATGTCCCAGACCGAGATCGTCACCATTCGCTGCCTCAGGGACAATTACGCCTATCTGCTGCGCGCAAACGGCCTGACCGCGCTGTTCGACGCGCCCGAGGCGGCACCGATTCTGGATGCCCTCGCAGAACGCGGCTGGGGGCTGGATCAGATCTTTCTGACCCATCACCATGCCGATCACATCGACGGTGTGGCCGAACTGGTGGCGAATACCGGCGCCAAGATCGTCGGTGCCCAGGCGGACGCGCATCGCCTGCCGGCACTGGATGTCTCGGTTTCCCCCGGCGCGGCGACCGAAGCCGCCGGCCTGCCGGCACAGATCATCGACGTCTCAGGCCATACGGTCGGCCATATCGCGGTTCATGTCCCCGCCGCGCGGGCGGCCTTTACCGGCGACAGCCTGATGGCGCTTGGCTGCGGCCGCATTTTCGAGGGCGATCCGGCGATGATGTGGGCAAGCCTTCAGCGCCTGAACGCCCTGCCTGCCGAAACGCTGATCTGTTCCGGCCATGATTACTGCGCCGGCAACGGTGCCTTTGCGTTAAGCGTCGATCCGGATAACGCCGCCCTCGCATCGCGCCTGCAGGCGGTGGCCTCATCCGCCCGCCCCTGCGCGCCGGCGACGCTGGCGGAGGAGCGCGAGACCAACCCCTTCCTGCGCGCCCCTGCCCTTGCCAGTGCCCTTGGCGTCCCGGATGCGGCCACCGCCTTCGCGGAATTGCGCGCCATGAAGGATCGGTTCTGAACCCTGTTCCCCTGCCTTGAAACCGGACGGAGGCACGCCCAAATTACCATCACTCACGAATGATTTCCTCGCCGGATCGCAGAATTGACTTGAAACGCGGCGAAATCCACCAATCCTTAATATGATGATGACAGTCTGTGCAGGTGGGCCTTCCGGTCCAAACCGCCGGACAGACTGACAGGAGACGCAAGTGCCTTCTTTTACAACCTCGCTGGAACAGGCCATCCACGCAGCGCTCGCGCTTGCCAATGAACGCCGGCACGAGCTTGCGACCCTTGAACACCTGCTGCTCGCCCTGCTGGACGAGCCCGATGCGGTGCGCGTCATGCGCGCCTGCAATGTCGATCTGGACGAGCTGCGCCAGAACCTCAACGATTTCATCGACGACGACCTGTCGACGCTGATCTCGGATGTGGACGGCTCGGAAGCCGTGCCCACGGCCGCCTTCCAGCGCGTGATCCAGCGCGCGGCGATCCATGTCCAATCCTCGGGCCGGGCCGAGGTGACGGGGGCGAATGTGCTGGTCGCGATCTTCGCCGAACGCGAATCCCACGCCGCCTATTTCCTGCAGGAACTGGACATGACGCGCTATGACGCGGTGAATTTCATCGCCCATGGCGTCGCCAAGAACCCCGATTTCAACGAGGCCCGACCGGTCACCGGATCCGATCCCCATGCCGAGGAACCGGCGGCCCCGCAAAGCCAGAAGGAAGAAACGGCGCTGGAAAAATACTGCGTCGATCTGAATGCCAAGGCGATGGAAGGCGAGGTCGACCCGCTGATCGGCCGCGAGATGGAGGTCGAGCGCTGCATTCAGGTGCTCTGCCGCCGGCGCAAGAACAACCCGCTTCTGGTCGGCGATCCCGGCGTCGGCAAGACCGCCATCGCCGAAGGTCTTGCCAAGAAGATCGTCGAGGGCGAGACCCCGGATGTGCTGGCTGGCGCCACCATCTTTTCGCTCGACATGGGCTCGCTTCTGGCCGGCACCCGCTATCGCGGCGATTTCGAGGAACGCCTGAAAGCCGTGGTGAAGGAACTTGAAAACCACGAGGACGCGATCCTGTTCATCGACGAGATCCATACCGTGATCGGCGCGGGCGCGACCTCGGGGGGCGCGATGGATGCCTCGAACCTGCTGAAACCGGCCCTTGCCGGGGGCAAGCTGCGCTGCATGGGCTCGACCACCTACAAGGAGTTCCGGCAGCATTTCGAGAAGGACCGCGCGCTCAGCCGCCGGTTCCAGAAGATCGACGTGAACGAGCCTTCGGTCCCGGATTCGATCAAGATCCTCATGGGTCTGAAACCGCATTTCGAGGCCCATCACGAATTGCGCTACACCAATGACGCGATCAAGGCGGCGGTGGAACTGGCCAGCCGCTATATCAACGACCGCAAGCTGCCGGATTCGGCCATCGACGTGATCGACGAGGCCGGGGCGGCGCAGCATCTGGTCGCGGAATCGAAGCGGCGCAAGACCATCTCTCCGAAGGAGATCGAGGCCGTGGTGGCCAAGATCGCCCGCATCCCGCCGAAGAATGTCTCGAAGGACGATGCCGAGTTGCTGCGCGATCTCGACCGCACGCTGAAACGCGTGGTCTTCGGTCAGGACGCGGCCATCGACGCGCTGACCTCGGCGATCAAGCTGGCCCGCGCCGGATTGCGCGAACCCGAAAAGCCCATCGGCAATTACCTGTTCGCCGGCCCCACCGGCGTCGGCAAGACCGAGGTCGCCAAGCAACTGGCGGATTCGCTGGGGGTGGAGCTGCTGCGCTTCGACATGTCGGAATACATGGAAAAGCACGCGGTTTCGCGCCTGATCGGCGCGCCGCCCGGCTATGTCGGCTTCGACCAGGGCGGGCTTCTGACCGATGGCGTCGACCAGAACCCGCATTGCGTGCTGCTGCTGGACGAGATCGAGAAGGCGCATCCCGATGTCTACAACATCCTTCTGCAGGTCATGGATCACGGCAAGCTGACCGACCATAACGGCCGCACCACCGATTTCCGCAACGTGGTCCTGATCATGACCTCGAATGCGGGGGCGTCGGATCTGGCCAAGGCCGCCATCGGTTTCGGCCGCGACCGGCGCGAGGGCGAGGATACCGAGGCGATCGAGAAGACCTTCACCCCGGAATTCCGCAACCGTCTGGACGCGGTAATCAGTTTCGCACCGCTCTCGCCCGAGGTGATCGTGCAGGTGGTCGAGAAGTTCATCCTGCAGCTTGAGGCGCAGCTGATCGACCGCAATGTCCATATCGAACTGACCGACGAAGCGGCGCATTGGCTGGCCGGCAAAGGTTACGACGACAAGATGGGCGCCCGCCCGCTTGGCCGCGTGATCCAGGAGACCATCAAGAAGCCGCTGGCCGAGGAACTGCTGTTCGGCCGCCTGACCAAGGGCGGCGTGGTCAAGGTTCGGATCGAGGACGACAAGCCCGCCTTCGACATCACCGGCCCCGAAGCCCCGCGCATCGGCGGCAGGTCGAAACCGCCTCTGCTGACTGCGGACTGAGCGCAAGCTGGGGCGTGGCCGCTAGTCACCAATCGGTGTTGCGGGGGCTTTCGGCGCGATATCCGGCATATCGGCCGCCCCGCCGGGCGGTATGTCGGGATCGAAAAGGTCCTCGATGAACAGGCTCAGCAGTTGGTGGCGGTTGGCAACGCCCGCCTTGCGATAGACCGCCGCCGTCTGCGCCTTCACCGTGCCTTCCGAGGTGCCGCGCAGCCCGGCGATCTCGGCCACGCTCAACCCCTTGATCGCAAACAGCGCCACGTCGCTTTCCGCCGGCGACAGGCCCCAGTCGGAAAAGCGCTGCTCGACATGGTCCATGAAGGCGCTCTGGGCGCGATGCAGCCGCGCCTCGGCCTCGCGGCGGCGGCGCAGTGACAGGACCAGCATCCGCGCGCCCAGCCCGATCCCGGCGATCAGCCCCAAAGCCGCGCCGATCTCCAGATATTCCTGATATTGCCAGGCCAGCGGCTCGTAATAGATGCCCATGACCGACAGCAGCATGTCGCTGACGAGATACAGACAGCAGACCACCTGCAAGGCCAGAATGGCCAGCAGCGGCAGATGCCGAAACCAGGCGGTTCGCGCCGCCCGGCGTTTATCAGTCGTCGTCATCACTGTCGTCGCTGTCGCTGTCGTCGCTATCGCGGTCGTCGCGGTCGTTGTCACTATCGTCGTCGCCATCTCCGTCGTCGCGATCGTCATCATCGCTGTCGTCATCATCGTCGCTGCTGCCGGAGCTTTCGCCACCTGAACCGCTGCCAGAACCGCTGCCGCTCGATCCGCTGCGCGAAGCGTTGTCGCTGTCGGACCCGCCGTCAGAGCGGCTGCCACCCTCTCGGCGGAGGAGGTCGCGCAGCAATTCTCCGCTGCGCGGATCGACGACGATTTCCCGGCGCATATCGCCCCGCCGCGCGCTGATGATGACCTTGCCCAGCAACGAGCGGCGCACCTGAATCTGCCTGTATCCCTGGGCCTGCAATTGCGACGCCACCTGCCCGGCCACATCGCGCGTCTGGGCAAGCCCGCTGAACGGCACGACCGCCAGCATCAGGCTCAGGATCAGCCGCCGCAACATGATCGACATGGTCCGATACAACATCACACCGGCAACCCCTTGAAAGAACCGAAGGCGGGCGCGGTCGCACCGCCCCACCCCGTTCTGCCGCAAGAGCAGTACTGCGGCAAGAAATCCCTGCCGCAGTGCCGTTCATCAGTCGTCGTCACCATCGTCATCGCTGTCGTCGTCATCGCTGTCGTCACCGTCGCTGTCGCCGTCACGACCGTCATTATCATCATCGTTGCCATCGTCACTGTCATCGTCACGATCATTGGCGCCGTCGTCACGATCATCGCCATCGTCGCGGTCATCGCGGTCCCGGTCACCATCGTCCCGGTCATCGCTGTCCCGGTCGTCGCTGCCATCGCGACCGTCATCACCGTCATCGTCGCGGTCACGCGGGTCATTGCGATCATCCGCGGCATCGGCGCGGTCATCGGCCCGCTTGCCACCCGAAATCGTCTCGCTCTCGCTCTTGACCACTTCGCCGGTCGCGAGGTCATAGGTGATCTCGACCTTCTGATCCCCGCGCCAGGCTTCGACCTCCATCTGGCCGTCATCGCGGCTGATCTCGATATCGGTAAAGCCCTGATCGGTCAGCGAGCGTGTGACCCGCTCGTCATTGCTCTGCGCCTGCGCGGCACCAAAGCTCAGCATCAAGGCGGTGGCGGCCAATCCGAATGTCATACGCATGTCAGTCCCTTTCTGTCCGTCGCCGGCAAGCCCCGGCGCCCGATCAGCCTGCGCTTTCCCTCGGCTGCCGGCCATTCGCCCAAGGGCCTAAAATCCGGCTATAAACGAAAGTTTATCCCGCCCACCGCCCGGTCTGGCGGCCCTGACCGGGACATGCAAAAAGGCCCGGCATCGCTGCCGGGCCCCGCAATCTCGATCAGACGTCGCTTCAGCTTTCGTCGATCAATTGCTGGCGGGCGACATCGACCAGTTCGGCCATCTTGGCGCGAATCGTGGCCTCGTCGGCCTTGCCGTCCAGGTCCGCTGCCAGCTTGCGATACACATCCTCGTCGCCCGGCTCGTCGAAATCGCTGCTGACCACGGTCAGCGCATAGGCCTTGGCCTCCTCGCCGCTCTTGCCAAGCAGCTCTGCCGCCCATTCGCCCAGCAGGCGGTTGCGGCGGGCCTCGGCCTTGAACTGCAGATCGGCGTCGCGGGCGAATTTCGCCTCGTAAGAGCGTTCACGGTCGTCAAAGGTGGTCATTCAGGTCTCCTTAAACTTCATCCCCACATATGCCCATAGCGCCGTTATATCACAAGCCTGTATCACGCATTCCGGTCCGAACTATTGCCGCGCCGCCGCTTTGCGCCTATAGCCGGGACCAGACCCCCTGCACCCCCCGAAAGGACGGCGGAACCCATGGCACCCCGGCGCAAGAAGATCTACGAAGGCAAGGCCAAGATCCTTTACGAAGGCACCGAGCCCGGCACCCTCATCCAGTATTTCAAGGATGACGCCACCGCCTTCAACGCGCAGAAGAAAGCCACCATCGAAGGCAAGGGCGTGCTGAACAACCGCCTGAGCGAGTTCTTCATGAACGGGCTGACCAATATCGGCGTGCCCAATCACTTCATCCGCCGCATCAACATGCGCGAGCAGCTGATCCGCCAGGTCGAGATCATCCCGCTGGAAGTGATCGTGCGCAATTTCGCCGCAGGCTCGCTGTCAAAGCGCCTCGGGCTGGAGGAAGGCACCCAACTGCCCCGCCCCATCGTCGAATATTCCTTCAAGAATGACGAGTTGGGCGATCCGATGGTCTCCGAGGAATATATCATCGCCTTCGGCTGGGCCGCCCAGCAGGATCTCGACGACATCGTCTCGCTGGCTTTGCGCGTGAACGACTTCCTGTCCGGCGTGTTCTTCGGCGTCGGCATCAAGCTGGTGGATTTCAAGATCGAGATCGGCCGCATCTGGGACGGCGATTTCATGCGCCTGATCGTCGCCGACGAGATCAGCCCGGACAGCTGCCGCCTCTGGGACGTGAAGACCGGCCAGAAGCTCGACAAGGACGTGTTCCGCCGCGATCTCGGCAGCCTGACCGACGCCTATACCGAGGTCGCCCGCCGCCTTGGCCTGATGCCGGCCAATGCCACGCCGATGAACAAGCCCACGCTGATCAACTGAGGACCGCCCGATGAAAGCCCGCGTCACCATCATGCTGAAAGACGGCGTCCTCGATCCCCAGGGCGAGGCCATCCGCCACGCCCTGACCGGCCTCGGCCACAAGGGCGTGGGTGGCGTCCGCCAGGGCAAGGTGATCGAGCTGGACCTTACGGCCACCGACCCCGCCGAGGCCGAAACCGAGGTCAAGCGCATGTGCGAGACCCTGCTGGCCAATACCGTGATCGAAAAATACGCGGTCGAGATCGTCTGAACGGAAGCCCCGCACCGGGGCGCGCCGATCTCTGCCGCACGGCCCCGCCCGAGATTCGGCGGCTGACTTCACACGGCTTGCTTGATCTTCCGTCAGCGACGATCCTCGCCGCGAGCGCGGCAATGAAGACCTGTCCCAAAGGTTGCACAGGACAAAACTGCAGACCGGCTCCGCAGTTTCATTGATGGAGCCTGCAACGGAAGATGGCCCTGCCTTTTGTCAATAAAACCAAGGCATTCTGACAGGTTGTTGATGTCTTGCCGCGATAGCGCGATGTCATTCGCGCCAGGCAACCCGATACCAAAAACAAATGGCCGGAAGGCGACAAACCCTCCGGCCAAATTGGATTCAGGCCTTACAGCAGGAAATTGTCTGCATGAAGCTCTGATGTTTGAACGCCAATGAGCGTGATGCTCGATCCGCCGCCCGTGGTGATAAAGTTGATAACGACATCGCCACCGCTATTGGCGATGGTGCCATCGGCGATCAGGTCGGTCATCTGACCTTCCAGACCGAGCGCCGACAGGTCGATGACATCGCCGTCGTAACCGTCTTCGAAATTGTAGACGACGTCGTGACCATGCCCGGAAATGAAGCCGAAGGTGTCATGGCTGCCGTCGCCGCCATAAAGCTCATCATCCCCGGTGCCGCCCCAAAGCTCGTCCGTACCTGAGCCGGCATAGAGCGTATCCTCTCCGTCGCCGCCGAAAATCACGTCGTCGCCACTGCCGCCGCCAAGCAGGTCATGCCCGTTATAGCCGTACATCTCATCATTGCCGTCCTGGCCCCAGAGGCTGTCATTCCCGGTGCCTGCGCCGATCAGGTCATCTCCGCCACCGCCGACGATAATGTCAGTGCCGGTGCCGCCCCAGATGGTGTCCATCCCTTCGCCGCCGAGCAGGTAGTCGTTATCCGCACCACCGCCCAGAAGATCGTTGCCATTGCCTCCGCTGAGCGTGTCGGCGCCGGTGCCACCCCAAAGGGAATCGTTGCCCTCACCGCCCTCAAGCGAATCATCGCCCGCGCCGCCGCCGAGGTTGTCATCGCCAGTGCCACCCCAGAGAGAATCGTCCCCCATGTCGCCCGCGCCGGCCCAGATCATGTCATCGCCGGCATTGCCGAACATCCGGTCGGCACCTTCGTAACCGATGATCGTGTCGTTGCCAGGAAGACCGGCAATCAGGTCGTCAAGCTCGGTGCCAAGAATCTCATCATTTTCGTTTGTTCCGTAAAGGGTCGCCATTTCAAATCTCCTGCCGAATCTTATCACAACGGAACGTTAACACAGTATGAATATAAATCTATTGCGGATTGCCGCGCCTGAGAAATTAGAAAATCCGCATTGAAAATATGGATAAATCGCTGAGCGACGCACAGATGGCCGGACCTTCATTTCTTGAAGCGCCTCGCCTCAGTTCGAAACTGCCCCCCATTCTCCTGCCAGTCCAAGGATGGAGGGTTGGCTATCCATAGTCTTGCGGCCTATGGCATTATCCGGACATCATCCGCGCGACCCGCCGGTCCATGACGCGCCGCCAAAGTGGCGGCACCATCGCCATCGCCCCCATCACTGGCAGCGACCAGGGCAGCATCGGGCGGGCGTCCTCCCCCTCCAGCCGCAGCGAGGGATAGGGTCGGGACGGATGGGCATGGTGGTCGGAATGGCGCGGCGCGTTGACCATGGCCAACGAGGACAGCGGATGGGGCGCGTCCCAGCTGTGGCGCGGGCCGACCGGCTCGGCCCGGCCATTCCTGATCTGCCGGCGCAGCCCGTAATGCTGGACATAATCCGACAGCATCAACTGCATCTGCGCGTAAAGACACAGCAGCAGGTAATCGAGCCCCGCCCGCAGCCCGAACACCGCCAGCACCAGCACCAGACACAGCAGCCCGCCACCGATCCAGACCGCATAGGGATCGAGCCTGCCCGAACGGCTGATCCGCCGCCGCTCGGCCTCTCGGCCGGCGCGGAAGGAACCGATCCAGGCGCGCGGGAAGAAATGCCAGAAGCTTTCGCCGAAGCGGGCCGAGTTCGGATCGGCATCGGTGGCGACATGGATGTGGTGAACCAGCCGATGGGCGCTGACATGGTGGCCGAACAGCAGGCTGACATAGACCCCCGCGCCCAGCCGGAACAGCAGGCGGCTGCCGCGATGGATCAGCTCATGCGCGCAGGAATTCGAGACCTGCCCGAACCACATGCCGGTGCCCAGAAACAGCGCCACGCGCTCAGCGCCGGTCAGACCGTCGCCGGCAAAGCCGCGCAGGGCCGAGATCAGCAGCACCAGATGGCAGATGGCCAGCAGCGCCAGCAGCGCATCTGCACCGGGAAAGCGCCGGCCTTCCTCGGCATCGCCGAAGCCGCGGGCGATGATCGTATCGGCCAGGGGCGATGCCAGCGCCATCCACAGGAACCCGACCCAGAGCGGCCAGCCGCCCGAGGCCCCGCCCCGGATCAGCAGCAATGCCGGGGCAAGCGCGACAAAGCCGAAAGCCGCGACCGGCGGGACCAGACCCCAGGCCGCCCGCGAGCTCATCACAGCCCGACGAGGGCGCGGGCGAATTCGTCCGGCTCGAAAGCGTCGAGATCGTCGATCTGCTCGCCCACGCCGATGGCATGGATGGGCAGGCCGAAGCGGTCGGCAAGCGCCACCAACACCCCGCCCCGCGCCGTGCCGTCGAGCTTGGTCATCACCAGCCCCGAGACATCGGCGAGCTTCTGGAAGGTCTCGACCTGGGACAGCGCGTTCTGGCCGGTGGTCGCGTCCAGCACCAGCAGCGTGTTATGCGGCGCGGACGGGTCCTTCTTGCGGATGACGCGGACGATCTTGGCCAGTTCCTCCATCAGGTCGGCGCGGTTCTGCAGGCGGCCGGCGGTGTCGATCATCAGCAGGTCGGCGCCCTCGGCCTCGGCGCGCGTCATGGCGTCGAAGGCGAGGCTGGCGGGGTCGGATCCTTCGGGCGCGGTCATCACCGGCACGCCGGCCCGCTGGCCCCAGACCTGCAACTGTTCCACCGCCGCCGCGCGGAAGGTGTCGCCCGCCGCGATCACCACATTCTTGCCGGCGGCCTTGAACTGGCTGGCCAGCTTGCCGATGGTCGTGGTCTTGCCGGAACCGTTGACGCCCACCACCAGCACCACCTGCGGCTTCTTCGGATAAAGCGGCAGGGGCTTGGCGACCGGGGTCATGATCCGGGTGATCTCGGTGGCCAGAAGGGTCTTGAGTTCGGTCGAGGAAACCCGGCGGCCCATGCGCCCCTCGGCGATATTGGCGGTCACGCGCAGCGCGGTATCGACGCCCATATCGGCAGCGACAAGGGTATCCTCCAACTCCTCCAGCATCTCGTCGTCGAGTTCGCGTCGCGGCTCGGCAGGCGCAGCGGCACCACCGCCGAAAAGACGGCCCATCAGGCCCGGCTTCTTCGCCGGCTCTGGCGTGGGCGCGGGCATGGGCTGCGGTGCGGGCTGCGGTGCGGGGGCCGGCTGCGTTTCCGGGATGGGCTGCGGTGCCGGCGCAGGCTCTGGCGCGGGTTCGGGCGCAGGCTCGGGTTCAGGCGGCGGCGCGGCGGGTTCCGGGACCGCTGCCGGTTGCGGATCGGACGCGGGGGTCCCGGCCAAAGGCTCGGGCGAGCCTTCGCCGACCAGATCGTCCAGCCCCTGCCCGATCTTCGAGGATGATTTGGTCAGCCGCTCGCGCAGCTTGGAAAAGAACGACATGGGGACCTCTTTCGCTTGGCCGCGAACCTAAGGCCTCGGGGCGCAAAGGGAAAGGCTCAGAACGCCTTGAAGGTCATCGTGGTCAGGGTGCGCTGGATACCTTCGATGTCGAAGAGGTTCTCGTTCAGCCAATGCCCGGCATCGGCATCCTCGGGCACATAGACCTTGGCCAGCAGGTCGTAATCGCCCGAGGTCGAGTAAAGCTCGGACACGACCTCGCGGTCATAGATGGCGTCGGCGACGGCATAGGTCCGGCCGGGGGCGCAGCGGAGTTGCACGAAGACGGGGCGCATGATCAGCCTTTCCTTGGGTTCGGGCGAAAGATTAGCCCGCCGCGCGCGCCCGGGTCCAGTCCCCGCGCGCAAGCCCGGCATAGAAGCGGCGCAGCATCAGCACGGCGGCGACGCAAAGCCCGATCAGCAGCCCGGCCCAAAGACCGGCCGGCCCCATTCCCAGCGGGAAGGCCAGCAGATACCCCGCCGGCAGGCCGATGGCCCAATAACTGATCCCCGCCAGCCACATCGGCACCCGCGTATCCTGCACCCCGCGCAACAGGCCAAGCGCCTGCACCTGCAGCGCATCGGCCAGCTGGAACAGCGCCGCCCAGAACATCAGCACCGTGGCCAGCGACAGGATCGCGGCGGAATCGGGATTGGCCGGGTCGAGATAGAGCGACACCAGCGGCCCCGGCAGCGCGATGAACAGCAGGCTGGTCAGCACGCCGAATCCGGTTGCGATCCAGATCACCACCTTCGCGGCATCGCGCATCATCGCCCCGTCGCCACGCCCCTGCGCCTGCCCGGCCCGGATGGTCGCGGCATTGGAAATGCCAAGCTGGAACATGAAGGTGATCGAGGCGATCTGCAGCGCGATCCCATGCGCCGCCAGCGCCACGGTGCCGAACCAGCCCATCATGATATTGCTGCCGACGAACATGCCGATCTCGGCCACCAGCGTCAGCCCGACCGGCAGGCCGAGGCGCAGGATGGCACGGAAGGCCGGCCAGTCGGGGCGCCAGAACCGCTTCATCAGCGCGATGGGCCGGGTCTGCGGCAGCCACAGCGCATAGGCCACGATCGCCGCCAGCGTCAGCCCCTGCGTGGTGACCGAGGCGATGGCCGCCCCCCTGACCCCCAGTTCGGGCGCGCCGAAATGGCCGAAGATCAGCGCATAGTTCAGCACGATGTTCAGCGGCAGCCCGGCCAGCGTGATCCAGAGCACGACCTGCGTCCGCTCCATCGAGGCGAGGTAGGAATTCAGCACCATCGCCCAGAGCGTCAGCCCCGCGCCCCAGCCGGCGATGCGCAGGTAATCCTGCGACAGCTGCGCCACGATCTCCTGCTGACCGAGCGCCAGCAGCACCGGCTTCGAGAACCAGAACAGCGGCATGATCAGCCCGGCATGGATCGTCGACAGCCACAGCGCCATGCGGGTGGCGCGGCGGATCTCGGTCCGGTCGTCGCGGGCATGGGCGGCGGCCAGAAGTCCCAGCACGCCGATGCCGAACCCCGCGCCCAGCATCATCAGGATGAACAGGAACGAGGTCGCCAGCACAAGCGCCGCCAGCGCATCGACACCGTACCAGCCGACCATCACCGTATCGCTGATGCCGATGGCCATACGCGCCAGATGCCCGCCGACAAGCGGCAGGCCAAGCGACAGCGTCGCAATGACATGAGGGCGGTAACGCGCGAAATCCATCAGCAGCGATTATCGACTGCCCGAGGATTGGGCAAGAGGGTCAGCCGACCGGGTGGAAGACAGTTGCGGCGGCGGCAGCGATTCGCCGGTCCGCCTCCTCCTCGGGGCCGGTGGCGCCGGGTCGGAAGCGCAGGCGGAAGGCGGCCAACCGGGCCTCGGGATCGGCCTCGGGATAGCCGATCCGGGTCAGGCTGTCGGCAAGGGCCACGTCCTCGCCGGCATTTTCCGGATGCAGCGCCAGCCCCTGCCGCGCCAGCCGCGCCCAGTCGAAGCGCGGGCCGGGGTCGATCTTGCGGCCCGGGGCCATGTCGGAATGGCCGATCACGCCCTCAGGGCCGATCTGCCAGCGGGCCATGATCGCGGGCAACAACGCCTCCAGCGCATCCATCTGGGCGGCGGCGAAGGGGCGGTCGCCGGGATTGACCAGCTCTATCCCGATGGAACGGGAGTTCACGTCCTCCTGCCCCTGCCACGCCCCGGCACCGGCATGCCAGGCGCGCCGATCCTCGGGGACCAGGGGTTCGGTCTCGCCATCCTCATGGATCAGCCAATGGGCCGAGACCTCGGCCTCTGGATCGCAAAGACGGGCGCGGGCCGACGGGCCGTCCTCCATACCGGTGTAATGGATGACGATCAGCGACGGGCGCGCGCCGCCGCGCCGGTCGCCGTGATTGGGGGAGGGGTGGGTCATTCCGGCCCGCAACCCGGCATCGACGCCGGGCGGCAGCCCATCGACAGAATCACCGGCGTTCGGCCATATAATAGGTCGGGTCCCAGCCGCAGACAAAGCCGTCCCCGTCCGGGTCCATACCCATCGGATCCTGCTGCGGTCCGCCCGAGGTGAGGAACATCAGTTGCGCCGCCTCGGCATTGGGATAGCGGGCGCAGGCATGAGCCGCCGTCGCCTCGCTGCCGCCGGCGCGGCTATAGACCTCGGTTCCCGGCAACTGGCTTTGGCTCGCGGCATAGCGGGCAAGCGCATCGGTCTCGGTCTTGACCGGGGCGGGTGCTGGCTGCGCGGCAGCGGGGGCCGCAGCGGTCGCGGTCGCAGCCGGGACGGGTGCCGCAGAAGCCATGCTCTGGCTCAGGGTCGCCGTATTCGAGGGCAGCATCTGCCCGGTATCCGGGTCGTAATAGCCACCGCCGGTGGGGGCGCGGCCCGTCGCCGTGGCCGTGGTCGATGACACACGCTGATAGGCCGTCGGGCTTTTGATTTCTTCAGGCGCGGGGGCGTCGAATGGCCGCTTCTTCGGTACGGTCTGCGGAACCGCGCCCTGCCCGGTCAGCGCCATTTCGCGAGATGCGCGATATTCGTCATAGGGCCGGTCGCTGCCGAAGCGATAGCGCGGGTCCAGCACCTGTCCGGTGCCATCCGCGCAAGCCGAAAGACCCGCAATGCAAGCCAGTCCCAAAAGCACTTTCTTCATCGCGCGTCCTCCTGCATTCGTTATTACCACCATTGTTCCGGTTTTGCGCCAAAACCGGCGGCCCGTTCAAGGGCATAAGCGTGATTCAGCAGATCGCCCTCTTCGAAAGGCCGGCCGATCAGTTGCAGCCCGAGCGGCAGCCCCTGCCCGTCCAGCCCGACGGGGACCGAGATCCCGGGCAGTCCGGCCAGGTTCACCGTCACCGTGAACACGTCCAGCAGATACATCTCGACCGGGTCCTTGTCGGCCATGTCGCCCAGCCCGAAGGCCGCCGAGGGCGTGGCCGGGGTCAGGATCGCATCCACGCCCGAGGCGTAGGCCTGATCGAAATCGCGCTTGATCAGCGCGCGCACCTTGCGGGCGCGGTTGTAATAGGCGTCATAGAAGCCCGCCGACAGCACATAGGTGCCGATCATCAACCGGCGCTGCACTTCCGGGCCGAAACCCTCGGCGCGGGTCTTTTCATACATCTCAACAATGCCATCGCCCTGCCCCAGCTTGGCGCGGCGGCCATAGCGCACCCCGTCATAGCGGGCGAGGTTCGAGGACGCCTCGGCAGGCGCAATGACATAATAGGCCGGCAGCGCGTATTTCGTATGCGGCAGCGAGATATCGACGATCTCGGCCCCGGCATCGCGCAGCATGTCGGCGCCCTGTTTCCACAGCGCGTCGATCTCGGCGGGCATGCCCTCCATGCGGTATTCGCGCGGAATGCCGATCTTCTTGCCGCGAATATCGCCGGTCAGCGCCGCCTCGAAATCCGGCACCGGGATCTCGGCACTGGTCGAATCCTTCGGATCGACCGAGGCCATGGCGCCCAGCATGATCGCCGCGTCGCGCACCGTCTTGGTCATCGGCCCGGCCTGATCGAGGCTGGAGGCGAAGGCGATGGTGCCCCAGCGGCTGACCCGCCCATAGGTCGGCTTCAGCCCCACGGTCCCGGTAAAGGCCGCTGGCTGGCGGATCGAGCCGCCGGTATCGGTGCCGGTCGCCGCCAGACACAGATCGGCGGCCACCGCAGCGGCGGAACCGCCCGAGGATCCGCCGGGCGTCAGCTGCCTGTCGCCCAGCTTCCACGGGTTCACGGCATTGCCATAGGTGCTGGTCTCGTTCGAGGAGCCCATGGCGAATTCGTCCATGTTCAACTTGCCCAGCATCACCGCGCCCGCATCCCAGAGGTTCTGGGTCACGGTCGATTCGTATTCGGGCCGGAACCCGTCGAGGATCCGGCTGGCGGCCTGCGTGGCCACGCCGCGCGTCGCGAACAGATCCTTGATCCCGAGGGGGATCCCGGTCATCGCGGCACCGTCGCCGGCCTTGATGCGATGATCGGCAGCCTTGGCCATCTCTCGCGCCAGTTCGGGGGTCTTGTGCACGAAGGCGTTCAGCGCCCCCGCCCCCTCGATGGCGGTCAGGCAGGCATCGGTCAGTTCCACCGAGGACAGCTTGCCGGCGCGCATCGCGTCGCGGGCCTCGGCAATGGTCAGGGAGTTCAGATCGCTCATTCCACCACCTTCGGCACGGCAAAGAAGCCTTCGCGCGCATCTGGCGCATTGGCGAGGATCTTTTCGGGATAACCGCCATCGGTGACGACATCCTCGCGACGTTTCAGGCGCATGGGCGTGACGCCGGTCATCGACTCGACCCCTTCGACATCGACCTCGTTCAGCTGCTCCATGAAATGCAGGATATTGTTCAGCTCTCCGGCGAGCGCGGGAAGATGTTCCTCCTCGACCGCGATCCGGGCCAGATGGGCGACCTTGCGCGCCTCGTCTTCGGTGATCGACATGGATGCTCCTTTAACCTTGCGGCGGGTTTAGCCGCGCCGGCCCGGCGCTGCAAGCGGGCCGCGCCTTCAGGGCGTGAACGGCACCATCACCTCGGCCTCGATCAGCTTCGCCCCGAGATCGCGCAGCGGCGAGACATCGAGTTCGAGAAGCGGGAAGGTCCGGTAATGCGAGCAGATGATCGTGTCGAAATCGAACCAGCGTTTCGCCGCATAGGCCGCCCGCGCCGGATCCATGGTGAAATGGCCGCCGACGCTGAGAATACCGATATCGGGCCGGTGCAGATCGCCCATCCATTCCATGTCGGCCATGATGTCGGTATCGCCCGAGAAATAGATCACGCGACCCTCGCCCGCGATCATGTAACCGGATTCGCGCCCGGCATAGACCGGCGCGCCGTCCGACCCCGAAAAGGCCGAGGAATGGCAGGCAGCGACCATCGTCACCCTGGCACCGCCCAGATCGACCGTGCCCCCCTTGTTGAAGCCGATGGTCGCGACGCCCTGGCTGCTTTCCCAATATTGCATCAGGTCGTAGATGCCGACGATGGGAATCCCCAGTTCCTTCGACAGGGCCACGGCATCGCTGCTGTGATCGGAATGGCCGTGGGTGATCAGGATATGGGTGGCCCCCGCCAGTGCCTCGGCCCGCTTTTCGGCGGGGAATGACGGGTTTCCGGTCAGCCACGGGTCGATGAGGATCGCCGCATTCTCGATTTCCAGCCGCCAGCTACCATGACCGAGCCAAGTCAGACGCATCGCACTCTCCCATCCTGATCTCACCTATATCGAGAGACTACGTTGGCCTCCCCCAAAAGGACAGCCTGAACCGATTCAGCCAAAAAATGTTAACCGATTTTTAATCAACTTATAGTTGAGTTAACCATCTTTGACCGATGGGGGCGGAAACCGGACATGGCATATCTGATCAAGACCTACACCTTTTCTAGCCCCGTTCCAGTCGCGTCCAACCACCCCTTCGCCGGGCAAGCCAACATCTCGTTCAGCGAGGCGCAGGAAGAGATCATATATCTCGACGACAGAGACAATAAATTTGTTCCGGTAGACGTGAACACCGGCAGGGACCAAAAGCTGCTCAAGGAAACCGAGATAGGCGGCGTCACCCTGCCCGAAGGCACGATGCTCACCTACAGGTCAAATTTGGTGACCATGATCATCGACCCGCAAACAGGCTATCGCTATCTTGTGATGTTTCCCCAACAGGCCGGAACCGCCGTATCTAATATGACAGAGATCGGCGACAGAACGACGGTCATGGTCATTCCGGAAACACCCGATACACCGGAATTCGACCCAAGCCGCACCTACAATTATCATACGGCCCCGCAGAAGCTAGAGATCGTCGTGCAGCCCGCCGCGATCCCGCCCAATTACCTCAGCGGGATGTGTTTCGCGGCCGGCACGCTGATCGAAACCGCGAATGGGTCGCGCCCGGTCGAAACGCTGCGCCTGGGCGATCTGATCCTGACCCGCGATCATGGGCTGCGTCCGCTCAGTTGGATCGGCGGGCGGAAGGTTTCGGCGCGGCTGCTGGACGTGGCCCCGAACCTGCGCCCGGTTACGATCCGCAAGGGCGCGCTCGGTCCCGGCCTGCCGGCGCAGGATCTGGTGCTGTCGCCGCAGCATCGGGTGCTGATGACCTCGACCATTGCCGAGCGAATCGCCGGAACTTCCGAGACCCTGATCGCGGTGAAGCATCTGTGCGGAATGCCGGGAATCGCGGCCAGCCCGACGCCGAAGGGCATCGACTATCATCACCTGCTTTTCGACCGGCACGAGCTGGTCCTGTCCAACGGTTGCTGGACCGAATCGCTGTTCACCGGGCCGCAGGCGATGCGCAGCATGGGACCATCCGCCCGGCGCGAGATCGCCCTGCTGTTCCCGCAGCTTCTCGCCGGAACCGGCTTCGCCCCGGCACGCCCCTTCCTGTCTGGCCGCGACGGGCGCGAACTGGCCCGGCGCCATCTGAAGAACGCAAAGCCGCTTCTGGTCTGAGCGCGCAGCCGCTCAGCGCCGGATCACCACCAGCGTCGACCAGTCGCCGATATCGTCGCGCCGCTCCAGATCGAAACTGGCGGCCTCATAGGCGGCGATGACCTGATCCGCCTGCGTGGTCAGCAGGCCCGACAGGATCGCGCGACCGGCCGGGGCGACATGGCGGGCCATGTCCGGGGCAAGGTCGATCAGCGGCTGTTTCAGGATATTGGCGAAGACCAGATCGAAGGGTGCTGCATCGTCCAGCATCGGGTGATCGAAACCCACGGCCTCGATACATTCGACGCGGCCATCCAGCCCGTTGGCGATCACATTCGCCGCCGCCACATCGACCGCCACCGGGTCGATATCCGAGGCCAGGATCGTGCCCGGCCAGACCCGCGCCGCCGCCATCGCCAGAACCGCCGTGCCGCAGCCGATATCGGCCACGCGATGCGGCTGCCAGCCCGCGCCGACCAAGCGGTCGAGCGCTTCCAGACAGCCCTTGGTGGTGCCGTGATGGCCGGTGCCGAAAGCCATGGCGGCCTCGATCAGCAGCGGCTCGACCCCGGCGGGCAGCTTGTCGGCATCGTGGCTGCCATAGACGAAGAAGCGCCCGGCCTCGACCGGGGTCAACTCGCGCCGGACATGGGCGACCCAGTCGACCTCAGGCAATTCGCTGATGACAAAGGGCTGCGCGCCCTGGGCGGCGGCCAGAAGCGTCAGGCCGATCTCGTCGGGGGCCTCGGTGAAATAGATGCCGACCTCCCAGCGGTCGGAGCCGTCCTCGATCTCGAAGACGCCGGACCCGACCGGCTCGGGCGTCAGTTCGTCACAAAGCTCGGCCAGCCTGTCGGCAGCCTCGCGTCCGGAAACCTGGCTCAGTGCGGTCCATGTCGGCATCAGGGCAACTCATGTCCTTCGGGCATCGAGGCTTCGACGCCGGTGCCACGCATATTGCAATAGCCGTCGGGAACCTTGTGCAGATATTGCTGGTGATCCTCTTCCCGGGCCGGATAGAACGGCCCCGCCGGCAGGATCTGGGTGGTGATCCGGCCCTTGCCGGCAACGGCAAGGCGGTTGCCGTAATCGACCTTCGAGGCCTCGGCCTGCGCCATCTGCGTATCGCTGTGGCACATGATCATCGAGCGATACTGGTCGCCCACGTCATTGTGCTGGCGGTTGCCCTGGGTCGGATCGTGATTGTCCCAGAACAGTTTCAGCAGATGCTCATAGCTGATCCGGGCCGGGTCGAAGGCGATATGGACGACCTCGGCATGGCCGGTACCACCCTGACAGACCTGACGATAGCTCGGGTCGGGAACGGTCCCGCCGGCGAAGCCGACCTGGGTCATCCAGACGCCGTCCTGTTCCCAGAACAGGCGCTCCACCCCCCAATAGCAGCCCATGCCGAAGGTCGCCTGCTCGAATCCCTTGGGGATCGGGGCATCCATCGGGCGGTTGAAGATCGCGTGATTGGCCATCGTCTCACCTCTTGTCCTAATGCCGGTCGCGCCTGACAGCCCCGAAAGTTCAGGCCGGGCGCCGGCGTGCTTCCCCGTTCATTAAGGTATTCGCGGCGTCATTGACCAGAGGCAGGGCGCATTCGGGCGTCAGGCAAAGAAAAACCCCGGCCGCATCACTGCTGGACCGGGGTTCGGTTCGGGCGCGCGGTGGCGCCGCGGTTACACACTCTGGCTCACCACGGCGTCGATATCCGCACGGCAGAGGCCGATATCGTCCAGCTCGCGCTCGGACAGGCGCTCCAGCTCGGCGCGGGTTTCGCGGCGATGCTGCCAGCTGCGCAGGGCTTCGGCAATACGGGCCAGCGGGCCTTGGGCGGCGACGGGGGCGTGGTTCAGGGTCATCATGGTCATCGGAGTATCCTCACTTCCTTCTGCGCCAGGATCGGCGCGTTTCGTCAGTGATCCAAAGATAGGGCCATGCTGCATCTGCAACCAGCCCCGAACGACGCAAAGCCGCTATGCAGAAACCAGATAAGTGTTAGACTTAACAGTGTTTTTTATCACAGAAATGTGAGTGGAACTGTAATATTTCGCCGTATTCCGTGACCGCTAACGCTGCAACGCAGCGTTACCAGTCGCCCAAATGCGCCTGAAACAGCGTCAGGGCCGCCACGGCAGCCGTATCGGCCCGCAGGATGCGCGGGCCGAGGCTGATCGGCGAAACGAACGTAGCGTCACGAAGCCGTTTCTGTTCGGCGGGCGAAAATCCGCCTTCCGGCCCGATCAGCACCGCCCATTTGCCCCGAGCGAGCCCCGACAGCGCATCCGCCGGCCCGACCCGCGATTCGTCGGCCCAGAGAATCCGGCGCGTCTGGTCCCAGCTGTCCAGCAGCCGGGCCAGCGGCACCAGATCGGCCACTTCGGGCACAAAGGTGCCGCCGCATTGCTCGGCGGCCTCGACGGCATGGGCCTGCAGGCGGTCCTGGCGGATACGCTCGGAATTGGTGAAATCGGTCTGCACCGGCAGGATGCGGGCGGCCCCCATCTCAGCCGCCTTCTCGACGATGAAATCGGTGCGCGCCTTCTTGATCGGCGCGAAGATCAGCCAGAGATCCGGCGGATCGCGCTGCGGCGCCACCTGTGCGATGGCCCGCAACTCTCCGCCGCGTTTGGAGGCGGCCAGCAGTTCCGCATCCCAGGCCCCGTCCCGGCCATTGAAGACCTGGATCACCGCGCCCGGTTTCAGCCGCATCACCCCGGAAAGGTAATGCGCCTGATCCGCGCCCAGAGGGACGGCTTGCCCCGGGGCAAGCGGGTGATCTATGAACAGCCTGACTTTCGACATGGGCCATTCCTATGAAACCCGCCTTGCAAATACCAGATGCCGTGCGCGACGCGGTCAACGGAAACTGGGTCGACAACGCGGCGCCGCCGCATTGGCGGCCCTGGCTGCGGCTGAGCCGGATCGACCGGCCGATCGGCACCTGGCTTTTACTGCTGCCCTGCTGGTGGGGGATCGGGCTGGCGATGATGGCGACCGGGCCACGCTGGTTCGACCTCTGGATCGGCATCGCCTGCGCGGTCGGCGCGGTGGCCATGCGCGGTGCCGGCTGCACCTGGAACGACATCACCGACCGCCATATCGACGGCTCGGTCGACCGCACGGCGAAACGGCCGATCCCTTCGGGGCAGGTCAGCGTTCGCGGGGCGGTGATCTGGATGGTGCTGCAGGCGCTGCTGGGGCTGGCCATGCTGCTGACGCTGGGGGGGGCGGCGATCTGGCTCGGCGTTCTCAGCCTGCTGCCGGTGGCCATCTATCCCTTCGCCAAGCGCTTCACCTGGTGGCCGCAGGTATTTCTGGGCATCGCCTTCAACTGGGGGGTGATGCTGGCCTATGCCGCCCATCGCGGCGGGCTGGATCTCGCGCCGATCATCGCCTGGCTGGGCGGGATCGCCTGGACGGTCTTTTACGACACCATCTATGCCCATCAGGATTACGAATTCGACGCGCTGATCGGGGTGAAATCGACGGCGCGCCTGTTCGGCGAGAACACAAAGACCTGGCTTCTGGCCTTTGGCGCGCTGACGCTGGTGCTGCTGGCGCTTGCCATTGCCGCGACCGGGGCCGCAGGTTTCAGCTGGACACTGGCCATGATCGGGCTGGCAGGTTTCGCCGCACATCTGGTCTGGCAGCTTTACACGCTCGATCTGAACAGTTCCGACGTGCAGTTGATGCTGTTCCGGTCCAATCGCGACGCCGGGCTGATCATGGCCCTTTTCCTGATTCTTGCCGGGATCGTGTAGCGGGCCGCGATTTACAACCTGTTCCCATCCGACTAACTCAAGCCTATGGACGAGTTGCAGAAATCCAGTGAGGCCCCCGAGGCCGCGAGGACCGGCGGGCGCATGGCCCGCCTGACCCTGACCGTCCTGACGCTTGTCGTGGCCGGTGCCGGCAGTTGGCTGGCGGCAACCCGCATCGCCGATGAGATCGAGGCGCAGAGCCTCGCCCAGGCCCGCGCCGCCCTGACCGGGGAGGAACTGCCCTGGGCGCGTATCTCGACCAACGGGCTGAACGTGCAGCTTTCCGGCACCGCCCCGGATGAGATGGCCCGGTTCCGCGCGCTCAGCGCTGTCGGCAGCCGCATCGACGACCGCCGGATCGAGGATCGGATGGAGGTGGCGGAACGCGCCCTGCTCGACCCGCCGGATTTCTCGCTGGAACTGATGCGGCAAGGCCCGACCCTGTCGCTGATCGGCCTGCTGCCCGAGCGCACCGACCGCAAGGCCATGGCCGAACGTCTCTCAAAGGCCGGAACCGAGATCACCGACCTGACCGGAACCGCCGCCTTCCCGCCGCCCGAAAGCTGGCGACCGGCGCTGGATTTCGGGTTGCAGGCAGCCGAGGCGCTGGAGCAGGGCACGATCTCGGTCACGCCGGGTCTCGTGCAGATCACCGCCAATGCCGCCTCGCCCGAGGAAAAAGCGCAGATCGAGGCGGCGTTGTCTGCGGCGCAGCCCGAAGGCGTGAAGCTTGCGATGACGGTTTCCTCACCGCTGCCGATCATCGCACCCTATCGCCTGCGCCTGGTGCGCACAGATGGCGTCGCGCGCCTGGAAAACTGCGCCGCCGAGACCGCCCAGTCGCGCGAGCGTATCCTCGCCGCCGCCATTGCCGCCGGCGCCGATCCGGCATCGGACTGCATGCTTGGCATCGGCGCGCCCTCGGGCTGGGAGCGGGCGGTTCTGGCCGCCCTGGACGCGGCCGGTCAGGGCCGGATCGACATGATCGACGAGACCCTGCACCTGACCCTGCCGGTCGAGATGGCGGATGACACCCTGACCGCCGTGCAAGCGGAACTCGACAGCACTCTGCCGGCCAATTTCAAGCTGGACCTCCAGCGGGCCGAAGCCGCGCCAGAGGAAGGCCCCGCCCGCTTCACCGCCGAGATCGGCACCACCCCGCCGGCCAGCATTGCCGGCGTCCTGCCCAATGCCACCATGCGCCAGACCGTGCAATCGCTGGCCCGCGCCCAGCTCGGCCCGGTAGAGGGAGAGCTGAAGCTCGACCCGGACATTCCGGACGACTGGCCGCTCCGGGTCATGGCCGGGCTTGACGCGATGGGGGCGCTCGACCGGGGCCGGCTGCTGGTCACGCCGCAGCGCATCGAGGTTTCGGGCGTCAGCGGCGATCCCTTCGCGACCGAAAAGGCGGTGACGGCGCTTGCCGTGCGGATTGGCGCCGGCGTCGATTACGCCATCGCCATCGCCTATGACCGCAGGCTCGACCCCGAGATCGAGCAGCCCGATGGCACCACCTGCGTCGACCGGCTGAATACCGTCATGCTGGAATCGGAGATCGGTTTCGAACCCGGCGGCGCCCGTATTGCCGGCGATATCGCCCCGGTTCTGGACGACATGCGCCAGATCATGAAGAATTGCGCCGATTTCCGCATCGAGATCGGCGGACATACCGACGCCCAGGGCAGTGAGGCAACGAATATGGCGCTCTCGCTCGGCCGGGCCGAGGCGGTGCTGGACGCGTTGAACACCGCCGGTCTGCCCGTGCAGAACATGGTCGCCGCCGGTTATGGCGAGACCCGACCCATCGCCGAGAACGACACCCAGGAGGGCCGCGACGCCAATCGCCGGATCGAGATGGTGCTGCTGTCGCCCGATCCGGTGCCGCTGCCTGAGCCAGAGGTGCAGCCGGTGACCGGCAGGACCCTTTCAGCCGAAGCTGCGACCGAGGCATTGATGGCCGCAGTCAACGCCGTTCCGCTGCAGGGCGACATCTTGCCCGAACCGCTTTTCGGCACCGAGGCGCTTGCCGCGCCGCCAAAGATCGAACCCGCCGCCGAGGTGCTGGTGGCCACCCCCGATACCCCGCGCCCGCCGGACCGGCCAGATGCGCATCAGCCTGCGGATGCATCCGCCAAGGAGGCGCAATGACTCGTGACGACCTCATTCTCGCCACCGCCCTGATCCTGTTCGCGGCCTTCGCGCTCGGCTGGATCTGCTGTTGGATCATCGGTCGGCTGACGCGGCCGGGCCGGGCCGAATTCGACCGCCACGACCGGCTTGCCGCCGATCTTCACGAGGCCGAATCCGCCCGCGATCAGGCCGTCGCCGAAGCCAAGGAGCGCGAGGCGGCGCTGCATGAACGGCTGGCCTTCGCCAGCAACGAACTGGCACAGGGCCGCGCTGCCCTGCAGGAAGCCGCGGTCGAGATCGAGGAGTTGCGCGACTATATCGACCGCCATGTGGTGAAATAACCGGCCCGATCCCTGCATATGAAAGATCCGCGCCCAGCCCTGCCGCGCGCGGATTTGTGTTACGGCATCACCGTCTCGCCGGGGCTCAGACCCCGGCTTCGACGATGGCGCGGGCCAGAACCGGCACCGAATCCCTGTTCAGCCCGGCAATGTTCAGCCGCGAATCGCCGATCATGTAGATCGCCGCGTCTTGCTTCATCTTCGCCACCTGTTCCGGCGTCGCCCCGAGGCGCGAGAACATGCCGCGATGGCGGGCGATGAAATCGAACTTGTCGGTCCCGGTCAGATTGCGAAGCTCGTCCGCCAGCTGGTTGCGCAGGCTCAGCATGGACAGGCGCACCTCTTCCAGCTCGGTCTTCCAGTCGGTGTGCAACGCCGCGTCGCCGAGGATGGTCGAGACGATCCGCGCCCCGTGATCGGGCGGGAAGCTGTAATTCTGGCGGTTCAGATAGGCCATCGCGCCCTGCGACATCTCGCGGGCGTGATTGTCGCCGGTCAGCGCCATCAGGATGCCGGTCCGTTCGCGATAGATGCCGAAATTCTTGGAACACGAGGCCGCGATCAGCACCTCGGGCAGGCGCATGGCGATCATCCGCGTGGCGGCGGCGTCTTCCAGAAGACCGTCGCCGAAACCCTGATAGGCAAGGTCGATCAGCGGCGTGGCACCGGTCTTTTCCAGCACCTCGGCAATGGCATCCCACTGTTCCGCCGTCGGGTTGGCGCCGGTCGGGTTGTGGCAGCAGCCATGCAGCAGCACCACATCGCCCTTTCTGGCGCGACCGATCCCCTCCAGCATCGCCTCGAAGGCGACGCCACGGGTGGCATTGTCGAAATAGGGATACATCTCGTAAGCCTGACCCATGAAGTTCAGGATCGAGACATGGTTCGGCCAGGTCGGGTCCGAGACATGGATCACCGCATCCGGGTTGGCCATGCGCACCAGTTCCAGCGCCTGCCGAATGGCCCCGGTGCCGCCGACCGTGCCGACCGAGGCAACGCGGCCGCCGGCCACATCGCCCAGCACCAGCGAGGTCATCGCGGCGCGATATTCCTCGGTCCCGGCGAGGCTGGTATAGGCCTTGCTGTCCTGGCTCTCCCAGATCTTCTGCTCGGCCGCCTTGACCGCGCGCATGACCGGCGTCAGCCCGGTCGGGTCCTTGTAGACACCGACCCCGAGGTCGATCTTGCCCTGCCGCGTATCGGCCTTGAATTCGCCCATCAGGGCCAGGATCTTGTCAGGGGCTTGCGGCTTGAGATTGCCCAGCATCATGAGTCTCCGGTTGCGATCTTGCTGTCGGGATGTGCGCCCCATTCGGTCCAGGACCCGTCATAGAGCGCGTGGTTGCGATGCCCCAGCCGTTCCAGGGCAAGCGAAAGCGAGGCGGCGGTGATGCCCGACCCGCAGGTCGTGATCACCGGGCGCGTCATGTCGACGAAGGCGGCGGAAAACAGCGCGCCGAGTTCCTCGGTCGGCTTCATGGTGCCGTCTTCGGCATAGAGACGGTCGAAGGGCAGGTTCTTCGCGCCCGGCATATGACCGGCGCGCAAGCCTTCGCGCGGCTCGGGCGCTTCGCCGCGGAAACGCGGTGCGCCGCGCGCATCGACGATCTCATGGGTGCGCAGATGCGAGGCCTCGGCGATCTGGGCGCGGTCGCGCAGTAGCGCATCGTCGCGGCGCGGGGTCATCCGCGCCGGCGCATGGCGGGGGGCGGCGTCATCGACGGGCCGCGCCTCGGCCAGCCATTTGCCCAGCCCGCCATCCAGCACCGCGACATTGCTCATGCCCATCAGCCGGAAGGTCCACCAAGCGCGTGCCGCGCTGCGGGTCGCGGCCTGATCGTAGATCACCAGCTGATGCCCGTCGCCGATGCCCATGGCGCCGATCCGCTCGGCAAAGAAATCCTCGGGCGGGGCCATATGCGGCAGGTCGCTGTCGGGATCGGACAGGGCGTCGGTATCGAAGAAGATCGCGCCGGGAATGTGGCGGGCGGCATATTCGGCCCGCGCATCGCGCCCGGCGGCGGGCATGTGCCAACTGGCATCGAGGATGCGGATATCCTTGTCCCCCAGCCGGGCGGCAAGCCATGCGGTCGATACCAGCGTCTTCGGATCGTCGATCATGCGCGCCCCCTTCGCCAGCAGATCATGCGCCCCCCGATCTAGCCCCGACAGGGGCGCGGGGCAATGGAAATGCGCATGATTTCCTGCCCCCGTTGCCGCACGCGCCTCAATTGTCGCGCTGCATCAGGCGCACGTCGCGCAGCGCCTCGACCAGAAGCGCGGTCATCACCCCGATGTTCAGAAGCCCGTTCGCCGCCGCCAGCCCGCCCATCAGCCGCCATTCCTCGGGCAGCAGCACATCGCCGAATCCCAGCGTGGTAAAGCAGACGAGCGAGAAATAGACCGCATGTTCCAGATCCTCGAACAGGCCCAACCCCCGGAAGGTCAGCGCCCAAAGCCAGACCCCCGCCGTCATGATTCCCAGCACCCAGAGAACGGCCACCATCATCACCGCCATGCGCTTGGCGTGATAGGGTTTCTGGGTCAGCCAGGGGCGGAAACGCTCGAAGGCGGCCTCCATCAGCGGAAAGGACAGACCCGCGATCAGCATCGTCCCCAGCATCACCGCCGAGCCGAGAATGATCTGATGCAGCATCGCCTGACCTCGTGATTGGGATGTCCAGCATAGGCATCTCCAAATCCAAGCGAAAGACCGCAGGCCATCCGTCTTTACTTCGCCGCCGCCCGCCCCTATCTCTGCCCGACCATGGCCAAGAAAAACGACGATCCGAACTATAAAATCATCGCGGAGAACCGCCGGGCACGCTTCGATTACGCCATCGAAAGCGATCTGGAGGTCGGCATCATGCTGACCGGGTCCGAGGTGAAGGCGCTGCGGACCGGTCAGGCCAATATCGCCGAAAGCTATGCCTCGATCGAGAATGGCGAATTATGGCTGATCAATGCCTATATCTCGACCTATCTTCAGGCCGGGGTCTTCGGGCATGAGGAACGCCGGCATCGCAAGCTGCTGGTGTCGAAGAAGGAACTGGCCCGGCTCTGGGCCTCGGTCGGGCGCGAGGGCATGACGCTGGTGCCGCTGGTGATGTATTTCAACCATCGCGGGCTGGTGAAGCTGAAGATCGGCGTGGCCAAGGGCAAGAAGCTGGCCGACAAGCGCGAGACCTCGGCCAAGCGCGACTGGAACCGCCAGAAGCAGCGGCTGCTGAAGCAGAACCTTTAGGCCTCAGTCCGGCCTGCGGATCTGACGGATGCGCAGGGTGACACGCTGGCGGGTCTCGTCGGGTTCCTCGGCAAGGGCCGACATCAGCGCCTGCATCTCGCCGCGCAGCCCGTGCATCTCGTCCAGCACCGACATCATCAGCGTCAGCGCATCGCCGTCCAGCCCGTAATCCTCGGTCAGGTTGCACAGCAATTGCACCCGGGCCCGGTCGATCTCGCGATAGCTGTCGCCGGCATCCGACACGACCGGCCGGACCACCTGCAGCGCGACATAGCGGGCCAGACGCGGCTCGGTCAGGTCTTCGATCAGGGCGATCAGTTCCTCGGCGGTATAGCGTGCCATGGCTCAGCCCCCCATTCCCTGACGCGGATCATAGCCGTGATCCTGCCGCCACTTTCCCATGAATTCGGCCAGATCGTCGTCGATTTCGGCCGGCATCACCACTTTCAGCTCGACATATTGATTGCCGCCCTTGATGCCCTTGCCCTTCAGGCGCAGCTTCTGGCCGGTCGTCGCCCCCTTGGGCAGGTTCATCGCCACCTTGCCGGTCAGCGTCGGCACCTCGACCCGCGCGCCCAGCACCGCCTCGTCCAGCGAGACCGGCAGGGTGATGGTCACGTCATTGCCGTCGCGCGACCAGTCGGGATGGGCGCCGACATGCAGGCTCAGATAGGCGTCGCCGCGCCCGCCCTCGCCATAGCCCTCGCCGCCCTTGCCGCGCAGCCGGATCACCTGACCGTCGGCAGCCCCCTCGGGGATCTTCACGTCCAGCGTATTGCCGTCGGGCAGCGTGATCCGCGTGGTGCCGCCCTTGGCGGCGGTCATGAAGTCGATATCGAGGTCATAGCGCAGGTCCTGCCCGCGCATGTCGAAGTTCTGACGGGTGCCGCCGCTGCGGCGGAAACCCTGAAACTCCTCGCCCCCGGCGAAATCGCGCGGGTCGAAGCCGCTACCGCCGCGCCGGTTGCCGAACAGATCCTCGAACACATCCGAATAATCGCCGTAACCGGCGCTCGATTGCTGCCGATAGGGGTTGCCGCCCTGTTCGGCGAAATCGCGGTAATAGCGCTGCTGCGGGCGTTCCTGGCCCTGGGCGTCGATCTCGCCGGCATCGAAGCGCGCCCGCTGCCCGGGATCCTTCAGCAGGTCATAGGCGACCGAGGCGGCCTTGAAGCGTTCGCCCGCCGCCGGGTCCGGGTTCAGGTCCGGGTGATCGGTCTTGGCGATCTTGCGATAGGCCTTCTTGATCTCGTCCTGGCTGGCTGTCTTCGACACGCCAAGCGCCTTGTAGGGGTCGTCCATCACCCTGCCCTCATCGTTTCGCGGTCAATGCCGGTCGCTGCACAGGTTTCAACGCGGCGCGCCCGGGTTCAAGCCCTGAAATGCGCCGCCAGCGGTTCCGGCACGGCGAAGTCCTGCAAGGCCCGCGCCCGCGCCATCGGCGACATCTTGCGCGCCGTCAGACGGACGATGCGGTCCATCTCCTCCTCGGTCTGGGTCGTGGAAAACGGGGCCATGTAGTGGCGCATGAAGGTGAAGACGGCGACATCCTCCAGCGCCTGCACCTCGTCGTCGCGCTTGATGCCGTCCTTGCGCAGCATCTTTTCGGCCCGGGCGGCGTCCTCCTCGGGATAGCCCACCTCGCGCATGATCGCACCGACGCGGGCGGCATGGCGGCGGCCCTGCTCGACCCGCCATTGCAGATAGCCGGTGCGGCCCTCGGGGTAATCCTTGCGCGGCAGGGTCCAGCGTTCGACATGCTGGCCACGGCAGGCGATGCGCAGGGCTTCCGAGGCCTCGGGATACAGCTTTTCCTGCTCGGCGCTCATGCGCTGACCGTAAAGCAGTTCCACGGGTTGCCCGTTGTCGAGATTGGGATCGGCGGCATTGGCGGCGTCGATCCGGGCGAAGGCTTGGTCGAGTTTCTGTGTCATGGCGCCATCTTGCCGCGCCGGCCTGGCCATGTCATGCCCAATTCATGCCGCGCGCTGCCGATATCGTCGCACCGACCGCGCCGCGCCGCAAAACTGACCACAAGACGGCACTTTCAGGCGCCGCGCGCGGTTGCGGCACTGGGGACCACCACATGTCAGGCCGCTGCCAATCCCTGCATTGATCCCGGCCCGCCCACGCGTTACCCCCAAACCACAGACGGGGAGACATGAATGAGCCGAATCGACGCCACCTTCGCCCGGCTTCGCGCCGAGAACCGCAAGGCCTTCGTGGCCTATATCATGGCCGGCGATCCCGACCGCGAGACCTCGGCCCGGGTGCTGGCCGGTCTGCCCGGTGCCGGCGTGGATATTGTCGAGCTTGGCATTCCCTTCACCGACCCGATGGCCGATGGCCCGACCATCGAGGCCGCCGGCCACCGCGCCCTTGCCGCCGGTGGCAGCGTCACCCAGACGCTCGACATGGTGCGCGAATTCCGCAAGACCGATAACGAGACGCCCATTGTGCTGATGGGCTATTACAACCCGATCTATGCCCGCGCGGGCGGGGTCGAGCAATTTCTGACCGAGGCGGTCGAGGTGGGTGTTGACGGCATGATCGTCGTCGATCTGCCGCCCGAGGAAGATGCCGAACTGTGCCTGCCCGCACAGGCGGCGGGGCTGAACTTCATCCGGCTGGCCACACCCACGACCGATGACCGCCGCTTGCCGGCGGTGGTCGCGAATACCTCGGGCTTCGTCTATTATGTGGCCGTGACCGGCGTGACCGGCGGCGCGTCCGCCGATGCCGCGACCGTCGGCCCCGATGTCGCCCGCATCCGCAAGGCGGCAGGCCTGCCGGTCGTCGTGGGCTTCGGCATCTCGAGCCCCGACGCGGCCGAGGCCATTGCCGGCGTCGCCGACGGTGCGGTGGTGGGTTCGGCCATCGTCAAGCAGATCGGCGCAGGCAAGCCGGTGGCCGAGGTGCTGGATTTCGTGCGCAGCCTCGCCGACGGCGCCCATCGGGGCTGAACCATGGCCGGTCTCGAATTCGATCATCTGGTCGTCGGTTGCACCGATCTGGGCGCGGGCGAGGTCTGGCTGTCGGGCCTGCTGGGCACAGCCCCCGAACCCGGCGGACGGCACGGCTTCATGGGCACGCATAACCGGCTCTGGCGCATGGGCGTGCGCGAATATATCGAACTGATCGCCATCGACCCCGAAGCCGAGGCCCCGCCCTATCCGCGCTGGTTCGGACTCGACCGGTTCAACGGCGCGCCCCGGCTGGTCGCTTGGGTCTGCCGGATGCAGCCGCTGAAAGCGCCCGAGCACAGCCGGATCATGGAGGCCGCGCGCGGCGATCTGCGCTGGCGCATCTCCATCCCCGAAAGCGGGGTATCCGGCAGCGACGGGCTCGATCCCCTGCGCATCGACTGGGCGGGCGGCCCGCATCCCGCCGATGCCATGCCCGATCACGGCTTCCGGCTGCTCGGGCTGGACCTGAGCCATCCGAAGCCGCCGAAACTGCAGATCGCCGATCCGCGCGTGAAGATCAAAACCGGGGATATCGGGCTGAGGGCCCATATCTCGACCCCGCATGGCAAGGTCACGCTGTGATCCTGCAATGATCGTCAGGGCAGCATTGTCGTGACCCTCGGCTTGGCAATGGCGGCGATCCTGCTCGGCTATCCCTAGCGCAGCGCGGCAAATCCAGTTAGCATCCGCAGCATGCTGGACGCCGTCCCCGCCCCCGCCCCGGAACTTCCCCGCCCGCGCAGCTTCTGGCGGCGTATTGTCGACCGCATGGCCGCCTTTATCGGCGCACGCCGTCCGGCGATCCCGCCCGAGAAATCGGTGGCCTTCACCATCGCGGTAATCGCACTTGGCGCCAAGCTGGCCAAGGCGGATGGCCGCGTCGACAAGGCCGAGGTCGCGGCCTTCCGGCGCGTCTTCACGATTCCCCGTTCCGAGGAAAAGAATGCCGGCCGGGTCTTCGATCTGGCCCGGCAGGATGTGGCCGGCTTTGACGCTTGGGCGCGGCGCATCGCGCGCATGTTCTCCCCCGGCGATCCGGTGCTGGAAAACGTCATCGAAGGCCTGATCATCGTCGCCACCGCAGATGGCGCCATGCATACCGCCGAACGCGACATGCTGGACGAGATCGCCGAAATCTTCGGCGTCCCGCAGGCGCGGCTGGCCACGATCATCGACCGCCACGACCCCGATGCGGCCTGCCCGCCCTGCAAGATCCTTGGCCTTTCGCCCGATGCCACGCTGGAAGAAGGCCGCCGCCGTTGGCGCGAGCTGATCCGCGAACATCACCCCGACCGCGCCATTGCCGCCGGCCTGCCGAAAGAGGCGATCCGCCTGGCCGAAACCCGCACCCGTGCCATCAACGACGCCTGGCAGCGCTTCCGCGCCACCCACGAGCCGCGCACGACCTGAGCACGGGAACCGCAGCAGCGCTGCTGCCGTTTCCTTCACTGGTGACGAAAGGGATGCCCAAAATGCTGATGAAATCACTTTCCGCCCTGCCTCTTGTCGCGCTCCTGGCCCTGCCGGTCGCGGCTCAGGACTGGCAGATGCCCCGCGACGAAGCGCCGCCAAGGGGCCAGCAGGACGAACCGCTCGGCGATCTCGGGGATGAGATCGACAATGCCATGAACCAGCTTTTCAACCGGTTGCAGCCGCATCTGAACGCGCTCGGCGACGAGTTGGCCAATACGATGAACGAATTCACCCCGGCGCTGAACGAAATCTCGGGCCTGATCGACGATATCGGCAATTACGAACGGCCCGAACGGCTGGAAAACGGCGATATCATCATCCGCCGCCGTGCCGATGCGCCCCCGCCCCCGCCGATGGGCGAATTGCAGCGCCTGCTGCCGGATCGCGACGGGGCCGAGACACCCGACACGCCTTGGGAGCCGCTCGATCCCTGGAACCGGCTCGACAAGGGCGAGAGCATGGATGTGCCGCAGACCGAATTGTGATCCGGCGGCTGTCGCCATGAGAAAAGGGGCGGTCGAACCGCCCCTTTTTTGTTCTGAAGCTCGGCTCAGCGCAGAATCATCACGCTGATCGGCGAATGCCGCAACACCCTGTCGGCCTGACTGCCGATCAGGAAGGTGCGCATCTCGTCAGGCGAATGTGACGACATGACGATCAACTCGGCACCCAGCTTCTCGGACATGTCCAGGATCGTCTCGGCGACATGGCCGTGGCCGACATGGGTGGTGACGCGATTATCGCCGGGCAGTTCGCGGGCAACCAGTTCCGTCAGGCTGGCCTTCATCCCGTTCAATGCCTGCTTCTCATAGCCCTTGGGCAGATAGCTGGCGACCCAGGCATTGCCGACATCGTGAACGATGCCCAGCACATGCAGCTTGCCGCCCTCGTCCAGAAGCTGCTGGGCCACCGGGATGGCCTTTTGCCAACTGGCCTCGTGCTGAACGTCGATGGGCAGAAGGATGGTCTTGTACATGATCCTCTCCTTTCACTCAGGCCGTCGCCGCCAGGCGGCGGTCGGGGCTGGCATCGCCGGGGCCGGCCCGGCGACGCTGCATCCAGATGACCAGGGCCAGAAGCGCAAGGGCCGGGATATACATCCAGTATTTCGACGGCGCCGAAGCCGGCTGGCGAACCAGCAGGATCTTCTGATCCCAGTCGAGGCCGGCGGCCTGTGCGGGGCTGTCGAAATTGACGTTGTCGATGACGACCTCGTCCCCGTTCTGGACCACCTCCAGCCCGAGCGCCGCCATGCGGTCGGCACCCGTGGCACCTTCGGGCACGTTCATCTGGACCCGGAACTCGACCGGCTTGCCGACGTCGTCAAGCCCGGCGATGACCAGCCGGAAGGGCTGGCCGACCGTGGATTCGCCCAGAGCCTGCTCGATCTCGGTCGGCGGGCGGTCGTTCCAGGGCGGGGCCACCGTGTCCATCCAGAAGCCGGGACGGAAGATGGTGAAGGCCACCACCAGCAGGATCAGCGTTTCCACGATATTGCTGCGGGTCAGGAACCAGCCCTGCGTCGCCGCCGCGAACAGCAGCATGGCCACGGTCGCGGTGATGAAGACGAAGATGCCATGCACCCATCCCACATCGATCAGCAACAGATCGGTGTTGAAGATGAACAGGAAGGGCAGCGCCGCCGTCCTGAGGCTGTAGAAGAAGGCCACCACCCCGGTCTTGATCGGGTCCCCGCCCGAAACTGCGGCCGCCGCGAAGCTGGCCAGACCCACCGGCGGCGTCACATCGGCCATGATGCCGAAGTAGAACACGAACAGATGGACCGCGATCAGCGGCACGATCAGCCCGTTCTGCTGGCCGAGCGTGACGATGACCGGCGCCAGCAGCGCCGAGACGACGATATAGTTCGCCGTGGTCGGCAGGCCCATGCCCAGGATCAGCGACAGCACAGCCGTCAGGAACAGGATCGCCAGCAGGTTGCCGCCCGACAGCACCTCGACCACATCGGCCAGGGCCGAGCCGACGCCGGTCTGGCTGACCACGCCCACGATGATGCCGGCGGTCGCCGTGGCGATGCCGATGCCGATCATGTTGCGCGCGCCCGCGATCATGCCGTCGACCAGATCGTTGACCCCGGCCCGGAAGCTGGAGGCCAGCGTGCTGTTGCCGTTGTAATCCTCGCCCCGCAGCATCATCATCAGCGGACGCTGGGTCAGCAGGATGAAGATCATGAACGCGGTGGCCCAGAAGGCCGACAGGCCGGGCGACAGACGATCGACCATCAGCGCCCAGACCAGCACCACCACCGGCAGGATATAGTAAAGCCCCGAACGCACGGTCGGACCGGGCAAGGGCAGTTCCTTCACCTCGGCATTCGGGTCTTCGAGCTTCAGCGGCTCTTCCCGCGATCCGACCCAGAGCAGCGCCACATAGACCGCGACGAGCGCGCCGAAGATGACGTAATTGGCCGCCGCGCCAAAGGTCGGACGCACCCAGCCCATGCCGTAGTAAAGCAGGATCGACAGCGCCGAGATCAGCATGATGCCGAAGACGAAGCCGACCAGCCGGCGCAGCCATGGCCCCGGCGTATAGGCGCGCGGCAGGCCCTGCATACCGGCCTTCATCGCCTCAAGATGGACGATATAGACGAGCGCGATATAGGAGATCGTCGCCGGGATGAAGGCGTGCTTGACCACGTCGAAATAGGGGATACCCACATATTCGACCATCAGGAAGGCCGCAGCCCCCATGACCGGCGGCATGATCTGGCCGTTCACCGAAGACGCGACCTCGACCGCGCCGGCCTTCTCGGACGAGAAGCCCACCTTCTTCATCAGCGGGATGGTGAAGGTGCCGGTGGTGACCACATTGGCGATGGACGAGCCCGAGATCAGCCCGGTCATGGCCGAACTGACAACGGCGGCCTTGGCCGGCCCGCCGCGCATGTGACCCATCAGCGAGAAGGCGACCTGGATGAAGTAATTGCCCGCCCCGGCCTTGTCCAGAAGCGCGCCGAACAGCACGAACAGGAAGACGAAGCTGGTCGAGACGCCAAGCGCGATGCCGAAGACGCCCTCGGTGGTGATCCACTGGTGGTTGATTACTTCGGTCAGCGAATTGCCCTTATGGGCGATGATCTCGGGCATGAAGGGCCCGAGGAAGGTATAGACCAGGAAGACCGAGGCCACGATCATCAGCGCCGGGCCAAGCGCGCGGCGCGTGACCTCCAACAGCAGCAGCAGGCCGATGACGCCGACCACCAGGTCCTGCGTGATCGGCGCGCCGATCCGGGTCGCGATATCGCGATAGTAGATATAGATATATAGTGCCGCGAAGACCGAGACGATGGCCATGGCCCATTCCCAGGGCGGCACGAAGTTCTTCGGGCTGCCCGCCAGAATGGCCGCGATCACGACGGCACCGATCAGCGCGATCCACCAGGCCGAACCCGCCGGCCCGCCATGGATGAACATCGCCGTCAGCACCAGCGGCACGGCCAGCGCCAGCCCAAGCTGGACCGGCGTGCGTTCCGCAGGATAGGCCAGATAGGCCAGGAACATCGCGAAGGCGAGGTGGACGGAACGCGTCTCGGTATCGTTGAGGATGCCGAATTCGAACATGAAGGGCAGCGGCGAGGCGATCCAGATCTGGAACAGCGACCAACAGAAGGCCACGATCAGGATGGTCTTGCCGACCCAGCCCGCCGGCGTCCGCGCGCCGGTATCGGAAGAGGCGACGAGTTCGTCCAGTTCGGACTGGCTCAACCCGCCGGCACCGGCTGCGGCATTTTCGATCGCCGCTGCCTCCATCTGGTGATGGCTATGCGTGCCAAGGCCGTCCCCGCCGGCCCCACGCTTTGGATCTTCGTCACTATTCATGTCCAAATCCCTGATACTGGCCGGTTTTGCCCGGCGTCACCTTGGTCTTTATTCTTAGACTGTCATAAAAAAGCGGCCCCGCTGCAAGAGCGGAGCCGCAATTTCGCATTATCAAGTCAGGACAGGCCCCGATTCAGATCACTGAATCCAGCCCTGCTCCTTGTAATACTTCTCGGCGCCGGGATGCAGCGGGGCCGAGTTGCCTTCGCTGACCATGGCTTCCGGGGTCAGGTTGGCGAAGGCCGGGTGCAGGCCCTTGAAGCGGTCGAAATTGTCGAAGACGGCTTTCACGACTTCATAGACGACATCGTCAGAGACATCGGCCGAGGTCACGAAGGTCGCCTTCACGCCGAAGGTGTTGGTGTCAGCGTCGGTGCCGGCATACATGCCGCCCGGGATGACCGCCTTGGCGTAATAGGGGTTTTCCTCGACCAGCTTGTCGATTTCCGGGCCTTCGACCGGCACCAGGTTGGCCTCGACCGTCGAGGTCGCTTCCTGGATCGAGCCGTTCGGGTGGCCGACGGTATAGACGATGGCATCGACCTTGTTGTCGCCGAGCGCCGCCGACTGTTCGGCCGGCTTCAGTTCCGAGGCGAGCGAGAAGTCACCCATGGTCCAGCCCTTGGCATCCAGCACGACCTGCATGGTCGCCAGCTGGCCCGAGCCCGGGTTGCCGACGTTCACGCGCTTGCCCTTGAGGTCGTCGAAGCTGGCGATGCTGGCATCCTTGCGGGCGACGACGGTGAAAGGCTCCGGGTGGACCGAGAAGATCGCCCGTTCCTTGTCGAATTTCTTGTCGCCGGCGAATTCGTCCGAGGTGCCGTTATAGGCGTGATACTGGATGTCGGACTGGGCGACGCCCATGGTCATGTCGCCGGCCTTGATGGCGTTCACGTTGGCGACCGAGCCGCCGGTCGACGGCGCGGTGCACTTGATGCCGGTGGTGGCGGTGTCGCGGTTCACCAGACGGCAGATCGACTGGCCGACGACGTAATACACGCCGGTCTGACCGCCGGTGCCGATGGTGATGAAGGTTTCTTCCTGCGCGCTGGCGGCCCCGGCCACGGTCGCGAAGGCAAATGCCGCTGTTACGGTCTTTACGAAGTTCATTCTGGTCTCCCCAGTTGGTTAGATGCTCAAGCGTCCGATATCTGCGCGAAAAGTGCAACAGTCGACTGCATTACCATGAATTTCTTAATTTTTTGCTGGAATTATCTTGATTTATTGAGTTTTTATTGGCCGCCACGACACTCGATACAAACGAATCCCCATTTCCTGAGACAAGGTGACGTCAGGGCAGGTTCGCGGCTGCTCAAGCACCGTAAAGGGCTTTGGCGCGGGTCTCGAAGGCGCGGACGATGCGGCTCATGGCCTCGTCGAAGACCACACCGATCAGGCGGCCGAGAATGGCGTTCTTGAACTCGAAATCGACGAAGAAATCGACATTCGAGCCGCCCTCGGGCAGATCCTGGAAGGCCCAGCCGGAATGCAGATAGCGGAACGGGCCGTCGAGATAGTCGGTGTCGATCTTCAGCGTCTCGGGCCAGAGGGTGACGCGGCTGCCGAAACGCTCGCGGAAGACCTTGAAGGAGATCACCAGATCGGCTTCGATCACCTCGCTGCCATCCGGTTGCGGCTGGCGCGCCCGGATCCGGGCCGCACTGTTCCAGGGCAGGAATTCGGGGTAGCGTTCGACATCGGCGACCAGATCGTACATCTGGCGGGCCGAGTAAGGCAGCTTGCGGGTTTCGGAGCGTTTCGGCAAATCGGATCCGTCAGTGGCAGGGCGCGGCAGCAATAACCGAAGGTGGAAAGATGAACAACCTGACTTGGCTGATCCGGGCCTCGCGTTGGGCGCGCAAACCGCCCAGCCGGAAGATGGTGATCCTGGTCTTCTCCATCCTCGCCGCCGGGCTGGTCATGCTGGGCCTTGAAAAGCTGGGGCTCTGGCCGGAATGGGCAACGATGGACAGACCCCGGGGTCCGCGCCTGCCGCGCTGATCGGTCGCGGCAGGCTTTCCGGTCAAAGCCCGGCTTCGGCGAAGCTGTTGCACGACGACAGGGTGCCGCCCTCGTATCCGCGCAGGAACCATTTCTGCCGGTCGGCCGAAGACCCATGGGTGAACGCATCGGGCACCACCGCGCGGCCCGCGCTTTGCATCAGCGCATCGTCGCCCACGGCGGCGGCGGCGTTGATCGCCTCGGCAAGATCGTCCCGGTCGATCCGCAGATCCTGGGTCGAGCTACGCGCCCACATGCCGGCAAAGCAATCCGCCTGCAATTCGGTCAGCACCGAGAGGTAATTCGAATCCTCCTTGCTGGCGCTCTGGCGCATCTGGGTCACCTTGGGCAGGATGCCAAGCTGGTTCTGGACGTGATGGCCGACCTCATGGGCGATGACATAGGCGGCGGCCAGGTCGCCCCCGGCCCCCATCCGCTGCGACATCACCTTGAAGAAATCGGTGTCGAGATAGATCCTCTGATCCGCCGGGCAATAGAACGGCCCCATCTGCGCCGAGGCGCCGCCGCAGCCCGATTGCGTGACCCCGGAATAGAGCACCATCTGCGGTTCGCCATAGGCGCGGCCGGTCACCGCCGGCACCGCCTCGCCGAAGACGGTCTCGGTCTCGCGCAGGATCACGCCGGCGAAATCGCCCATCTGGCGGTCTTCCGCCGTCAACTCTCTGGGCTGGCCCGGGCTTTGGCCGGTCTCGCTGACCAGGGGCGAAATATCTATGCCGAAGAAATACCCGAAGGCCAGCACCGCCAGCATGCCGACCAGGCCGATGCTGCCCGCACCGCCCGATCCCATCCTGCGCCGATCCTCGACATTGCGGCTGCCTTGCCGTCCGCGCCATTCCATCTGTTGCACTCCCGCAAAATACCCGCCCCGGACCATCGGCGCGGCGTTCGTAACGCCTGACAACCCTAGGCGGGCTTGACGGTTCCGGCAAGCCGGGCGAGACGGGGGTGCGAAAAGGGATTTTTCAATGCTCAGACGGCTCTACGACTGGACCATGGACCTCGCTGCGCGCCCCTATGCGATGTGGGCGCTGTTTGCGGTGGCCTTCATCGAAAGCTCGTTCTTTCCGATTCCGCCGGATGTGCTGATCATCCCGATGGTGCTGGCGAATCGCCCGGCCTGGCTGCGAATCGCGCTTGTGGCGACGCTGGGTTCGGTGCTGGGTGGGCTTTTCGGCTATTGGATCGGGGCCGCGCTGATGGACAGCGTAGGCCAGCATATACTTGCCGCCTATGGGAAAGAGGCCGATTACGCCGCCCTATCCGCACGTTTCGACGAATGGGGCGTCTGGGCGGTGCTGATCGCCGGGCTGACCCCCTTCCCCTTCAAGGTGATCACGATCTTTTCAGGCGCGGTGCACCTGAACCTCGTGGTCTTCGTCCTTGCCGCCATCGCCGCCCGGGCCACGCGCTTCTTCATCGTCGCCTGGCTGCTGTGGCGATACGGCGCACCGATCCGTGATTTCATCGAGAAGCGGCTTGGCCTTATCTTCACGCTGTTCCTTGTCGGCCTGATCGGCGGCTTCTATCTGGTGAAATACCTATGACCACCCTGACCTCACGACAGCTTGCGATCCTGGCCGGTGCGGGATCGGCAGGCATGCTGCTGGCGGCGCTGTTCTTTCAGTGGCTGGGCTATGCGCCCTGCGAGCTTTGCATCCTGCAACGCTGGCCGCATCTGGCCGCCGCCATCATCGCCGCGCTGATCGCCTTCCACGACGCCCGGCTGCTGCGCTGGCTGGGTGCGATCGCGGCGGGTCTTGCCTGCGCCTTCGCCATCTATCACTCCGGGGTCGAGTTCGGCTGGTGGCAGGGGCCGGTGGCCTGCACCGGCGGTCTTGGCGATATCGGCGCCATGTCCACGCAGGACCTGATGGCGCGGCTGCAGACCGCCCAGGTGGTGCGCTGCGATCAGCCGCAATGGTATTTCCTCGGCCTCAGCATGGCCGCCTGGAACGCCATCCTCTCGGCCATGCTGACGGGGATGTGGCTGCGCGCCGCATTTGGGCGCGGGATCGGCCGCTAGCGGCGTTGCACCCAACCAAGTGCAGGTGCTATACCACGCGGCAACAAGATATTGAGGCGTAAGACGTGGCGGATACCCCCGAAGACGAGTTGGAAGTGGGCAATGGCATCGACGGCGATGACGGCGAGGCCCCGGCCCGCGAGGTCATGCATCACGACGGCCCGCAGATCGACATCACCAACGAAATGCGGTCGAGCTATCTCGACTATGCGATGTCGGTCATCGTCAGCCGGGCCATCCCGGATCTGCGCGACGGGCTGAAGCCGGTTCACCGCCGCATCCTCTATGCGATGCACGAGACCGGCAACACCCATGACAAGCCCTATCGCAAATCGGCACGGCCCGTCGGCGATGTCATGGGGAAATATCACCCTCATGGCGATGCCGCGATCTACGACGCGCTCGTGCGGATGGCGCAGGGCTTTTCCATGTCGCTGCCGCTTCTGGATGGGCAGGGCAATTTCGGCTCCATGGATGGCGATCCGCCGGCGGCGATGCGTTACACCGAAGTGCGCATGGCCAAGCCCGCCGATTACATCCTGGCCGATATCGACAAGGACACGGTCGATTTTCAGGACAATTACGACGGCAAGGACCGCGAGCCCACGGTTCTGCCCTCGCGCTTCCCGAACATGCTGGTCAATGGCGCCGGCGGCATCGCCGTCGGCATGGCCACCAATATCCCGCCCCATAACCTGGGCGAGGTCGTCGATGCGACGCTGGCCCTGATCGAGAACCCGGACCTTTCGACCGAGCGCCTGATGGAGATCGTGCCCGGCCCCGACTTCCCGACCGGCGCCACGATCCTTGGCCGCTCGGGCATCCGCAAGGCATATCTGGAAGGCCGCGGCTCGATCATCATGCGGGCCAAGACCCGGATCGAGGAGATCCGCAAGGATCGCTTCGCCATCGTGATCGAGGAGATCCCCTATCAGGTCAACAAGGCCACGATGATCGAGAAGATCGCCGAACTGGCCAAGGAAAAGCGGATCGAGGGCATCGCCCATGTCCAGGACGAATCCGACCGCCACGGGGTGCGCGTCGTCGTCGAGTTGAAACGCGATGCGACGCCGGATGTGGTCTTGAACCAGCTGTTCCGCTTCACGCCGATGCAGACCACATTCGGGGCGAACATGCTGGCCCTGAACGGCGGCCGACCTGAACAACTGACCCTGCGCGACTTCCTGACCTATTTCATCCAGTTCCGCGAGGAAGTGGTCGCCCGCCGCACCGCGTTCGAGCTGCGCAAGGCGCGCGAGCGCAGCCATATCCTCTGCGGTCTGGCGGTCGCGGTGTCGAACGTGGATGAGGTGGTGGAAACCATCCGTTCGTCGGCCGATGCCGCCGAGGCCCGCGAGCGCCTGATGAGCCGCCGCTGGCCGGCGCATACGATCCTCGAATATCTCAAGCTGATCGACGATCCGCGCCACCCGGTCAACGACGATGGCACCTATAACCTGTCGGAAACCCAGGCCCGTGCGATCCTCGATCTGCGCTTGCAGCGCCTGACCCAGCTTGGCGTGCAGGAAATCACCGAGGAACTGAAATCGCTGGCCGATTCGATCCGCGAATACCTGGCGATCCTCGGCTCGCGAGAGCGGATCATGGGCATCATCGCCGATGAGCTGACCGAGGTGAAAACCCTCTTTGCCGTGCCGCGTCGCACCGAGATCGGCGAATGGTCCGGCGACATGGACGACGAGGACCTGATCGAGCGCGAGGACATGGTCGTGACCATCACCTCGGGCGGCTATATCAAGCGCACCGCGCTTGCCGAATTCCGCGCCCAGAAGCGCGGCGGCAAGGGCCTGTCGGGCATGGCCACCAAGGAAGACGATGTCGTCACCACGCTTTTCGTGGCCAATACCCATACCGAACTGCTGTTCTTCACCACCGGCGGCATGGTCTACCGGCTGAAGACCTGGCGGCTGCCGCTTGGCGGGCGCACGGCCCGGGGCAAGGCGCTTGTGAACATCCTGCCCATCGACGGCGGCACCTCGATCGCCGCACTTCTGCCGATGGATGCGCCGGAAACCGAATGGGACGATTATCAGGTCATCTTCGCCACCGATGGCGGCGAGGTGCGGCGCAACGCGCTGTCGGATTTCACCAATATCATGCGCAACGGCAAGATCGCCATGAAGCTGCCCGAAGGCACCAGCCTGATCGGCGTGCGCATGGCAACCGATGACGACGATGTCATGCTGGTCACCGCCAGGGGCCGCGCCATCCGCTTTGCCGCGACCGATATCCGCGTCTTCCAGAGCCGCGCCTCGACCGGGGTGCGCGGCATCCGGCTGGGGGCCGGCGACAGCGTCGTCAGCATGTCCGTCATCCGCCATTTCGAGGCCGACCCGGCCGAACGCGCCGCCTATCTGAAGATGCGCCGCGCGGTTGCCGGCGCGCTCGATGACGGGGCCGAACCCGACGAGGACGAGGATGCCGTGGCCGAGGGCAGCATCACCCAGGAACGCTATGCCGAAATGTCGGCGGCCGAGGACCTGATCCTGACCATTACCGCCAAGGGCTCGGGCAAGATCAGTTCCAGCTTCGATTATCCGCTGCGCGGGCGTGGCGGCCAGGGGGTCATGGCGATGGACAAGGCGCTGCGCGGCGGCCAGCTTGTCGCCTCGTTCCCGGTCGAGCCGGACGATCAGATCATGCTGGCGACCTCGACCGGGCAGTCGATCCGGGTGCCGGTGGACGGGATCAGCTTCCGCTCGCGCTCGGCCGGCGGGGTGCGGGTTTTCAACACCACCAATGGCGAAACTGTTGTTTCCGTTGCACGGATCGCGGATCAAGGCGAGGATGAGGGTGACGAATCCGCCGAATCCTGACCGAGAGGACTGACTTGGAGCAACAGAATCAACTGCTGCGCGACAGGCTGCAGACCGGCTTTCTGGGCATCATCGCCTTCGCATTGCTGATGTTTCTGTTGGTTCAGGCCCGGTTCATCCTGATCTGCCTGGCCATTGCGATCATCATCTTCTCGCTGACCTCGGACGCCATCGGCGCCATCGCCCGCCAGCGGGTGCCGAACTGGCTGGCCACGGCGCTGGCTCTGCTGCTGATCGCGGGCGGCCTGCTCTGGGCCTCGACCACGGTGGTCAACCAGATCAACCAGGTGGTCACCACCTCGATCTCCTATGCCGAGCAGTTTCAGGCCGCCCTGCCCTCATTGCTGGAATGGATGGGCCCCGAGGCGCAGCAGACCGCCGAGACGGTGATCCGCACCATCAACCTGACCGGCTGGATGCGCAGCATGGCCGGCAGCGTCGCCGGCAGCGCCTCGACGCTGCTGTCGGCGGCGGTGCTGATCATCCTTTTCGTCGGCTTCATGTTCGCCGAGCGGGTCTGGTTCCCGCTGAAGATCGACAGCCTGCTGAGCGGCGACAAGGTCGCCGCCGCCCATGTCCGCCAGATCATCGCCTCGATCATGCGACGGGTGAACCGCTATCTGGTCGTGAAAACGCTGGTCAGCGCCGCGACCGCGCTTTGTGTCTTCGGGATTTTCACCGCCGCCGGCCTGCCGCTGGCCGGGGCGATCTCCATGCTGACCTTCGCGCTGAACTTCCTGCCCTCGGTCGGCTCGATCATCGCCACCGCCATCGCCGTGGCCCTTGCCTATGTGCTGAGCGCCGATATCAGCACCACGCTGGCCATCGGTGCCGGCTGCACGGCGGTGCAATTCGCCATCGGCAATGTGCTGGACCCGATGCTGCTTGGTCAGACCCTGCGCCTGTCCAGCTTCGGCATCATCCTGTCGCTGGCCTTCTGGGGCGCGATCTGGGGCATTCCGGGCATGTTCCTGGCGGTGCCGATCATGGTCGCGATCATGATCGTCTGCGCCCATATCCCCTGGCTGCGCCCGGTCGCGGTCTTGCTGTCGCGCGAAGGCCACCCCGATGACGGGATGACCGACGACTGAAACCGCCGATCAATCGCGGAAATTCCGGCTTTCCTTGATCTGGTCCCAGGCCCAGACGACCTCGGCCAGCCGCTCCTCGTCGGAACGGTCGCCGCCATTCATGTCCGGGTGCAGCACCTTCACCAGCGATTTGTACTGCTTGCGGATTTCGCCCTTGGTCCAGCCGTCGCGGGCCTCAAGGATATCCAGCGCCCGGCGCTCGGTCGGCGGCAGCTTGCGGCGCAGCGTCGCCTCGCGCACCGAGGGGTCGGTGCCATTGGCGCCCAGGATCTCCAGCGGGTCGTTGACGCCATGGCGCGCCCAGGCCTGTTCCTGCGCCGCCTTTCCGAACGGCTTGGTCGGGCGTTCCCAGACCGTCGCATTGTCCAGAAACTCCTGGAACTCCTCCTCGGACTGACCCTGGAAATAGTTCCAGTTCAGATTGTATTCGCGCACATGGTCCTTGCAGAACCAGTAATAGTCATCCAGCGCCCGTGGCGATTTGGGCGCGCGATACTGGCCCGCCTCCTCGCAGCCCTCCTTGTCGCAGACGCGGGTGGAGGTCTCGAAGGCGCCGGTCATGCCCCGCCGGCCCTTGGAACGGCGCTTCTTGTCCGTCTTGGCTGAAAGATCGAATCCGAAAGGGTCGTCGTTACTCATACCGATGCCTTGTTCTCGTCGGGGTCGACAGTCTAAGCTATTTGCGACCGGATGAAAGGGGGGCCGTGATGATTGCCGAAGAGATGCGCGAAAGACTGCAGGCCCTGTCGCCCACCACGCTGGAGGTGATCGACGAATCCGAACAGCATCACGGCCATGCCGGCTGGCGCGAGGGCGGACAGACGCATTTCCGCATCCGCATCAACGCGCCGGAACTGGCCCCCCTCAGCCGGATCGAGCGTCACCGCCTGATTCACCGCACGCTTGGCGATATCGTGCCGCGCATCCACGCGCTTGCCATCGAGATCGTCTGACGAAATACCGGCTTCGCCCGGATTTCGCCGGACCCAAAATGCAAAAAACCGGGCATCTGCCCGGTTCGTGCAAAAAAGAAACTGGAGCGGGCGATGAGATTCGAACTCACGACCCTAACCTTGGCAAGGTTATGCTCTACCCCTGAGCTACGCCCGCATCCGTTTCTGGCCGGTGCCTCTTGGCCGCCGGTGAGGGGTGATTTAGGTCAGGCCGCTGGGGGGCGCAAGCGGAAAAAACACCCTTCAGCGAAATTTTTTCGCACCGCGCCGCATTCGGCCAGCAGGGCCTGAACCACCGCCCTGCCCGGTTCGGCTGGACGCCCCTGCCCGCACGCGCTAAGCCTCGGCCAGCAATGCAGCCCGGCGATCAGGAGCCCCGCTTATGGCCAAACGCCCGATCTTTCAGGACGTCACCGCAGACACACCGCGCCCCGCCCCGACAACGGCCGGCGGGCTGATCGACGCCGCCCCCAAGGGCGCGCGCCGCGCCATCCGCGCCTGGCTGATCGTGATCTTCGTCATGGTCGCGGCGATGATCGCGCTTGGCGGGGCCACCAGACTGACCGGATCGGGCCTGTCGATCACCGAATGGAAGCTGGTCACCGGCACCCTGCCGCCGATGGACGAGGCCGCCTGGCAGGCCGAATTCGACGCCTATAAGCAGATCCCGCAATATGTTCAGGAAAACGCCGATATGGACCTGACCGGGTTCAAGCGGATCTACTGGTGGGAATGGTCGCACCGGCTGTTGGGCCGGCTGGTGGGGCTGGTCTGGGGGCTGGGCTTCCTGTTCTTCTGGGCGACGAAGCGGATCCCCACCGGCTGGGTGCCGCGCCTGCTGGGCCTCGGCGTCCTTGGCGGAATGCAGGGCGGCATCGGCTGGTGGATGGTCCATTCCGGCGTCGCCACCACGACGCTCACCTCGGTCGCCAGCTATCGGCTGGCCATTCACCTTGGCCTTGCCTTCGCGATTCTGGGGCTGATCGCCTGGTACGCGATGCAGCTTTCCCGATCCGAGGCCGATCTGTTGCGCGCCCGCCGCGCCGGCGAGGCGAAGCTGTTTTCCATGTCCACCGGGCTGATGCATCTGGCCTTTTGCCAGATCCTGATCGGCGCGCTTGTCGCCGGCATCGACGCGGGCCGGCAATATACCGGCTGGCCGACCATGGGCGGCGAATGGATCCCGGCGGCGATCTGGAACCCGGCGCTTGGCTGGCGCAACCTGTTCGAGAACCCGGCGCTCGTGCAATTCGTCCATCGCATGATCGGCTATCTTCTGGCGATCTTCGCCGTCGTGGTCTGGATGCGCGCCCGGCGTTCGCCCCATGCGGTGACGCGCGGGGCCTTCACGGCCATGATCCTCGCCATGGCGCTGCAGATCGTGCTGGGCATCCTGAACGTGATCCACGCCGCGCCCCTGTCGCTGGCATTGCTGCACCAGCTTGGCGCGGTGCTGCTGTTCGTGCTGATCCTGCGGGCGCGCCACCATGCCCGCTATCCCTTTGAAACCTCGATTCGTGGAACGGTGAAATGAGCGATTTCGACGCCCTGATGGACTTCCAGCGCACCACCGAGGCGCTGTCCTCGGTTTCCGAACGTCTCGGCTGGGACCAGGAAACCGTGATGCCGCGCGGCGCGACCGAGCAGCGGGCCGAGGAAATGGCCGCCATGGAGGCCGTGCTGCACGAGCGCCGCACCGATCCGCGCATCGGCGAATGGCTGGACGGGGCCGAGGCCGAGATCGAGGATGCCGAAGACGCCCGGATGCTGGAACTGATCGGGCGCGACTATCGCCGCCAGACCCGCATTCCGGCGCGGCTGGCGACGGAACTGGCGCGCGCCACCTCGCTGGCGCAGGGGATCTGGGCCGAGGCCCGCGCCAATGAGGATGTCGCGGCCTTCCTGCCGACGCTGTCCGAGATCCTGATGCTCAAGCGCGAGGAAGCCGCCGCCATCGCCGATGGGGGCGACGCCTATGACGCGCTGCTGGACGATTACGAACCCGGCGCCACGGCGGCCTCGGTCGGGGCGATCTTCGCCGATCTGCGCCCGCGTCTGGTGCAATTGCGCGACGATGTCATGGGGGCCGACCACCAGCCCGCGCAGCTGAGCGGCCAGTTCCCGGCCGAGACGCAGCTGCGCCTGGCCCGGCAATGCGCCACCGCCTTCGGTTACGACTGGTCGCGCGGGCGCATGGATCTGGCCGTGCATCCGTTCAGTTCGGGCCGCTGGCAGGACAGCCGGATCACCACTCGCGTGGTCACGGCGGAACCCTTCAACTGCCTTTATTCCACCACCCACGAGGTCGGCCATTCGAATTACGAGCTCGGCATCGACAGCGATTACGCCTTCACCGCGCTTGGCCGCGGCGTCTCGCTTGGCGTGCACGAATCGCAATCGCGGATTTCCGAGAACCAGATCGGCCGTGGCCGCGCCTTCACCGGCTGGCTGTTCGACCGCATGTCGGACGCGTTCGACGGGCTGAACATCGACAATGCCGACGACTTCTATGCCAGCGTGAACCGCGTGGCAGCGGGCTATATCCGCACCGAATCCGACGAGGTGCAGTATAACCTGCACATCATGATGCGCTTCGATCTGGAACGCGACCTGATCGCCGGCAAGCTGGATGCGACCGATCTGGAAGAGGCCTGGAATGCCCGCTTCCTTCGGGATTTCGGGGTGGCCGTGGACAAGCCCTCGAACGGGGTTCTGCAGGATGTGCACTGGTCGGTCGGGCTGTTCGGCTATTTCCCGACCTATGCGCTTGGCAATGTCTATGCCGGCTGCCTGAACCGGGCCATGCGCGCGGCGCTGCCCGATCTCGACGCCGCGCTGTCCGAGGGCGACGCCACCCCCGCCGTCGAATGGCTGCGCGAGAATATCCACCGCCATGGCAGCCTGATCGCGCCGGTGCCGCTGATCGAACAGGCCAGCGGCGGCCCGGTTTCGGCGGCACCGCTACTGGACTATCTGGAGGAGAAATTCGGGGCGATCTACGGGCTGTAAGGCGGACCGGGAAGGCGGGCCGCCTCAATCCGTGCGGTGCCCGCCCCATTGGCCCTGCGACAGCACCAGCGGCCGGCCCGGCGCGGTCTCGACCCTGAGCACGCGACCGATGACAAGCGTATGGTCGCCCGCGTCATGCGCGGCCTCCTGCGCGCAATCGAAACGGCTGAGCACGCCCGGCACAAGCGCCACGCCCTCGGGCGTCAGATCATGCGCCAGCCCCTCGAACTGCGCCCCGCCACGGGTGAAGCGGTCGGCCAGATGCTTCTGGTCCTCGGCCAGGACATGGATGCTGAAGAAGGGCGCGCGGGCGAAGATATCGTGCCGGCGCGAGAACTTGCCCGGCGACCACAGCACCAGCGGCGGCGCCAGCGAGACCGAGGCGAAGCTGTTCGCGGTCATCCCCTGCGGCCCCCCGGGCGAGGCGATGGTGACCACGGTCACCCCGGTGGCGAAATTGCCGAGCGCATCGCGGAACTCTCGGGCATGGGCGTGATCGGGGATGAAGCCGGTCATGGCACCTCGTGGCCGAGCGCCGCCTGATAAAGGATGAACCAGTCCTCGCGGTCCAGATCGACCCGGAAGGCCTCGGACATCGCCGCGATCCGCGACAGCCTGTTGGTGCCGATGACCGGCATGATCCGGGCCGGATGGGCCAGCAGCCAGGCAATGGCAAGGGCGGCCATCTCGCAGCCCTTCGCCGCCGCCATGTCGCGCATGACCTCGACCAGTTCCGGCTGCGCACCGGCAAAGAGCGCGCCACCGGCCAGCGGCGACCAGGCCATCGGCGCCATGCCCTGACGCTGGATGAAGGAAAGCTCGCCATTGGCGAAGGGTTCGGGCGCGGCCAGCGAAATCTCGATCTGGTTGACGCGAAGACGCTGGCGCATGGCGTCCTGCAGCAGTTCCGTCTCGTCACGGTGGAAATTCGACACGCCGACCGCGCGGACCTTGCCCGATTCGACCAGATCGTCGAGCGCGCGCCCGGTCTCGCCCGCATCCATCATCGGATCGGGGCGATGGATCAGCAGCAGGTCGATCCGATCAATGCCGAGATCGCGCAGACTGGCATCGACCGAGGCCGCGATATGGCGCGCCGAGGTGTCGTAATGCTTGACCCGCGCCGATCCATGTCGCCCCATCGGCGCGACGATCCCGCATTTGGTCACGATCTCGAACCGGTCGCGCAGCCCCGGCGCCGCTTTCAGCGCCGCGCCAAGCAGCGATTCGGCGGTATAGCCGCCATAGATATCGGCAAGATCGAGCGTGGTGATCCCCTGCGCCAGACAGGCCTCCAGCTTGGCGCGGATATGGGCGGGGCCGGTATCGTCGTCATCGGCCACGCGCCACATGCCGTAAGCCATGCGGCTGAGCGTCACGCGATCGGCAATCTCGATACGCTCCATTTCCATCGCCAGCCCTTCCGACACGGTCCCTGTTCAGGCCAAGCCATACGACGCGGGCGCGGGAATTGCCACGCCCCGGGGCGGCTTTTGCGCCGCTTTCGGGCCGTGGCGGGTGCGGTTCAATCGGCCATGCGGCGCAGATAGGTCCAGGTCGGCACCCGGGCATTGCGGGCGACCGACCAGCTTTCGGCATCGCCAAGATAGGCGAAACCGCAATTGGTCAGCACCCGGGCCGAGCCGGGATTGTCCTGAAAGACCTCGGCGAAAAGAGTGCGCGAGCCATGCGGATTGACCGCGACCAGGCCCGAGACCGCCTCGCTTGCGAAGCCGGTATTCCAGAAGCCGGCACCGACCCAGAAGCCCAGTTCGGACTGGTCGTCCTCCATCCGGGTAAGAGAGACCACGCCCAGCACCTCGCCCAGACCGTGGGCCGAGCCGTCGATGGCCCAGACATCCTCGCTGCGCTCGGGGTCCATGGCGCGGCTGACAAAGGCCTCGGCGGCGCCGGGCGGCAGCGGATGGGGGATGGCGCGCGTGCCCTCGGCCACACGGCGGTCGGCGGTGTAATGCGCGATCAGCCCGACATCGGAACGGCGCAGCGGTCTCAGTTCCAGCCGCTCGGTCGCGATGACCGGCTGCTCATGCGCCAGATCGCCGGCAACTTGTGCGAGTGCTGTCATGATCTCTCCTCCAACAGGGACGATACGCGCCCCAAAACGAGAAGGGGGACCGGCTTGCGCCGATCCCCCTGTCTGTGCCGGGTTTATATCGGCTTACTGGGCGGCCTCTGCATTTGCTGGCATGACCGAAATATAGGTGCGGCCCTTGAGACCCTTCTTGAAGGTCACTTCGCCGTCGGTCAGCGCGAACAGGGTATGATCGCGGCCCATGCCGACATTGGCGCCCGGCCACCAGGTGGTGCCGCGCTGACGCACGATGATATTGCCTGCGATGGCGGCCTGACCGCCGTAAAGTTTCACGCCAAGACGGCGACCGGCGGAGTCGCGACCGTTCCGGGACGAGCCGCCTGCTTTCTTGTGTGCCATGACTTAAAGTCCTCTTGTTCGATAGGGTCAGATCGCTGACCCGAATGTTCCGTTCAACCGGCGCGCCCGTTGGTCACGCCCGGTCAGATCATGCCTCGTCCGAAGCCTTCGCGGCCTTCTTGGCGCGGGCCGGCTTCTTCGCAGCGGGTTCGGCGGCATCGGCAGCTTCAGCCTTCGGCGCGGCTTTCTTCGCCTTCGCGGCCGGCTTGGCTTCGGTGGCGGCAGCGGCGCGGATGCCCAGAGCAGCCTTCACGCCCGACTTGTCGGCACCTTTTTCCAGCACCTCGGTCACGCGCAGCAGAGTCAGTTGCTGACGGTGGCCACGGGTGCGCTGCGAGCTGTGCTTGCGGCGGCGCTTGACATAGCTGACGACCTTGTCGGCCTTGATCTGTTCGATCACTTCGGCCTGCACGGCGGCACCGGCAACCAGCGGCGCACCGACGGTCGAGCCGACCATCAGGATCTCGTTGAACTGCACCTTTTCGCCGGCATCGGCGGCCAGCTTCTCTACGCGCAGCACGTCGCCCGCCTGAACGCGGTACTGTTTGCCGCCTGTCTTGAGAACTGCGAACATCTGTCTTTCCTTCGTATCCCGCATCCTGCGGCCCCGGCAAAGCCGGCGTTTCGGGGAAAAATCCCCGCCTTCGGACGGCGCACCCCTGATGGGTGATGGTTCAAAAACATAGCACCGGCCAAGGGCGGATGCCCGGCCGGTCGCGGGCTTATGGCGGATTCGGGGGGCGAAGTCAAGCGAGGCGGGGCCGAAGCCGCTGCCATGACGGCGTTTCGACGAGCTTAGCACGCGCCCTGCCCGGCTTGAAACCCCGCCCGCACCTGCTATCAGGGGCACAGTGCTGCCACAAAGGACATTTCCGATGGATTTCGAAGCCCTCCGCAAAGCCGATCCCGATCACTGGAACCTCGCCAGTTCGATCCGGGTTCTCGCCATGGACGCCGTCCAGGCCGCCAATTCCGGCCATCCCGGGATGCCGATGGGCATGGCCGATGTGGCCACGGTGCTGTTCACCAAACACCTGAAATTCGACGCCTCGGCACCGCACTGGTTCGACCGCGACCGCTTCATCCTGTCCGCCGGGCACGGCTCGATGCTGCTTTACGCGCTGCTCTACCTGACCGGCTACGAGGATATGACGCTGGATCAGCTGAAGAACTTCCGCCAGTCCGGCGCCAAGACCGCCGGTCACCCGGAATACGGCCATGCCGACGGGATCGAGACCACCACCGGCCCGCTGGGTCAGGGCATCGCCAATTCCGCCGGCTTCGCCATTGCCGAGGAAGCCGCCCGGGCCGAATTCGGCGCCGATATCTGCGATCACCGGACCTGGGTCATCGCCGGCGACGGCTGCCTGATGGAGGGCATCAGCCAGGAAGCCATCGCCCTTGCCGGTGCGCAGCGACTGGGCAAGCTGATCGTGCTCTGGGACAATAACAACATCACCATCGACGGCCGCGTCAGCATCGCCGACAAGACCGATCAGCACGAGCGTTTCGCGGCTTCGGGCTGGCGCGTCCTGTCCTGCGACGGTCACGACGCCGCCGATATCGACCGCGCGCTGAGCGAGGCGAAGAACTCCGACGGGCGTCCGACCCTAGTCGACTGCAAGACCATCATCGGCTTCGGCGCGCCGAAGAAGCAGGACACCGCCGGTGCCCATGGCTCGCCCCTCGGGGCCGAGGAAATCGCCGCCGCCCGCCATAATTACGGCTGGGATCATGCCGAGTTCATCATCCCCGACGACATCCTGGCCGCATGGCGCAAGGCCGGTGCCCGCGGTGCCGAGGCCCGCGCCGCCTGGCAGAAGCGCGTCGATACCCTGCCCGCCGGTCAGCGCGACGAATTCGCCCGCCGCATCTCGCATGAAATCAGCCACAAGCTGGCGCCGGCCATTGTCGCGCTGAAGGAACAGGCGCTGTCCGCCAAGCCCAAGGTCGCGACCCGCAAGGCCTCGGAAATGGTGCTGGAGGTCATCAACCCCTTGCTGCCCGAAATGTTCGGCGGCTCGGCCGACCTGACCGGCTCGAACCTGACCAGGACCGCCGATCTGGGCGATTTCAACGCCGAGAACCGCGACGGCCGCTATATCCGCTATGGCATCCGCGAACATGGCATGGCGGCGGCGATGAACGGCATCTTCCTGCATGGCGGCTTCCGCCCCTATGGCGGCACCTTCATGACCTTCACCGATTACGCCCGCGGCTCCATGCGGCTGTCGGCGCTGATGGGGATCGGGCCGGTCTATGTCATGACCCACGATTCCATCGGTCTGGGCGAGGACGGCCCGACCCACCAGCCGGTCGAGCATCTGGCCATCTGCCGGGCCACGCCGAACACGCTGACCATGCGCCCCTGCGACCTGATCGAGACGGCGGAAGCCTGGCAACTGGCGCTGGAAGCGACCGGCGCGCCCACGGTCATGGCGCTGTCGCGTCAGAACCTGCCGGTCCTGCGCGAAACCGCAACCGAGAACCTGTCGGCCAAGGGGGCCTATATCCTGCGCGAGGCCTCGGCCACGCCGCAGGTGATCCTGCTCGCCACCGGCTCCGAGGTCGAGATCGCGGTCAAGGCGCGCGAGGCGCTGGAAGCCGCAGGCATCGCCACCCGTGTGGTCTCGGTCCCCTGTATGGAACTGTTCCGCGCCCAGCCGGCCGAATACCGCCGCGAAGTGCTGCCGAAAGGCCCCGCGCGCATCGCCATCGAGGCCGGCATCCGCCAGGGCTGGGACTGGCTGCTTCTGGGCGAGGGCGGCACCGAGGACAAGGCCGCCTTCATCGGCATGGCCGGTTTCGGCGCCTCGGCCCCGGCGGAGGAGCTTTACAAGGAATTCGGCATCACCGCCGAAAACGTGGTCGAGACCGCGACGGGGCTTGTGTGAGGCCCCGCCTCGCACCCCCTCATGACATGAACAAAGGGCCGCAGCACATTGATTTTGCTGCGGCCCCGGCCTGCCGATGAGGCCTTTGCCCAAATCCTTCGGATTGTTCGGACGCGCCCGCGACGGTCGCGCCATGGCGCATGGCAACCAGCAGGCGCGCGGCATCGCCTTCCTGCTGCTGTCGGTCTTCATCTTCACGATGATGGATGCGACGGCGAAATATCTGGGCGAGTTCTATGCCCCCGCACAGGTGGTCTGGGCGCGCTATATGGGCAATTTCGTGGTGCTTGCGCTGTATTACCGGGGCAGGTTTCTGCCCAGCCTGCGCGCGCGTCAGCCGATGGCGCAGCTTGGCCGGGCGCTGTGCCAACTGGCCTCGGTCTCGCTGTTCTTCACCGCGATCCAGCATATCGGCATTGCCGAAGCGACCGCGATCATGGACATGAACCCGGTGCTGATCACCCTTGGCGCGGCGCTGTTTCTGGGCGAGCCGGTGGGCTGGCGTCGCATCGCCGGCATCGTCGTGGCGATGATCGGGGCGATGATCATCATCCGGCCCGGCATGGGCGTGTTCGACCCCGCCGCCATCCTGCCGCTGATCGGCGCCTTCACCTATGCCGCCGGCGCGCTTCTGACCCGCGTGGTGCGCACGGATTCGCTGGCCACCTCTCTGGTCTGGACGGTGCTGGTCGGATTGATCGCCAGCAGCCTTGTGGTGCCGTTCTTCTGGCAGCCGATCGCGGTCGAACACCTCTGGGCATTCGCCCTGATCGGCATTTTCGGCGCCCTGTCGCAGGCGCTGCTGATCCATGCCTTCTCGCTGGCCGAGGCCGGGGTGATCGCCCCCTTCGGCTATACCGGGCTGCTCTGGGCCGCGCTGTGGGGCTGGATGTTCTGGGGCGTGCTACCGGATCGCTGGACGGTTCTGGGTGCCTGCATCATCGTGGCGGCAGGCCTTTATATCTGGTATCGCGAGACCCGAGTGGCCCGGAAGGAGCGCGCCGCGCATGGCTAAGGCCAAGACAGAAGACGAGATGGTCTGGACCGACAAGCTGGCCAATGCCGCCTTTCTGGGCGTCATGGCGGTGGCCCGGCTTCTGCCCTATCGCCGCCGTATCCCGGTTGTGGGCTGGTTCTTCTCGCGCCTTCTCGGACCCATCGCCGGCTGGTCGCGCCGGGCGCGCGAGAATCTGACGCTCGCCATGCCCGAACTGTCGCCGTCTGAGCGCGCCCGCATTGCCCGCGAGGTGCTGGACAATGCCGGGCGCTCCATGGCCGAGATCTATTCGGGCGAGGAATTCACCGCCCGCATCCGCGACACCGACAGGCTGACCGGCCCCGGCCTTGCCGCACTGGAGGAAGCCGCCGCCAGCGACCGGCCCGTCATCCTCGCCTGCGCGCATTTCGGCAATTACGACGCCATGCGCGCGGCACTTTCTGCGCGCGGCTGGCCGGTCGGCGCGCTCTATCGGCCGATGAACAACCCGGCCTTCAACGCCCATTACATCCCCGCCATGCGCGCCATCGCCGAGCCGATCTTCCCGCGCGGCAGATCCGGCTTCGCCGCCATGCTGAAATTCCTGCGCGGCGGCGGGATGCTGGCGCTTGGCTTCGACCAGTTCGTCCATGACGGCACCAAGCTGGATTTCTTCGGCCTGCCCTCGCGCACGGTGCTGACCCCGGCGGAGCTGACCCTGCGCTATGACGCGCTTCTGGTGCCGATCAACGGCATCCGCCAGCCCGATGGGCTGAGCTTCTCGGTCGAGGTCGGCCAGCCCATCGCCCACACCACCCCCGAGGAGATGATGCAGGCGCTGAATGCCGATCTGGAACGTCAGATCCGCGCCCGTCCGGGGCAGTGGTTCTGGGTCCACCGCCGCTGGAAGAAGCGCGACCGCTGACCGCCTTGGCGGCGCGGTCGAGAATAATCAGGCCGCCCCGTCCGGCAGCGGATCCGCATCGGGCTGCGACCCTTCGCCCTCGCCCTTCCTGACCGCCTTTGCCTCGGCCCGGGCCTGTTCGCGTTGTTTGCCGGCCTCCTCAGCCTCGCGCCGGATGCGGTCGGCCAGTTCCGGCGGCATCAGCGAGACGATGCGCATCCCCGTCCGGCCGCTCAGTTCCTCGTCGCGACCGACGAAACGGGCCTTGCCGTCATGGACCACGGCCAGCGGAATCGCCCCCTCGCGGGCGGAATGCCAGTCATCCAGCGTATATTCCTCGGTCAGGCGGGTGGTGCGGAAGATCCAGCCATTGCCCAAGAGGTCCAGATATTGCGCCAGCGTGCGCCCGCCATTGACGCCGCGCCCGCCCAACTGGCTGGGCAAGGCGTGGCGGGCCTGTTCCTCCTTGACGCGGGCGATCTGCCAGATCGCGTCGCGACCGAATTCCGGCGCCAGGTCGGTCGCCACCAGGGTGTTATAGGCATCGTTGTCCGAGGCCGCGAAGATACTGGAAAAGGCCATGAACTCGACCCCGTTATCGGCGGTTTCCGACAGGATGTCGCCGTAATAGGTCGCCACCCCGGCGGCGCGCGCCGAACGCAGCTGCCCCCGGTTCGGATCGGTGACCAGCACATTTACCCCGGCATTGCCAAGCGCCTGCGCCAGCCCGGTCGAGAAGGTCGAGCCGCCGACGATGATCATCCCCGGCGTGCCGGCCGAGGTCAGGCCAAGCCGCGCCGCCAGCGGCTTCAGCGTGAAGCCGTGCAGCACCACCGTCACCAGCACCAGCACGAAGGCCAGGGGTTGCAGCACCGCGCCATCCGGCACCCCTTCGGCCACCAGTCGCTGCGCGAACAGGCCCGAGACCGCCAGCAGCACCACCCCGCGCGGCCCGGTGAAGGCCACCATCAGCCGCTCGTTCATCGGGATCGCGGTGCCCAGAAGCGAGATCAGCACCGTCAGCGGCCGCACCAGCAGCACCACCGAGAGGATGAACAGCAGCGCGCGCCAGTTCAGATGCTCCAGCGATTCCAGCCGCACATTCGCGGCCAGCAGGATGAAGACGCCGGACAGCAGCAGCGTCGTCGCCTGCTCCTTGAAGCGGTAGATCTCGGTGTAAGACGGCAGGTCCGCATTGGCGATGACCAGCCCCATCACCGTCACTGCCAGCAAGCCCGATTCATGCAGCACGGAATCGGACAGCGCAAAGACCGCCAGCACCAGCACGAAAAGCATCGGCACCTTCATGTATTCCGGCACCAGCGCGCGGCGGAAGGCCGCGACCACCATCAGCGCGGCACCGTAACCCAGAAGGGCGGCGAAGACGATGCCCTTGCCGACAACCCAGATCGCATGGGTCGCCGTCAATTGCTGCTGGACGACCATGACCACGACAAGCGCGCCCACGGCGACAAGCGCGCCGACCGCATCGTTGACGATGGCCTCCCATTGCAGAAGCTGGGCCGGGCGGTTGTGCAGCTTGGCGGCGCGCAGCAGCGGCGCGATCACGGTCGGGCCGGTCACGATCATGACCCCGCCGAAGACGACCGAGCTTTGCCAGCTGAGCCCGGCGATCCCATAAAGCGCCGCCGAAGACAGCAACCAGCCAAGCGGCGCGCCCAGCACCACCAGCCGCCGCACACCGGGGCCCGCATCCTCAAGCTGGCGGAAGTTCAGCGTCAGCCCGCCCTCGAACAGGATCACCGCCACGGCCAGCGAGATCATCGGCGCCACCAGCGGGCCGATATCGCGCGAGGGCACGAAGATCCCGGTCAGCGGCCCCAGGATCAGCCCGGCCAGCAGCATCATGACGATGCCCGGCAGCCGGAACCGCCAGGCCAGCCATTGCGCGCCGACACCGACGACGCCCACAAGCGCAAATGCCTCAACCGGGCTCAGCCCGCTTTCGGGGGTTACTGCCATGCCTGTTCCCTCGTTCAATCCACGCCAACAGATGCCGGCCTGATTCTGTTCCTCATCTGCCGCAACGAAATGCGGCAATTTTTTGACAAGATTGACGAGTAACCGCGATTAAGCTAGGGCAATTCGCGTTCGCATCCGGCGGACGAACGAGGGGCGTGCAATGGCGTCCCATTTTTTCATCTGCGCCCGAGGCGCAGCGAATGGACGCATATGACCAGATTTTCTGACCTGAAGCTCGATCCGAAAGTTCTCAAGGCCGTGGCCGAAGCTGGCTATGACAGCCCGACCCCGATCCAGGCGGGCGCGATCCCGCCGGCGCTGGAAGGCCGCGACGTGCTGGGCATCGCCCAGACCGGGACCGGCAAGACCGCCAGCTTCACCCTGCCGATGATCACGCGGCTGTCGCGTGGCCGGGCCCGGGCGCGGATGCCGCGCTCGCTGGTCCTTTGCCCGACGCGGGAACTGGCGGCGCAGGTGGCGGAAAACTTCGACATCTATGCCAAGCATACCCGCCTGACCAAGGCGCTGCTGATCGGCGGGGTTTCCTTCGGCGAGCAGGACAAGCTGATCGACCGCGGCGTCGATGTGCTGATCGCCACGCCGGGCCGGCTGCTGGACCATTTCGAACGCGGCAAGCTGCTGCTGACCGGGGTCGAGGTGATGGTGGTCGATGAGGCCGACCGGATGCTCGACATGGGTTTCATCCCGGATATCGAGCGTATCTTCCAGCTGACCCCCTTCACCCGGCAGACGCTGTTCTTCTCGGCTACCATGGCCCCCGAGATCGAGCGCATCACCAATACCTTCCTGCACACGCCCGAACGTATCGAGGTCGCGCGTCAGGCCACCACCTCGGAAACCATCACCCAGAAGCTGGTCGAGATCACGCCGACGCGGAAGGACCAGACCGCCAAGCAGAAGCGCGAATTGCTGCGCGCGCTGATCGAGGCCGAGGGCGAGGATCTGAAGAACGCGATCATCTTCTGCAACCGCAAGACCGAGGTCGATATCGTCGCCAAGTCGCTGAAGGCGCATGGCTTCGACGCCGCCCCGATCCATGGCGATCTGGACCAGTCGCAGCGGATGCGCACGCTGGACGCGTTCCGCGACGGCTCGCTGCGTTTCCTCGTGGCCTCCGACGTGGCGGCACGCGGGCTCGATATTCCGGCGGTCAGCCATGTGTTCAACTTCGACCTGCCCTCTCATGCCGAGGATTACGTCCACCGCATCGGCCGCACCGGCCGCGCCGGGCGTCAGGGCACGGCCTATTCCATCGCCACACCGGCGGATGAAAAATACCTGTCGGGCATCGAGAATCTGGTGAAGCAATCCCTGCCCCGCGCCGAGGCGCCCGAAGGCTTCTCGCTCTCTGACAATGCCCGCAGCGCGCCGCGCGACAGCGGTCGCGGCAGCAGCCGGTCGCGTTCGCGCTCGCGCCGGGACGACCGCAAGGACGACCGCCGCGACGAGGCGCCGGCAGCGCGCCAAGAGGCCCCCAAGGAAGAAGTCCGCAGCACATCGCGCGACGACCGCCGGCCTGAACCCCGCGACGAGCGTCGCGACAGCGCGCGCGGGGATCGCCGCAACGACCGCCGCGACGGTGGCCGTCAGGTGCAGGGCATGGGCGAACATGTGCCGGACTTCATGACCCAGAGCTTCGCCGACGCGCTCGCCGCAACCGAAGCCACCATGCAGCAGAACGACGCTGCCGCTGCCGCCCGCGAGGTTGAGCAGAAACGGGCCGAGGAACGCCGCGCAGAGGAGAAGAAACAGGCCGAGGCCAGGCGCGAAGAAGAAGCCAAGGCCGCCGAAGCCGCCACCGGGGCCGATGCCACCACCGAGGCAGCGCCGGAAGCCGTCGAAGAGCCGAAGAAGCCTGCGCGTCGTCGCGCCCCGCGCAAGACCGCCGCGAAGGCCACCGAGGCGGAAGCCGCGCCGGCTGAGGCCGCGCCGGTCGAGGCCGAGGCAGCCCCGGCAGAGGAACCGAAGAAGCCTGCCCGCCGTCGCGCCCCGCGCAAGACCGCCGCGAAAGCCACCGAGGCGGAAGCCGCGCCGGCCGAGGCCGCGCCGGTCGAAGCCGAAGCAGCCCCGGCGGAAGAGCCGAAAAAACCCACCCGCCGCCGCGCCCCGCGCAAGACCGCCGCGAAAGCCACCGAGGCTGGCGAGGCCGCGCCTGTGGACGCCGCATCGGCAACCGGCACCGAATCGTCGGAACCCACGGAAGGTTGATCCGCCGATGCCCCGCATGACGGCAGACGCACCCCGAAGCTGGGGGCGGGGCTGGCGGGGCGGCGTGCTCGACCTGCTGCTTGGCGCGGGCGTAGCCCTCGGTCAGGTGCCCTGGGGGCTCTGGCCGCTCAGCCTGCTGGCGCTGGCTATCGTCGTCTGGCGGGTCGCCCATGCAACGGGTCGGCGCGGCGCGACCTGGCGCGCATTGGCGGCGGGAACCGGCTATTTCGCCCTCGCGCTCAGCTGGATCGTCGAGCCCTTTCTGGTCGAGCCCGAGATCTATGGCTGGATGGCCCCTTTCGCGCTTCTCCTCATGGCGCTTGGCGGCGGTATTTTCTGGGCCATGCCGGGCTGGCTCGCCGGGCGCCTTGCCGACCCCGGCCCGAGGCGGGCCATGGCCTTCGGCGCCGGTCTGGTCCTGTCAGACTGGCTGCGCGGCTGGATCTTTACCGGCTTTCCCTGGGCGCAGCTTGGCCATATCTGGATCGACACGCCCGCCGCACAGGCCGCAGCCTTCATCGGCGCGACCGGCCTTTCGGCCCTGACCGTCAGCGCCGCCGCCCTGCCGCTGGCCTTCTGGTCGGGCCCCGCATTGCAGCCGCGCGGGGCATGGCCGGGGGCCGCGCTGTCGGCCCTGCTCGTGGCCACGTTCTGGGCCGGGGGGCTGTCGCGGCTCGATACGCCGGTCCAGTTGCGCGACATCACCCTGCGCCTCGTGCAGCCCAATGCCGAGCAGGCGCTGAAATGGGACCCGGAATGGGCGCAGGTCTTCTGGCAGCGGCTGTTGCAGGAAAGCGCAGCCCCGCCCGAAGGCCCCGCCCCCGATGCGGTGATCTGGCCCGAAACCGCCGTAAGCTTCCCGCTGGAGGTGGCCGGCGACGCCCTGCCGATCCTCAGCGAAGCCGCCAATGCCACGGTGCTGATGGGCATCCAGCGCAGCGACGGGCCGCGTTTCTATAACTCGCTGATCGAGGTCCGGCCCGGCGGCGCGGTGGCGCAGGTCTATGACAAGTTCCACCTCGTCCCCTTCGGCGAATATATCCCCTGGGGCGATGCCATGGCCCGGATCGGCATCCGCGCCTTCGCGGCACAGCTTGGCAACGGCTATTCCGCCGGTCCCGGCCCGCACCTGATGACGCCCGCAGGCCTGCCGCCCTTCCAGCCGCTGATCTGCTATGAGGCGATCTTCCCGCAGCATCTGCGCGCCGTCGAGGGTGCCGAATGGCTGCTGCAGGCGACCAATGACGCCTGGTTCGGCACCGTTTCTGGACCTTATCAGCATCTGGCGCAGGCGCGGCTGCGCGCCATCGAATCGGGTCTGCCAATGATGCGGGCCGCGAATACCGGGATCACCGCCGCCATCGACCCTTTGGGGCGCGTGACCGCCGAATTGCCGCTTGGCGTGGTGGGCCATATCGACGCCGCCCTGCCCGCGCCCCTGCCCCGGACGTGGTGGATGCGGCTTGGCCGCTGGCCCACGGTGCTGGCAGCCCTTGCCCTGCTGCTGGCAAGCCTGCGCCGCCGCCGGCGCTGACCGCCATCTGCGCATGAAAAAACCGCGCCTTGGCGCGGTTCATTCAACTCCGTCGGTTGGCAGATCTTACTTGATCTTGCCTTCCTTGTATTCGACATGCTTGCGCACAACCGGGTCGTATTTGTTGACCGTCATCTTTTCGGTCATGGTGCGGGCGTTTTTCTTGGTGACATAGAAATGCCCGGTCCCGGCCGTCGAGTTCAGACGGATCTTGATCGTCGTCGGCTTCGCCATTGGTCTTAACTCCTGCTGCGGCGGCGCCCAAAGGCCACCGCGAAAATTCGTAGAAGCCGCCTTTTACCGTCGCAGCCTGCGTTGTCAACCGGAAAACAGTGCCCGGAACTGCCTTTCGCCCTCTGCGCTGAAGCGGATGACACGACTGTCCTTCTCGCGCCGCGCCCGTGCCCGGCATCATGGGGACGAATAGAACACGCGGATGGCCTGTAAGCCGGATTCTGTCCAAGGGTTGCCCCTCTGGATGACCATTCCTCTGCGCACCGCATTGCTGCGGGCGTCAAGCTGCCAACCCGGACCTTCTGGCGCAAGGCGGCGCTGCCGTTGCCGGCACGAGGTCCCTATTCGGCATTGCTCCCGGTGGGGCTTGCCATGCGGGGTCTGTTACCAGCCCCCCGGTGGGCTCTTACCCCACCGTTTCACCCTTGCCCGCGCAAGCGCAGGCGGTCTCTTCTCTGTTGCGCTTTCCCTGGGGTTGCCCCCGCCGGGCGTTACCCGGCACCGTTGCCTCATGGAGTCCGGACTTTCCTCGACTTTCGCCGCGGTCATCCGGCCATCCGCGTGAGCGCGATATGCGGGGTTTTGCCGCCCCGGTCAAGAAGCCGCCGGCATCGGCGGGACCCCGCGCCCGACACACGCATATCCAGAAAATGCCGATTTGCACTTTACCCTAGGGAAAACCGGGCCGACAAATGGAACATATTTGGAGGGGGAGAGGATTATGACCGAGAAAACCAAATATCTCTATGACGGGATGCGACTGCCTTTCATCCTGCTGGTGACCTGTTTCGCGGCCTGGGGCATCGCCGCGAACATGACCGATCCGCTGGTCAAGGTGTTTTCCAAGATCTTCTCGATGTCGACGCTGCAGGCGTCCTTCGTGCAGTTTTCCTATTACGGCGCCTATTTCTGCCTGGCGCTGCCGGCGGCCTTCATCAACCGGCGGTTCTCCTACAAGACCGGGGTGCTGGTCGGGCTGGGTTGCGCCATTGTCGGGGCCTTCCTGTTCTACCCCGCCTCACAGGCGATGACCTTCGGCTTCTTCCTGATGGCGCTGTTCACGCTGGCGGGCGGGCTGTCGATCCTTGAGACCTCGGCCAATCCTTTCGTCATCGCCATGGGGCCGGAACATAACGCCACGCGGCGGCTGAACTTCGCCCAGGCCTTCAACCCGGTCGGCACCAATATCGGCGTCTTTCTGGCGGCAAGCCTGATCCTGCCGCGCCTGAACCCGGCCAGCGAGGCCGAGCGCGCCGCCATGGCACCCGAGGCGCTGCAGGCAATCCAGGTCGAGGAACTGGGCGCGGTCATGGTCCCCTATGTCGGCTTTGCCTGCGTGCTGGTGCTGATCTGGATCGCCATCGCCGTCATCCCGATGCCGACCAAGCGCGAATTGAGCGCCGAAGGCCATGAGGTCCATTTCGGCGCCACCCTGCGCCGGCTGTTGAAGAACCGTCACTATCGCTTTGGCGTCATTGCACAATTCTTCAACGTGGCCGGGCAGACCTGCACCTGGACCTTCACCATCCAATATGTGATGGAGGCCATCGGCGGCAATGAGGCCGAGGCCGGCTGGTATCTGCAGGCCAGCCTGATCGTCTTCCTGATCTCGCGCTTCGTCATGGTCTGGCTGATGGGCTATCTGCGCCCGGCCATGCTGCTGATGCTGATGGCGCTTTGCGGCACGGCGCTGTGCCTCTTTGCGATGAGCAGCCCCAATATCGCCGGGGTCTGGGCAGTGGTGTCGATCTCGGCCTGCCTGTCGCTGATGTTCCCGACCATCTACGGCATCGCCCTGCACGGGCTGGGCGACGATACCAAATTCGGTGCCGCCGGTCTGGTCATGGCGATCCTCGGCGGGGCGCTGATGCCCTTGGTGCATGGCGCGGTGATGGATGCGAAGGGGGCGGCGTTTTCCTATCTCGTGCCGGGGCTGTGCTTCCTGGTGGTCGCCGCCTACGGGATGTTCGACCTGCGCAGCAAGGCGCGCCATGGCGGCGCGGGTGCCGAACAGCCCGCCTGACAGATCATGCCGCATTGCAGCATCTGCAATGCAGCTTTGACCAGATGGCGGTTGTAGCACAGCGATTGCTGGCCATATCCTTTCTGCAGAAGCAAAAGGAAGGGAAACCGCAATGCTTGGCTATTTCGCAATCTATGGCGGCCAGTATTCCGATCTGGTCCGCAAGCAGACCAAGACCCGCCGCTGGTGGCAGGTCTGGTTGCCGCATCAGATCGACGCGCTGAACTGAGGCGCAACAGGATGAGTAACGAGGCATAAAGGCCGGGCTGATGCCCGGCCTTGTTCTTTCCATCCGCCGATGCCAGAGGTGGCCTGCAACAGCGCAACGGCTGGGGCTTGCAATGGTCACAACCGGGCAGGACAATTCCCTTGAGGGAAGGCGGATGAACAGGACAGCGGATCTTCTTTGCATCGGTGCCATGCTGTGGGACGTGATCGGCCGCAGCCCGCGTGCCATGGCGCCGGGCGCCGACCTGCCCGGCCGCGTCGCCCATATTCCGGGTGGCGTGGCGCTGAACGTGGCGCTGGCAATCGCCCGCTGGGGCATGTCCCCGGCGATCCTCTCGGCGGTCGGGCGCGATGCCGAGGGCGAGGCGCTGATCGGCGCGGTGGCCGCGCGCGGCGTGATCACCGACTTTCTCTGCCGCGACGGTGGGCCGACCGATGTCTATATGGCGATCGAGGATGTGAACGGGCTGATCGCCGCCATTGCCGACGCGCATTCGCTGGAGGATGCGGGCGACATGGTGCTGGCCCCGATCCGCGATGGCCGGCTGGCCTCGGCGGCACAACTCTGGCGCGGCGTGGCCGTGATCGACGGCAATCTGACCACCGAACAGCTTTCGCGCATCGCCGCTGAGCCGGGCCTCTCTCAGGCCGATCTGCGCATCGTGCCGGCCAGCCCCGGCAAGGCCGAGCGGCTGGCACCGCTGATCGGGGCCGCCCATGGCTGCTTCTATCTCAACCGCCTTGAGGCCGAGGTGCTCTGCGGTCATGCCCTGCCCGATGCCCCCGCCGGGGCCGAGGCGATGCTGGCGCGCGGCATGAGCCGGGTCATCGTGACCGATGGCGGCGCGGCGGTCGCTGACGGGCTGGCGGGACATGGCGTCCTTGTCGCCCATCCGCCGCCGGTCGCCATCGCCCGCGTGACCGGTGCCGGCGACTGTTTCCTGGCCGCGCATCTGGCAGCCGAGCGCGAGGGCCGGCTACGGGCCGAGGCGCTCGGCCTTGCCGCCGAGGCCGCCGCAATGCATGTTTCCGGAAAGGACGTTCCATGACCGATTTCTTTGACATGACCCCCGAAGTCGCCGCGGCGCTTGCCGATGGCGCCCCCGTCGTCGCTCTGGAATCGACGATCATCACCCATGGCATGCCGTTTCCGCAGAACCTCGAAATGGCCCGCCGGGTCGAAGAGGAGATCCGCAAGGGCGGTGCCACCCCGGCCACCATCGCGGTGATCGAGGGCCGCATCCGCATCGGGCTCGACGATGCGGCGATGGAGCGACTGGCGAAGACGCCGCAGGCGCAGGTGATGAAGCTCTCGCGCGCCGATCTGGCCGCCTGCGTGGCCAGCGGTCGCACCGGGGCGACCACCGTCGCCGCGACCATGATCTGCGCCCGGCTGGCCGGGATCGAGGTTTTCGCGACCGGCGGCATCGGCGGCGTCCATCGCGGGGCCGAGATCAGCTTCGACATCTCGGCCGATCTGCAGGAACTGTCGCAGACCCCGGTCACCGTGATCTGTGCCGGCGCCAAGGCCATTCTCGACCTGCCGAAGACGCTGGAGGTGCTGGAAACGCTCGGCGTGCCGGTCATCGCCTATGGGCAGGACCAGTTGCCGGCCTTCTGGTCGCGCGAATCGGGCCTGCGCGCGCCCCTGCGCATGGACAGCGCAGCCGAGATCGCCCGCGCCGCCGCCACCCGCCGGGCGCTGAACGTCCCCGGCGGCCAGTTGATCGCCAATCCGATCCCCGCCGGGGCCGAAATCCCGCGCGCCACCATCGCCCCCATCGTCGATCAGGCGCTGGCAGATGCCGCCCGCCACCGCATCGCCGCCAAGGCGGTCACGCCCTATCTGCTGCAGCGGATTTTCGAGCTGACCGAGGGCCGATCCCTGGCCGCGAATATCGAGCTGGTGATGAACAATGCCCGCCTCGGCGCCGGCATCGCCACCGAGTTGGCGGCGCTGAAGGGATAGACCGACTGCGGGCTTGACCGGGCTGGTCTATCCGCCCGGGGCCGGCGGCAGGAAGATCGAGGACAGATCCGTCGAATCGCGCCGGCCGATATCGTCGGCATGGTTCTCGATGAAATCATGCGCTGCCGCCTGCCCGGCCTCGAACATGCGGGTCAGCATTCCGGGATCGGGCATGACCTTGCTGCGCGCATTCAGGTCGTTCATCAGCGCGTCGTCCATGATCATGTGGACCAGCACGTTCTTCATCACCCGGCCACCCTGCAACCGGCCCTCGGCATGAAGGCGCTTGACGAAGTTGATTGCCCTCAGTTCCGACAGAAGCGCTGCGTTGAAGCTGATCTCGTTGACCCGGTCGGCGATTTCCGCCGGCGTATGCGGCACCGCCTCGCGGCGCATCGGGTTGATGTTCACGATGACGATGTCGCGCGGCAGATCCGGCTCGTAAAGCGGCCAGAGCGAGGGGTTCCCGGAATAGCCGCCATCCCAATATTCCTCGACCTGGCCGGTCGCCGGGTCATGGATCTCGACCGCGCGATAGATCGTCGGCAGGCAGGCCGAGGCCAGGACCGCATCGACCGTGACCTCGGCCCCGCTGAAGACGCGCGGCAGGCCGGTGCGCACATTGGTGGCATTGACGAAGATCTTCGTCGGGCTTTCCTGCCCAAGTTTCGGATAGGGCAGCGTTTTCAGAACGATGCGCAGCGGATTCGCATAGAACGGCCCGTAATCGTAGGGGCTGAACAGCCGGGTCAGGTTCTCGAACCAGGCGAAGGGGGAAAAGACCTCGGTCACCCGCTCCATGCTGCGCGGGGTGGGGAAGAAGGAATGCAGCCAGCGCACGACGCGGGAATCGCTGACCTGCCCGATCTCGGACCAGATATGGGCCATGTTCTCGCGCGCCGCGCGCCGACCGCTGCGGCCCTTGGCGGCGGCCAGCCCGGCCTGCAGCGCGGCCCCGTTCATCGCCCCCGCCGAGGTGCCGCTGATCGCCGCGAAATCCAGCCAGGTCTCGTCCAGAAGCCGGTCGAGCACGCCCCAGGTAAAGGCCCCATGCGCCCCGCCGCCCTGCAAGGCCAGATTGATCCTGCGCTGTTCCATGTTTCGCGTCCTGCCGGTTTCCTTGCCGGGAACCTAGGCCATTCCGCCCCCATGCCGCAACGCCGCATAAAAAAGCGGGTGGCCGGCGCTAAGCCAGACCACCCGCAAGGCACTGAACCGGGGCCGGGGACGACCGAGACGGAACAGGTCAGGCAGACAGAATTGCAGGGATCCAGAGGATGGCGACAGTGCTGACACAGATCACGACGACGCCAAGGGCATCCGCCACCAATTCGCGGATCGAGGCGTTCTCGGCGCTCAGTACGGATTTCATCGCTTCAGTCATGGCAATCTCCCATCGAGTTGCCCTTTTGTTCTCATATCTCGCCGAGTCGCGCAAGAACTTTTTAAGAACATTTTAACCTGTGTGAATCAGCCGGATCGCGAGATCCTGTTCCATCAGCCAGAGCAGCACCCGCACCGCCCGCCCCCGGTCCGAGACCATCTTGGGGTCACGTTCCAGGAAAGCGCGGGCATCGGACTGGGCGATCTGCATCAGCCCGGCCTGACGTTCCAGATCGGCGATGCGGAAGCGCGGCAGGCCCGATTGCGCGGTGCCGATCAGATCGCCCGCCCCGCGCATCTCCAGATCGACCTCGGCAATGCGGAACCCGTCCTCGCTTTCGCGCAGGGTCTCAAGCCGCCGCGCACCGCCTTCCGACAGCGGCGTGTGATACATCAGCACACAGCTTGACGCCGCCCGCCCGCGCCCGACGCGACCGCGCAGCTGGTGCAACTGCGCCAGACCGAAGCTTTCCGCCCGTTCGATCACCATGATCGAGGCCTCGGGCACATCGACGCCGACCTCGATCACCGTGGTCGCGACCAGGATCTGTGCCCGCCCGGCGACAAAATCCGCCATGGCGGCATCGCGCTCCTCGGGCGGCATCTGGCCGTGGACCATGCGCACCGCATCCCCGAACCGCGCCCGAAGCGCCGAAAACCGCGCCTCGGCGGCGGTCAGGTCGGACAGCTCCGACTCCTCGACCAGCGGACAGACCCAATAGGCCCGCGCGCCACCCGCCACGGCCTTGCCGATGCGGTCCACGATCTCATCCAGCCGGCGGTCGTCCAGCATGATCGTGGCAATCGGCTTGCGGCCCGGCGGCTTCTCGTCCAGCACCGACAGATCGAGATCGCCATATTGCGACAGCGCCAGCGAACGCGGGATCGGCGTCGCCGTCATCACCAGCACATCGGGCGGTGCAACCTCGCCCTTGGCGGCCAGTTTCAGCCGCTGCGCGACGCCGAAACGGTGCTGTTCGTCGATCACCGCCAGCCGCAGGTCATGGAAACGCACCTCGTCCTGAAACACCGCATGGGTGCCGACAAGGATGTCGATCCGCCCTTCCGCCAGATCGGTCAGGATATTGGCCCGCGCATCGCCCTTGTCGCGCCCGGTCAGCGCCTCGATGCGGATGCCCGCCGCCTCGGCCAGCGGCATCAGCGCCCTGAGATGCTGGCGGGCAAGGATTTCGGTCGGGGCCATCATCACGCCCTGCCCGCCGCCCTCGACCGCGATCAGCAGGGACAGCATGGCGACCAGAGTCTTGCCGGCGCCCACATCGCCCTGCAGGAGCCGGTTCATGCGCCCGTCCGAGCCCATATCGGCCTCGATTTCCGCGACCGCCCTTGTCTGCGCCCCGGTCGGCGGCCAGGGCAGGCTGCCAAGCACCCGCTTCCGCAGATGCCCGTCGCCGCGCGTGGGCCGGCCCTTGCCGCGCCGGTGCTGGCGGCGCGCCAGTGCCAGGGTGATCTGATGGGCGAAAAGTTCGTCATAGGCCAGCCGGGCCCGCACCTTGGCCGTCGGCGCGAGATCGGAAGGGGATTTCGGCGCATGGGCCTGCGACAGCGCCTGCTGCCAGCCGGGCCAGCCCTCGCGCGCGAGCAGGGCCGGGTCGATCCATTCCGGCAGTTCCGGGGCGCGGGTCAGCGCCGCCTCGGCGGCCTTGCCCATCTGCCGCTGGGTCAGCCCGGCGGTCAGCGGATAGATGGGCTCGTAATCGGCCGGCAGCGCCTCGCCCTCGGGCAGCATGTGATCGGGATGGACCATCTGGGCGATGCCGTCGAACAGTTCCACCTTGCCGGAAACCACGCGCTTCTGACCGATGGGCAATTCCTTTTCCAGCCAGTCGCGGCGGGCATGGAAGAAGACCAGAACCAGATCGCCAGCCCCGTCCGAGCAGATGACGCGGTAAGGTCGACCCCGCGCCGTGGGTGCTGCGTGGCGGGTCACGGTGACGGCGATGGTGGCGATCTCGGGCGGGCGCAGGTCGGAAATGCGGGCGACGTTGCGGCGCGCGATCCCGCCCGATGGCAGGGTGAAGATCAGGTCGCGCGGGCGGGTGATGCCCATGCCTTCCAGCGCCTCGGACGCTTTCGGGCCGATGCCGGGCAGGGTCTCGGCCCCGGCGAAAAGCGGGAACAGGACCGGCGGGCGACCCTTCGGCGCTATCCGATCAGCGTCAGCCATGCGTCCTCGTCGATGACCTCGACCCCCAGTTCCGCCGCTTTCGTGGCCTTCGACCCGGCCCCCGGCCCGGCGACCAGCAGGTCGGTCTTGGCCGAAACCGATCCGGCGACCTTGGCCCCAAGCGCCTCGGCCCTTGCCTTGGCCTCGGCCCGGGTCATCTTTTCCAGCGTGCCGGTGAAGACCACGGTCTTGCCCGCGACCGGGCTGCCGGCGGTCGCGGCAATCTTCGCATCCTCGACGGTCAGTTGTGCAACAAGCGCGTCGATCGAGGCCCGCTCCTTCGCCTGCGCGAATGTCGCACAGAGCGATTGCGCCACCACCGCGCCGATCCCGTCGATCGAGATCAACTCGTCATAGGCCTGCCGCGCCGCCTCGGGCAGGTCCGGTGCCTGCGCCAGCACCGCGTCGCGGGTGGCGGAAATGCGGGCGCGGCGGCCTTCCTCGGCGGCGGCGGCGCGTTCCTGAAGGATCGCCTCGTCGGCCTCCAGATGCCGCTCGGCCGCAGGAATCGCGGCATCGAGCGTGGTCACGAGGCTGTTCCAACTCACGAAATGCCGGGCAAGGTCAGAGGCCGCGCCCTCGCCGACATGGCGGATGCCAAGCGCATAGATCAGCCGGTTCAGCGCAATCTCGCGCCTTGCGTCGATGGCGTCGAACAGGTTGCTGGCCGAGGTCTCGCCCCAGCCGTCGCGGTTCTTCAGCTTGCCGAGCGCCGCCGCATCGCGGGCGCGCAGGGTGAAGATATCCGCCGGGGCGCGAATCGGCAGGGTCTCGTCGCGATAGAAGGCCTCGATCTGCCGGGCACCGAGCCCCTCGATGTCGAATGCGCCCCGGCTGACGAAATGTTTCAGCTTTTCGATTGCCTGCGCGGGGCAGATCAGGCCGCCGGTGCAGCGGCGCACGGCATCGCCCGGCTCTCGGATGGCGGCGGAACCGCATTCCGGGCAGCTATCGGGGAAACGGTAAGGCACCGCTTCCGCAGGGCGCTTCGCCTCGTCCACCTCCGAGACTTTCGGGATCACATCGCCGGCGCGATAGACCTTCACCCAATCGCCGATGCGGATATCGGTGTCGCGTATACGTTCCCCGGTCGAGTTGATGCCGGCGATGTAATCCTCGTTATGCAGCGTCGCATTGGACACGGTGACACCGCCGACCGTCACCGGATCGAGCCGCGCCACCGGCGACAGCGCCCCGGTGCGGCCGACCTGAATCTCGATATCGCGCAGCCGCGTCCAGGCGGTCTCGGCCGGGAATTTATGCGCAATCGCCCAACGCGGCGTGGTCGAGCGGAAACCCAGCCGCGCCTGCAGCGCAAGGTCGTTGACCTTGTATACCACCCCGTCGATATCATAGCCGAGGCTGGAGCGTTGCGCCTCGATCGCCTGCCAATGGGCGACCATTTCGGCGCTGTCACGGCAAAGCGCGGTCAGCGGGTTGGTCTGAAAGCCGAACCCGGCCAGCTTTTCGACCGCACCCATCTGCGTCGCCGCCAAAGGCGCGCTGACTTCGCCCCAGGCATAGGCGAAGAACTTCAGCGGGCGGGCGCGGGTGATTTCGGGATCGAGCTGGCGCAGCGAACCGGCGGCGGCATTGCGCGGATTGGCGAAAACCCGCGCGCCCTCGCCCGCATTCAGCGCCGCGAAATCGGCATGGGACATATAGACCTCGCCCCGGACTTCCAGGATCTCGGGCGGATTGCCGCGTAGTTGATGCGGAATGTCAGGAATGGTCAGGGCGTTGGCGGTGACATTCTCGCCCACCGCGCCATCGCCGCGCGTCGCCGCCTGCGTCAGTTGGCCGGCTTCGTAACGCAACGACAGCGACAGCCCGTCGATCTTCGGTTCGGCGGTGAAATCCAGTTCCGCCCCCGGCGCGAGGCCCAGAAAGCTGCGGATGCGGGCGGTGAATTCGTCGATCTCCTCTGCCGCGAAGGCATTGGCGAGCGACATCATCCGCTGCGCATGGGTGATCTTGCCAAAGGCCTCGGACGGTGCGGCGCCGACCTGCCCCGTGGGGCTGTCGGCGCGGGCGAGTTGCGGAAACGCCTCTTCCAGCGCCTGCAACTCGCGCTTGGCGCGGTCGTATTCCGCGTCCGAGATCGTCGGCGCGTCCTTCTGGTGATAGTCGAGATTGGCCCGCTCCAGAAGATCGACAAGCGCCGCCATGCGCGACGCGGCCTCATCCTCGCTGAGCAGGGCGGGATCGGTCGTGCCATTTTCGGGCGCCACCGAAACGGCATCCGCCGCCTTCGCCTGCCCCTCGCCGTGTTCCGGTTCCGCCATCCCTTGCCCCCGTCTGCCTTTGCCGGGGCGCCCTGAGCGGTCGCCCCCGCCTGAACGGTGATAGACCGGGAAATGCGTCGAGACCAGATGCCGAACGAAACCGCCGCCCGGCCCCGCCACCGCCCCGCGTAGAGGGGGTTCAGCCGGACGGCGTCACCGGCAGCGCGGTCAAACCGATTGTCAGGCCCCAACCGCCAGTTTTTCGGGCGCGGCATGTTGCGGGTCGCGCAGGACATAGCCGCGCCCCCAGACCGTCTCGATATGGTTTTCGCCACCCAGGGCTTCGGACAGCTTCTTGCGCAGCTTGCAGATGAAGACGTCGATGATCTTCAATTCCGGCTCATCCATGCCACCATAGAGATGATTCAGGAACATCTCCTTGGTCAGGGTCGTGCCCTTGCGCAGGCTGAGCAGTTCGAGGATCTGGTATTCCTTGCCCGTCAGCGGCACCGTCTTGCCATTCACCTCGACCGAGCGCGCGTCGAGATTGACGACCAGATCGCCCGTACAGATCACCGCTTGGCTGTGTCCCTTGGAGCGGCGGATGATCGCCGCGATCCGGGCCACCAACTCCTCTCGGTGGAAAGGTTTGGTCATATAGTCATCTGCCCCGAAACCGAATCCCCTCAGCTTGCTTTCGGTGTCGTCCGAGCCGGTCAGGATCAGGATCGGCGTGTCGATCCGCGACAGCCGGATCTGGCGCAGAACCTCCATCCCGTGCATGTCCGGCAGGTCGAGATCGAGCAGGATCAGATCATAGTCGTAGAGCCGGGCCAGATCGATCCCTTCCTCGCCCATATCGGTCACGAAGACATTGTAGCTGGCATGGGTCAGCATCATTTCGATGCCGCGGGCAGTGGTTGGGTCGTCTTCAACCAGAAGTATACGCATGGACAGGTCCCCCATAAATCGAAGTTCACGATGGCAAGAATGATATCAAATAGTTAATACCACGTTAGCAAACACTCTAATCACATTTTATTCAATCATAGGTTGTTTAATTTGTTGAATGGCTGTGATGCGCAGCGCGCGGTATCCATGATTCTCGACCGTGGCCAACCAGTGATCGAACTCCTCGTCCGACAAACCATAGCGAGCGATGGCCTCGCCCCGCTCCAACAACCCGAAGCGCACGGCATTGACGACAATGGCCTTTCGGCTGGCAACCCAACGTGTGTTCACCGGCGGCAGGTCGGCGAGGGAGAGCACGTTTCCATCGGGCAGCGTCACGGCGCGGGGACCGTAGGATTTTCGCAGATACATGAGGCGCCTCCTTTCTGCTGCATTCCTGCCACAGAGAATTTAACCTCGAATGAAGCCGCCCCTTGAGACCAGCCCGAAAATTCCTATAATTTTCAGCAAAAGCTGGCGAACCCGACGCCGCCGAAAGGACATTCCGTGACCGTCACTACCGCAATCCGGCCAGATACGGGCCTGAATTCACTGGGTTTTGCGAAACCTCCGGCACAGACGCGCGTCGTCGTGGCCATGTCGGGCGGTGTCGACAGTTCGGTCGTGGCGGCCTATCTGGCCGAGCAGGGATACGATGTCGTGGGCGTCACCCTGCAACTTTACGATCATGGCGCGGCACTGGCGAAAAAGGGGGCCTGCTGCGCGGGTCAGGATATTCACGACGCCCGCCGCGTCGCCGAGCGTATCGGATTTCCGCATTACGTCCTTGATTATGAAAACAAGTTCCGCGAATCCGTGATCGACGAATTCGCCGATGCCTATCTGGCCGGCGCGACCCCGGTGCCCTGCATCCGCTGCAATGAGCGGGTGAAGTTCCGCGACCTGCTGGAGACCGCCCGCGATCTCGATGCCGATTGCATGGCGACCGGCCATTACATCCAGCGCAAGGATGGCCCGGCGGGGGCCGAGTTGCACATGGCCGCCGATCCGAACCGCGATCAGAGCTATTTCCTGTTCTCGACCACGCAGGAGCAGCTGGATTTCCTGCGCTTCCCGCTCGGTCATCTGCCCAGCAAGGCCGAAACCCGGGCGATGGCGGCGAAATACGGGTTGTCGGTCGCCGACAAGCCGGACAGCCAGGATATCTGCTTCGTGCCGAACGGCAATTATGCCGCGGTGATCGAAAAGCTGCGCCCCGGCGCCGCCGATCCGGGCGAGATCGTGGATATGGAGGGCAATGTGCTGGGCAATCATCGCGGCGTCATCCATTACACCATCGGCCAGCGGCGCGGGCTGGCCATCGGCGGCCTCGGCGATCCGCTTTATGTGGTGAAGCTCGACCCCGAGACCCGGCGCGTCATCGTCGGCCCGCGCGAGGCGCTGTCGACGCGAATCGTCCCGGTGGGCGAGGTGAACTGGCTCGGCGACGGGCCATTCGAAGGTGCGGAACGGGAAATCTCGGTCCGCATCCGCTCGACCCGGCCGCCGCGCGGCGCGATCCTGCGCCCGACCGGGCCACGCAGCGCCGAAATCGAGCTGCTGGACCCCGAAGAGGGCGTCAGCCCCGGTCAGGCCTGCGTCTTTTATGAAACCGGGGGCACGCGGGTGCTGGGCGGCGGCTGGATTCAGGCCCGCCGCTGACGGCGATCCAGAAAATCCAGCACCGATTGCGCCGCCCGCAGCCCGGGCGGCGGGCCGCCCGCGCCCAGACGCTGCATGGTCAGCGCCATGGCCTCGGACTGGGCGGCACGCTTCTCGGGGCTTTCCAGCAACTCGAACAGGGCTTCCGCGATCAGGTCGTCGCGGCAGTCGCGGCCAAGGAATTCGGGAATGGCGCGAGTCTCGCTGACCAGATTCACCAGCGTCACCGTATCCGTCTTCAGCAGCATACCGATCAGCCAGCGCGACATCGGCGCCATGTCATAGGCAATGACCATCGGCACGTCATTGGCGGCAAGTTCCAGACTGACCGTGCCCGAGGCCGCCAGTGCCAGATTGGCGGCCATGAAACCGGCGAGCTTGTCGGCGGGGTCCTCGACCACGATGGGCGCGGTCGGCCAGCGGCGGGTCATGTCGCGCACCATGCGCGAGACGCCGGGCACGGTCGGGATGACCACGCGCAATTCGGGGATGCGGTCGCGCAGGCGGATCAGCGCCTCGTCGAAGCGCGGCCCGAGGCGCGTGACCTCGCCCCGGCGCGATCCGGGCAGGCACAGCACCACCGGCGCATCGGGCGCGATGCCATGCGCCTCGCGGAAGGCTTCGGACTCGGCGCGGCTGGCGCGGTCCTCGGCCACGACCGGATGGCCGACGAAATCGCAGCTCATCCCGGCGGCCTCCATATAGGGCGGCTCGAAGGGCAGCAGCGCCAGCACATGATCGACGACCCGCGCCATTTTCGCCGCCCGGCCCGGCCGCCAGGCCCAGACCGAAGGGGCGACATAATGGATGACCGGGCCATCATAGCCAAGATCCTTCGCCGCCCTGGCCACGCGCAGGCAGAAATCCGGGCTGTCGATGGTGATCAGCGCATCGGGCCGGCCCTCGGCCACGGCCTGCGCGGTCTCGACGATGCGGCGTTTCAGCTGGCGGTATTTCGGCAGCACCTCGGTAATGCCCATGACCGACAATTCGTCCATGGCGAATCGGCTGTCGAGCCCCTGCGCCGCCATCTCCGGCCCGCCGATCCCAGAAAAACCGATCCCGGGCCGCAGCGCCTTGAGCCCGGCCATCAGCGCCCCGCCCAGCTTGTCACCAGAGGCTTCACCGGCGATCAGGAAGACGTTCATCGCGTAACTCCCCCGTCGTGAATGGCTGCGCGCGATCCCGGAAGGATCAGCGCGCCCAAAGGAAAACGCCTGCGGCGCGGGCCCGTTCCACGGCGTCCTCGCGCTCCAGCAGGATCACCCCGCCGGCCTGCCAGGCAATGCCGGCAAGCCCGGCCCGCGCGGCCTGATCGACAGTGTCGGGACCGATGGTCGGCAGGTCGATGCGGCGATCCTGCCCCGGCTTCGGCGCCTTCCAGAACACCCCGCGCGGTCCGTTCGGGCGCGGGCGCATGTCGCGGTGATCGGCCACGAAATCCAGCATGGCGCCGGTGCCCGGCAGGGTCTCGACGGCGATGCAGAGCCCCTGCGCCACCACGGCGCCCTGCCCCAGATCGAGGCCCCCGAGCCCTTCGACAATGGCTGCCGCGCGGTCGGTATCGGCAATATCGGCGGCGGTCGGTTCGCCGACCAGAAGCCCTTCGCCCGGCACCAGATCGGGGCAGATCTCGGCGGTGCCGGCGACGGTGAAGCCGGCCTCCTCGAACAGCGCGATGACCTCTCGCAGGGCGGCATCGTCGCCCGATTGCATCGCCGTCAGGATGCGCGGCACCAGGCTTGCGGTGCGCGGATCGAAGGCCTCGGGGTCGAGGCGCGGACGGCGCACCGCCCCGGCGAAGGTGACCCGGTCCACGCCCTGTTCGGCCAGTCGGTCGAAGAAGGGCACCAGCCGTTCCAGCCGGAAGGTCTCATGCGGGATCGGCGGGGCGAAACCTTCCAGCGCCGCCACGACCGGGCTGTCCAGCCGCGCGGCGATGGCCGGGGCAAGCATCCCCTGCCCGGCGATGATGGCGGTTCTGCTCATAGCGGTTTCAGGAAACTGCGATCCGAGGGGCCGAGGATGAAATCCAGCATCTCCTGGACCATGGCGCCGTTCTCGGCCCCGGCCATCTCTCGCGCGCGGGCGCGGAACGAGCCGTCATGCAGGCGCGACAGCGTGGCGCGCAATTCGGCGATCTCGGCCCGGCTGGCGCCCCGGCGCTTCAGCCCGACCAGGTTCAGCCCGTCCAGATGGGCGCGGGGCCCCTGCACCAGCCCGTGCGGCACCACATCGGCGGTGACCATGGACAAGGCCCCGATCATCGCCCCGCGCCCGAGGCGCACGAATTGATGGATGCCGGACAGACCGCCGACGATCACCTCGTCCTCGACCACGCAATGCCCGGCCACGGCGACAGAGTTCACCAGCACGACATGGTTCCCGATCCGGCAATCATGGGCGACATGGCAATTGGCCATGAACAGCCCGTCATCGCCGATGCTGGTCACGCCGCCGCCGCCCTCGGTGCCGGGCTGCATGGTGACATATTCGCGGATGCGGTTGCGCGCGCCGATCTCCAGCCGGTTATCCTCGCCGCGGAATTTCAGATCCTGCGGGTCGTGACCAATGGAGGCGAAGGGATAGATCACCGTCCCGGCCCCGACCGAGGTATCGCCGGCGATCACGACATGGGACTTCAGCTCGACCCCGTCGCCAAGCCGGACCCCTGAGCCGATCAGGCAGAAGGGGCCGATGCGCGCGCCCTGCCCGATCTCGGCCCCCGGCTCGACGATCGCCGATGGATGGATCAGCGTTTCAGCCATCCGCGTCTCAGCCATTCGCGGTCCCGCCGGCGGGCTGGTCCATCATCGCGGTGAACTCGGCCTCGCAGGCCATTTCGCCTCCGACCATGCCCTTGCCCTCGAATTTCCAGATCTTGCCGCCGCCGCGCTTGACGGTGACATGCAGTTCCAGCACGTCGCCCGGCACCACCATGCGGCGGAACTTCACCTTGTCGATGGCCATGAAATAGGTGCGCATCCCCTTGTCGGCGAGATCGAGGCTGACCCCCACCACCACGGCGGCGGTCTGCGCCATCGCCTCGACGATGGTCACGCCCGGCATGACCGGCTGGTTCGGGAAATGACCCTGGAAATGCGGCTCGTTGAAGGTGACGTTCTTGATGCCGACGCCCGAGACGTTGGGCACGATGTCACGCACCTTGTCGATCAGCAGGAACGGATAGCGATGCGGGATGATCCGCTGGATCAGGCCGATATCGGCTTCGGTCGGTGTCGTCTCGGCCATGTGTCTGCCTTTCGAATGGGTTACAACAGGTGCTAGCAAAGCGGGGGGGAGATTGGCAAGCCGAAGGGCGTCTTTGGGCGAAAGGGTGTCAGGCGCGGCGGCGGCCTTCCAGCAGCCAGCCGGTCAGCGTCGCCCCGGCGATCAGCAACAGCCAGGCCCAGCCGGGCAGGATCGGGTTGCGCGACAATCCGGTCACGGTTTCGGCATCGCGGGCGACAAGCCCGATCCAGGGCCGGGCGATGCCCTGCCCCTGGGTCGGGCGTCCGGCCTCGACCCGGCGCAGATCGGGAATATCCTCCGAAAGCGGCTGGACCGAGCCGCCCGTGGCCTCGATCAGCCCGGCCAGTTCCGCCGGATTGGCGACGGTGCGGTCGAATTCGCGCGGGCTGGCCGGGCCGATGACGATGGAGCGCGTCAGATCGCCCTGCCGGACCGAATAAAGCCCGGGCACCCCAGCCGGATAACGACCCGTGAAATGGCCGGGGCGCTGTTCTTCCAGCACCACCTCGGCCAAAGCGCCATCGGGACCGGTGACCTGCGCCGGGGTGTCGATCTCGCCCAGGGATCGCCGGGTGATGTCCAGCACCTGACCCGTGGCGCGCAGATCCAGCGCCTCCTCCTCAAGCTCGGGCTCCTTCATCGACCAATGCGCGACCCGGCGCATGAGGTCGAGCTGCGGGCCGCCGCCCTCGAACCCCCGCCCCCAGAGCCAGAGCTGATCCGAGGCGATCAGCGCCACCCGCCCCTCGCCCTGACGGCGCAGCATCAGAAGCGGGCGGTTGCCCTCGCCGATCATGGCGATGGTGCTGTCGGGCGCAGGAAATGTCTCGATCATGCGCAGCCAGCGGCCCCAGGTCTCTCCCGGCTCGACGGTGCCGTCCTCGGGCGGGGCGCCGGGCAGGTCCTCGGTCACCGGGTGGCGGCGGCCGGCCTCGGTCAGGCGCGGGGTGAAGGGGGTCTCGATCAGCCGCCCGCTTGGCCGCGCCGGCAGGATTTCCCCCAGCGAGGAACGGGCGATGCTTTCGACCCCGGCGAATTCCGGCCCGGCCGAGACCAGCACCGCACCGCCCTCTTCGACATAGCGGCGGATATTGTCGTAATATTGCGGCAGCAGGATGCCGCGCATCCGGTAGCGGTCGAAGATGATCAGGTCGAAATCCCGGATCCGCTCCATGAACAGTTCTTCGGTCGGAAAGCGGATCAGCGCCAACTCGTTTACCGGGACGCCGTCGAATTTTTCCGGCGGGCGCAGGATGGTGAAATGGATCAGATCGACATTCGCATCGGATTTCAGCAAGTTGCGCCAGGTTCTTTCACCGGGATTGGGCTCTCCCGAGACCAGAAGCACCCGCAGCCGGTCGCGCACGGCATTCACGCTGAGGGCCATGCGGTTGTTGATGGTGGTCAACTCTCCCGGCTGGTCGTCCAGCGAGAGAAGCAGCACATTGGGGCCGGCGGTATCGAAGGTCACCGGCAGTTCGATCCGGGTGCCGGGAACGACGGCGACGCTGTTGATCTCCTTGCCATCGAGGCTGACGCGCAATTGCGTTGGCGCATGGGCCGCATCGGGCACCGCGCCTTCATCGGCGATATGCAGGCGGATGATGACCGGCTTGCCGATCAGCGCAAAGCGCGGGGCCTCGTCGATGACGATGCGCCGGTCCCAGTCCTCGGGCGTTCCGGTCTGCAACAGATGCACCGGCGCAGGCGCCGTGGCCGGCAGCGCCGCGCCGTCATGCGCCAGCCCGTCGCTGAGGACGAGGACGCCCGACAGCCGGTTCGCCGGCTCCTCGGCAATGGCGCGCGACAGTGCCGCGCCAAGCAGGGTGCCATCCTCGGCATCGCCAAGGGTGATGCGGCGGATCTCGGTGCCGGGCCATTGGCCAAGCTGTTCCTCGATCCGGGCCATGGCCGCATCGGCCTGTTCGCGGCGTCCGGGCAGCGTCTGGCTGGCGCTGCGATCATCGACCAGCAACACGATATCCGACAGGGGCCGCGCCGTGCCGCGCTCCAGCCCCGGCCCGGCAAGCGCCGCCGCGATCAGGCCGAGCGCCAGCCCCCGCCACCACGCCCCGCGCAGCCCCCGCCAGAGCGCGACCGCCAGTGCCAGCACCGCCAGAACGGCCACCAGAGCCGCCAGCCATGCCGCCGCCTGCCAGCCGATCAGCGGCGCCAGGATCGGATCGAAGACCAGCCCGCCCCAGCTCATGGCAGATCCTCCTGCCGCAGGCGTTCCAGCAGGTCCGGCACATGGATCTGGTCGGATTTGTAGTTCCCGGTCAGCACATACATGATCAGGTTGACGCCGAAGCGATAGGCCATCTCGCGCTGACGCTCGCCCTCGCCGCCGATGCCTACTATGGCATGGACCGGCAACCCGCGATCATCGACGGCCCAGGCCTCGGCCCAGGCATTGCCGCCCATGACCACCGGCGAGACCCCGTCATTGACGGTGCCGGCGGCGACATTGGCGGCCTCGACCCAGACCTCGCCGCCGGCGAAGCGGCCCGGCATGTCCTTCAGCAGATAGAAGCTGCGGGTCAGGACGTGATCCTGCGGCACCAGTTGCAGGGGCGGCATGTCCAAAGGCCCGGCCAGCCGGCGCAGATCGCCCGATCCGTCCGGCCCGGTCCCGGCGATATCGGCGTCGCGGGTGTCGAACAGGATCATGCCGCCACCACGCAGATAGCGGTTCAATTGCAGATATGCCTCGGCCGAGGGGATCGGCTGATCGGGGCCGATGGGCCAGTAGAGAAAGCTCATCAGCGACAGATCGGCGCGTTCGAGGTCGATGGCGACGGGTTCGGTCGGCTCGACCGTGGTCCGCTCGGTCAGGATCTGCGACAGCCCGATCAGGCCGGCGCGCGACAGATCGTCGAGCGTCTCATCCCCGGTCACCACATAGCCCATGGCGAATTCCGACGCCGCACGGACCAGTTCCAGGTCGATCTCCTGTGCCTGCGGGCTTCCGGGCAGCGCCGGGACGAACAGAAGGCCGGCGATCAGCGCCACGGCAAGACTGCCCCGGCGCAGGATGACGCTGCCGAACAGATCGAGGATCAGCGCGGTTGCAGCGGCCAGAAGCAGCCAGCCGATCAGCGGCTGACCCTGCGGGCGCGCGGTCTCGACCACGGCGCCGGGCCAGTCGGCGGCGGCGATGGGGCCGCCCGCATTCACCGCCGCGATCCGCTCTCCCGAGGCATAGACCCCGGCGGCCAGCCCCGGGGCCGCGCCGTCGGCCAGCACAGCGCCCTCGACCGGGGCCGGATCGCGCGCCGGGCTAAGGCGGCCGAACCCGTCCAGAAGCTCGGTCGCGGTCCAGATGCCGTCGCGCGGATCGGTGCTGTCGGCCTCGGCGACGCTGCGGCCCGCACTGGCCACCAGCCGCGACAGCATCTCGACGAACAGGCCCGAGATCGGCAGCGAGGACCAGTCGGCATTGGCGGTGGAATGAAACAGCACCACCTGCCCCTTGCCATATGGCGCGCGCGTCACCAGCGGCGTGCCATCGGCAAGGGCGGCGATGCTCCGCTCGGTCAGGTCGGGCGCGGGTTCGGCCATCAGCTGGGCGCGGATGGTCACGTCTTCGGGCACGATCAGCCCGGCAAAGGGGCCATCGGCAGGGAAAGGCGCAATCGGGCGCGGCTCGCCCCAGCTCAGCGCGCCGCCCATGTCGCGCCCGCCGGGACGCAGGCGCACCGGCAGAAGCGGCTCGTTCGGCAGATCCGAGGAGGCCGCCATGCGCGGCCCGGCAAAGCGGATCAGCAGCCCGCCCCGATCCAGCCAATCGGCCAGCGGGCCGGTCGCGTCCAGCCCGACCTGATCCATCAGGACGATGACATCGGGCCGCGCGGCAAGGGCATCGTCCAGCCCGGCCTCGATCAGCCGGGCCGAGGTGGCAAGCGCATTGCGCAGGAAATGCGCCGGCGACAGCAGCGCCTGCCCTTCCGAGGTCGCGCGCCCGTCCCCGATCAGCGCCACCACCGGACGGCGCAACCGGTCGTCGCCCAGAACGATGGCCGCCGCCGAATCGACGCCATCGACCTGAAAGCGGGTGACGCGGCCCAGCAGTTCCGGCGGCAGATCGACGGGCACGGGCCGCGTGGTCACGCCCTCGCGGGTCGAGGGTGCCTCGGGCGTCAGCCGGGCCAGTTCGCGCGGAATGCCCTGCGGATCCGGGCCGAGCGCGCGGATCTCGGGCGCGGCATCGCCGATCGTGGCCAGTTCCAGCAGCGGGCGGGCACCGCTTTCGGCCATGCGCAGGCTGACCGGCGGGGCGGCTGGCGGAATCACCTGCACCGGGCCACGGGTATTGAGCGCCTCAAGCCAGGCCGGGCGATGTTCATGGTCGAGCCCGTCGCTGAGCCAGAGCGTGCGCAGACTGCCCTCGGGCGTATCGGCCAACATGGCGGCAGGGTCGTCCGGGTAACTGCCGGGCCAGGGCCGTGGCAGCGCCGCGCGCAGCAGCGCCGGCACGCTGGCATCGGCCCCGAAGGTCAGCGCCGCCGCATCGAATTCGCCATCCGCCAGCAGCACCGCCACCGGGCGGCCATCGCCAAGCGCGGTCTCGGCGGCACGGATGGCGCGGCTGCGGGCACTGTCCCAGCCCGGCGCGGCGGTGGCGCCGCCATCCATCACGATCAGCAGGGCATCGCCCTCGGCCAGGGGCGGCGCCGGGCGCCAGACCGGCTGGGCGAAGGCCAGGATCACCGCCGCCACCGCCATCAGCCGTAGAAGCAGCAGCCACCAGGGCGTGCGCCGGGCAATCGGATCGGGATCTTCCAGCCCGGCAAGCAGCACCGTGCCCGGAAAGCGGATGCGGCGCGGCACCGGCGGCAGCGCGCGCAGCAGCCACCACAGGACCGGCAGCGCGGCAAGCGCCAGCAGCAGCATCGGCGCGCCGAAACCTATCGGGCCAAGCATCATCATCGCGCCGCCAGCACCCCGTGCAGCCAGATCAGCGCCTCGGACAGGGGCTGGCCCAGATCATGGGTGCCGAAGACCAGCCCGGACCGGCTGGCCAGCCCCGCCAGCATCTCGCGCCGGGCATCCAGCCGGGCCAGATAGGCGCGGCGCAGCCCCTCGGCATCGCGGGTCTCGTGGCGAAGCCCGCCCGCGGTCTCGAAGCGGAGAGCACCGGCAAAGGGAAAACCCTCCTCGTCGGGATGCAGGACCTGCAACATGACCCCGGTCGTCCCCAGATCCGCCATGCGCTGGATGAACGCATCGAGGCGCGCGTCATGCTGCAGGAAATCGTCGATCAGCACCGCGACCTGCCCCGGCCGCGCCGCGCCCGGATCGGGGTGATCGCCATCCCCGGACAGAAGCCCCATCGAGCCCATCGCGAAACCGATCTTCTCGGCCTGGGCGGCACCTGCCCCGGCCTGCTCGCCCAGAAGCGCCACGCGCTCGCCGGCGCGGATCATCGACAGCGCCAGCGACAGCCCGATCATGCGGGCGCGTTCGAACTTGCTTTCGCCCTTCTCCGACTGCCCGCGATAGCCCATGCCGGCACCGCGCCCGACCCAGATCGCAGCGGTGCGCGCGGTCTGGCGCTCGCGGTCGCGGACGAATTGCGAATCGCCCCGGGCCGAGCGGCGCCAGTCGATGGTCGCCGCCGTGTCGCCCTCATGGGCGGGGCGGTATTGCCAGAAATCCTCGCCGGTGCCCGGGCGGCGCAGCCCGTGCCCGCCCGGGGCCACGACCGGCGCGACCCGGCCACGCGCCAGCACAAGGGGCGGCAGCGCGGCGGATGCCGCCTCGGCCCTTGCGCGCAGCACGGCGATCTCGCTGGCCGGGGCTGCGGTCACGCCGCCTGCCGGAACTGGGCGTCACGGATGCGCGCGATCACGGCCTCGGTGGTTTCGCCGCGCGCCCGGGCGCCAAAGCTCAGCGCCATGCGGTGACGCAGCACCGGCGCGGCCATGGCATCGACATCGTCGAGCGTCGGGGCGAAGCGCCCGTTCAGCACCGCCCGCGCCCGGGTCACCAGCATCAGCGCCTGCGCCGCGCGCGGCCCCGGCCCCCAGCTGAGCGTCTCGGCGATCCAGTCGGCGCTGTCCGGTCCCGGACGCAGCGCCCTGACCAGATCGAGGATCGCATTCACCACCGTCTCGCCCACCGGCATCCGCCGGATCAGCGCCTGCGCGGCGATCAGCCCTTCGGCATCGAGCACCGCATGGGGGGCGGCTTCCTCGATGCCGGTCGTGGCCAGAAGGATGGCGCGCTCGGTCTCTCGATCCGGGTAATCGACATCGACCTGCAGCAGGAAGCGGTCCAGTTGCGCCTCGGGCAGCGGATAGGTGCCCTCCTGCTCGATCGGGTTCTGGGTCGCGAGCACATGGAAGGGCCGGCCAAGCGGGCGATGCGCGCCGCCGATGGTCACCTGACCTTCCTGCATCGCCTGCAGAAGCGCCGATTGCGTGCGCGGGCTGGCCCGGTTGATCTCGTCGGCCATCAGAAGCTGGGTGAAGACCGGACCTTCGACAAAGCGGAACTCCCGCCGCCCGTCACCGGCCATGTCCAGCACTTCCGAGCCGAGGATATCGGCCGGCATCAGGTCGGGCGTGAACTGGATGCGCGCATCCTCAAGGCCCAGCACCGTGGCCAGCGTATCGACCAGCATGGTCTTGCCCAAGCCCGGCTGGCCGACCAGAAGCGCATGGCCGCCGGCCAGAATCGCGGCCAGAACCTGCTCGACCACCTCGTGCTGGCCGACGAAGCGCCGCTCGATGCTGCGGCGCGCCTGCAACAGGCGGTTGCCCAGATCGGAAACCTCGTCAACCAGTTTGTCATCCTCGGTCATGACAACTCTCTCATTCTGCTCTATGACATATGAAACCATGTATCGTTGCTGGGTGAAATGGTTAATCGGTCCGGGAGTACAGGCGAGGAGATGCAGGCAGGAATCCGCAGCGAAGGGATCGCAGCCGTGGCGCAGCGCGAAGGCCTGCGCGGTCCGGCCCCGGTGCATCTGTGGAACCCGCCCTATTGCGGTGAAATGGACATGGAAATCCGCGCCGATGGCAGCTGGTTTCACGAAGGTACGCCGATCGGGCGGCCCAACATGGTCCGCATGTTCGCCAATATCCTGAAATTCGAGGATGGCCGACACTATCTGGTGACCCCGGTCGAGAAGATCGGCATCAGGGTCGTCGATGCCCCCTTCATCGCCGTCGATGTGGATTTCGACCAGGATGGGATCACCTTCACCACCAATATCGGCGATAGCGCGCGTCTGGACGGCGCGCATCCCTTGACCATGGCCGGCACAGCCGATGCGCCGCGCCCCTATGTCGAGATCCGGGGCGGGCTTCTGGCCCGGATCGACCGCAAGAGTTTCTACCGGCTGGCCGAAGCCGCCACCCCCGGACCCGATGGGCGCATGGGGGTCAATTCGGCGGGACTGTTTTTTCCACTGGAGCTTTAACGATCATGGCACGTTTTGCCGCCAATCTGACCCATCTGTTCAACGAACTTCCCATGCTGGAACGGTTCGACGCCGCCAGTCGCGCCGGTTTCAGGGGCGCCGAGATCCTGTTCCCCTACGATCTCGTCGTCCCCGACCTGCGCCGCGCGGCTGATGCGGCAGGCCTCGACATCGTGATGATCACCTGTCCGCCGCCGAACTGGGCCGGCGGCCCGCGCGGCTTTGCCGCCGTTCCCGAGGTGCAGGAGCGTTTCCGCCACGATTTCGAACGTGCGCTGCGCGTCGCCGAGGCACTGTCGGCGCGTCATATTCACGTCATGGCAGGCAAGGCGAAGGGACCGGAAGCTTACGCCTGTCTGGTGGAAAACCTGGGTTGGGCGGCCCATCGCGCACCACATGCCAGCCTGACGATTGAGCCTAAGAACGCAACCGACAAGCCCGGCCATTTCCTCGATTCCTTCGATCTGGCGCTGCAGGTGATCGAGGCGGTCGGCGCGCCCAATCTCGGCCTGCAATTCGATGCATACCAGGCCCATATGATGACCGGCGATGTGCTGAATACGTTCAAGGCCTGCCAGCATCGGGTTCATCATATTCAGATCGCAGGCGCAACGGGCCGGCACGAGCCGCGCGATGGCGATATCGATTACGCCGAATTCCTGCGGGCGGTGGAAGCGTCCGGCTATTCCGGCTGGATCTCAGCCGAATACCATCCGCGCACCACGACCGGCGCCGGGCTGCACTGGATGTCGTCGGAACTCTACCACAGCTAAGGCCAAGGCCGCGTTTGCGCCGCTCAGATCCGGCGCAGGGCGATCACCGCGTTGAGGCCGCCGAAGGCGAAGGCGTTGGACAGCACCGCCTCGACCTGCGCCTCGCGGGCCTCGTTCGGCACCACGTCGAGCGCGCATTCCGGGTCCGGTTCCTCATAGCCGATGGTCGGGGCGATGATGCCCTCGCGCAGGGCCATGATGCAGGCCAGCAATTCGACCGCACCGGTGCCGCCGATGATATGGCCATGCATGGACTTGGTCGAGGAAATCATCAGCCGGTCGGCGTGATGGCCGAAAGCATGGGCGACAGCGGCGCATTCGGTCTTGTCATTGGCCGCCGTGCCGGTGCCATGGGCATTGATATAACCGATCTCGTCCGGGTTCAGCCCGGCATCGCGCATCGCCCCGGTAATCGCGCGCTCGGCCCCTTGCGCGCTTGGCATGACGATATCCTGCGCATCCGAGGACATGGCGAAGCCCACCACCTCGGCCAGGATTTCGGCCCCGCGGGCGCGGGCATGGTCGTAATCCTCGAACACGAAGACCCCGGCCCCTTCGCCCTGAACCATGCCGTTGCGATTGCCCGAGAACGGCCGGCAGGCGTCCTTCGACATCACCCGCAGCCCTTCCCAGGCCTTGACCCCGCCAAAGCAGAGCATGGCTTCCGAGCCACCCGCCAGCATGACCTTGGCCGCACCCGAACGCACCATCTGGAAAGCCTGCCCCATCGCGTGATTGGAACTCGCGCAGGCCGTGGCCACCGTATAGGACGGGCCGCGCAGCCCGTATTCCATGCTGACATGGCTGGCGGCGGCATTGTTCATCAGCTTCGGCACGACGAAGGGGTGAACGCGGTTCTTTCCTTCCTCGTAGACGACGCGGTAATTCTCGTCCCAGGTGTTCAGCCCACCGCCGGCGGTGCCCAGAATGACACCAGAGCACAACCCCAGCTCGCCCTGAAAATCCAGACCCGACTGGGCCACGGCCTCTTTCGCGGCCAGCAGCGTGAACTGGGTGAACTTGTCATAAAGCAGGATCTGCTGACGGTTGAACCAGGTTTCCGGCTGCCAGTCATGGATCTGCGCGCCGATCTGGATGGTCAGCCGCTCGACATCGCGGAATTTCAGATCGGTGATGCCGCAGCGCCCCTCGCGAAACGCGTCCAGGGTCGAGGGCACATCGAGGCCAAGCGCGTTGACCGTGCCCATGCCGGTGATGACGACCCGCCGCAAACCGTTACGCCCCTTGCTCATGCCTTTTCGGCCACCAGCTTTTCGACGGCGGCGAAGATGCTGCCCATGTTCGAGATGTCGAATTCCGATTTCTCGGGCTCATTGGCGTTGAAGGGGATGGTGATGTCGAATTCCTCCTCCAGTGCGAAAATCGATTCGACCAGCCCGAGACTGTCGATGCCAAGTTCCGCCGGGCTGGCCGCGTCGGTTACCTGATCGACATCCAGCATCGCCTGTTCGGCAATGATCTCTCGGATGCGGTTACGAATATCGCTCATCTGGTCCTCCGATGGGTCTGGCAGGGCTCAGGCCTTGTCCAACAAGTCTGTAACAGATTTCTGAAGCTTGGCGACCGTGGCGGCAAGTCGCGGCAGGCGGCGGGTGGCGCGGTCGATTTCCATCCGCGCGGTCATCTCGACCGCCGGACTGCCCAGCACGATGCGCCCGGCGGGCACGCGGCTGAAGAGCTTGCTGGCGCCCCCCGCGATCACGTCGTCGCCCACGGTGATATTGTCCGAAACCCCGCATTGCCCGGCCAGCACCACCCTGTCGCCAATCACCGAGGAGCCGGCAATGCCGACCTGCCCGCAGATCAGGCAATCCTCGCCGACGATGACGTTATGGCCGATATGGACGAGGTTATCGAGCTTGGTGCCGCGCCCGATCCGCGTCGCCCGGATCGTGCCCCGGTCGATGGCGCTGCCGGCCCCGATCTCGACATCGTCGCCGATCTCGACCCCGCCGAGGGAATGGATTCGAACCCATTTCTGTTTCTTGATTTCTTCGCGTTTTCCAAGCGTTCGGCGCATTTCCTCGACGCCGGACTCCTCGGGCGTGACAAAGGACAGCCCGTCCGATCCGATCACCACGCCGGGCTGGATCACCACGCGGTCGCCGATGTTCAGCCCGTGCTGCAGGCGCGCGCCCGCCAGGATCAGCGCATCCGCCCCGATCCTGGTGCCGCGCGCGATGGAGACATGGCTGGCGATGCGGGCGCGCGGCCCGATCTTTACGCCCGCGCCGATCACGACAAAGGGGCCGATGGCCGCATCCGCGCCGATCTGCGCGGATGGGTCGATCACCGCGCTCGGATGGATGCCCGGCGCGATATCGGGGCCGGGATCGAAGCTGCGCGTCAGCCCGGCCATCACCAGTCGCGGGCGCGGCGCGAAGATCGCCGCCGCCAGCCCATAGGCTTCGGGGTCCATACCCTCGGCCAGGATCGCCACATCGCCCGGTTTCAGCGCCTCGGCATATTTCGGCGCCATCGCCAGTGTGATCTGGCCCGGCGCGCCCTGCCCCGGCTCGGCCGCGCCGCTGACCGCAATGGACAGATCGCCCCAGGCGCGCGCATCGAGCGCCGTGGCGAGTTCCTTGATCGTGACCTGCATCGCGGTCTCCTTTCGCGGAATGATCTAGACATCCGCAGCCGGCTTTGCCAGCCCCGCGAATTCCGAAGCCGCGATCAGCTGTTCGCTTCCGCCGCCTTCTGCATCGCATTCCAGACCCGCGCATCGCGCCCATAGACATCGGGATAGGTCCGCAGCTTGCCATCCGGGCCGGGAATGGTCGTGAAATAGACCAGATGGATCGGCAGCGGTTCGTCCAGCTTGATCCAGCGCTCCTCGCCCGTGCTCAGCGCGCGCTGGAACAGGCCCTTCGGGTCGCTGCTGTTGCCGCGCAAAAGCTCGTAAGCCAGATCGAAGGGCCGACCGACGCGCACGCAGCCATGCGAATAGGCGCGCGTCGCATTGCCGAACAGCCCCTTGGAGGGCGTGTCGTGCAGATAGATATTATAGGGGTTCGGGAACATGAACTTGACCTGGCCAAGCGCATTGTCGGCCGAGGGCTTCTGGCGCAGCGTATAGGGGAAGTTCCGGTCCGTGTATTGATTGAAGTCGATATTCTCGCGCGGGATCACCCGACCGCGCCGGTCGACCACGTCGAGATGAGAGACCGCATAGCGATTGGCCCGCAGCTTCGACAGATAGGATTGCGCCGCGATCGAACGCGGCACGTTCCAGCGCGGGTTCGGAACCACGAATTCCATCCTATCGCTGAATTCCGGGGTTTCCCAATCGGCCTCCGGCTTGCCGACGACGACGCGGGTCTCGAAGACGGTCTGGCCGCCCTCGCGGATCTCGGCCATGTAGCTGGGGATGTTCACCCAGATCATGCGGGTGCTCAGATCGTGGCCGTTCAGCCAGCGCATCCGCTCCATCGCGATCATCAGGCGGCGGGTCTGCGGGCCGGTATCGGCGCCGTTCAGGCGCGCAAGCGTCTTCGGACCGGCGACGCCGTCATCGGGCAGCCCGGCGGCGCGCTGATAATCGGCCACCGCCCCGGCCAGCCCCTCGTCGAAGGATTGCGGATCGACCGGCGGGGTGGCGGCCTCGAAACCGATGCTGGCCAGCCGCTGCCGCAGGTCGGCCACATCCGGGCCGGAGGTGCCGATGCGATAAAGCCCCGAGGCCACGTCCGGCGCGCCCGGCGGCGCCACCAGCGAGGCCTGCTTGGCCAGCATCTCCTTCATCTGCAGATAGGCCGGATCCTGCGGCTCCAGCGCCGCCAGAGCCGCGGCCGGATCGCCACTCGTCATCCGATCCAGCAGGGCCGGCATGTCGACCGCGATCACCTCGCGCTTGTTCATCCCATCGGTGCGCGCCGGATCGACCAGCCCGTTCGAGACATCGTCGGCCCAACGCGAGAGCACCCGTGCAAAGCGCAACTCGGTCCCGACATCGCGGGCCGGGGTGTCGGGATCGAGACCGCTGGTATCGTAACGCTGCGGCGGAAGCCCGTGCAGCGGCGCCTGCCTGACCGCATCGAGCAGCGCCGCGCGGCGCGGGGCGGCCTCGGGACCAAGGAAGACCGGCTTCAATCCGTGAGCGCCGTAGAAAGCCGCCAGCCCCGGATCGCCGGCGACGGATTGCGCCAGCTGCATCTCGAATTCCGAGAAATCCAGCTTCGGCGCCGGAAATGCGGCGACCATGGCTGGCAGGACTGCCAAGGCGGCACCGGCCACCAGGGCACGGCACAGCCGATTCGGAAACTCGTTCACCTTTTGACCTCTGCTCGGGCGTTTTCCTTAATGTGCCAGCCCTGCGACAATGCGTCCAGCATCGTCGCCCTGCGACGGCTCTTGACGTGAAATCCTTGGGCCAACCGTGTTCTTGCGGGCACAGACAGGCGGATTTTCGCCGAAATGGGCAGTATCTCGCTCAGCCTGGAACGAAATGGCTTCGACCTGTGGCGAGATGGTGACATATTCTTCATCAGTCCCGGGATAAACACGGGACAGGCCACCCCGCGTGGTGAGTTAAGAAAAGCAGGACAGGCGATCTGAAATGACAATCGACATCACCCGCCGCGGCATCATGGGTATTTTTGCCGCAACGACCGTTGCCGCTGCCCCGGTTGCAGCCAACGCCTTCGGAATCTTGCGCAAGTCCGGCGACTATCGCCGCATCAACATGTATTCGCCGCGCACCGGCGAAAGCATCGACACCGTCTACTGGATTGATGGCAAATACATCCGCGACGCGCTGAACGAGATCAACTATTTCATGCGCGACTGGCGCACCGGTCAGGCCATCGGCATCGACCCGCGCAATATCGACATCGCGACCGCCGCGCACCGTCTGATGCAGACCAACGAGCCCTATATGATGCTCTCGGGCTATCGTTCGCCCAAGACCAATGCCATGCTGCGCGCGCGTTCCTCGGGTGTGGCCCGGAACTCGCTGCACATGTCGGGCAAGGCCGCCGACATGCGGCTGAAATCGCGTTCGGTCAACCAGATCTACAAGGCCGTCGCGGCCTGCCGCGCCGGCGGCGTCGGCAAGTATTCGCGCTCGAACTTCGTGCATATGGATTGCGGCCCGGTCCGCACCTGGGGCGCATAAGCGCACCCAAGGACATCAGCCAAATGGCCCGCCCCCGTGGCGGGCCTTTGCTTTTGGGCAGGCGGGTTCCGCAGTCAGTCGCCGGAAGCGGACAGCTCGTCGATGACCTTTCGCCACAGATCCGCCGATTGCGCCCCCGGCACAACCTGGCTTCCGGCGATGACAAAGGTCGGCACCGCGCGGATGCCGCGTTCGCGGGCATGGGCCTCGCGGGCCAGCACCTCATCGCGATCCGCATCGCTGGCGAGAAGCCGCAGGATCATCTGCCGGTCCATTCCCGCATCTGCGCCGATCCCGGCCAGCACCTGAGGATCGCCGATATCCCTGCCCTCGCGCCAATGGGCCCGCATCAGGCCCGACATGACCAGGCTCTGCGCGCCCTCGATCCCGGCCCAATGCAGCAGCCGAAACCCGTCGAGCATCTGCGGCACCCGCTTGATCGCGGCCATGTTGATCCACAGACCCAGCCGTTCCGCCGCCCGCAGGACCGGCTCGTTCGCGGCGATGATCCCGGCCTCGTCGCGGAACTTCGCCCGCATATAGTCGACATGGTCCACCCCCGAGGGCGGCAGGTTGGGGTTCAGCCGGAACGGATGCCAGGTGATGGCGAAATTGTGGCCGGGACGCGTTTCCAGCGCCTGATCCAGTTCGGCCTTGCCGATCATGCACCACGGACAGGTCGGATCGGCGAAAATGTCCAGTGTGGTCAATGTCCCGCCCCCAATTTCAACGGCAATTCTGCGTCTGGTGAGGGATAGCGAGGCAGAGGTTGCGATGCAATGCGCAGGCATTCCTCACGGCTTATCCGCATTTTCGCACGACCCTTGGCAGATCGTAAAACCTGTCGCTGCGCGGCAGAAATCGACGCGCAATGAGGAACGGCACAAAATGGACCGAGCATCATTGAAACAGGAAATCAGGTCATAATCGGCTGCATGATCGCCATACGGGCATCAAGCATTCCGGCGCGTCAGAAACGCCCAAGCGCAACGCTATGCCCTAGGTAAAGGCGAAAATATGCGCTCAGTTCAAGACCCACTGCCGCGTCGGGCAAACAGGCAGGTATCAATCAGAGACAACCAGTATCCTGATCGCCCCAAACCGGAAAATTGCGGGAATGACGAGAAGGCCCCTCCCGCAACAAGATGTCAGAGCAGTTTCAGATCCGAAGCAGATTCGCGACCGTCACGGCCCGCCTGCAGCTCGAAGCTGATTTTCTGGTTGTCCTGCAGACCGGTCAGACCGGCGCGCTCGACCGCAGAAATATGCACGAAGACATCCTTGCCGCCCGAATCGGGGGCGATGAAGCCGTAGCCTTTGGTGGTGTTGAACCATTTAACGGTGCCAGTGGCCATTCCGTTCTCTCCTTCGAATTTCCCGATCGCGGGCTTGCGACCGGGCCGTGCAGCCCTTTCGATATTCCGGCTGCCCCGTGAAGGGAGGCGGTAGAAAGTCATGCTCACGCCGTAACCCTTGAAGTAATACAGACAAAACGCAAGCAGGAAACGCCGCCGAATGTCACGGCAGCGTTAATCTTTAATGACATCGGCATATTTCAGCCGAAATCAGGCGGGGTTGCCTCATGGTTAAGCGTGGAAACCACCTCATCAAGGGCGATGGAGCGGCTTCCCTGCTGATCCAAACGCCGCATCGAGACAGTTCGTTCCTCAACTTCCTTCATTCCGATGGCAAGAATCACCGGAACCTTCGCAACGGAATGCTCGCGAACCTTGTAATTGATCTTCTCGTTGCGGATATCGGCCTCGGCGCGAATGCCTGCCGCCTGCAGGGTCGAGACGATCTCGCGCACATAATCGTCGGCATCCGAGACGATGGAGGCCACGACCACCTGACGCGGTGCCAGCCACAGGGGCAGCTTGCCGGCGAAGTTCTCGATCAGGATGCCGATGAAGCGTTCGAAGCTGCCGAGCGTGGCGCGGTGCAGCATGACCGGGCGGTGTTTCGCGCCATCTTCACCGATATAGGAGGCATCCAGCCGTTCGGGCAGGACGAAATCGACCTGATGGGTGCCGCATTGCCAGTCGCGGCCGATGGCGTCGGTCAGCACGAATTCCAGCTTCGGCCCATAGAAGGCGCCCTCGCCCGGATTCACCTCTGGCTCGATACCGGCGGCGCGGGTGGCCGACAGAAGCGCGCTTTCCGCCTTGTCCCAGACCTCGTCGGAACCGGCGCGATGCTCGGGGCGGGTGGCGAATTTGACCCGGAACTTGTCGAAGCCGAGATCGCGATAGATGGCCGAGAGGAAGTCGATGAAGCGCCTGGTCTCGCTTTCGATCTGATCCTCGGTGCAGAAGATATGCGCGTCGTCCTGGGTGAAGCCGCGCACCCGCATGATCCCGTGCAGCGCGCCCGAAGGTTCATAGCGGTTGCAGGAGCCGAACTCGGCCATGCGCAGCGGCAGGTCGCGATAGCTCTTCAGGCCGACATTGAATATCTGCACATGGCAGGGGCAGTTCATCGGCTTGAGCGCGTTGACGGTCTTCTGCTTGGCGTGCTCCTCGTCCACCTCGACGATGAACATGTGGTCCTGGTAATTTTCCCAGTGACCGGATTCCTCCCACAGCCGCCGGCTGACCACCTGCGGGGTGTTCACCTCGACATAGCCGCCGGCGCGCTGACGGCGGCGCATGTAATCCTGCAACGTGGTGTAGATGTTCCAGCCGTTCGGGTGCCAAAAGACCTGGCCCGGGGCTTCTTCCTGCATGTGGAACAGGTCCATCTCGCGGCCGAGCTTGCGGTGATCGCGCTTCGCCGCCTCCTCCAGCATGTGCAGATGGGCCTTCAACTCGTCCTTGTTGCGGAAAGCCACGCCATAGATGCGTTGCAGCATGGGGCGCGAACTGTCGCCCAGCCAATAGGCCCCGGCGACATGGGTCAGCTTGAAGGCATCGGCGGGCAGTTGCCCCGTGGTCTGAAGATGCGGGCCGCGGCACAGGTCCTGCCAGTCGCCATGCCAATACATGCGCAGGTCTTCATTGCCCGGGATGCGGTCGATCAGTTCCACCTTGAACGGCTCGCCGCGCTGTTTGTAATAGGCGACCGCGCGGTCACGGTCCCAGACCTCGGTACGGACAGGGTCGCGGGCGGCGATGATCTGCTTCATCTTTGCCTCGATCTGGCCGAGATCTTCGGGCGTGAAGGGTTCCTCGCGGTCGAAATCGTAGAACCAGCCGTAATCGCGGACCGGGCCGATGGTGACCTTCACATCGGGCCAGATCTCCTGCACGGCGCGGGCCATGACATGCGCGAAATCGTGGCGGATGAGTTCCAGCGCCGGCGCGTCGTCCTTCATCGTGTTGATGGCGATGGCGCCGCTGTCATGGATCGGCCAGGCGAGGTCGATATGGCGACCGTCGAGGCTGGCGGAAATCGCCTTCTTGGCGAGGCTCGGCGCAATCGACTGCGCCACTTCGGCGGCGGTCACCCCGGCGGGATAATCGCGCGAATTGCCATCGGGAAATGTCAGGGAAATCTGGCTCATGGCCGTCTCCTCGTCGGTTTGGCGCCCACGGAACGCCCGGTTGCGGGTTATGTCAGAGCCGCTGACATGCGCCGGATCGGCGATGCTGTCAACCGTCCGGCCTGTCCGCCTCGGCAAGTGCGGCGATCTTGCCCGCATAGCGCGCCTCGGCCTCGGCCTGGGCCTCTGCCACGCCGGGCAGCGACAGCAGGCGGGCCATCTCGGCGGCGGTTTCGGCGCCATAGCGGGCGGTGATGCGGCGGTCGGCGATATTGGCCGCCGCGAATTGCGCCCAGTAACTCTCGTTCCAGCGTTGGCCGATCTCCTCGCCGATTGCCGCCGCGCCATTGCCGCGCAACCCGCGCAGCAGGAAGGATTCGATGGATTTGATCGTGTAGTGATTATACCAGGCGCAGTCATGGGCGATCAACCGGGGCGGAAAGTTCCGCAGATGGGTCCAGAGCTTGCCGTCATCTGGCACCGCCATGACCTCGCCATTGCCGCGCATCGCGGCGATATCGCCGCCGCCCAGAAACCCGACCGGATGGTGGTTCTGCACTCCGCGCCAGCGCCCCTGCCCCCGGCTGAGGCTTTTGACCGGGGCGTTCTGGCGCGCTTTCTCGGGCAGGCGCCGGGTAAACTGCTCGGTCACGCGGCCGGGCTGCCATGCCTCGTTTTCAGAGGTTCCGAAGCTGAGCGCCGAGAGCGAGATCACATCGACCTCCGGCCCGGCAAGCGCGGTCAGGTCGCCGACCCGACCCGCACCGACATTCACGAACAGGAATTCGTCGACATCCAGCGCCATGATCCAGTCGGCGCGGTCGGTATCGAAGGCCTCGCGCATCTTCTCATAGGCGCGCCGCTGCGGGCGTTCGCCCGGTTTCAGACGGTTCGGCAGATGGGTGATGGCGCCCTGCGCGGCAAGCGCGTCGAGCAGCAGATCGGTGCCATCGCTGCAATCGTTGCTGGCGACATGGATGGCATCGAAGCCGAGCACGCGGTGATGGGCCACGAATTCCAGCACGAAAGGGCCTTCATCCTTCATCGAACTCATCAAGACGTGGCGCATCATCATTCCCGGCTAGCCAATGCCGCGAAATCTGCCGCCGATCCGGCCCTGGCACAAGGGCCGGGGCGCAGATTTCGCCGGGCGCAGGACTTGCCCTTGCTGGGTCAGGGGTATAAGCGCAAGGCACCGCGACAGGTGACAGCAATGACATCCCCGAACCCAACGCCGCCCGTATCAACGCCGGCGCGCAAGCTTCCTCTTTTCGAATTCGTCGCCATGCTGGCGGTGCTTTTCGCGACGGCGGCCTTCTCGGTCGACGCCATGTTACCGTCGCTTTCCGAGATTGCCGCCGAGCTGTCGCCCGAGAACACCAACCGCGCGCAGCTTGTGCTGATGTCCTTCATGGCCGGCATGGGGGTGGGCACCGCCTGCGTCGGCCCGATCTCGGATGCCATCGGGCGCAAACCCTCGATCATTCTGGGGTCGGGGCTTTATATCGCCGCCTCGGCCGGTGCCATCTTCGCCAATAACCTGACGCTGCTTCTGGTCCTGCGCTTCATTCAGGGCATGGGTGCCTCGGGACCACGCATTGCCGGAACCGCACTGATCCGCGACCTTTATGCCGGGCGCGAAATGGCAAGGATCACCAGCTTCGTGATGATGATCTTCATCATGATCCCGGCCCTCGCCCCCGCCCTGGGAGAGTTGATCATCGAAAGCGCCGGAAGCTGGCGTGCGGTCTTCGGCGCCTTCATGGTCTTCGGGACCATCGGCATCACCTGGGTCTGGCTGCGCCAGCCCGAGACCCTGCCGCCCGAACGCCGTGTGCCGCTGAACCGCAAGCGGTTGGCCGCCTCGATCCGCGAGGTGTTGGGCAATCGGCAGGTCATGCTGTGCACGCTGGTGCTGACCCTGGGTTTCGCGCAGATGTTCGCACTTCTGTCGAGTTCGGAACAGCTTTTCGGCATCACCTATGGCCGCTCCGAGAGTTTTACCCGCTGGTTCGCTGTCATGGCCGTCCTCTCGGGCGCTGGCACCATCATCAATGCGCGTTACGTCATGCGCTATGGGATGCGCCGGATGGCGCGGGCCGCCTATGCCATGCAGATCGTCGCGGCATCGCTTGCGCTCCTGCTGGTCGCAAGCGGGGCGCTGCAAGGCGATGCAGCCTTTTACGGCTTCTTCATCTGGGCGGTCAGCCTGTTTTTCATGGCCGGCGTGACTTTCGGCAACCTGAATGCACTGGCGATGCAGAACATGCCGCATCTGGCCGGCGTGACCGCCAGCATGGTCGCGGCGCTGTCCGCGCTTGGTGCCGTAACCATCGCCGCCCCGGTCGGCCTTACCTTCAACGGCACGCCAACCCCGATGATGCTGGCGGCCCTGGTCTGTTCGTCGCTGGCCTGGCTGCTGATGGCACGGCTGCGCGACTAAAGCGCAAAGCGCGCGGCATTGGCGTGGATCTCGCCCTGCGAGGCAGAGCGCGCACGCGCTGCAAGCCCGATCCCCGCCTGTTCAGCCGCCGCGACCGCCGCCGAGCTTGGCGCCGCAAGCGCAACCATGACCGGCGCGCCAAGCGTCGCCACCTTCTGCACCAGATCGACCGAGACCCGGCTGGTCAGGATCACCGCCCCCGCACCGATCAGCCCGGCATGACCGCCCCGGATCAGCGCCCCGGCCAGCTTGTCGAGCGCATTGTGCCGCCCGACATCCTCGCGCAGCGCAATCAGCCCCTGCCCCGGCACATAGAATCCCGCCGCATGTGTCGCCCCGGTTGCGTCACGCAGCGCCTGCCCCGCATCTGTCGCGGCAACGGCCCGGTCGAGATCCTTTGCCGTCAGGACACAGGTGCCGCGCACCGGCCCGAGTTCTCGCATCGCCGCCGACAGGGTTTCCACCCCGCAGAGGCCGCAACCCACCGGGCCGAGCGTCCGCCGGCGCCGGGCGATGAAGCGCTGCCCGGCCTCTGGCTTCAGCCAGATGCGAAGATCGACGCCCTGCGCGACCCGTTCGGGTGTGACGGCGTCAATCTCCTCGGGGCGGGCGATGCCTTCGGTCAGGGAAAAGCCATAGGCAAAATCCTCCAGATCCGCAGGCGTGCCCATCAGCACCGCCTGGGTGCTGCCGTCATAGGTCACTGCAAGGGCGGTTTCCTCGGCCAGCGTGACCTCGATCTCTGCCCCGTCCGAGATCCGCCTTGCAGGGGCGGGGATGCTGCTCAATTCGACACCTCGCGGATCATGGACAATGAACGAACCTTGCCGGTCAGCCTTCGGCGGCCATCACGGCGGTCATGGCGTGATAGATGTCGGGCTTGCCGGGGAACAGCGTCTCGACCGGGCGGCCCTCGGGGTCGATCTCGGCATACCAGCTGCCGTTCTTGTGGTCGATGTGGTGGCGGTCGAGATGGGTCCAGAACTTATCCAGATCCTTCAGCCAATCCGCATCGCCGGTGGCGCGGTGCAAGGCATGGGCGGTGGCGACGGCCTCGGCCACGGGCCACCACAGCCGGCGACGATTGTCGATCTGGCCGTCCCAGTCCAGCGTATAGGCGAACCCGCCCTCGGGCAGCCAGGCATCGGCAAGCGCGCGGCGATAAAGCCCCTCCGCCGCCTCGACCGTCCAGTCGTCCTGCGGGTCGTTGCCGCCGGTTTCGCGCAGTTCCAGCACCAGCCGCGCCCATTCGATGGCATGGCCGGGCGTAGTGCCGGGCGGGCGGAACATCGGATCGCCCTCGAAATCGCGGTCGATCTGCCAGTCGGGCGTATAATGCTCGGGCACGACCCAGCCTTCGGCGCGGGCATGGCGGTCGATCATGAAACCGGCAATCGAACGCGCCATGGCCAGATCCGCCGGATCGGCCCAGGTCCGATGGGCGGCGATCAGCGCCTCGGTCAGGTGCATATTGGCATTGCCGCCGCGATAGGCGGGCGGATCGGTCCAGTCGGCCTCGAACGTGTCCGAGACCGCGCCCGGATCGAGTTCCCAGAAACGGCTGCGCAGCACCGTCATCACCGTCTCGCGCAGGCGCGCCGCGTCGGGATGGCCGATCCCCCCGGCCGAGGCCGCCGCCAGCAACACGAAGGCATGGCCGTAAGCCTGTTTCCTGCTGTCGAGCGGCCCGGCATCGTCCACCGCCCACCAGAAGCCGCCATTCACCGGGTCGAGATGGCCGGCGAACAGGAAGCTCATGCCGTGATCGACCACCGCGCGCGCCTGCGGATGGTTCAGCCCTGCCCCCTGGGCGAAGGCATGGATCATCCGCGTGGTCTCGTGCAGCTCGCGGGTATTGCCGCGGCCGCGCGGGTCGTCGGGCAGCGGCCTGCCATCGGCGGCCAGCTTGTAGAACCCGCCGGCAGGGTTCAGCGCGCGGGCATGGAAATCCAGCAGGCGCCGGGCTTCGGCACGCGTCCAGTCGGGTCCGTAATCGGTCATTCTGCTTTTCCTTTCGGCCACAGCCTTCGCGACATGGCTTGCCTGCCGCCGCAAAACAGTCAATATGTTCGACGAAACATAACGGAGTCGATCATGCAACGTCCCATGCGTCTCGCGGGCCTTGTCGCCCTTGTCGCCCTGCCTGCCTCTGCCGAGCAGGTGAATGTCTTCGCCGCCGCCTCGATGAAGACCGCGCTCGACGAGGTCGCGGCGCTTTTCACCGAAACCACCGGCAACGAGGTGGTGATCAGCTATGCCGGCTCGAACGCGCTGGCAAAGCAGATCATCGACGGCGCGCCCGCCGATATCTATATCTCGGCCAATACCGCCTGGATGGACGAGGTCGAGGGCGCCGGCATGATCGCCGAGGATGCGCGCCGCGATATCCTTGGCAATACGCTGGTGCTGATCGCCCATGACGACATCGCCCCCATCGAGATCGGCCCCGAGACCGACCTGAAAAGTATGATCGGCGACGGCAAGCTGGCCATGGCCCTGGTCGATTCGGTGCCAGCCGGCCAATATGGCAAGGCGGCGCTGGAAAGCCTTGGCCTCTGGGCTTCGGTCGAGGGCTCGGTCGCGCAGGCCGATAATGTGCGCGCGGCACTGGCGCTTGTCGCCCTGAACGAGGCACCTTACGGGATCGTCTATGCCACCGATGCCGCAGCCGAGGACCGGGTTCATGTCGCGGGCACCTTCCCCGCTGACAGCTATCCGACCGTAACTTATCCCACCGCCCTGTTGACCGGCGCCGCCGATCAGGCCGACCGCGACTTTTTCGCCGCCTTGAGCGACGACACTTCGGATGCCATCTTCGCCGAAAATGGCTTCAAGGTGCTGGACTAGGCATCGGGCGGACCGGCGGGAAAGAAAACGGATGGACTGGCTGACGCCGCAGGAATGGCAGGCGGTGACGCTCTCGCTCAGGGTGTCGCTCTGGGCGGTGGCGGCCAGCCTGCCCCTGGGAATCTTCGTGGCCTATGCGCTGGCGCGCTGGCGCTTTCCCGGCCATGCGCTGCTGAACGGGGTCGTGCATCTGCCCCTGATCCTGCCGCCGGTCGTCACCGGCTATCTGCTGCTTCTGGGCTTCGGACGGCGCGGTATCTTCGGCGCCCCGCTGGCCGAATGGTTCGGAATCGTCTTCGCCTTCCGCTGGACCGGGGCGGCGCTGGCAGCGGCGGTCATGGCCTTTCCGCTGATGGTGCGCACCATCCGCCTGTCGATCGAGGCGGTGGACCCAAGGCTGGAACAGGCGGCATCGACGCTTGGCGCCGGCCGGCTGGCGACCTTCGCCACCGTCACCCTGCCCCTGATCCTGCCCGGCGTCATCGCCGGCAGCATCATCGCCTTCGCCAAGGCCATGGGCGAATTCGGCGCCACCATCACCTTCGTCTCGAACATCCCCGGCGCGACCCAGACCCTGCCGACGGCGATCTATTCCGAATTGCAGGTCCCCGGCGGCGAGGCGCAGGCGGCCCGGCTGGTCATGGTCGCAATCGGTATCGCGCTTGCCGCACTTCTGGCCTCGGAATGGCTGGGCCGGGCGGTGGCGCGCAGGATTTCCGGCTCATGACGCTGTCGGTCGCGCTGAAGCAGAGTTTCGAGGATTTCTCGCTGAATCTGGCCTTTACCGCCGGGCCGGGGGTGACGGCGCTGTTCGGACGCTCGGGTGCCGGCAAGACCACGGTGGTCAATGCCGTCGCCGGGCTGCTGCGGCCCGATCATGGCCGCATCAGCGTCGATGAGCGGCTGCTTCTGGACACGGCCGAGGGCGTATTTCTGCCGCCCTATCGGCGGCGCGTCGGCTATGTCTTTCAGGATGCGCGGCTGTTTCCGCATCTGAGCGTGGGCGGCAATCTCGATTACGGCCGCCGTTTCGCCCCCCGAGCAGAGCGTCCCTCGCCCGCGCGCGTCGACGAGGTGGTGGCGCTTCTGGGCATCGGCGCGCTTCTCGACCGTCGCCCCGGCGCGCTGTCCGGTGGCGAAAGGCAGCGGGTGGCGCTTGGCCGCGCCATCCTGTCGGCCCCGCGCCTGCTGCTTCTGGACGAACCGCTTGCGGCGCTGGATGAGGCCCGGAAATCCGAGATCCTGCCCTATCTGGAGGGGCTGCGCGATCTCGGCCTGCCGATCCTTTATGTCAGCCATTCGGCGGCAGAGATCGCCCGGCTGGCCAGCCATGTCGTCATGCTGGAGGCCGGGCGCATCACCGCCGCCGGCCCGGCCGAGGCGGTGCTGTCCGATCCCGCCAGCGCCGGTGCCCTTGGTCGCGAGACCGGGGCGCTGATCCATGCCCGGGTCGAGGCGCAGGACAGCGACGGGCTGGCGCGGCTGGCGACCCCCGCCGGGCCGATCTGGGTCGCCCGCCCCGACCTGCCGCCGGGGGCGCAGGTCCGGCTGCGCATCCTCGCGCAGGAGGTCATGCTGGCGACCGAAGCGCCGAAAGGCATCTCGGCCCTGAACGTGCTGATGGGCCAGATCGACCACATCGGCGAGGAAGCCGATGGCAGCGTGCTGGTGCGGCTGCGGCTGGGGGAAGAGGCGGCGATCCTGTCGCGGATCACCGCGCGTTCGCGCCGGGCGCTGGATCTGGCGCCCGGGCGGCACGTCTATGCGATCCTGAAATCGGTCTCGATCGCCGAGGTGTCACGGGGCTGAAGTGGCGTGGGTTGACGTGGCATGGGGCGCTGACGCCCCTGCCCTCAGGCGTTGAACAGGAAATGCAGAACGTCGCCGTCCTTGACCTCGTAGGTCTTGCCCTCGACGCGGAACTTGCCGGCCTCGCGCGCGCCGGCTTCGCCCCTGCCGGCGACGTAATCGTCATAGGCGATGGTTTCGGCGCGGATGAAACCACGCTCGAAATCGCCATGGATCACGCCGGCGGCCTGCGGGGCATTCGTGCCCTTGCGGATGGTCCAGGCGCGGGCTTCCTTGGGACCGATGGTGAAATAGGTCTGCAGGCCCAGAAGGTCGTAGCCGGCGCGGATCAGCCGGTCCAGCCCGGCCTCGTCCAGCCCCATTTCCGACAGGAACATCTCGGCCTCCTCGGCATCGAGCTGGCTGATCTCCTCCTCGATCCGGGCCGAGATCACCACATGCCCGGCGCCCTGTTCGGCGGCCATCTTCGCGACCTTTTCCGACAGCGCATTGCCGCTTGCCGCCTCGTCCTCGGCGACGTTGCAGACATAAAGCACCGGCTTTGCGGTCAGCAGTTGCAGCATGTTCCAGGCCTTGCGGTCGTCATCGGCGACCTCGACGCTGCGGGCGGGACGGCCGGCCTCCAGCGCCTCCTTGGCGGCGCCCATCAGCCGGGCGTCCTCCTTGGCTTGCTTGTCGCCGGCATTGATCTTGCGGCTGAGATTTGCCAGCCGCTTTTCCAGGCTTTCGAGATCGGCGATCATCAGTTCGGTCTCGATGGTCTCGGCATCGGCGATGGGATCGACGCGGCCTTCGACATGGGTCACATCGCCGTCCTCGAAACAGCGCAGCACATGGGCGATGGCATCGACCTCGCGGATATTGGCGAGGAACTGGTTGCCCAGCCCTTCCCCCTTCGAGGCCCCCTTCACCAGCCCGGCAATATCGACAAAGGTGATCCGGGTCGGGATGATCTGCTTCGAGCCGGCGATTTCCGCCAGCGTGTCCAGACGCGGATCGGGCACGGCCACGTCGCCCACATTCGGCTCGATGGTGCAGAACGGAAAATTGGCCGCCTGCGCGGCGGCGGTGCGCGTCAGCGCGTTGAACAGGGTCGATTTGCCGACATTCGGCAGCCCGACGATCCCCATGCGAAAGCCCATGTTCCGTTCCTCGTGTGCCGGATCTCGAATGCGCCGCTTCTAAGCATCCGCCGCCCCCGGCGCAACCCGCCTGCTTGGGCTGCTGCCGGACACGGCCCGAAAGTTATCCACAGGCCGCTGAGCGGAAAACAGGCAGAAAACGATTCGGATAAAATAATTCAAATGTCATTTACAACAGGAGAAATTTTGCGAAAATCATTGCCGGAATCAGCAATGGGAGATTCCGGCCCTACACGTTAACAGGAGACGAACATGATTGCTTTCAAGTTTCTCACAGTTTTCGGTGCCGCAGCTCTTTTGACATCCGTCGCAAATGCAGAAGTCCTTTCCCCGGGCTCGGATAACTTTACCGAGGTCGGAAAAGAAGGTCCCTGGACGATTTATGCAGATGCAAACCGCCAATCCTGTCTGATCGAGGGTCTGGACGGCGCCGGGAACGTCGTCCAAATGGGGCTGACCAGCGATCACTCGCTCGGTTATGTCGGTGTTTTCACCCCCGCAGATGTCGGCCTTGCCAATGGCGGCACCCAGGAAATCACCATCGGCGTCAACGGCCATGCCTATTCCGGCGAGGTCAAGATGCGCGAGCATGGGCTGGCCGACGGCTATCAGGGCGGTTATTTTCTGGCCAATAACCCCCAATTCGTCGAGGACATGATGGTGGGTCAGGTTCTGATCGCCTTCCCAAACGACTCGGGCCAGGGGGTTGAAGTGGACCTGACCGGAAGTCGCGCGGCTATTGAGGCTGCTGCAAGCTGCACGCAAAGCCTGATGGCACAATAAATCGCGACACGTCCATCAACGCACCCAGCCTGATTTCCGGCTGGGTGTTTCCATGACGGTTCGCTGAATCATGATTATTTATGCAAAAGGTCATGGTTCGGCTGTAATCTCTAAGTCCGATCACATCATCACGACAATAAAAATAATTCGATCTTGAAAATCTCTGATTTAAAAAATTCATTTCGTTCACAGTTTAGGTCTATCACCAAGGATATATTTCGGAAATACAATCAAGTTTCAGGCAGGTCATGGCTCCGATGCACAAATGCACAGGAGATTTCTGGGATACGGAACCACCAATGGATCAATCATCGAGGCCGCGCCGAACCTGATTTCGGCGCTCACCCATGCGGGCGGGAACCGGTTGACCGTCCGGCTGCCCAAAGGGTCCGAAACATCAGCCCTGCGCGTCGTCCGGAACCAGGCGCCGCACATAGCGCACGCCAACTTTCGATTTCAGCATCCGCTTCGCGGTGTCGTACAGCCCGGCATCGCGCAACACGCGTTGAGTACGGTAGTGAACCGTAAATATCTCGCGATCCTCGGGAAGCGGCTTGCCTTTAAGCCTGCCACCCAGGATGAAATGCTGCTCCTCAGGAAGAATGTTCCACATCAGACCGGCCTTCCTGATCGCCACCGGCAGCGTCATCTGGTCGAGATACGGGCGCCGCTTGGGGATATGCTCGGCCCGGTCCAACTGGCGCGCGCAATCATACCAGACCTGCCCGAAATGCCGCCCGTCAGGCAGAGTCTCGGGGAAACCGACCAGTCCCGAACTGAAATAGGGCGGCACCTTCTTGCGTCTGCGCATCAGGCTCATCCGCTCCTCGGGCACATCCATGTCGAAGACTTCGTAAAGATCTTTCCAGATCGATGCGTCCGCCCACATCATCGAAGCTGCCTTGGAGCAGGAGACATGCCCCGGCACGAAAAGATTCTCGGGCCGGTTCGGGCGCAGAAACAGAATGTCGCTGTCGAGGAAGGCCGAATAGGCGGTGTCGCGAGGCTGCAGAGCGGCGATGATCTTGTTGCCGTGCGGATAGGGCGTGTCCCACATTCCTTCAGTCCGCATCGGCCGGATCTCGGCATTCATCATCTCATGTGCCTTGAACACGGCGGGGTGCAACTCGTCCATCCGATGTTCGGGACAATAGCCGATGGCCTGCACATCCTCGCCAAAATAGGTGCGGATCGAGGCGAGAAGATCGCATGCCATAATCTGATAATCGGGCGGCTCGACGATATAGAAGAAGGCCACCTTGCCAGTCATCGCCGGATTATCCATGCGCGCATTCACCATGATGTCCCCTGCCAGTCCTCGAACATCGGCACTCTAGAGAAGCGGCTGCACGGTGACAATCGGGGATTGAAAAGGCCCGAATCTTCGCGATTCCCGGGGAGAACCTGGTGGGGGAGACTGCTTCTGCTTTCGTTAAATCGGGTCAGGCAACACCCGCGCGTTCGGCAGGGTCGAGGCGTCAGGTTCCCCGCATTTGGTCTTGCGGACCGGGGCCACAGGGGGCAGCGCCTGCTGGCCAACTCAAAAGCCGAAAGCGCATGGAAAACAATAAGATGATTGGCGGACCCGGAGCGATTCGAACGCCCGACCCCCAGATTCGTAGTCTGGTGCTCTATCCAGCTGAGCTACGGGTCCGCTGT